>JAZNOP010000001.1:0-67540 GCA_045580875.1 Acutalibacteraceae bacterium
CCTTCATTTTTTTGTTCGGCGAAAAAAATGAAGGAAAAAACGCCCTTTAAAGCCGATCTGCAATGCGCAATCATGACTTATCCCCAGTTCGTCGTCTCGGGCGAGGCGCTCTTGTTTTTGCTTAGCAAATGATCCCACGCAAGCCGCTCCCCGAGCCGATTTATATCCGGCTCCGATCTAAGCTATGGGCGACTCTCGCTGCAGCTTCTCAGGTCGGCTGACCTCGCCGATATAATTCCGGCGAGGTCTTGGGGTTGGGCACAGCCTGTGCATCACCAAAGGCTGCTCCGCTAAACCAAAATTTACCGTTCAGTTCCTACTCAAAAACGGAAGCCCGGGCGGAATCGGCTGATCCCGCTCGGGTCGGTGAATTTAGTGATTGAAGAAGCCCTTCTTTGCCGAGTTCTTCGGGATAGCTGCGTCCATTTCGCGGATAAGCTTTTTCTGCTCGGAATTAAGGGATTTAGGTACAGTTATTGTGTAATGAATGATCTGGTCTCCCTTGCCGCGTCCGTTGAGGCGCTGGATACCCTTGCCGCGCAGTGTCTGGGTGTCGCCCGGCTGAGTGCCGGAGGAGACCTTGACCTTCTGCGGACCCTCGAGGGTCATGACATCAATCTCGTCACCGAGAGCTGCCTGAGCAAAGGTGAGGGGGACTTCACAGTGTACATCGTAGCCGTCACGCTCGAAGAAGTGATGGGGACGTACAACGATATCGATGTAGAGATCGCCGCTGGGACCGCCGTTTACGCCAGCATTGCCCTCGCTGCGTACGGTCAGGGTCTGACCGTCATCGACACCTGCAGGGAATTCAACTTCCTTCTTGCGCGGAACACGAACCTTGCCTGCGCCTGAACACTTGGGACACTTCTGCTCGACTATCTTGCCGGTGCCGCGGCACTGGCTGCACGCCTGCTGGGTCTGAATGACACCGAACATGGTGTGCTGCTGGGTCTTGACATAGCCCGAGCCGTGGCAGTAATCGCAGGTCTTGGGGCTGGTGCCGGGCTTGGCGCCGCTGCCTTTACAGTCGCTGCACTGCTCTATGCGGCGGTATTCGATTTCCTTCTTGCAGCCCATTGCAGCCTCCTCGAAGGAGAGAACAAAGGTCTGA
This sequence comes from Acutalibacteraceae bacterium, assembly GCA_045580875.1. Classification (GTDB taxonomy): domain Bacteria; phylum Bacillota; class Clostridia; order Oscillospirales; family Acutalibacteraceae; genus SIG598. The sequence continues at coordinate 1,115 of JAZNOP010000001.1, forward strand.
CGGATATCGCTGCCTCTGCGGGGGGCGTTTGTGGTGTTTGCGCGGGTAGAGCCACCGGAGAAACCGCCGCCGAAGAAGCTGCCGAAGATATCGCCCAGATCGCCGAAGTCACCGAAATCAAAGCCGCCGAAGCCGCCTGCTCCGCCAGCGCCGAAATTGGGATCAACACCTGCGTGACCGAACTGGTCGTATCTGGAGCGCTTTTCCTTATCGGAAAGCACCTCGTATGCTTCGTTGATTTCCTTGAATTTCGCCTCTGCACCTGCATCGTCGGGGTGCAGGTCGGGGTGATATTTTTTTGTCATCTGACGGTAGGCTTTTTTTATCTCATCGTCAGAAGCCGTTTTCTCAACACCTAAAACGGCATAATAATCACGTTTGTTATCTGCCACAGTATTACCTCATTCGTGTTGGTATTATATCTCTTGAATCACATCTAATTATTTTACCATGTTTTCGCCGATTAGTCAATCGGCAGGCATTTGGGGGACAGTGCGGTAAATTTTGGTTTAGCGGAGTAAAAGTTTTGATCGACCTTTTTCAAAAGGTCGTAGGTCAAGGGCAACGCCCTTGCAGGTTTTAAGGACGGAGTCCTTAATTCTTTTTCGATGAGAAGTTGAGGCTTTGCCTCAAACTCCACGAGGACGCTGTCCTCGATCTGCCACCTTTGACAAAGGTGGACGAAACTTTTAATCTGCCTGCGCTTAATCGCATAAACCAAAATTTATCGTTCTGCAGAAGCTGACTGCGCTGCTGTGATACACATGAGATACCGTGCATAAGTATTGAGAGGACTATCCCCAATATTTTACGGAGGTGTATCACAATGAAAAAATCTGTCGCAATTTTACTTTGCATTCTTCTCTGCGCTGTTATGCCGCTCACCGCCTATGCTCAGTCGCCGTGGGATAACTACGACGAACCGCAGGCTATCCCGGCACTTAATCCGTCAGAGCTTGCGCTGACCTGCAAGTCAGCTATACTTATGGAGATGCAGACAGGTCAGGTCATCTATGAGCTTTTGCCAGACGAGCCGCTTCCTGAGGCTTCTATTACCAAGGTTATGACCATGCTTCTTGTCTTCGAGGCTCTCGACTCCGGCAGGCTTTCCCTTGATGAGATCGTGACCTGCAGCGAACACGCGGCCTCAATGGGAGGCTCTCAGATATGGCTGGAGCCCGGTGAGCAGATGACTGTTCACGAGCTTATCAAAGCCACAATGGTAGGTTCTGCCAACGATGCAGCAACCGCTCTTGCAGAACATATTGCCGGTTCACATGAGGGGTTTGTTGCGCTGATGAATGCCCGTGCAGTACAGCTTGGAATGACCAACACTGCATACAGGAACTGCACCGGTCTTGACGCTGAGGGGCACATCACATCAGCACGGGATATCGCTATAGTTTCAGCTGAGCTGATGAAGCACGAAAAGGTGCTTGAATACTCAACAATCTGGATGGATTCCATGCGAGGCGGTCAGCTTGAGCTTGTAAATACCAACCGCCTTATCCGTAATTATGACGGTGCAAACGGGCTTAAGACCGGTACAACATCACAGGCTGGCTGCTGTGTTGCCGCCACTGCCGAGCGGGACGGAATGACTCTCATTGCCGTTGTAATGGGAGCACCCAACAGCGCCGGTCGTTTCGGCGATGCGACAAAGCTGCTCGACTTTGGGTTTGCTTCCTGCGAATTGCTTTCTCTTGATTCACTGCCGGTCGAAACACCAGACATAACCGTAATAAACGGCGTTAAAAGCAGCGTGCCGACCTGCAGCGGTCTTACCGGATATCTGCTTGTTCCAAAAGGACGCGCTGCCGACATAACAGCAAAGATTACCTGCTCCGAAAACATAGAAGCACCTGCAGAAGCCGGTCAGCAGGTAGGTACAATCACCCTTTCACTTGACGGCGAGCCTGTAGGAGAATATAATATCGTCACCACAGAAGCAGACGAAGCAATATCATTCGGCATTTGCTTTGGTATACTGCTGGAGGCTCTTTTTGATATATAATCTACAAATCGAAGCAAAAAACAATGATACTTTTTGAAATTTTGCATTTGCTCTATTGAATTTAATGCTTTAATATAGTATTATATATGCATAGTTGAAAAATCAGGAGGAATAAACACATGGCAGTTCGTCTGAACACAAAATACGCAAAATCATTCATTGATCCTGAAAAGTACGAAAGCGTCCGCGCTCAGGTTGCTGCAGCACACGATACACTGCACAACGGCACCGGCGAAGGCAACGACTTTCTTGGCTGGCTGGATCTCCCCACCAACTATGACAAAGAAGAGTTCGATCGCATCAAGAAGGCTGCAGAAAAGATCCGTTCCGATTCTGATATCCTTATCGTAATCGGTATCGGCGGTTCCTATCTCGGCGCAAGAGCTGCGATTGAGTTCCTTACATCTCCCAACTATAACCTCGTCGCAAAGGATACCCCGCAGATTTTCTACGCAGGCAACAGCATCAGCTCTGCTGCTCTCAACGAGCTTCTCGCTCTCTGCGAAGGCAAGCGTGTATCGGTCAACGTTATCTCCAAGTCCGGTACCACCACTGAGCCGGCTATTGCTTTCCGCGTATTCAAGGACTACCTTGAAAAGAACTGCGGCAAGGAAGAGGCCAAGGGCCGTATCTACTGCACAACTGACAAGGCAAGAGGCACCCTCAAGGCACTTGCAGACGCAGAAGGTTATGAGTCCTTTGTTGTTCCCGACAATGTCGGCGGCAGATTCTCTGTTCTCACCGCTGTAGGTCTTCTGCCCATCGCTGTTGCAGGTGCTGACATCGATGCTCTGATGGCTGGCGCACGTGAGGCTCAGGAAACCCTCTGCTCCACCGATATCGAGGAGAACGACTGCTACAAGTATGCTGTAGTCCGCAATGCTCTGTACAATCAGGGCTACTCCACTGAGATGCTGGTTGCTTACGAGCCTGCATTCCAGATGATGAGCGAGTGGTGGAAGCAGCTTTACGGCGAGAGCGAAGGCAAGGATCATAAGGGTATCTTCCCCGCATCCGTCATCTTCTCTACCGACCTGCACTCTCTTGGTCAGTATGTTCAGGACGGCGTACGCAATCTCTTCGAGACTGTATGCATCGTTGAAGAGCCCAAGAGCCAGCTGGTTCTGACTGAGAACGAGTCTGACGGCGACGGTCTCAACTACCTCGCCGGAAAGACCATGGACTTCGTCAACAAGATGGCATATCAGGGAACCGTTATTGCTCACAATGACGGCGGCGTTCCCAACCTTGTCCTTAACGTTCCTGCATGGAACGAGCATGAGCTCGGATATCTCATCTACTTCTTCGAGAAGGCATGTGCAATCTCCGGCTACATTCTCGGCGTTAATCCCTTCAACCAGCCCGGCGTTGAGGCATACAAGAAGAATATGTTTGCTCTGCTTGGCAAGCCCGGCTACGAGGAAGCAAAGAAGGAACTCGAAAAGCGCCTTGCTGAGTAATTACCTCAGCACATGGCGGGCAAAATCACAAATATAAAGAGTTTTGGAGGAAATCAAAATGATAAAGTTACTCATCGGTCTTAAGGGAAGCGGAAAAACCAAGAAGCTCATCGACATGGCTCACGAGGCTGTCGAGGCTTCCAAGGGCTGTGTTGTCTGCATCGAGAAAGGCGACACACTCACTTACGACGTTGACCACAAGGCTCGTCTTGTAAACATCAAGGACTACGACATCGAGGGCTACAACGCACTCTACGGCTTCATCTGCGGTCTTTGCTCCGGCAACTATGACATCACCGACATTCTCGTCGACTCCACCCTCAAGATCGGCGGCACTGATCTCGCAGAGCTCGAGGCTTTCATCGCAAAGATTGCTCCTGTTGTCGAGAATATCAACCTTGTTCTCTCCGCATCCATCGAGCCCTCAGACGTTCCCGAGGCTCTCAAGGCTTATCTCTGATTCACACCTGCGGCGATTTTTTCACAGAAGCTAAACTTTTGATTGACAAATCGTCTGAATGTACTTATAATATATTGAGTGATTATTATTCTGTGGTATTATGCCACAGGGTAATTATGAGGTGCGCTTATGCAGCTTGACCTGAAAAAGGTTTTCCAGCAGGAAAACTTCATTCTCCCCATCTCGGTTGAGTTGGATCTCTCCGACGAGGATATATATGATGCTTTTCCTATCACCAGACCGGTCAGCATTTCCGGTAAGGTTGAGAATCAGAACAGTGTTGTTGTGCTGCGCTATCGCGCCGAGGTAGAGTATACGAGAGAGTGTGACCGTTGTCTCGAGCTTTCCACCGAGAGTTTTTCACTCAGTTTTGAGCATATTCTCACCGCTGAGATAGAGGACGATGAATCAGACAATCTGATTTATATCCCTGATTTTCAGCTGGATTTCGGTGAATTGGCAAGAGAAGATATCATTCTCGAGATGCCTATCAAGCATTTGTGCAGGCAAGAGTGCAAAGGGCTGTGCCCGAAATGCGGGTGCAACCTTAATCTCGGTCAGTGCGACTGTGAATTAGGTGAGCCAGACCCGCGTCTTGCGGCACTTCGTGCATTGCTCAAGTCTGATGACTGAGCCGCACGAAAGAACTTGCTTCAGTTGAATCATTTTCTTAAAGTCTTTTGCTAAAAGGAGGTAGAATGACATGGCAGTTCCTAAGAGAAAAACATCCAAGGCTAGAAGAGACAAGAGACGTTCCAGCGTATGGAAGCTTGAGACTCCCAACCTTGTAACCTGCCCGCAGTGCGGCGAGCTCAAGAAGATGCATCGCCTGTGCGGCAATTGCGGTTACTACAAGGGCAGAGAAGTTGTCAAGGTTGACTAATACTTTGTTTGTCTGACAAGGGCGGCTGTAACGGCAGCGTTTACGCTGTGCTGTTATAGCCGTCTTTTTTCTCTGATAACTCAAATTGATATTTACTTAATGCGCGCTTAACAAATCAGCGCTATTCTTTCGACAGGAGCTGACCTCATTGTCTGTTATAATCAGTAAGGTCGAAGCACACAGTCTTGCTCAGCGCGCCGGAATAAACGACGGCGAAAAGCTTATATCCATAAACGGAAACGAGATCAATGATATTCTCGATTACCGCTACTACGAAACCGACCGTGTACTTGACATAATTCTTGAATCAGACGGCAAGCAACGCACCGTCAATATCAAAAAAGGCGAATATCAGCCCATCGGTCTGGAATTTGCCACATATCTGATGGACAAGCAGCGTTCCTGCAAGAATAAATGCATCTTCTGTTTTGTCGATCAGACACCAAAAGGAATGCGTGAATCACTCTATTTCAAGGACGATGACGAACGGCTTTCCTTCCTTTTTGGAAATTACATAACTCTGACAAACCTGACCGACCGTGAGGTTGATCGTATTATAAAGATGCGCATCAGTCCGGTAAATGTTTCGGTACATACCACAAATCCCGGGCTGCGTGTCGAAATGATGAAAAATCCTGCAGCATGCCGGATTATGGACCTTCTCCGCAGACTGGCTGACGGCGGAATACAGATAAACTGTCAGCTTGTTCTCTGTCCCGGAATCAATGACGGTCCCGAGCTTGAGCGCTCTCTTAACGACCTGCTCTCTCTTGCGCCGCAGGTACACAGTATTGCTCTGGTCCCTGTCGGACTGACCAGACACCGCGAGGGTCTGCCTGAGCTGCGCTGCTACACTGCAGAAGAAGCCGGACAGGTTATCGACACTGCTCACGCCTATGCAGCAGAGTGCTGGAAAAAGTACGGCAGCATGATAGTGTGGGCAGCTGATGAATTCTATCTCAATGCCGGACGCGAGCTGCTCACTGATGAGCACTATGAGGATTATCCTCAGCTTGATAACGGCGTCGGAATGGTAACACTTCTCCGTACCGAGTTCAGGTCGGCTATTGAAAACACTGACGGCGATGACCTTCCCCATGAAGCGACAATTGCCACCGGCGTTTCGGCAGCACCCATTCTGGAAAAGCTTCTCGATGAGGCACGAATCAAATGGCCGAATGCTAAATGGTCAGTAGTACCGATTACAAATTATTTCTTCGGTGAGCAGATAACCGTTGCCGGACTTGTTACCGGCACAGACCTTCTCGCTCAGCTTGACAACGTTGAAATACACGGCAGACGTCTGCTGATTCCGTCGGTAATGCTGCGACACGAGGGCGATATGTTCCTCGACAGCATCACACTCGACGAAGTCGGTGAAAAGCTCGGCGTCAGCATCACTCCGGTCACAAATGACGGCTGGGAGCTGCTTGACGCTCTGCTCGGACAGGCCTGACATATACATAATTATATTAGGAAAAGAGGTTGGGATAATGGCAAAACCGATAATCGCCATAGTTGGACGACCGAATGTTGGTAAATCCACCCTTTTTAACAAGCTTATCGGTCAGCGGCTTGCTATCGTCGAGGATATCCCCGGCGTTACACGTGACCGAATCTACGGCGACGGCGAATGGCTGAACAGACCCTTCACTATCATAGACACCGGCGGTATTGAGCCCTTCTCTGATGACCAGATACTCACGCATATGCGCCATCAGGCAGAGCTTGCTATTGATTCGGCAGATGTTATCGTGCTGGTCACAGACCTTCGTGCCGGCGTTGTTGCAACCGACATGGAGATAGCCGTCATGCTGCAGAAGAGCGGCAGACCTATTGTGCTCTGTGTCAACAAGTGCGACAGCATAGGCGCACCAACGCCGGAATTCTATGAATTCTACAATCTCGGTCTCGGTGACCCTATTGCTGTTTCAGCCGCTCACGGTCACGGTACCGGTGATCTGCTTGATGCTGTATTCGAGCATATACCCGCTGCGGAATTCGAAGAAGAGGAAGAAGACTGCATCAAGGTTGCTGTTGTCGGCCGCCCGAACGCAGGCAAATCTTCGCTCATCAACCGCATACTCGGCGAAGACAGAATGATCGTCTCCGATATAGCCGGCACCACACGCGATGCTATCGACACCATGGTCGAGCGCGAAGGCGAAAAATATCTGTTCATTGACACCGCAGGTATCCGCCGCCGCAGCAAGGTTACCGAATCGATTGAAAAATTCAGCGTTATACGCGCACATAACGCCATAGATCGCGCTGATGTGTGTGTTATAATGATAGACGCAACCGAGGGCGTTGCCGAACAGGACACCAAAATCGCCGGTCTTGCTCATCAGAAGGGCAAGGCAAGCATAATCGCCATAAACAAATGGGACGCTGTTGAAAAGGACGGCGGCACCATGAACGCCTTCCGCAAGAAGGTCGAAGAGGCATTCTCCTTTATGGCTTATGTCCCCATTGTTTTCATATCCGCTAAAACCGGACAGCGCGTGGACAGGCTTTATGAACTTGTCAAATACGTTGCTGAGCAGAACGCAATGCGAATTTCCACCGGTATGATCAACGATATTCTTGCCGATGCCACCGCACGTGTTCAGCCGCCTTCCGACAAAGGCAAGCGCCTGAAGATATACTATATTACCCAGCCCACTACAAAGCCGCCTACATTCGTCTGCTTTGTCAACTCGGCTGATCTGTTCCACTTCTCCTATCAGCGTTATCTTGAGAACCGTATCCGTGAGACTTTCGGTCTCGAAGGAACACCGATACGCTTTGTCATAAGAGAAAAATCAGACAGGAATAAATAAGTCTGTTCAACCCTGTACACGATGCACGGAAAGGAATTATTTCGCCTATGAGTATCATTGAATTCTTCAAAAGCAACGTCTTTGATGCATATTGGATAACCGCAGTTATTTCCTATCTGCTTGGAAGTCTCAGTTTCGCAGTCATATTCTCATGGCTGTTCGAGCGCAAGGACGTACGCAACTACGGCAGCGGAAATGCCGGCGCAACCAATGTTCTGCGCTCGGTCGGACTTCTTCCGGGAATATGCACCTTTGTTTTTGACTTTGCCAAGGGTCTGACCTCCATGCTGCTCAGCCAGGTCATTCTCGAGGCCGTCTGCGGCACTGATATCCCTTACACCGCTGAAAAGAGCATCTGTTTCTGCATCGCCGGACTTTTTGCTCTGGTCGGTCACATCTTCCCTGTTTTCTTCGGATTCAGGGGCGGCAAGGGAATCATGACTCTTGCAGGCATCATCATAATCCTTTCTCCGCTGAGATTCCTGCTGATACTCACAGTATTCCTCATCGGCTTCGGTCTGACAAAGACCGTCTCCATCGGCTCCTGCGCCTGCGGAATATTCTATCCGCTGATAACCTTCCTTGAGCTCTACTTCCTGCGCTACAGAAAAGACCCGGTAACCTACAACAAGGAATACCTGATCATTCAGACCGTAGTTGCGGCAGTTTTCGGCATAACCGTACTGATAACCCACCGCGGCAACATAAAGCGCATACTCAACGGAACTGAGCCCAAGACCACAATCAAGAAAAAGACAGCAGAAGAGCAGAATTAACTATGTATAAAAAACTCCGCCCGATCAATGAAGATCAGGCGGAGTTTTTATTCGTCTTCAGTAAACACAAAAAGCTCATTTGGCGTACATTCGAGCAGCTGGCACATAACCTCAATGTATTCATATCTGATCGATTTTGTCTGATTGTTTATCATGCGTGAAAAGTTCTGATAACTCATACCCAACTGTTTATAGAGCCAGTATTTTGTATGCCCTTTATTTTCCAGAAGCTCTATAACATTTAACCTTACCATATCTTACTCTCCAATTATCTAATGAATTAATTAGATAGTAATTTAAAATTGCACTTTACATGTAGACTATCACATTATATAATGTATACATTAGATAAAAAAATTCCTGTTTTCGGGTATTACCGATAAGATAATGGTATTATGCCCCCCAAAAAACGCTTTACACTGCCAGAAACGATATAAAGGTACCATACAGAAAAAGTGCTGCAGTAATTACTACTGCAGCACTTTTTGCATTTAATTTTCGTCAGCTGATATTCAGTTTACTCCAGCTCGACCTTGCCGGTGTAGAGCTGATAATACTTGCCCTTTTCGGCAATGAGTTCGTCATGGCTGCCGCGCTCGATAATGCGACCCTGTTCCATTACCATGATAACGTCAGAGTTCTGAATGGTGGACAGGCGGTGAGCAATAACGAATACTGTACGTCCCTTCATCAGTGCGTCCATACCGCGCTGTACGAGTGCCTCGGTGCGGGTATCGATGCTGGAAGTTGCCTCATCGAGTATCATTACAGGCGGGTCGGCTATAGCCGCTCTTGCGATGGATATAAGCTGGCGCTGACCCTGCGAGAGATTTCCGCCGTCACCGTCGATTTCAGTGTCGTAGCCCTGAGGCAGACGGGTGATGAAATCGTGAGCATTTGCAAGCTTTGCTGCCTCGATGACCTCTTCGTCTGTGGCATCAAGCCGTCCATAGCGGATATTCTCACGCACTGTGCCGGTAAAGAGATTTACGTCCTGCAGAACAACGCCAAGCGAACGGCGCAGATCGGACTTTCTTATCTTATTGATATTGATTCCGTCATAGCGAATCTTGCCGTCTGCGATGTCGTAGAAGCGGTTGATGAGGTTGGTGATTGTGGTCTTGCCTGCACCGGTAGAGCCGACAAGCGCGACCTTCTGGCCGGGCTTTGCATATACGCTTATGTCGTGCAGCACCATTTTTTCATCGGTATAGCCGAAGTCAACCTCCGTAAGACGGACATCGCCCTGAAGCTCGGTGTAGGTGGTGGTGCCGTCCTCATGCGGGTGTTTCCATGCCCAGAGATGTGTGCGCTCGGTGGTTTCAGTGAGCTCGCCTTTTGCATCACGCTTTGCGTTGACAAGTGTTACATAGCCTTTGTCCTGCTCGGGCTCTGCGTCCATGAGTCCGAAGATACGCTCAGCACCTGCAAGCGCCATGACGATGGAGTTCATCTGCTGCATCATCTGGTTTATCGGGTTAGTGAAGCTCTTGGAGAATTGCAGGAAGGAAGCTATTGTACCGAGTGTGAGCAGCGGCATTCCTTCGCTGTCTTTGAACACGCAGGCAAGTACACCGCCGGCTATTGCGACGAGAACATACTGCACATGGCCGAGGTTATTATTTATCGGTCCGAGGATATTTACAAAGCTGTTTGCTCTTGTTGCATTGTCGCAGAGCTCATCATTGCGTCTGTCAAACTCTTCCTTTGCCTCTTCCTCATGGCAGAAAACCTTGACGACACGCTGACCGTGCATCATTTCCTCAATATATCCGTTGAGGCTGCCGATAGATTTCTGCTGCTTTACAAAATACTTTGCGCTGTTTCCGGCAACTGTCTTTGTTGCAAACAGCATACAAATGACTGTTGCTACGACAACAAGTGTCATCTGCCAGCTGAGAGCAAGCATAGCTACAAACACAGATATCGCTGTACAGAGTGCGGAAATTGTGCCGGTGATGCTCTGCGATACAAACTGGCGCAGAGTATCGGTATCGTTGGTATAATGGCTCATTATGTCGCCATGGGTATGGGTATCAAAATACTTGATGGGCAGGGTCTGCATATGGCTGAACATCTCATCGCGGATATCACGCATAGTGCCCTGAGTTACAACAACCATCAGGCGGCTGTTGACATACTGTGCGATCATTCCAAGGAAGAGCACTGCGGCTGTCTTCAGGAGCTTCATGAGGAAAGGTCCGAAGTCGGGTGTTCCGCCGGCCGCGGCAATCTCTGCCATCGGCTTGATATAATCATCGATGATGGACTGAATGAAAAGTGACATCTGCACTGTTACTATCGCATTGATTGCAATGCAGACCAGCACGATGGCAAAATGCACCTTGTACTTGAGCAGATAGGACAGCAGACGCTTGACTGTGCTCAGCTTTATTCCGGGCATTTCACCCTTGGGCATACCTGCCGGCATGCCGCGCTTTCCGTGCATTCTGTTATTCATCCTGAGCACCTCCTTTTGTCTGGGAGGTATAGACCTCGCGGTAAATCTCGCTGGTTTCAAGCAGCTGCTCATGTGTGCCGAAGGCTGCAACAGCGCCGTTTTCCATTACGATTATCTTGTCTGCATCCTGCACAGAGGCAATTCTCTGCGCAATGATGAACTTGGTTGTGTCGGGTATCTCTTCGCGGAAAGCCTTGCGGATAAGCGCATCGGTTGCAGTATCGACCGCGCTGGTGGAATCGTCAAGAATAAGAATCTTCGGCTTCTTGAGCAGAGCGCGGGCTATGCAGAGTCTCTGCTTCTGTCCGCCGGATACATTCGCACCGCCCTGCTCGATGTATGTATCGTAGCCATCGGGGAAGCTGCGGATAAATCCGTCAGCCTGTGCAAGCTCACAGGCGTGGATAAGCTGCTCATCGGTTGCATCGGGATCGCCCCAGCGGAGGTTTTCCTTGATTGTGCCGGAGAAGAGAACATTCTTCTGAAGCACCATCGCAACCTCATTGCGCAGGGTCTCAAGGTCGTATTCACGTACATCTCTTCCGCCGACCATGACCGAACCGCCCGTTACATCATAAAGACGGGGGATCATCTGAACAAGGGTGGACTTTGCACTGCCGGTGCCGCCGATTATGCCTATTGTCTCACCTGATTTTATCTCAAGGTCGATATCCTTGAGACAGAGACGTTCTTCGTCGTCAACATAGCTGAAATTGACGTCCTTGAAAACAACCAAGCCGTCCTTGACCTCATATACGGGATTCTCTCCGTTTGTAAGGTTGCTCTTCTCGTCGAGCACCTCCACGATACGCTCTGCAGATGCGCGGGAGATGGTCAGCATCACGACTATCATCGAGAGCATCATGAGGCTCATGAGTATCTGCATGGTGTAGGTTATCATGCTCATAAGCTCACCGGTGGTCATCTCTTCTGCAATAATGTTCTTTGCGCCTACCCACGCAATCAGCAGCATACAGGTATATACGCAGAAAAGCATCAGCGGAGAGTTGAGTGCGATGATATTCTCAGCCTTTGTGAAGTCAGCGAATATCCTCTGTGACACCTCGTTGAACTTGTTCTCCTCGTAATCCTCGCGGACAAAAGACTTGACAACTCTCATTCCGCGCAGGTTTTCCTGAACGACACGGTTGAGCTTATCAAAAATCTTGAAAGCCTGACGGAAAATCTTATGAACACTCGACATTATAAGATACAGACCGCCTGCGAGAATAGGTACGATAAGCAGGAAAATCAGCGACATCTTCGGGTGAATGCGGAAGGACATGATAACCGCCATGATTATCATTACCGGACCTCTGACCGCAGTTCTGATTATCATCTGATACGAATTCTGCACATTTGTGACGTCAGTAGTCAGGCGGGTGACAAGGCTCGCTGTGGAGAACTTGTCAATATTGCTGAATGCAAAATCCTGCAGGTTATAATACATATCATGGCGCAGATTTTTGCCGAAGCCGCAGGAGGAGACAGCCGCATATCTACCGCTGAGCACACCGAAAGCAAGCGAAGCAAGTGCCATCAGCACGATTATTCCGCCATAGATAAGTATCTTTCTGAGGTCACCGTCACCGCCGTTGCCTTCGATTCCCTTGTCGATAAGCTCTGCCATAAGCAACGGTATTATCGTCTCCATCAATACCTCGAAGGTGATGAACACCGCAGTCAGTATCGACGGAAGCTTATACTCACGTATACAGCCTGCCAATTTTTTTATCATTCGAATTTACAGCCCCTTTCATTCTGGCATTCTTCATTATCCTGAGCGTTTATGCCGGCTGTCAGTTTGTCTGCAAGCGCAAAAAAAGTCTCCTGTTCCTCAGGAGTAAGACAGCTCATCATTTCGCGTTCATTCTGCTCTATTGTCTGACGGATAGCCATGTGTGCCTCTCTCGCCTTTGGTGTGAGGCTAAGCTTTTTAAGTCTTGCATCACGCGCTACAGGCTCACGCACAATCAGACCGTTTTTCTCCATCAGCTGGAGTATACCTGTTACGGTGGAGCGGCGCACTCCCATCTGCGCCTCAATGTCACGCTGGAATATCTCCTCTCCCTCATGGTCGGCAAGATATGCTATCACCCAGCCATGGGTACGGGTGGTCACACAGGGTACGCAGCGACTGATGCGCTCATCGATGCGGCGCTTCATCGCATTTCCCAGAGTACAGACCGTAAAGCCCAGCGAGCGCTTCTTTTCCATGCACTCACCTCTGATTTGTTAGGATACTAACATTATACATCTGGGCATAAGTAAAGTCAACAAAACGCACTGACGAAAGTGCTTCCCCATTCATTTTGAGATATGTGCATAACGTCAATCTTTATGAAAATTGTGTGTTGCTTATATGGCAATATTCTTCGTTATCGTTTAATAGCAGTCTTGATTTTTTAATATATTGGTATATAATATATAATGTAGTAGATTGCGCCATTGACTCTTTATGTTGTATTTTTACTGCTCAGAATTTATTTGGAGTGTGATTTTATGCGTAAAAAGGCATTCAAAGCCGAATCCAAACGCCTGCTTGAGCTGATGATCAATTCCATCTATACTCACAAGGAAATCTTCCTGCGTGAGCTTATCTCCAACGCAAGCGACGCTATTGACAAGCTTTATTACCGCACCCTGACAGACGGTATATCCGGTCTTGCACGTGAGGATTTTGCCATCTGCCTGAAGGTTGACAGAGATGCACGTACGCTGACAATCAGTGACAACGGCATCGGCATGACCGCTGAGGAGCTCGAGCGCAACCTCGGCACAATTGCTCAGAGCGGCTCGGGCAAATTCAAGGCTGACCTCGATGATGAGGCAAGCGAGGAAATCGACGTTATCGGTCAGTTTGGTGTCGGCTTCTATTCCGCCTTCATGGTTGCTGAGAGCATTACCGTTATCACAAAGGCATACGGCTCTGATGAAGCCAACAGATGGGTATCCTCCGGCGTTGACGGCTACATCATCGAGCCCTGCGAAAAGGAAACCCACGGCTCTGAGATAATTCTCACCCTCAAGCCGAATACCGACGATGAGGATTACGACCGCTTCCTTGAGCAGTACGAGATACAGCAGCTTGTACGCAAGTATTCTGATTATATACGATATCCGATTATGATGGATATCGAGAAGAACCGTCCCATCGAGGGCAGCGACGGTGAATACGAAAACTACGTAGAGACCGACACCCTCAACAGCATGATCCCTATCTGGAAGCGCAGCAAGAGCGAGCTTACCGATGAGGATTACAACAATTTCTACAAGGACAAGTTCTTCGACTTCAAGGATCCGCTTAAGGTGATCAACATTGCCACCGAAGGCAGCGCAACCTTCAACGCTCTGCTTTTCATTCCGGCAGAAACTCCCTACAACTTCTATTCACGCGAATATGAAAAGGGTCTCAAGCTTTATGCAAGCGGCGTACTCATCACTGACAACTGTCAGGAACTTCTGCCCGACTGCTTCAGCTTTGTCAAGGGTCTTGTTGATTCTCAGGACCTTTCGCTCAACATCTCACGTGAGATGCTGCAGCACGACCGTCAGCTCAAGCTGATGGCAGGCCGAATTGAGAAGCGTGTCAAGAGCGAGCTCAAGTCCATGCTGGAAAATGACCGTGAGAAGTACACCGAATTCTTCAAGCACTTCGGTCTTCAGCTCAAGTACGGCATTTACAGCAGCTACGGTCAGCAGCGTGATCTGCTGGGCGATCTGCTCATGTACCGCACCTCTGCTGATGACGGCATGACAACTCTCTCTGAGTATGTCGGCAGAATGCGTGAAAATCAGAAGTACATCTACTATGCTGCAGGTGACAGCGTGGAGCGTCTTGCAAAGCTTCCTCAGACCGAGCGCATTCTCGACCTCGGTTACGAGATTCTTTACATGACTGACGACGTTGATGAGTTTGCACTGCGTATGCTCTACAACTGGGAGGACAAGGAATTCCGCTCGGTATCCGGCGGCGATCTCGGTCTTGACGATGAGCAGAGCAAGGAAGCTGCCGAACAGCAGGAGCAGCACAAGGACATGATGGAAAGCCTTTGTGAATGCCTTGGCGGCAAGGTCAAGAAGGTTGTTGCATCAAAGCGACTCAAGAGCCACCCGGTATGTCTTACCACCGAGGGTGCCATCTCTCTTGAGATGGAGCGTGTACTCAGCGCCGCTCCGGGCGAGAACAACGCCATGCGCGCAGAGCGTGTGCTTGAGATAAATGTCTCTCACCCGATTTTCGCAAAGCTGACTGCACTGCACGGCTCTGACAAGGACAAGCTTGCCTCCTATGCACAGCTTCTCTACGGACAGGCTCTGCTTATTGAAGGTATGCCGCTCGACGATCCTATGGCATTCTCCGAGGCAATGAGCATGATAATGGCAGAATAATATCTGCCTGTAAATCTCCGCATTGTCCATCTTTCAGGCGTTAATTACAGTTGTATTTATATATTAAACATTTATAATTAATTATGGCGGTACTCTCTGATATCGCCGGGGGTAAAATCATAAGGATCAGGGTTTCTCATCTGATGAAGCCCTGTCAAATAAAAAAGATTGGAGCTAAGTTATGGAAATTCTTTACGAAAACCTGCTGCAGGTCACATGGCAGCACGCTGTCATGTGGGTCATCGGCGGTATCCTGATCTTCCTTGCAATCAAGAAGAACATGGAGCCGACACTTCTTCTCCCTCTTGGTTTTGGTACAATCATTGCAAACATTCCCAATGCAGACGCTGTTTCTGAGGTCATTGGTCACGAGGGCTCCATGGTCACCCTCTTCAACGCCGGTATTTCCAACGAGCTTTTCCCGCTTATTCTTTTCATAGGTATCGGTGCCATGATCGACTTCGGTCCGGTACTTACCAACCCTAAGCTGATGCTTTTCGGCGCAGCTGCACAGTTCGGTATTTTCTTCACCTTCGGTCTTGCATCCATGTTCTTCGATGCAAAGGACGCAGCCTCCATCGCTATCATCGGTGCTGCTGACGGTCCTACCTCCATCGTTGTTGCACAGACCCTCGGTTCCAAATATCTCGGCGCCATCATGGTCGCGGCTTATTCCTACATGGCTCTGGTTCCCATTATCCAGCCGCCTATCATCAAGCTGCTCACCACCCGCAAGGAGCGCCTTATCCGCATGCCCTATGAGCCCAAAAATGTAACCAGGCTCACCCGTATTCTCTTCCCGATCATCATCACCATGATCGCAGCACTGGTTGCTCCTTCTGCTGCTTCCCTGATCGGCTTCCTTATGTTCGGTAACCTTATCCGTGAGTGCGGCGTTCTCAACTCTCTCTCTGAAACTGCACAGAACACCCTCGCAAACCTTGTTACAATATTCCTTGGCTTCACCATCGCATGCCAGATGCAGGCTGAGAAGTTCCTCTCCCTCTCCACCCTTCTCATTCTCGGTCTCGGTCTCGTCGCATTCATCGTCGACACCGCCGGCGGCGTTCTCTTTGCCAAGTTCCTCAACATCTTCCTCAAGACCAAGATCAACCCGATGATCGGTGCTGCAGGTATCTCTGCTTTCCCGATGTCCGGTCGTATCGTCCACAAGATGGGTCTTGCTGAGGACAGCCAGAACTTCCTGCTGATGCACTCCATCGGTGTAAACGTCTCCGGTCAGATCGCTTCGGTTATCGCCGGTGGTCTCATTCTCAGTCTCCAGGGTGAAAAGATTGAAGCTCTTCAGGCTCTCTTCGACACCGTTTTCACCGGTTTTGCCCGCTGACATCCGCAGTTAATCTGACACCTACTATATTTCAGAAAAGGAGATATGCGCTCCATTGGAGCCATTGGTGAATAATTATGTTTTTCAATCTTTTTAATGCCGCTTCAAACTCCGACCTTCTCAGTTCAGCTGTTTCCGGCAGCGATGCTGAGCAGGCAATTGATCTCGGATTCAAGTTTGAGCCGGACAACTTCCTTCAGGCGCTGCCGACTATCGGTGTTTTCATGCTTTCCATCTTTGTTGTTATGGCACTGATAATCATCGTTACCGCTCTCATCAACAAGATCGGCAACGGCAAGCCCAAGGCTGACGACGCTCAGTAATTTCCCATAACTGATCAAAACAAAAGCGCTGACAGGGATAACTCTCTGCCGGCGCTTTTTGTATTTATCATTGTATTTTATTCTGCATTTTTCATAATTCTGCCTGTCAGCGGAATTCGCGACCTCTCCAGCACACGGGCAAAACGTTCTGACACCGGTCTGGTGATGCTTGTCAGCCCTATTACCATTTTCAGCGAATCATTTATAGATGGATCCTCCTCAAACGTACAGGTAACTATATCATCTGAAAAGCGGAACATCGCACACAGCATATGCGGTGTCTGAATCAGGCGGATATTGATCTGAAGTGTATCTGCTGCTGTCCACGCAGCATACACCTTGACCGGTATATTCCGATTTCCGATGCACAGCAGATCATCTGTATACTCTCCGTCAAAGGTAAAGCAAAGTCTGTGATCACTGCCGTCCTCATGCCATGTCATATATGAACTGTCGTCACCGAAATCAAAACGCAGTTCATCTATTCCCATCATGGGCATATCGTAGAGATAACGCACCGCAAGCGGCACCATAGAGGAAATATTGCGCGGAAAAGTAAACACCATGCCACTGTACTGCTGCTCAGCTGTACGGCTTCTCAGCACCGCCTGAGGCACCGGTGTTGCCAATTGCTCACACCGCTGACACAGCTCGTCATAATCGGCACCCGGGCGTGAACCCTCCGGAATTGAATCTATACAGCTCACTATTGTATCCCATAGCAGGTCGAATATCTTCATCTGCTCTGCCACGCTGGCTGTTGTAACGATGACAACGTCCTTCTCCGGCATTATAATCCCATACTGACCCATCATTCCGTCTGCTCTGCAGGACACTCCGTCAGAATTGAGCCAGAACTGAAACCCGTATCCCGCACGGTTCTGCTCATGAGAAAACTTGTCGTCTGTATCCGTTGCTGTGTGCCGGCTGCACGCCTGAGAAACCCAGCCCTCCGGCAGTATTCTCCGTCCGCGCCACATTCCATCATCAAGGTACAGCTGACACAGCTTTGCCATATCCTCTGTACGCAGCGACAATCCCCAGCCGCCGCACTCAATGCCGAGCGGACATTTATCCCACTCCGGACGCTCTATCTCCAGCGGTTCAAACAGCCTCGGCATCAGATAGTCGACCAGACCGACTCCGGTCACTTTGCGGAGTATTGCCGAGAGCATATAAGTATTGAGGCTGTTGTATACGAATTTATCGCCCGGAAAGCTCATCAGCGGAGTATTCAGAAATCGCTGCACCCAATCGGAATGAAGCTGCATTGTCGCTTCGTTGAACAATACCGCACCTGAGGTCATATTCAGAAGATGCCGCACTGTCATCGAATAAACGCGCGCATCTGCAGCATCACTGACACGGCGCGGAAAGAAGCTTGCCACGCGGTCGTCAAGGCTCAGCAGCCCTTCGCTCAGTGCAAAGCCGACCGCCGTAGAGGTCACGCTCTTTCCGAATGAGTAAACGTGCTGCGGATACTCCGGCGCGTAGGGTTTCCACCAGCACTGCACAGCCGCCCTGCCATGGCGCAGAAGCATGAAGCTGTTAAGCCTGAGTCCAAGCTTTTCTGCCTGCTCAAGCATATTGATTACCGAAGCAGATGTGATTCCAACCTCCTCCGGTGTTATCTTTTCAAAAAAGCTGCCCTTCATATATCTCTGCAGCATAATTCCTTCCCCCTGCATATAATCTTCCAGAAAAGCAAAAAATTCGTTAACACAGGTCTTTTGTATTGCCTGATATAAAATAATGGTTTATAATTAATAAATACTCATGCTATTATTTGCCGGTATATTCTTCCGTATCCTTAATTCACAAAAATTCTATAGCAGAATTATTAAACCAGCATTAATTCGGTGCTGTTCAGTTATTATACCGGAATGATAAACGGAAAAAGGTGTTATTATGCGCTGTGAATTCAAACGAATAATTTCTATGCTGCTTGCAGTTGTGCTTATGCTCGGCTGCTTCAATACGCTTGCGCTTGCCGATGACAAAAAGACCGGTCACGGCATGGCAGAATGGGCGCTGCGCGCTTACAACGAGGGCTGGAAATATGTCTTCGGCGGCTCTGTCGAGGGTACTGTTGACTGCTCCGGACTGATCCGCTCATACATAAACGGCGGCGGCGGTGCAAAGGCACTGCTCGATGCTTCACAGGAATCAGGTGACATTGCAGATATGCCCAATGTCATAGGTCTCGGCCTGTGGTGCGACGGTCACGCAGGCGTTTATGTCGGCAAGAACGAAAGCGGTGTCAACATGGCTGTTGACGCAAGAAACTCGCGCGTAAATGTTGTCTACTCTACCATGGACAGCCGCTCGTGGAACCCCTGGGTAAAATGGTTCAAGATCCAGGGCGTTGAATATCCCACAACCGGCTGGGAGGAATACAACGGCAAGACATATTACTACCACAACGGCGAATTTGTTACCGGTTACTTTACTGTCGACGGTCAGCTTTATGATTTCGGTCAGTCGGGTGCTCTTATCGGCAAGGCTGATCCTGACAGCACCACTACCGCAAAAAAGACTACAACTACAACCACTGCAACTACCACCAAAAAGACAACCACTGCCACAACAACCACCGCGGCAACCACCGCAAAGAAAACCACAGCAGCAACCACAACGGCTGCGCCCACCGGCTCGCTCCGTCTGGGTGCCACCGGTGACAGGGTCGCCGAGATACAGCGCAGACTTATCGAACTGGGCTACATGAATGTTGAGGCAACCGGTTATTTCGGTCAGAAGACCTATGATGCACTTCGCAGCTTCCAGCGCGCCGCCGGACTTTCGGCTGACGGTGTTGCAGGCAAGAAAACAGTAGAGGCACTGTTTGCGGCTGACGCTCCGAAATACACCACCACAACCCGCACAACCACTACCACCACAACAACGACTGTGACAACCACAACCACTACGACAACTACCGCCGCAAAACCTGACGATTCCAGTGAGGATGGCGGTAAAACAACAGCTTCAACTACCGCTCAGACCACAACAACCACGGTTACCACCACTGCACCGACCGAGCCTTTGCCTGAATACGAGCTGCTTTACACAACGCTTGATTTTGGAGCATCCGGCGAATCGGTCATCACTCTGCAGTCACGACTGACCGAGCTTGGCTACTACGACCAGCAGATAAGCACCTATTACGGCGCATTCACCCGTCTGGCTGTAATGTCATTCCAGCTTAAGATCGGGCTTCCTGCTACAGGCACTGCTGATGCGCAGACTCAGTGGTATCTTTACATGGACAGCGCTCCGGCTTCTGATGCCGAATTTGACAGCAGTATGCTTTTCTCCGAGGAAGAGCTTGCCATGGACGGCGGAGAGCTGCTGACAGACGAGCCTGTATCCGACTCGGATATTTCTGACGGACAGAGCGTTTCGCTTTCTCCTTCTGTCGGCATAGACGGACTCAACACCCAGTCTGATATCTCCGGATTCCTTTCCGAGCACGGCGGAGACAGCGCTCTGCAGACGCTGGGTATCTTCGGTTTCTCCAATCCTGCGGTCACAATTTACCGCGGTGGAAAGAGCTACCGCCTCAGCGATGAACTGCAGGAAGCAATCGATGACTGCGCATTCTTCTGATTTGAACCACCAACACAGATACCGCCTGTTTTTCAGACGGTATCTTTTTTTATTGACTCATAATAAAGCGCACCGCTGACACCGTCAGCCTTATGCCGACTGTCAAAATATACAATATCATGTGACACCCGACAAAAACATCCATTGATAAGCTATAATGGACAACCTCAAATGGTGACAATATGGTAACAAATCGCCCCCAGCTCTTGATTTGACCGTAAAATGCATATATAATCTGTTCGAAAAAGAAATTGGCTAACTGTATCCTATACCAAGTGAGAGGAGGGAAGACATTGATAAACTACCGCGAAACATCACCGGAAATTGCATACGCTGTACGCCGGAGCGAAAGACGGGCGGCTATGCGCGATGAGGTCAGAATAGCCTGCTACTCTGCAATAAAGCGCGCATTCGACATAGTTGTCTCGCTTATCGGCATAATCCTCACTGCTCTTCCCATGGCTATTATCTCACTGATTATAAGCGCCGATTCAAAGGGCTGCGCTATTTTCAGCCAGCGTCGTGTCGGACTTGACGGAAAGCTTTTCAATGTCTATAAATTCCGCACAATGTACACCTTCACTCCCAGCGAGACAGCGACAAGCGACCTTCACGACCCCTATCGCTATATCACACGTGTCGGCGCATTCCTCCGCCGCACCAGCCTTGACGAGCTGCCTCAGCTTTTCAACGTGCTCAAGGGCGATATGAGCCTTGTCGGTCCCCGTCCCCTCATTGCACGTGAGCATGAAATACATTATCTGCGTAAAAAAGCAAATGTTTACACTGTCCGTCCGGGTATAACCGGCTGGGCTCAGATAAACGGACGCGACGATGTTTCTGTATACGAAAAGGTCCGCCTTGATGCAGAATATGTCGACAACCGCTCTCTCTGGTTTGACCTTTGCATTCTTGTAAAGACAGTTCTGGTCGTATTCCGCAAGGACGGCTACCGCGAGGGCTCTGCTGACTGACAATTGCATTAAAGGCTCCGGCTGCCGGACATACGGCGGGCGGAGCCTTTGTTTTAGCCGTTTTCGTCCGTCATTGCATCAAATGTAATGTTTTTTATATACTGATTAATATATAATCCAAAATATAAGTTGATTTTATCGACAAATTATGATAGCATATCTATATATTATCAATCACTCGCCGACAGCTCTTCCACTATTTTTCAGTCGCAGATTTGTCGGCTTTATCTTTTATGATTGTGGGTGTTCTGATGCAATTACTTGAGCAGAGAATAATCAAAGACGGAAAAATCGGTGCCGGTGACGTCCTTAAGGTTGACAGCTTTCTCAACCATCAGATCGACGTTGCTTTCATCAGCGAACTCGGGCGTGAATTTTACCGTCTGTTTGCCGACTGCGGCGTCAACAAGATTCTTACCATTGAGGCTTCCGGTATTGGTGTGGCGTGTCTTGCGGCGATGCACTTCAACGTACCTGTTGTTTTTGCAAAGAAGAGCAAGACGGTCAACATCAGCGGCGATGTATACACCTCACAGGTATATTCCTACACCCACAAGACAACGAACACCATAATGGTCTCCAAGGACTTCCTCTCCCCTGAGGACAACATTCTCATCATTGACGACTTCCTTGCAAACGGACAGGCTCTTCTCGGTCTGCTTGATGTTGCCAAATCTGCAGGCGCAAGCGTTGCCGGCGTAGGTATCGTCATCGAAAAGGCGTATCAGGCAGGCGGAAATAAGATTCGCGAGATGGGTGTTCGTGTTGAGTCGCTGGCACGCATTGAATCAATGAGTGTCGAAGGCGGCGTAAAATTCTGCTGATTCTGGCTGTTTTTTCTGATTATCATTAAGTGCTGTCAGGCAAAAACTAATCAGGTATACATTCTGTTATCCGGCAGAGAAGCATTAAGCTTCTTCTGCTGAATAAAATTATTATTTATTTGGAGGTAGATTCCCATGGCAAAGAAAATTCTTGTCGCTATCATGGCACTGGCACTCCTCCTCACCGTATTCGCAGGCTGCGCTGGCAATGGCGCTGCAGGCGGCGCTATCTCGGTTGAGGACATCAAGATCGGTGTTGTTCACATTGGCGACCCCGCAGACGGCTCCGGCTATTCCTACACTCATGACCTCGGTATCCAGGGCATGCAGAAGAACCTCGGCCTCCGCGACGATCAGATCGTTCGCCAGCTGAACATCAATGACAGCGACAGCGCTGCAACCAAGACCGCTATTGAGGACTGCATCGCTCAGGGCTGCAACCTCATCTTCACCACCAGCTACGGTTACATGGATGTTACCGAGGAGCTCGCAGCTGAGTATCCCAACATCTACTTCTCCCACGGTACTGGTTACAAGTCCAACGGTGTTAACTTCAACAACTACTTCGGCCGTATCTATCAGGCTCGTTTCCTCGCCGGCATCGCTGCCGGTCTGAAGACCGAGTCCGACAAGATCGGTTATGTTGCTGCTTACGGCACCGAGCTTGCTGAGACCTGCTCCGGCATCAACGCATTCGCTCTTGGCGTACAGTCTGTCAATCCTGACGCTGTTGTTTACGTCAAGACCCTCAACTCCTGGTTTGATCCGGCAAATGAGACTGCTTATGCAGAGGCTCTCATCAACTTCGGCTGCGACGTTATCGCTCAGCACTGCGATACCGCTAACCCCCAGATCGCTGCTCAGACTGCAGGCGTTTTCGGCTGCGGCTACAACAGCGATATGACTCCGCAGGCTCCTGCAGCTCATCTCACCGCTCCTATCTGGAACTGGGATGTTTACTACACTGCAGCTGCTGAGGCTGTCATCAACGGCACCTGGGCTGATTTCGGCAACTACTACGGCGGTCTTAAGGAAGGCTTCGTAGACGTTTCTGCTCTCTCTGACAACTGCGTAGCAGGTACTCAGGAGCGCATCGACGCTGCTAAGGCTCTCATGATCAACGGCGAGTGGGATGTATTCTCCGGCGTTAAGGTAACCTTCGATGCTGACGGCAACATCGTTACCACTGATGCTGACCTCGTTGACAATCAGGGCAATGTTATCGTTGCTGCTGGCGGCGCTTCCGTTGAGGATTCCGTCATCACCGGCACAATGAACTACTTTGTTAAGGGCGTTGAGCTCAACTAATCTGCAATAACTGACTTTTTTCGTTGAAGGAGCGTCGATTTTTCGGTGCTCCTTCAACGGGATTTCCCCCATAATTTATTTTATCAAGGAAGTAGGGAAAATCGAGTGGCACATGATACCTTTGCTATTGAACTGAAGGGCATTACCAAAACCTTTGGCACCGTAGTTGCCAACGATGCCATAGACCTTTGCGTCAAGCGCGGCGAGATTCTCGCTCTGCTGGGCGAAAACGGTTCAGGCAAAACAACTCTTATGAATATGCTGTCAGGTATTTACAAGCCGGACAGCGGCGAAATATTCGTTGACGGCAAAGCTGTTACCATCAATTCACCGGAGGATTCCAAGGCTCTGCGCATTGGCATGGTGCATCAGCACTTCAAGCTGGTCGAAAAATTCACCGCAGGCGACAACATCTGGATATCCGCCGGCGAGGAGAACGATCCGATTCTTCGCGATGCTCGCTATGACAAAATCGCACAGTTCAGCCAGAAATACGGCTTCAATCTCGATCCGCGCAAGCTTATCTGTGATATGTCAGTCAGTGAGAAGCAGACCGTTGAAATTCTCAAGGTACTTTACAACGGTGCTGACATACTGATTCTTGACGAGCCGACAGCTGTTCTGACTCTGCAGGAAACACGCCGTCTTTTCTCCATACTCCGCAGAATGAGAGACAACGGCTGTGCTATTGTCATCATCACCCACAAGCTCAATGAGGTTTTGGAATTGAGCGACCGCGTCACCATACTGCGTAAGGGTAAGAGTATCGACACTGTCGAAACTGCAGGTACCAACGCCAAGGAGCTCACCGAGCTGATGGTCGGTCACGCTGTCGACCTCGAAATCGAGCGTCCGCAGGTAAAGGCCGGCAAAACCCTTCTGCGCCTGGACGGTCTGACTGTCCGGAACGAAGAAGGCGCTCTTGCTCTTGACGATATACACGCTGATATACGCTGCGGCGAAATCCTCGGCGTTGCCGGTGTATCCGGCTGCGGTCAGAAGGAGCTGTGCGAGGCCATCGCAGGACTCCTTCCCGTTGAAAAAGGAAAGATTCTCTACAAGGGAGAGGACATCACCGGACAGACTCCGCGTGAGATAATCGATCACGGCATCAGCATGAGTTTCATTCCTGAGGACCGTCTCGGAATGGGTCTTGCTGCATCTATGGGCATCACCGGCAACATGATGCTCAAGAACTACCGCAGCACAAAGGGTATGTTCGTTGACTACGCCTCTGCAAAGCAGCAGGCTGACAAGATTATCGAGCAGCTCGAAATCTCCACACCGTCAACCGAGACCCCTGTCCGCCGTCTCTCCGGCGGTAACGTTCAGAAGGTACTTCTCGGACGTGAGATGCTCGCTGACCCCAACGTTATCATTACTGCTTATCCGGTAAGAGGACTTGATATCAACTCCTCCTATACCATTTACAATATCCTCAATGAGGAAAAGAAAAAGGGCACAGCTATCCTGTACGTCGGTGAAGACCTTGACGTCATGCTCGAGCTCTGTGACCGCATACTGGTTCTCTGCCACGGCAAAGTCACCGGTGTTGTCGATGCAAAGAAGGCAACAAAGGAGCAGCTCGGACTGCTTATGACCGATGCAAACAGCCAGCAGAAGCTTGTTGACGAAGAGGAACGCACCAAGGCGCTCCAGCCCGATTTCACCATTCACACTCCGAAGGCTGAAACAGAAGAAGCTCCGAAGAAAAAAGGCTTCAGCCTGCCGCAGATACAGATTTCCAAGCGCGGTGACCTTACCACAAAGCAGTCTGCAATCTACTATACCCTTGCGGTTCTTGCAGCACTTATTATCGGTGGTCTTTTCATTGCTGTAAACGGCGTTAATCCCATCGCCTATTTCGGCACTGTAGCCACCGGCTGCTTCAACAACACAATTTATCTGCGCGGCTTCATTCGTACCATCATTCCGCTTATCATTACCTCTCTCGGTGTTGCTGCTGCATTCAAGATGAAGTTCTGGAACATAGGTGCAAACGGTCAGTTTATCATCGGCGCGATTTCAGCTGCAACGGTTGGTCTTGCCTGCGATGATGCACTTCCCCGCTGGCTCACACTCCTGCTGATGGCAGTTGCCGGCACCATAGGCGGCGGTCTCTTCGGTCTTGTACCGGCACTGTGCAAGATCAAGTTCGGCACCAGTGAGACACTGCTTACCCTGATGTTCAACTACGTTGCATTCTATCTTCTCACCTACCTCAAGAACCTGATGTTCTACCGCAAGCTGTCGGCTACCGGCGAGGTATTCCGTCCTGACTTCCGTCAGCTGCCCCAGTCGGCATGGCTTTACGAGATGAAATTCGGAACACTTTCGATTGACATCTCGCTCATCTTCGCGCTTCTCCTCGTCGGTCTCTTCTTTGTATACTTCAAGCATTCCAAGCAGGGCTACGAGGTTTCCGTTGTCGGTGACAGCCAGAACACCGCACGTTATGCCGGTATGAACGTCAAGGGCATAATCCTGCGCACCATGTTCATCAGCTCGGCTATCGTCGGCTTCGCAGGTATGCTTCAGGTTTCCGGCTCGGCTACCAGCCACACCCTCGGCGACAGCATCACCAGCGATGTCGGCTGGACCGCTGTTATCGTTTCCTGGCTCGCAAAGCTTAATCCCTTCGGTATTCTCATTGTTTCCTTCCTGCTGGGTATCCTGCAGAAGGGCTCGGCCGTTGCGGAGAATGTCTACCACATTTCTTCCGCAGCTTCCGACATACTCGAAGGCATTATCCTCTTTGCTGTACTGGCAGCTGATTTCTTCATCAACTACAAACTTGTTATCAAAAAGAAAGGAGGCAGCAACTGATGACTACTCTTATCAACTTTATTTATGCCTCCATTCGCGCAGGTACACCGCTTATTCTCGGTACTACCGGTGAAATTATTACCGAGAAGTCAGGCAGCCTCAACCTCGGTGTTGAGGGTATGATGGCTATAGGTGCTATCGGCGGCTATCTGATGGCCTGCTACACCAACAGCTTCCTTATCGGTCTGCTGTTTGCTTTCATCTCCGGCGCACTCGGTGCTCTGCTGTTCGCATTTCTCACCATTACCCTTCATGCAAACCAGAACGTAACCGGTCTGGCACTGAGTATGTTCGGTGTCGGCATTTACGAATTCATCGGCAGAACTCTCACCAGCGGCGGCACTTTCCCCGCTCTCAACGACTGCGACCGTCTCAAGCGCATGGTTGCTGACAACGGAATCCCGCTTCTCCGCGATATTCCTTATGTCGGCAAGCTGCTGTTCTCCTACAATATGTTTGTTTACATCGCAGTTATCATCGCTGTGCTCGTATGGATATACATGGCTCGCACCAAGGCTGGTCTCAAGCTCCGCGCCTGCGGCGAGAATCCTGCAGCAGCTGACGCAAGCGGCGTAAATGTCGATCTTGTCAAGTATATCAACATCACTGTCGGCGGCGGCATCTGCGGTCTCGGCGGTCTGTATCTCGCACTTGTCACCAACGGCGGTGCATGGAATGACAACTGGATCAACGGCATGGGCTGGATCTCTGTTGCTCTTGTTATCTTTGCAAACTGGAGTCCTGTTCTCGCTGTTGTCGGCGGTTTCTTCTTTGGTATGCTCAACACCCTTCAGGCATGGAAGGGCAACCTTGCCAGCGCATTCCCCAAGCTTCTCGGCTGGCTGACAGTTATTCCGAACGAGTTCTATCAGATGCTCCCCTTCGCTATAACTGCTGTAGTACTTGTCGTTGCCGGTGCTCGTAAGGGCGGCAGATCAGCCGAACCCTCCGCTATCGGTGTCAATTACTTCAGAGAAGACAGATAATCCTATTTTCTCATACCACCCGGAGTTTTACTTTGGGTGGTATTGCTTTATCTGCTTGACCAATTGCCGTACTCTGATATAATGTAATCAGGCATAAATTAAACCAAGGGAGACCGCATGATGAACAAAAGATTAAAAGAAAAACTGAAAGCCGCTTTTGGAAATAATAACACCGCTTCACGTGAAGGCAAACATGCTGCTGCCGATTACTCTGCACACCAGCAAACAATTACGCAGGAGGAAGCACTCGCCGCACTGCACGGCGGATATGACAAGGCTGAGCGCATGATGCAGGACACCGATAAAACAGAAAGATTTCTGCAGCGCCTTGAGAAGAAACTCACGCTTATTCCTGTTGTCGGAAGAAAGCTTTCTGAAGTTCCCGTTTTCATTTCACTCGTCAGAAGCTACATAAACAAGGAATACACCGAGATTCCGCTGGGTACTGTTATCGCCATACTCAGTGCGCTTATTTATCTCTTCTCACCCATTGATATTGTCATCGACGGCGTTCCGCTGCTGGGCTATCTCGACGACGTCGCAGTTACTGCAATCTGCTGGAATCTTGTATCCTCTGACGTCAAGGAGTATATGATATGGCGCGCCAGCAAAGGAAGACTGCACAGAGACATACAGCTTGCGCATTATAAAGAACCGGCAGCTGAGCCCGCTGAACCCGTTGTTGCTGAACCTGTGATCGAGACCGTTGCTGACTCTGACGCGGAAGGAGATAACCATGTCATATAAGTATATTCTGTTTGACCTTGACGGAACTCTGACCGACCCGGCAGAGGGCATAACAAAGTCGGTTGCTCATGCACTCCGTCATTACGGCATTGAGCCGCCGCCCCTCGAGGAGCTCTTCCCTTTCATCGGTCCGCCGCTTGCTGATTCTTTTATGGAATTCTACGGCTTTGATAAAGAAAAGGCCGCAGAGGCGGTCTGGGTTTACCGTGAATATTTTATGGTAACAGGCAAGTATGAAAATCTCGTTTACGACGGCATCGAAGAACTTCTGAAGCAGCTTAAAGCTGACGGCAGAAAACTGGCCGTTGCGACTTCAAAACCTGAGGTACTGGCGACAGATATTCTCGAGCATTTCGGGCTGGCGAAATATTTTGATATTATTCGCGGCAGTATGATGGACGGAACCAGGGTGAAAAAGCACGAGGTTATTCAGGCGGTCCTTGATGAATTCCAGCCGCAGGACATGAACGAGATGATAATGGTAGGCGACCGGAAATTCGACGTTGAGGGCGCAAAGGAATTCGGCATGGACTGCATCGGCGTACTGTTCGGCTACGGCTCGAGAGAAGAGCTGGAAGAAGCAGGAGCAAAGTATATTGCCGAAGATGTTGCAGCTCTGGGGAAGCTGCTGATGTAGAGCAAAAGTTTTGCTCACGCTGTTTTCACAGCTTGAGCTTGATCGATAGCGTCGAGTTTTATAATAAGCGTATATTATGCTCATTATAAAACATCGAAAAGCCTGTAGGGTCAAGGGATCACTCTTTGCGATAGCAAAAGTGACGCAATAAGAGGCGAAGCCTTGTTTGCTGCGGGTCCCCTTGCAGTTTTTATGGACGGAGTCTTTAATTCTTTTTTGATGAGAAATTGAGGCTTTGCCCCATACTCCACGAGGACGCTGTCCTCGACCTGCCACCTTTGAAAAGGTGGACGAAACTTTTTAATATGGACTTATTCCGCTAAGCCAAAATTCATCGCATACATCTTAATTTCATGACAAAGCCACGTAAACCTCTTGATTGATTTCGCTTTTTCGTGTATTATATATAGACAGATATTCTGGCATTTATCCGGCAGGCATCGAACCACAGAAAAGGAATTAAAATATGAACACAGTTATTATGATCCCCTGTCTCAATCCCGATGAGAAGCTGGTCGAATACGTTGACCGCCTTGCTTCCAACGGATTTGAACACATTATTGTCATAAACGACGGCAGCAGCGAAAAATACGATTCTTTTTTCGAGCAGTGCGCCGCTTACAAACAGTGCACAGTACTCAGACATGAGATCAATCAGGGCAAGGGTCGTGCGCTCAAAACCGGTATGAAATACTATCTTGAGCACTTTGCAGGCTGCGACGGAATTGTAACCGGCGATGCCGACGGTCAGCACACCATTGAGGACACCCTCAAGCTGGCTAAGCTGCTCTCAGAAAGACAGGACGCGCTCCTGCTCGGCTCACGCGACTTCAGCGGAGATGATATTCCGGCGAGAAGCCGTTTCGGCAACCGTATGACTTCTGTGGTATTCAAAATCACTCACGGCGCATGGCTTACCGATACACAGACCGGTCTGCGCGGTATTCCCGACTCGATGGTAAAGCTCTTTTCAAACATCGAAGGCGAGCGCTATGAATATGAAATGAATATGCTCATCGAGTGTGCTGAGCGCAGGATTCCGATGGTGGAACAGACCATTCAGACTGTCTACATCGATGACAACAGCAGCTCACATTTCCACCCGATACGCGACTCTATTCGCATTTACTGGCTGATACTCAAGAACATCATTATGTATCTTGCATCAAGCCTTACTGCATTTCTTGTGGAGTTCATTCTCCTCTTCCTTCTTGACAGACTGCTTCTTCCGGCAATCGCTCCGAATATTGCAGACGCAAAACTGCTGAGATTTGTAAGCATACTGCTCGAGGGCGGTATTGCGCGAGGAATCTCTTCTCTCGTAAACTTCTGCATCAACAAGAAGATTGTCTTCAAGAAAAAAGGACATACTGTCAGCAGCATGGGCAAGTATATTGCACTTGTCATTGCCAACTATCTCGTAAGCTACAGCATTGTCGGTCTCATTTCCACCATATTCGGCTACGAGCCTGTATGGGTCGCACCTATCGTCAGTGTTGTCATGGTCATCTTCACCTATACCCTCCAGAAGATATGGGTATTCAAGAAAGACGACGAGGATTGATAAACAGAACCGATTACAGTCAGAGCCGGAGTTTATTCTTCGGCTCTGTTTTATTATCTCTTGAAATTTTTCCGGGCTTATTATATAATATTCTTTATGGACGAGAACAAAATGAAGCGAACAATAGCTGCTAATATTGCGGCTTATCGCAAAGCAAAAGGTATGACACAGGCTGAGCTTGCTGCCGCACTCAACTATTCGGACAAATCCATCTCAAAATGGGAGCGTGCTGAGGGTGTTCCCGACATATATGTCCTGACACTGATGGCTGAGTTGTTCGGTGCAACGCTTAATGACCTTGTCTTTGAACACGACAAACCAATAGAGGAAGAGCTTGCCATTGAGGCGGCTGAATCCGAGAAAGAAAAGAGACCGAGTATTTTCTCCTACATTCATAACCGCATATTTGTTACCATTCTTTCGGCCGGTATTGTATGGCTGGCTGCTGCTGTCGTCTTTTTCTTCCTCAGGGTATTCATCCCCTCGTATGAACGCTCGTGGACTGTTTTCATATATGCACTGCCTGTAACATTTATCGTATTCACCGTATTCTCCGGTCTCTGGCACAGTCATCTGTTCCAGTTTCTGTCGGTCAGCGGTCTGATATGGTCAATCGCCGCCAGTGTTGTCCTCAGTGTTCCCGGAAACAGTCTATCTTCCTTCTACCTCATCGCTGTTGTCATGCAGCTTATGGCAATCGTATGGTATGTAATGAAAATCTGGAACGTACGGATTTTCAGAAAGAGCGACAGCGAAGAGCAGTAACTGCATTCTGAGAACAGAGGTCGCAAAAACAGATATCTGGAAATACTTTGCTCATCTGTACAAATTTATTTTCACGAGAAGCAATATGTCAAAGAGAGCATATCGTTTTTGATATGACCCGCAAGCCGAAGAAATCTATTCCGTTCCGGCTTGCAAACCGGCTTGTTCCGGTGAGGCGGAAACACAAATAATTTCTGAAACATCTGTCAGGAGCTGATTCCCGGCAGATGTTTTTTGTTTGTATCCGGACATCGTTTTTTGAAGAGTTCGCATAAAATACCGAGTAAATTTTTTATTAATCATCAAAAAACAGGTCGAAATTGACAGACAGATTTGATATAATTAGTCTGGTTAAATTTACAGATATAAGGAGCACGATTTATAATGGATTATCTTGCACTTGCACGTGAGCGCTTTTCGGCTGATCTTTTCGCAACCGAAGCCACCGGCATAGAAATCGAAGCCGCCGAGCCGGGCTACGCCCGATGCAGCTTTACTCCTGAGGCTAAGCACATGAACGCTGTAGGCACTGTCATGGGCGGTGCGCTTTTCACTCTCGCTGATTTTACCTTTGCTATTGCAGCAAACATAGGCGGCAATCTCACCCAGTCGCTTACCTCTCAGATTTCATTCCACACTATAGCCAAAGGTGACCGCATCACCGCTGAAGCCAAGCTTGTACGCGGCGGCCGCACCACCTGCTATTACAACGTAACTATCACCGACAATACAGGTCGTCACGTTGCAACGGCTGTTATCACCGGCTATATTCATGCTGACAAATAACTACTCCACCGGAGGATATTTCAATGAGCGATAATATGAGTAATCTCCCCGATACCGCTGAAACCGAAGCTGTTGTGACCAGGAAGAAAGGTCTGAGCTTCGGGCGGGTACTGCTGATTATTGTCATCGCAGTATTTGCACTTGTTAATATCTGGACATTCATTGAGCTTCTCAAAATCGATCTTCTTGTTGCTTCGGTCGAAATCAACCAACAGCAGGTCGATCTTTTTGAGTCCGAGACATATACGCTTTATGCTGATGTCCGCTCCTACGGTCTCAGCGAAACTCTCGGTCTTACCGAGGCTGATGTTGTATGGAGCTCCGACAACAGCGAGGTGGTTGCTGTCAGCGATGACGGTGCGATATATGCTGTCGCTCCCGGCACAGCGGTCATTACCGCCGCCGAGTCTCGCTCTGACCTCTCAGCAAGCTGTACTGTCACCGTCCACAGCCTTACTGATATCCTGCTCAACTGCCAGCAGTGCACTCTCGGCACAGGCGAAAGCTTTGTCCTTTCTGCCTCAGTAGGCAGCGGCGAGCCGGCCGACAGCTTTGAGTATTCTGTTTCCGACCCGTCTGTACTCAGTGTTGATGCAAGCGGCAATATAACTGCACTTGCTCCCGGCAGTGCATCTGTCTCTGTTTCCGCACGAGGCTTCACCTCAAGTGAATGTATCATAACCGTGTGCAACGCTCCGACAGTTATAACACTCAACACGCCGCACACCGACATCTGTGTCGGAGAAAGCAGAACCCTTGTTGTCAGCTGCGGAGATGCAGAATACTGCTCTGCTTATACGTTCTCTTCGAGCGACACTTCCGTTCTTTCGGTCGATTCTGACGGAAAGCTGAAGGGCGAGGCTAAGGGAGACGCTGTCATCACTATTACCGCATACAACGGAGTAAGTCAGAGCTTTGAGTATCACGTCACAGCTGCGCCGAAATCGGTTGAGCTGAACAGCTCGAAGCTGACCGTATTCTCCGGCTGCTCAGAATCACTTATCCCTGAGGATTCTACCGGAAGCTGCCTTGAATATTACTACACCACAAGCGATGCCGCAATTGCTTCGGTTGACGAAAACGGCGTTATCACCGGTCACAACTGCGGTACGGCTACGATTACCTGCACCTCATTCAACGGCGAGAGTGCCTCATGCGCTGTCACTGTCAAGATCGTGCAGTATACAGTTCCCTACACCTCTGCAACACTTCAGCAGAATATTGATGCACTTGCATCAAGCTATCCCGACCTCATCAAAACTGAGGTCATAGGAAAGAGCGTTCTCGGCACTGACATCAGCCTTATCAAGATCGGTACAGGTGAGCGCAAGGCGCTGATCGCCGCCGGAATGCACTCCCGTGAGGGCATCGGTGTAACATTCACCATGCGATGCATAGAGGAATACGCCAAGGCATTCTACAGCAAATCCGGAAAATATGGGTCGTACAATGTCCGCGATATGCTTAGCGAATTCACTCTCTACATAGTTCCCCTTATGAATCCTGACGGACTTGATATTGTAAATACAGGCATCAATCCTGTTTACGACGGCTTCAACGAGGCTGAATTTGACAGACCGAAATTCAAGAACAACGCAAACGGAGTCAACCTCAACCGCAATTTCCCGTTCATGTGGGGCTTCACCAGCGAAAAGGAATCGGTCAATCTTTCCACTCCTGATGCACTATCCTACGCCGGTGCACAGGTTGCCTCCGAACCGGAAACGCAGGCAATGATGGCACTGTGCAATGCAAATGAGTTCGAATGGTTCCTCGATGTTCACTGCCGAGGAAATCTCATCTACTATCAGGATCAGTTCAACGAAGTAAAAGAGGCTGACAACCGTCTTGCCAGCCGTCTTGCACGCAAATGCGGCTTTACCCTTACCGACCAGTCGACCGCTTACGAGGTCAGCGGCGGTTTTGAAAACTGGTTCCGCCAGGAGTTCGGCAAGCCGGGCATCTGCATTGAGCTTGTCCATTCCGAATATTCCTACGTTGTAAACGACAGCTTTGAGAAAAAGCTGAGCTGGAGCAAGACGAAATACGCATTCCTGCTTGGAATGCTCGACTGATAAAACAAGGAGAAGCAAATATGGATATCAGATCTGCACTCGATTATTTTCATAATCTGACCGAAACACTTCAAGCTTACAATCATGCAACAAGCCTGCTGTATTACGACAGCGTAACCGTCGCGCCCAAGGCATCTGCAGCCGGTCGCGGCAAAACCATGGGCATTCTTGCCGGAATACAGTACGACCTTACAGCTAAGGCTGAAACCGTTGAGGCTATTGCATATCTCGTAGAGCACAAGGACGAGCTTGACCCTGCCGAGCGCCGCGCTGTCGAGGAGTACAACCGCGAAAGCGAGTATATCCGCAGCATACCCAAGGCAGAGTACGAGGAGTACACTATTCTCGTAAACGATGCTGAGGCAGTATGGCACAAGGCAAAGGAAGAAAATGATTTTGCTTCATTCGCTCCTTATCTTGAGAAGATTTTTGACTTCAACCGCCGTTTTGCCGGTTATTACAAGCAGGGCGTGCCGGTATATGACGTTCTGCTCGACCAGTACGAGCGTGGTCTGACCGCTGAGAAGGCTGATGCATTTTTTGCTGCTCTGCGCGAGCGTATTGTTCCGCTTATAAAGCGCATCGGTGAAGTTTCTCAGGTAGATGACAGCTTCCTTTACAAAACCTATCCGGTTGAAAAACAGCGTGAGCTGAGCGACTATCTGATGGAGGTCATGGGTATCAGCCGCGATCGCTGCGCTATCGGCGAAACCGAGCACCCGTTCACTCTTGAGCTTAACAAGAACGATGTAAGAATCACAACCCATTACCACGAGAACAGCCTTGCAAGCTCGATGTACTCTGTCGTACACGAGGGCGGTCATGCTCTCTACGAGCTCGGCAGCGGCGATGAGTACGAAGGCACTGTACTGAGCGGCGGTGTATCGATGGGTATTCACGAGAGTCAGTCAAGACTTTACGAGAACATCATCGGCAGAAGCGAGTCCTTCATCAATGTAATATTCCCGAGAATCAAGGAGCTTTTCCCTGAGCAGCTCGACGGTATTGACGCCCATCAGTTCTGGCTTGCGGTCAACAAGAGCGAGCCGTCGCTGATTAGAACCGAGGCAGATGAGCTCACCTATGCTTTGCACGTAATGGTGCGCTACGAGCTCGAAAAGGAGATACTTGCAGGAGAGCTGAAGGTTGCTGACCTTCCGGCGGCATGGAACGCAAAGTATAAAGAATACCTCGGCGTTGATGTTCCCGATGACACACGCGGAGTGCTTCAGGATTCACACTGGAGCGGCGGCGCTGTCGGCTATTTCCCCTCTTACGCTCTCGGTTCGGCGTACGGCGCACAGATGATTGCAAAGATGAGCGAGGATATCGACATTGATGCGGCTATTGAATCAGGCTCCCTGGTTAAGATAAATGAGTGGCTGGAGGAGCATATCTTCCGTCACGGCTGCCGCTACGACCCGAACGTACTCTTTGAGATGTGCTGCGGCGCTGAGTTTGATCCGCAGTATTACATTGAATACCTCGAGGAGAAGTACAGCAGAATTTACGGGCTGGCGTAACAAAAGGAGAACCTATGGCCAGAAAGATGAAGGTTGTTATAGTTTTGCTTGCGGTTACAGCTGTGATATGTATTATCATCGGCGCTGTTTATTTCAATCACAGAATACAGCTCAGCCGCGAAAAGTCTTTACTTGCTCCAATCGGACAGCTTGTTGAGGTAAACGGTCACAAAATAAACGTTTACAGCGAGGGCGAAGGTGAAAAGACGCTGGTATTCATGTCGGGCGGCGGCACCTGTTCTCCTGTGCTGGATTTCAAGTCACTTTATTCACTCCTGTCTGACGATTACAGGATCGCTGTTGTTGAAAAGCTTGGTTACGGCTTCAGCGATGTTGCTGATGCTGCGCGCGATATTGACAGTGTACTCAGCGACACCAGAACGGCTCTGAGCAAAGCGGGCATCAACGGTCCGTACATTCTTTGTCCGCACTCAATGTCCGGCATCGAAGCGCTTTACTGGGCTCAGACCTATCCCGATGAAGTGGAAGCAATAATCGGACTTGACATGGCTGTTCCGGCATCTTATGAAAATTACAGCATCAATATGTTCACTATACGGCTTGGGCAGTATGCCGCCCGTCTTGGCATTACCCGTCTGCTGCCGGGCATAGCTGAAAGCGATGCCATAAAATACGGCACACTGAGCGACGATGAAAAAGATATTTACCGGG
Source organism: Acutalibacteraceae bacterium (assembly GCA_045580875.1). Taxonomy (GTDB): domain Bacteria; phylum Bacillota; class Clostridia; order Oscillospirales; family Acutalibacteraceae; genus SIG598. The sequence goes on from JAZNOP010000001.1 coordinate 37,347, forward strand.
CTGTGTTTTTCAGCCGTACTGCAACAAAGACCATGATAAATGAGGTACAGTGTATCAAGGACAGTGCAGCAAAGGTCGGCAGTCAGCCTGCACCGCAGCTGCCAATGCTAATGTTCGCTTCCGACGGAAACGGCACTGGCTGGGACAAGGAAACATGGCAGCAGTGTCAGAGTAATTTTGCAGCATCAGTATCCGGCTCACAGCTTGTATTTCTTGACTGTCCGCATTATGTCCACGACTATGAATATATTCGCATGAGTGAAGAAATAAAGCAATTTCTCTCGCAGCTTTAATTTCACAGGCAATGCAAAAATCCCACCGGAGAGCTGAATCTCCGGTGGGATTTTCTTTTTGTCATGATGGTGGTAAGAGTTCAGGGCGCTGCCCTGAAAACCAGCACGTGACACTGTCCCGTGACCCTGCAGGTTTTTGAAAAAACTTGACTAAACTTCTATTTTTTCAGGTCAGGCAGTTCAGCTGTACTGCTTTTCTGCCCATTCGATCATCATTTCGATATTCTCGTGACGACCGTTAAGGAAGTCGCGGATACATCTTGCGCTGCCGTAGCCGCCTTCAAGAGCATCTCGTGTTGAGCCTGTTCCCGGATAACGCTCGAAGAACTGGTCAAATAGCGGTCCGTAGATATTCTCGAACTCTTCAAGACGGGCAAGTGCTGTCTCTCGATCAAGGATATCATCGGTCAGCTCACGAAGTCTGGCGTAATAGTCATTACGGAAGCCCTCGTTGGTCATAAGATAAGCAAAGCAGAGCACCGCAGGATTGGAGGTATCCATATCAAGCAGACCAAGAGGTTTGTAATTGTCCTCCTTGATGGTATTTGTGCCGGCATCGCCTGTACCGCTGATTCCGCCGAACTCGACGTCATAGAAGCTGAAGCGCCAGCGTCCATCGGCATATTCATTGGACTCATCGACATTCACAGTGCGCCACATCGACCAGTTTTTGCCCGGCCAGTCCCATTTATTATTAATCCAGACCTCGACAGCAAAGTAGTCCATTACACTCTGAACATCGACCATCTCGGCAAAGGCATCGTAAGCGGTCTGGCTCTCAAGGCTCTTTGTTGCAGCAAAGAAGCTGAAAAGCTGGCTGTAATAATAGCTCTCATCGGTTACACCTTCGGGAAGATCACCGACATCAAGCTTGTAGCCCAGCGCAAGCGACTCTGCATCGCCCTTGTATACAACGACATCGTCGTGATTTACGCCGTAGTGGGTGGAGTAATACTGCTTGGTGTAGTCCTCTTCAAGAACGTAAAGTCCCCAGTATTCGCCGTTGAGATACACAACACAGGGGCGTGATGCCTTGGTATCGCAGTCAAGCTCTGTGACCAGCGACTGCCAGTATGTATCATTGAATTTTGCAAGGAAGGCGCAGTTGCCGCCGGCGCGAAGCACCAGTGACTTGAACTTCTCAATCGTCTCGCCTTTCTCATCGGTTATTCTGTCGCCGAATACAGCATATCTGAAGCGGTTGTCTCCGTCGCCGTATTCCGTGTCAGCTATCAGGCGCAGACCCTTCTGCAGGTCAGAGCGGGAATAGTTGCCCTGCACGCGGATACCGCAATCCTGCGAAAATGCAAGCTGTACATTATCTGTATCAAATTCAAAGAAATCAATATGAGCCGGACGCTCCCACGCTCTGCCGCGCTGCTTGTAGTTTGCATCGTAGCTTCTCGCGTCGTCGTCAACTCTGCCGTTGTGCGATTCACGGTACTCATCAATAGCACGCTGGAAATAATCGCCCTTTACATATATTCCCTGCTCGCTGCCGAAGAAATCATCATACTCGACGCTTATGCTGATAACTGCAAGGCTGTAGCCTGCTGCCTCAACACTCTCGGCAAGCCCCTGAATATGCTCCTCAGGTGTGCCGATAAAATATGTAGCTGTACTGACCGGAGAATAACTGCCGTCTGCATATCTTGCGGCAGCTTTTACGACCGTACACTTATCTACAGCCTCGGCCGAGGGGGCCGGTACCCAGCACTCGTAATCGGTGCGGTCGCTGTTTCTGTTATTGAAATTTCCGCTTATTTCCACAGGCGGAACTGCAGAAACGATATTCGGACGTCCGCTGGCATTGGTTATGGTCAATCCATCGCCGTAGACACGTGACGAATAACTCGTTCTCGGGTCACTGCCGTCAAGGGTGAACAGTATTTCGACTGCGTCATCAGCCTCGAGGGTCATGTTGAATCTTTCAGCATAAATGCCGCTCTCGTGCGAGAATTCCACAGCACCGTCATCGTTTACGGTTATCTGAACATCTTCGGAAACATCAGGCTTTTCATCTGAAGGCATCTCGTTATCTGCAGGCTTTTCCTGCCCTCCGGACTCCTGTGTTTCTTCCTGCTGAACACACTGCTGCGGCACAGTGAATTCCACATCAGGCAGAAGAACGCTGAGTGATGCGATGCATACAACAGCAGCACCGGCAATCATCAGCAGCAGACTCATAACTATCAGTTTCTTTCTGTCCTTCATCTTCTCTCTCCTTGCAATATAAATAGCTGTCAATTTGATTATATCTTATTAAAGCTATTATAACAAGAACAATTTTCGCATCTTTGTCATGTCGTCCTGACTTATTTGCAATGTTTCTCTCATAAATCCACGGTAACCGATATTTCGCAATTACATCTGCATGACAACCAGTTATCCCTGCTGTGTTTCAGTATTTTCCGCAGCTGCAAAACACAGCAGCATATGGCTATGTATCGCAAATTAATCCGTTAGGCAGCGCAGCTTTGTCACTCAGAGCACACCAAAATGCTCAAGCAGGATTTTCGCACCGAGAAGAATAAGCACTATGCCTCCGGCAAGCTCTGCGCGGGATTTATATTTTATTCCGAATACATTTCCGACCTTGACTCCGACTGCCGAAAGCAAAAACGTGATTGCTCCAATGAGACCGACCGCCGCAGGAACATTGACTCTGAGCGCTGCGAAGGTAACTCCGACAGCCAGCGCATCGATGCTTGTTGCTACCGCCAGCACGAGCATTGCTTTGAACGCAAGCGAATCGTCAGCCTTTTCTTCATCTTTGCTCAGCGCTTCCTTTACCATATTTCCTCCGATGAGCGCCAGCAGGATAAACGCTATCCACGAGGAGAAATTTTCAATTACAGAAGAAAACTGAGCACCGAGGAAATATCCTATTGCCGGCATGAGCGCCTGAAATCCTCCGAACCACAGTCCGACAATTGCGCATTTCTTCAGTGATATACGGTCCATCGCAAGACCCTTGCACACAGCAACCGCAAAGGCATCCATCGAAAGACCTACTGCAAGAATAAACAGTTCAGCAAAATTCATTTTTTCTTTTTCCCTTCATTTTTATTCTTATCAGATTATATTACAGAATAAAAAATCGGATGCATTGCTGCATCCGAGATTTTTTGACTTTGGACACAGCGCAGCACACCGGCATTTCATCCGGCAATGTGCGCATGAGTCTCATCAGATGCCCTGCGGCACCCGGCAGTCCAGGTCATTGCGACCAGTATGTTGAAGCTGCCAAGAAAAACAAAAACAATGTCTTCCTTCAACTACTCCCTCACGGCTATCTGATTTTTCCATAGTATGATAACAGAATATCACAGCTGCTGTCAAGCATAATATGTCATTTTCTTGAAGACTGATTATCACTGCTGACAGGAGGCAGGTAAATGTACACTGCTGTTCCGAGTTTATTGCTCGAGAGCTTGATGCTGTATTTTTTACCGTAGAACGAGGATACTCTACGGTTGATTGCTCCGATTGTCAGCGGACCGTCCTCGGCGTCTCTTGACGCGGTATCGTCATTGACTTCGTAGCTGAATTCTTCTTCGGCTGAAAGACCGTTGTTGTCGCGCACGATTATGAGCAGATTTGTGAATGATGAATTGACTTCCACGCCGATTTCATAATCGCTGCACTGCTTTTCCCTTGCGCGGTTGAAGAGAATCTGCACAACCGGCAGCACCAGATTAGGGATTATCCTGTAGTTGACGATATTGCACATTATTGACATTCTGTAGCCGACTTTGTACTGATAAACCACCTCATAAATTTCAAGGAAGCGTTTTATCCGGCTGAGTTCGTCCGCAAGCGGGCGCAGCGCAATGCCATCTTCAAGCGATGCCGCAAGAACCTCCATGGTATCATCAAGCACCTCAAGAATATCCTCGCAGCGCCCCTCTTTTGCCATTGTTTCTATACCGGAAAGAACATTCTTAATCATCTCCGGGTCAACCTTGGCGCCCAACCATCTGCAGGTTTCTCCCTCGTGGGCACTTTCCAGCTGATCACACTTTTTCCCGATGCTTTCGATTCTAGCATCTCTGTCGGAAAGGTGACCGGCAACGACAGTCAGTCCGTCATAAATAGGCAGGAATTCATCATTCGCATGCTGTCTCGGGCGGTTGTAGTGCTCCATCGCCAGCCGCTGCACTGCATCGTTTATCTCTATGTATTTATCTCTTGCCATATCTGACATTCTCGCGCAGGTTATCACACTTACCACGAGAACCGCTGCAGCTGGAAGCACGAAGAATACAATAAACATCTCCAGCGATGACACATCCAGAGCATCGTATTCACTGAGTAATATCCATGACAGAATAGAAATAATCAGGGATATACCCAGTGATACAGGAATCACCTTGCGCCTGATACGGCGTCCTATCAGTTTTCTGAACGATACATCACCTGATATTGAACCGGATTTTCCGGTTTTTTGTTTTTTATCCATAAGCAGCTGCACCTTCTTCCGAACAGGGCTTAATCAAGATATTCTTAAATTCTGAACTGCAATACTCTGTTTCAGCCTAAGTATATCATAAACTCACTCTGATAGGAATATATTTATTTCATTTTCAGACAAATATTAACAGGAACAGGCTGCTATTGACAGGAGCATCATGCAGTGCTATAATTTCAGTACAATAAAATCTTCGGGGCGGGGTGAAATTCCCCACCGGCGGTACAGCCCGCGAGCGCCTTGTGCGTTGATCCGGTGTGATTCCGGAGCCGACGGTATAGTCCGGATGTGAGAAGAGGTATCTTTATTTATGCCCCGCTGTATTTTCATACAGCGGATTTTTTTATGAAAGGAGATGCACGTCGGCATAAAGCCCCGCGACGTGCTGTGTGTCAAACCATGACCAAACAGAACAAATCCGTCCTCCGCCTGACTCAGCTGGCTATGCTCAGCGCACTCTCGGTAGTTATCGGTCTTATCAAGTTTCCGATCCTGCCTGTAGCCCCCTATCTCGAATTCGACTTTGCCGATGCTCCGATAATCATTGCCTCACTGCTCTACGGAACCATTCCCGGGCTTGCAGTACTGTTTGTCGTATCTCTCATACAGGCTTTCGTCCTTGGCGGCAACGGAATCATCGGCTTCTTCATGCACTTTGCGGCTTCGGGCATACTGCTTGTCACAATCAGACTTATTGCTGGAAAATGCGAAGGCGGCAAATACAACATCAAGAGAATGCTCGCTGCTCTGGTATGCGGAACTCTCGCCATGACTGCTGTCATGATACCGCTCAATTACATTTTCACACCTATTCTTTTCTCTGTTGAGCCTGCGTTTGTATCACAGATGCTCCTGCCGGCAATTATCCCCTTCAATCTTATAAAAGCCGGTGTAAACAGTGCTCTGGCGTTTGTATTATGGCGCCTGCTTGCCGGAAAGCTGTTTGCCAAAAACGTATAAATGCAAATCAATTGAAACCGCATACAATGTGTCCGCCTTTCTGCTCAGGTCTGGCGGACACATTTAATTTTTTTTATTTATAAAATAATACTAAAGTCTTTAATTTTAAATATTATATGCTACAATGATACTGAGCAAATTTGCAATATTTTGTCGAAATATACTTAACTGATTTATATTCAGTTCATTACTTCATGGAAGGAGCATGGCGCATCATTCTGCGCACAGTTTTGTTGCTATGAAGATCAGAACTTCAAAACATACACTTGCCTCTGCAATATTGTCAGCAGTGTGCGCTATATGCCTGCTGCTGACCGCTGTTCTGCCAAAACAGTATGCAATATGGCTCCTTTGTGCTGCGGTGGCAATTACCTTTGTTATCGGCGCTCTGATGTGCCATATACTCAGCCGGCGTAGTTTTTCCACTGCGCTGAAAGAACTTAACCGTGGAAAGCGCCCCCGGCGCCGTCAGCCTCTTGCGCATAAAGCTGAATTTCTTGTTTACTGTGACGATCAGCTGACCGTCATCGAGGACAACGAAGCTGTCGCTGCTGACCTGAGGTTCATAAAGCAGATCAAGCAGGACAAGCGCACCTGCACCCTCGACCAGTTCATACACCCTGATGACCTTTCATATCTGCGCGAGCAGATCATGCGAAGCACGTTTCTTGTGCCTAATGTCTGCAATATACGCATGCTCGCCGGAAATCTCAGCGGCGATGCGTATGCGGAATGCTGCTGCAGATCTATACTTTACCCCTATAAGAATTTTACCGTCAGACCTACTGTCAAGCTTTCATTCACCCTTGCAGCTGATGAAGCAATGTCTCCCAGCCGCACAATGGAGCTTCTTTCCACCTTCTCTGCAGCTGCGTGGGAATACAATATCGGCAGTGATACCATCAGTTACATTCCTGTGTCTGCACAGGACGAAACCTTCCATCTGAAGGGCAGAATGTTCATTCGTCACATTGAGCGTTCTACGCTGCTTCACCCTGACTTCAGCGATCTTTTTGCAAACCTGCGTCAGGCATTTATCGCCGGCGAAGAAGATATCCGCACCGAGCTCAAGCTTATGGACGCCAGCGGCGACTACCGCTGGTACACACTTACCGGTGTACGTGTTTTCAACGATGATGGCAAGGTCACCGGTTACATCGGTCAGCTTCGCAACACCGACAACAGCAGCGCCGGAGAAGTGACCACCTTCAATCCTGATATCGACAATCTGACCGGTCTGCTTAACCGTCACGGTATGGAGCGCATTTTCTCCCGCCGCATTGCTGAGGCAGAGTTCCAGTCGTGTGCCTTTGTTCTGATCGACATAGACAACTTCAACGATATCACTGCAAGAATGGGCAAGCGCTTCACCGATGCTCTGCTTGTTGACATCGCAGGTCTTATTCGCCGCAATATCGGAGATGAGGACATTGCCTGCCGTATAACAAAAGACGTTTTTGCACTGCTCCTGATCAACCCCTCTTCAAAAGCTGAGGTTTCCAGACTGACCGGGCAGATATCTCAGGCGGTAACACACGTTCACCTCAACCACGACCGCTCAGAAAGCGTAACCTGCTGCATCGGCATTTCCTACTGCGGCTGGGGCAGAGCTGAATACGAACAGCTTTACTATCAGGCAGACACTGCGCTCGCTTTCGCGCGTACCATAGATTTCGGCAGCACTGTGTTCTATCACGAGGGACTTGACTATATGATAAGCCCGGCTGAATCGATACGCGAGGCCGGTCCTACGGAAGCCATTCTCGCCGAGGAAGCTTCAGAAGACCTTATCACACAGGCTGTAGGCATACTTTCAGAATCACGAGAGCTGAGCAGCTCCATTAACATCGTGCTCTCACTCATCGGACACCGATTCGGACTGCAGAGCTGTGAGATACTGGAGTTTTCCGATGATTACCAGAACATTTATTCCACATATCGCTGGAATTCTTCACTCTCTTCCGGTTCCGAACCGGTAAAGTGTTCTGTTGAGCTTATTGAAGAAACCATCATGCTCGACCGCGACTCAGAATATTATCTCTGTCCCGATCTGGCTCTGATTGAAACTGCACACCCTGATATAGCCGCATTCTACAGAAAAGAGAATGTATCCTCATTCCTGCACATACCTATCCGTGACGGTCTTGAGATTTCCGGACTCATCTGCTTCGGTGCCGGAAAGAACTCGAGTATTTTCACAAATGAGCTTGTCCATGAAATCGTTCTGGTATCAAAGATCATGGCCGGCTACATAATGCGGCTCAGAAACCTTATAAACATCGATCGTATCAGCACCACCGACTCTCTTACCGGCTGCATGAATATGAGCCGTTTCATCGCAGAAGCAATAAGAATCGTAAGAGAGAATCCCGAGCGGAGATTTGTTGTTGTATATTCTGACATTGACCGCTTCAAGTTCATCAACGAATCCTTCGGTTATCTGACAGGTGACCGCGTTCTTATCGAGCTTTCAAGAATAATATCCGACATTCTCGGAGAAAACGAAGTCCTCGGACGAATTGACGCTGACAAGTTTATAACTCTGCTTGAATTCGACGACCGCAACACGCTGACGCAGCGTCTGAAATCCTGCGACCGCAGACTTAGCACCGTCAACAATCTTGTCGGCGGCTCATACAAGATACCGCTCAGATGCGGCATTGCCCACGTTGATCCCGCCGAGGAAATGACCTCTACCATCGACCGTGCAAACCTTGCACGAAAGAGCGTAAAGAATATTCATATCAGCACCTACACCTTCTATGACGAATCAATGCGCAGCCGTATTCTCCAGCAGAAGGAAATTGAGGACGTCATGCAGGAAGCTCTTGCAAACGGCGAATTTGCAGTGTATCTGCAGCCCAAGTTCTCTCTTCAGCATGAGCGCATTGTCGGCGCTGAGGCTCTCGTCAGATGGGAACGTCCCGGAATCGGAGTGCAGAACCCCAACAACTTCATTCCCATATTTGAGGACAACGGCTTTGTTGTCAGACTGGATTTCTATGTCCTTGACAAGGTCTGCGAAAAGCTCCGCCGTGACATTGACCGCGGATTCACTCCCTATCCGATATCGGTCAACTTCTCCCGTCTGCACCTGAATATCAGTGACTTTATCGGACGTATCAGAAGCTGCATCGAGAAGTACCGGATAGACCCGAAGTATCTCGAAATAGAAATAACCGAAAGCGCACTCGTCGGCAATGAGGATTACCTGTACGACATAATGAATGCGCTGCATGATATCGGTCTGACGGTTGCCATGGACGATTTCGGCTCCGGCTACTCTACGCTGAATCTGCTCAAGCGTCTGCCTGTTGATGTGCTTAAAATTGACAAGGCATTCTTCACCGGCAGCGGGTCTGAGCGTGAACGCCTGATAATCGCAAATGTTGTTGCCATGGCAAAATCTCTTGATATATGCGTTGTTTCCGAAGGTGTCGAAACTGCTGAGCAGGCTGACTTCCTTCGCGCAGTAAACTGCGATATCGCTCAGGGGTATCTCTATGCACAACCGATGGACATCGCTGCATTTGAGAAAATCTATCAGATAATCCAGTAACAGAGGTACATAATGAACAGGACAAAATGGATCATTCTCAACACGCTTATGTGGATATTCAGCATTGCAGGTACTGCAGCGCTGCTTATGAGCATTCTGCCGAATGAGCCGTTTGGCAGCGGCACCGGCAGTATCCTTCGCATTATCGGTATCGCTTTGTTTTGTGGATTTCTGATTGTATTCAAACCGCTGCTTGACGAAACAAAACGCAGAAAACATAAGGATCTCCGCTGATGTTCTTGTGATTTTATTCATTTATATTTTCCTGCATTATTGCAATTTATGTAAAATGCGGAAATTCGCCGCTTTGATTGACAAACACTCGAAAACATGATAAAGTATTACCAGCCTATAAAGAGTGCGCGAGAGACAAGCTCGCTGACCGCACAGCAACCTGCCGATACGGTAAGGTGCTAAAGCTTGACCGATGGGATGTTACAAACCTTACAGTCCTGTCGATTCGATGGGACTGTTTTTTTGCGCTCTTGAGGGTATCTGAAATGAGCGCGCATTTTGGATTCGTAACACATCGCAGCAATTTTTCGCTGCAACAGACAAATACATTTCTCAGCCTGCATTTTGAAAGGAGAACAATTATGGCAAAGAGACTTTTCACTTCCGAATCTGTTACCGAGGGGCATCCCGACAAGGTCTGCGACCAGATCTCCGACGCTGTCCTCGATGCTATTCTTGCACAGGATCCCACAGCACACGTTGCCTGTGAAACACTCACCACCACCGGCATGGTCACCGTTGTTGGCGAGATCACCACAAGCTGCTATGTTGATATTCCGAAAATCGCAAGAGATGTTATCTGCGATATCGGCTACACCGGACTTGACGCCTGCTTTGACGGCCGCACCTGCTCTGTCCTTACCGCTATTGACGAACAGTCTCCTGACATCGCTATGGGCGTTGAGCGTGAAGATATAAATCAGGTTGGCGCCGGTGACCAGGGCATGATGTTCGGTTTTGCCTGCGACGAGACCGAAGAGCTTATGCCCCTTCCCATCTCTCTTGCTCACAAGCTTGCACTCCGTCTGACCGCTGTACGCAAGGACGGCACTCTGCCCTATCTGCGTCCCGACGGAAAGACTCAGGTTACCGTTGAGTATGACGATCACACTCCTGTACGCATCGACACCGTAGTCATCTCCACCCAGCACAGCCCCGACGTTGAGCTCGAGCAGATCAGAGCTGACCTTAAGAAATACGTCATTGATCCTGTTCTTCCGGCAGAGCTGGTAGATGATGATATGACCATATACGTCAATCCGACCGGCCGTTTCGTCATCGGTGGTCCTCAGGGAGACAGCGGTCTTACCGGACGTAAGATCATAGTTGATACCTACGGCGGATATGCACGTCACGGCGGCGGTGCATTCTCCGGCAAAGACCCCACAAAGGTTGACCGTTCTGCTGCTTACGCTGCCCGCTACATTGCAAAGAACGTTGTTGCTGCAGGTATTGCAAAGCGCTGCGAGGTTCAGCTTGCTTATGCTATCGGCGTTCCCCACCCTGTTTCTGTTCTTGTCGACACCTTCGGCACCGGAGTTTATTCCGAGGAGGCTATTGCCGATGCAGTAAACAAGGTATTCGATATGCGCCCCGGTGCTATTATCCGCGATCTTGAGCTGCGCCGTCCCATCTACCGTCAGCTGGCTGCATACGGTCACATGGGTCGTGAGGATCTCGGCATAAGCTGGGAGAAGACCGACAAGGTTGACGAGCTGAAGAAATGCTTCGAATAATCTGAAACTGACACACAAGCCTGTCGGTACCGCTTACTGCGGCTCCGACAGGCTTGTTTATTGTAACAGAGGAAATGCCATACCGCTCCGGAATGACCTGCCGGAACGGTATGGCATTAATTATTTTATTACATCAGTATATCAGTCATTGAGGCGTTTGTTTATCTCTCTTACGCCTTCAATAGGAAGCTTGACAACCTCACGATCGTAGGTGACCATGCCGTTGAGCTCGTCCTCAACGTCGGTCAGCTGAGTATAGACGGTAGCGCACAGACCCTTTGCCTTTGCAGGAATTATCTCGGTATCAAACAGCTTCTTGTACGCCTTGAAGAGATCCTCTGGAGTCTCATATTTATTGTACAGCGAATCTATCTTCTCGCTGAAGCTGTGATCCTTCTCATAATAATTATAACCGCCGAACTCTGACAGCACAACTGCTCTGCCAAGCTTGTCCTTCTTGTGCTTATACTTCTTAAAATAGACGTGCAGGCTGCGGATATCGCCAATCTTCTGGTCATACCAGCCGCTCGCATGGTCAATGGTACGGGTGGTATCAAGTGCGAGTATGCGCCTGACCGCTTCCTCAGCATCAAACTGTCCCCAGCCTTCATTGAACGGAACCCACATGGCTATTGAGGTGCAGTTATAGAGATGGTTTATCATTTCCTCAAGCTCGACATAATACTGTGCTCTGCCGGCTGCGTCCTGACGGGCAAACTTACGGTAGCGGTTATCCTTGCCGTGGCTGCCGAGGAATATCGGAGCAGAGATGGTGAGGAAATCGTACTCGCCGCCGCCGTTTATCATATCCTGCCAGACAAGCATTCCCAGTCTGTCACAGTGATAGTACCAGCGAAGCGGCTCTATCTTGATATGCTTGCGGAGCATATTGAAGCCCATTTCCTTTGCGAGGGTGATATCGTATATCATTGCCTCATCAGAAGGCGGAGTATAGAGTCCGTCGCAGTAGTAGCCCTGATCGAGCAGACCGTTGTGGAAATAGGGTTTATTATTGAGGAAAAGGCGCTTTATTCCCTTTTCATCCTTTTCAATGGAGAACTTTCTCATGCCGAAATAGCTCTCCACCTTGTCCTCGCCCATTGTGACGGTAAATTCATAGAGATGTGGATTATCGGGGGTCCATGCGATAAAGCCGGGCATATCAACCATGATTGCAGTATTTGTTCTGCCGGTTATCACGCGGTCACCGATGCAGACGGTGCAATCGCGGTCAGAATTGGACAGCACCTTGATTTCGACCTGCTCTTCGTCATAATCAGGAGTGATACGCAGGGAATCGATATACTCCTTCGGTACGCACTCAAGCCAGACGGTCTGCCAGATTCCGCTCTGTACGGTATACCATATACCGCCGCGCTTTATCTTCTGCTTACCGCGTGAATGATACGATGTATCCGAGGTATCCTGCACGCGCACGACAAGGGTATTATCTTCCTCTATATAATCAGTGACATCGATGGTAAAGGGAGTGTATCCGCCGACATGGCTGCCGACCAGTACGCCGTTGAGCCATACTTCAGCAATCTGATCAACCGCATCAAAGTGAAGCAGCACACAACCTTCGAGTGCGCTTGCCGGTATGGTTATCTTACGCTTATACCACAGAAACTCGCCCGGAAGGACCGTCCGGTTTACTCCGCTCAATTCAGTTTCCGGAGAAAAAGGCACAAGTATAGTTCCGTCCCAGTCATTCGGCTGGACATCACTCTCTGTAATGGCATAATCCCAACAGCCATTCAGGTTCATATAGCCTTCACGCTTCATCTGCGGTCTGGGATACTCCTGCAGTATATTTTCAGCATCGAGTTCAGAGCCCCACTTGGTTTTCATGGTACTTTCCTCCAATGAAAAATATGATCACCGGCACTCTTTCCGGCGAAAATTCTTACACTCAGTATATTGTACATCATTATTGCGTTTTTTTCAAGGAGAACTGTGTGTTTTTACAAAAATGAAAAATAATTATGGAATTACAGTAAATGTGAAAAAGACCCTGTCGTAATGACAGGGTCCTGAACGCAGCTATCAGATATCATGCTGACCTTCATTGACAGGCGCTGGGGATAATCAGAATGTGAAATAGATTATCAGACAGACTTCAACGTTTCCTGACACCATGTAAAGAGCAGCTCGAAGCTATCTGAAAAATCGTGCGTAATTCCGCTGTTAAGCTCAATGGAACGCTTCATAACGGCATAATTTTTTCCTTCCAGTAACGGCAGCAGCTCGGCCTTCGTTGCTGCATATCTACCATGCATCAGATAACACAGATTCTGGAGAATAAAGAATACACCTTTATAAGTGCCTGCCAGCTGTGCTATGTCTTTGTTTGATTCGGCATGAATATATCTATGACAAATCTCATGATACATATTATTGATGCTCACTTTGATAAAATTGCGGATATCATTCTCCGTGTACTCTGGAACAAGCTTGCTCAACACACCGTAATAATCCTTTGTTCCATTCAATACGTGCCATATTTCGAGAGGATTCCAGTTTGCAATATCTGATTTGCTGCATATAAAACCGCACGATTTATCAGAATACTCCATGGAGCGAATTATGGCGCGATAGCTGTTCAGATCGGACACCGAAAGCTCATCGATGACGACCATAATATCAATATCGCTACTGTCGGTTGCCTCTGCTCGAAGATAGCTTCCCTGCAGACCAACATACAGAAGTCTTGAATCAAATTTACTCCTGAGCTGATCAATCAGCTGAGAAATATAACATTCAATATTAATCATAATACCTCCTTGAGAAAGAAAAAAGACCTTGTCGTAATGACAAGGTCTTGGTGCGAGTGACGAGACTTGAACTCGAAAAGGTTCGGTTTATCGTTTCTCGCTCTTTTTAATTTTACGGCTTATTTGTGCGATTTATTGCGGTTATCCATTCATTATTTTACGACCTGATAAACCCTTTTTCAAACAAAACAAACCCCAAATAAACCCCAAAAAATAGACCTTGTTCATTCAATTTGACTTGAGTAAAGAATATCGCCCAGAGCGGCGGCAGCCTTTGCCTGACTCTCCTTGTATTCGTGAGTGTATATATTGAGCGTTGTCGTTGTATTTGAGTGTCCTAAAGCCGCCGAGACTGTGCGAACGTCAACGTTTGAGTTTATCAGCAATGATGCATTTGTATGCCGGAAACCGTGGATATTAACATATCGTTGCCCTGTTCGCTCGCAAAACCGTTTCAACCAAGTTGCTGGCGTGTTCGGGTGCATCGGTGAACCGTCCCATTTGGTGAACAGCCTGCCGCAGTCGTGCCACTGATCACCCATATCAGAGCGTTGTTTGTCTTGCCATTGCTTGTATTGTGCCAACAAGTCAAATACATTCCGTGACAACTTCAGCACTCTATTTGAACCGTCTGTCTTTGTGGTATCGGTAAAGATCCCCTTTTCAGGCGTGTACAAGCTGTTGCGCTCAATATGAATGATATAATTTGCAAAGTCTATATCACGCCATTCAAGCCCTAACAATTCGGCTCGTCGCGCACCACTCGAAAAAGCAAGATTAAAAAACACCTGATATTGCAGCGGCTCATTCTGCAGGAGCTGAAGAAAACGCTGTGCCTCTTCTCTTGTGTAATATTTATGCTCCGGCTTCTTTAGTGACGGCAACGTAACACCATCGCAAGGATTGTTCGAGCGTATCCCCAGACTGCGAGCATATTTGAATACACCGGACACAAAAGACAGATATCCCCTTATGGTTTTTGGCGAAAGCCCCTCCGGAGCGTTATCTGGATTACGTTTCTGCTTCACACCCTTTTCACCGAGATTATTGATAAATAACTGTATATCGTGAGTGCTTATTCTGTCAATGCGTTTACTGCCCAATGCCTTGTATGTTCTGTCAGCATAAGACCGATACCGCTGCATTGTTCGTGCTTTTAATTCGCCTTGCAGTTCAAGAGTGCGCAGCCATTCATCTGCGAGAGCTTGAAATTTAACGCTGCTCGGTGCTGCATATTCGCCGCTCTTCACGCCCTCTTCAAATAGTGTCGCTTGTCGGTTGAGCTCTTTCTCTATCTGTCGAGTGGTCATATTCTGCGGCGGCTTCCAAGTCATACGCTTGCGCTGCTGTGAGCCGTCGGCATTATAACCGACACTTACAGTTATTCTGTACGAATCGCCACGCTTTTCAATCGTTGCCATATTCTTCCCCCTTTGTCGTGGTCAAACAATCTGGTAGCTGTCACCTCGTTTAGTGATTGTTGGCATTTGGAATACCTCTTAAAACGGTAAATCGTCGTTATTTTCGCCATCATCTAAAGACTCGTAGTGTTTCGCATCCATTTCCGCTACATACTTCAAGTAATCTGGTTCGCAATCAGAAAGCACATCCGATAAAATGGATTTGAATTCCTCTACTATCTTGTATTTAAGAAAAGCTGTATATTCAATAGGATCTATAGCTCTCCAGCCAACCCTCTCGGCTATTGAGAAATATGAGCTTGTAAGAAAGTAAGGAGATTCCTCGTCGTCTTCGTGCTCCAACCCGATTTTTAACAACTCAACTGTTTTCATGTATTTATCAGATCTTGCGTGTTTCATATGGTATCTCAATTCGCCTATGGTTGAAAGAAGTCCACCATATCTATATCCCATATTGGTTAAAAGAAGTTCAAGTACATCAAGTTGGGATGTGGTGCCGAATCTTTCACCAAATTTCTCATCTAATTCGTCGACTGGTTTGTGGTCTTTAAGTTTTCGTAAACCCTCAATGTAAAATATTGAGCTTTCAGATAAGCCTAATTTCTTTACAGCATCGTAATATTCCGCAGAACGTGAATCACTCAACCCTATCAAATAATCGCTGGTAACACCAAAATATCGGGCTATTCTTGACAGCACTTCGATATCCGGCGAGCGATCGCCGCTCAAATAATAGCCTACTGTGGCTCTTGAAACACCTATTGCGTCGGCTATCTCCTGTTGTGTTTTATCACCGCACAGCTCGGTAAATCTCTTTGCAAATGTTGCCTTTGCATCCATTATATTACCTCCGTGTTAATAATCGTCGCAAGCATACTATAAATGCGACAAATGTGTTGACTTTCACTTTCGTTGCAAGTATAATCAAATTGTACACTACTGTTGCGCAATAGTCAATAACAAAAGAAAGAGAGGAACAGAATAATGTGTAAGCCAAATAATGATATAAGGCTGCTTGCCGCTGGTAAAGGCGTACGCTTATGGCAAATAGCGAAAGAACTTCATATCTCCGAGACGTGGTTTATTCGTATTATGCGTGATGAATTGCCTGACGAGAAAAAACAGCAGATCATTCAGATCATCAACGACCTTGCACAGGAGGTACAATAATGCCAAACACAATGCTTAATTCTGCGAACCTTGCCGCTCGATACCTGACCGACCACCCTGACAGCACACTCACGAAGCATGCAATATGCTGTCTGCTTCGTCGTGGCTGCGTTCCTTGCGTTCACGCTGGCAACCGCCGCTTTTATTCATATGAGCGATTTCTTGCGTTCCTCGAAGACGGTAACGAGCCGCAGGCCTGCAACGATTACGGCACTATTCGCCGTATAGATTGAGGTGAGTGCATACGGTAAAGGATATTAAAAAGGAGGTGCAGCCGTGCGAGATTTCAATGAACTGCTTGCACTGTTTGACGGTGTAAAAAGGGTCAATCCAACACAGTATACCGCAATGTGTCCGGTTTGCGGCAAAGCAAATCATTTGTACATAACCGCACCGGCTGCAATGGATAAAGGCGGTATTGGCTCACTACTGTACTGTCAAAAGTGCGGAGCAAAGGCACCGGATATACTTGCAGCGGTCGGCAAGCCTGCAAACTTTGCCTATATTGAAGAACAGAAAGCACCACTGCAGAAACCAAAGGCAACAAAAGACACCGCTATTGATTCACGTCAACACGTCTATCTCAACGCAAACGGCTCTATCTTTGGCAGAAAGACAATTTATATTCAGCCGAACGGAGACAAGGAGCCGATTTACTGGGAGCGATATGAGGACGGCAAATATAGCCGTGGTCTCAATCGAGCGGAAGCGCCGTTATATAACTTACCAAACATCAACAATGCTCGAAATCCTCTTTTCTTTGTCGAGGGCGAAAAGGACGTTGAAACACTCACCCGAATGGGCTTGACTGCAACCAGCACGCCGAACGGCGGCGGTCAGACGAAATGGCCACAGCAATTTAATGAACCTTGCGCAGATCGGGAAATAGTTGTATTGACCGACAATGACAAAACCGGCAGCGATTACGGCGAATTTATTGCAAGCCACACGATTGATATAGCTGTATCAGTTCGCATTATTCCGGCAACTGCTATCTATCGAAAAGCTGGGCACAAGTGGGACATTTCGGACATCGCCGCGCAGTTTGGTGACAATAAAGCCAAGCAGATGCTGCTTGATGCACTTGAGTTTGCGGAATACTACAAGAAGCCAACAAAGGTACTACGACATACAGCAAAATCAGCTGATGAATTTGGCGAGGCTAAATTTTCTTTTGCGTGGTATCCATACATTCCAAAGGGCGATTATACAGTAATGATGGCGGACGGCGGCACAGGCAAAACAATGCTATGCTGCGGTATCGCTGCGGAAATAAGCAAAGGCGGCAGCGGTCTGCCAGGCGAGCGGCTTAACTCAACCAGACGAGCACCCCAAAATGTATTGATTATATCGGCAGAAGACACCGGCGAAATGCTGAAAAGCCGCTTAAAAGCCAGCGGAGCAGACTTGTCAAAGGTATATATTATTGACTGCTGTGATTCTGTTGGAATGAATTTTACAACAGATATTGAAGAATTTGAGGAAACAATAAAAGCTTATTCGCCGGAGCTGGTAATAATTGACCCGTGGCACGCTTACGTTGGCGACACTATAGATGTCAATCGTGTCAATGTAATGCGTCCGGTGCTTCAAAAGCTGTCTATTCTTGCGAAGAACTGCAACTGCGGTCTGCTTCTTATCTCTCACGTAAACAAACGATCACAGGGCGAAAACGCAAACCACGCAGCAACCGGCAGTACAGACTTTATCAATGCCGCTCGTTCTGCGATGCGTGTTATATTCAGCGGCGATGAATCAGAAAGTAATTTGCGTATCGTTGTACACACAAAATCAAACTATGCAGAGGCAGGGCAGTCGGTCAAGTTTCGCATAACACGTGAGGGTGGTGTACAGTGGGCAGGCTTCAGCGACATCACACGCCAGACGCTGGAGGAAGCCGCTCGACAGAGAAAGAAGCCTGATGAGCTTATTGCGTTGCGTGACTACCAGAGCGAAATTGATGCCGCTCTGATTGAGGCAATAAAGGAACACGCCAAAGAGGGCGAAACAGTCAACATCAGTTATGATCAGATGAAAGATGAGCACGGTGCGACTATATTTGGAGCAGGACAACAATACAAGCGAACACTTGATGCAATCGCCCCTCGGCTCGATAACTATGGAATAACATTGATTACAGGTAGGCGAGTTAAGTATAAAGGTAACGCTACAAATGGTTTTTCTATCATCTGCAATGGTTCTATCAACGAGCCCCCACAACTTATGGTTGATGGTTTTTAGATTGTTTTCTATGGATATATTTCAATTCACTTCATTCACTTTATTCACCGGTGGTTGATAGGGTGAATTGAGTGAACATCATACACCACACAAAAAGCAAATTTATTTTATCAACCGCCCCATTGAAAAGGAGGTGAAACAATGTCAAATCTGACCACTGAGGAAAAGGAAGCTCGTAAGAGATACTATCGAGAACAGAGACAGCGATATTATGCGGAACACCCAGAGGCAAGACAAAAGCAGCTTGAATCTCAGCGCCGTTGGAGAGAAAAGAACAAGGCTCACTGTGCGGAATATATGCAAAAATGGCGAGCCGCTCACCCTGAAAAGAACGCAGAATATCAGAAAGCATTCTGGGAACGCAAAGCAGCCGAATGCGCAGCAGAAAAGATCGATACAGATTGATAGCTTTTCACTGCACCTATTAAACAAAATATTGAAAGCCAGCTGTTTAAGAGACAGGGCTATTTTTACCGAAAATGCAACCTTGCCGTACTGAGGATATTATAATCCGGTACGAGGCATCATTAAGCGTTTGCGGTTTAATAGTCCTGTTTATTTTATTCTAAAGAAGAAAGGAGATGTAAGGCATGAATACGCAGGAAATTGCCGCATTGATCGAGGCGCTTCGAAAAATTTCGGATCATCTCGAATCGTTGGAGTATGCTGTTGAATCACTTACCAGCAGCATCGCTGATCTGGCAGAAAGCAGATAACTAAAAACAATTTAAGTATTTTTTGTAAAAGGAGATTTTTATTATGACAGATAAAAACACCATAGTTATTCCCGACAAGCTGAATGTCAAGCAGATTGTTATGCTTGAGGACGGCTTCAAAATTGAGGTTGACCCGAATTGTCTTGATGATTTTGAGCTTCTCGAAGCAATGGTCGAGCTCAATCAGGGCAATACCCTCATTTATCCGAAAATCGTTGATCTGATGTTCTCTCCGGAGATAAAGAAGGCTATAGAAAATCATTTTAAGACGGCATACGGTAAGTGCAAAATCAGCCATATATCCGGAGCCGTCGAGGCCGTTATGAAGCAGCTTGCCAATACAAATGAAGATGTAAAAAACTCCTAACGCTCGCGGCAATGATAGCGCTTGACGAAAGAGCATTAATCTGTGATTTCGCTTCAGAGTATCATGTGTTTGATCGTCGAGCGCTACCGCCAAAACTTCAGGCAACATTAGCCGTCGGGCTACCAGAAAACAGCCGTATCATGCGAAAGATAAACGGAGCATCTCAACCGCTTGATATTATGATTCTTGCCGCTGTTGTGGATCGTCTTTCGCTTCTTGTATGGATGCAAACCGATGATGCACGTAAGGGAAGAAATCAGCCGAAATCTATACTTGCTGAAATTACAAACCGAGATAGCGGCAAACCTGTTGAAGGTGATGTAATTTTATATAGTAGCGGTGAAGACTTCATGAAAGCACGAGCGGCATTGATAGAAAAAATAGAAAGCGAGGGATAATAACGGCAAGCGGTGTAGAAATAGCGAAAGCTTATATACAGATACTGCCCTCAATGAGAGGCGTTCAATCGAATATATCGAGTACGTTAGGCAGTGCCGGAGCTACAGCAGGTCAAAAAGCCGGCTCAAATTTTGCGAATTCATTCAAGCGTTTTATTGTAAGCGCTGGAATCGGTACTGCAATTACTAAGGCGTTTATGGGCGGTGCAGAACTGCAGCAGAATCTTGGCGGCACGTCTGCCGTGTTCGGAAATTATGCAAAGATAATTCAGGATCAGGCACAGACAGCTTATAAAAACATGGGTGCGTCTGCATCTGATTACATGGCTACGGCCAATAAAATGGGCTCTCTTTTTCAGGGCTCAGGACTTACGCAGCAGCGGTCACTTGAGCTGACTTCTAAGGCAATGCAAAGAGCTGCTGATGTTGCGTCTGTTATGGGTATTGATACTGCTACGGCTATGGAATCGATAGCTGGAGCAGCTAAGGGCAACTTTAGGATGATGGATAACCTTAGTGTTGCCATGGATGCAACGACACTTGAGGCTTATGCAGTCAGCAAAGGACTTGATTTTGTCTGGAATGAAGCAAGCAACGCCGAAAAAGCTGAGCTTGCAATGCAGATGTTCTTTGAAAAAACAAGCCAGTACGCAGGCAACTTTGCGAGAGAATCATCAGACACTATCTCAGGTTCACTTGATGCAATGAAAGCGGCATTCTCAAACGTCCTTGGCAATCTTACTCTAGGGAATGACATTGCCCCGTCCTTGACTGCTCTGGGCGATAGTATAACAACGTTCGTGTCAAAGAATATGCTCCCTGCAATTGTGAATATTCTTAGTGGGCTACCGTCTGTTATCGGCTCTTTTATCAGCAGTATGCCAGGTGCATTAATTCCGTCATTGCTTGAAAATGCGACTAGCCTGTTTGTATCACTGAGCGAATCTCTACCAACAGTATTTACTGAGTTCTTGGCAAATGGTGTTATACCGCTCATTCAGATGGTAAGCGATACAGTATTGACCAACTTACCTACAATTATCACTGCTGGATCTCAGATGCTCTCCGCTCTATTACAGGGAATTGTAGATAATATTCCGGCTATTGCTCAGGCTCTTCCAACAGTGATTAATTCTATTGTGACAGGATTGATGAGTAATATTCACTTATTGCTCGATGCCGGAATCAGCCTTTTTAATTCATTAATTCAAGCTATACCGATAATTATTCCGCCACTGGTTGATGCTATACCGACAATTATTAAAAATATAACATCTGCACTTTCGGTGAACTTTCCTCAGATAGTCTTTACTATTGTCAATGCTCTTATTGACGCGGCTCCCGATATCTTCAACGCAACTATTACCGCATTAATGAGTATTGTCAAAGCAATTCCGCAGATTCTTGATTCTGTTTTTTCCAGTATGAAATCCATCGGACTTGACCTTGGCAGAGGACTCATCGCCGGATTAACAAGCGGCTATAACTGGATAAAAGAAAAATTATCTGGCTGGGTAGGCAACGTTTTAAGCTATTTAAAGGGTCTGTTTGGTATTCATTCACCCTCGGTTGAAATGGCGTGGATGGGTCAGATGATGGACAGGGGACTTGTTCAGGGAATTGTAAATTACAGCGGACTTGTTAACAATGCAATGGCAGGACTTGCTCATGGCGCGCTCAATAGCTTTAGTTCAGGTGGATATAGTGGATTAAGCTATAATATGTCAATTAATCCGCTTGCTGCATCTGTTAGGGCAAACCCGACGAACAGTGAATCTTTCATTGATCAGCTTAGTTCAATACGTGAAGACATTCGAAACATGAAGATATATCTTGACGGTGACAAGCTGGTCGGCGGAACGTCTGCACGTACAGACAATGCACTCGGACAGCGGCAGCTGCTTGTGAGCCGCGGCGTTATTTGATTTATACTACCAATTCATACTATATGTATTTTCAGAGGAGAATGTATTTTTATGGACGAACTTTTCACTCCTATTCTTACACAGGCAGATTTTGAAACTGCCGTAGCAAAGCGAACTGCAGAGCTGACCGCTCAGCTTTCTGAACGTGATTCACAGCTTGAAGCTTCATCCGCTCGAATCGCTGAACTTATGAACGCAGATACATCAGAACTTTTTGCAGCTGAACGCGCCGCATACTCTGAACAGCTTGCAGACTACGCTGACCGTCTTCGCGCTGCAGACCTTAGAAATGCAAAACTGCAGATCGCTATTGAAGATGATTATACAGTTGATTTTGTTGAAAGACTTCGAGGCAATACACCGGAAGAACTCCGTCGGGATGCTGTGAGACTTGTCAATACATTTCACCGGCAGCGTTTCAACAATTCTCCGGCGCCGCCGATGTTTAATCCGAATCCAGTTCCTGACCGCACCTATAGCACTGATGCAGCGCTCAAAGAATGGCACGACAATATAACCGGCGAATTTATACATAATTAATCAGGAGGTAATTTAATAATGACAGCTAAAGAAAAATCAGTTGTAATATTTAACGCACTGGTGGATACCGCCAAAAATATTAGAGGTTACAACAAAACTATCGAGGACATCCAGCGCCGCTCAGACCTCGACGAAGAGACAAAGAGCCGCGAGGTAATAATTGCCGAGACTCGTCGCAACGATTATCGCGAGAATGCACATAGTCAGATTAAGAATCTGATTGCTGAATTTGTGAAGTCTGAGCGTGATGCCCATGCAATAAAGATGGTAGACCTCATGAGCAATCCGGTATTCGGTTCGACTTCGCATCAGCTGACAGTAAATAACGCCCTTCAGATAATTTCCATCATGGGCGATAAAATGACCGCCCCCACCCTTCAGCGTGTAATAACCCCCCTTATACGCAGCGGTGATCTTCTTACGCTTGAAACTCTTAAGGAGGTAACATCAATCACTGTCCCCCATCTTTATACAACCGGGATGGTTGACTTCGGGCCCGGTCTCACAAGTAGGCCCCTCGAATGCGCTGAGGGGATGGCAAAGCTTGCACACACTCAGCTCGATGGTTCTAATCCTGAGTATGGACTTCTTGAAATGTTTTTCGCTAACAAGATTAACGAGACTTTCGGAGAGGGTACAGTTGTCTGCGAGTAAGTAGGCGGACACAGAATTATTATTCAGAGTGAGAAGCAGCCTGCAATTTGATTGTTTCTATGCAGTGAAACTGTTTGCAATATAAGTAATGTTAATCATTATATAATTATAATTTTTTTATGCCCACCAATAGGGGCATATCCCCCTCCCCCTCCCCCTTCGGGAGCTCACCGACATTACTGCACGAAAAAACACATAGTATCTGTTTCCACTCTGAATGTAATTTTCAATCCTGATAATGTGAGGTTGTATTATGTACGGAAAACGCAGCTGTCCGGTATGCGGCAAAGTATTTTATTCATCATCGCCGGTTGCTCGGTACTGCTCTGATCAGTGCAGAAAGACCGCAAAGAAAACACTGGAAAAGCAATGGCGAGAAAACAATCAATCAAGTCGTAACAGTATTACTCAGGCAGGAGGCGAAAATGATGGCAGGAACTGTTAATATAGCACCTGAGTTACTGGATCAGATAAAAAACGGTTTTAACCTTGAGTTTAATTCAGATGCAAAAATCGCTGCTCTGTATAAGAAGATTGCAGACGGCAGTATCACATTTGTTGATGCGAATGAATTTGCAATCAGAGTGGGCGAAATATTGTCCGCGCAGTATAAGAAGTACATAACCGCTGACGTTCTGCCCGATGGGAAAATACCTTCAGATATTGCTCAGGCAATTCTATCGCCGACACTTGGCAACAATCATACTCTTATATCTCGCGTTTGTTCTGATATTCAGAAAAACGTATACACGTCTATTCAGCTTGGCTTGAATCCTATAAAGCCGGAAATAAATAAAAGTCGTGTGAACGGTCTAATACAGAAAGTCTCCAGTTATAGACAATTCGATGAAGCTGCATGGCTGTTCGGTGAGCCGATAGTTAATTTTAGTCAAAGCGTAGTCGATGAGTTCATACAGGCTAACACCGATTTTCAGTATGATTCAGGACTTGACCCCAAAATTGTCCGCACGGCTGTCGGTGATTGCTGTGAATGGTGTCAGAATCTTGCCGGCGTTTATGTCTATGAAGAAGTACGAGACACCGGAAATAACGTATTCCGCCGCCATGAGCGTTGCAGATGCACTGTTGATTATATTCTTGGCAGAAGAAAACAGAATGTTCACACTAAGCGCTGGAGCGATTCAACACCGGAGCAGATCGCCGCGCGGAAACGCCTTTAACGCTAATTGACCGCAAATAAGTACGTTGCTATTTTCTTATTCTCTCATCATATAAAAACACCGCCCATGCTGCTGATCTGCAACGTGGGCGGCTTGCTTTATTTGGTTTTATCTTGCAGTAGGGGCATCAACCATATTATATGCTGCGTGAGTTATCTTCTCTTTTTTAGGTGTCCGAAATGTCCGGAATATGTACTTTAATCGGCTATACTTGTTCAGCAGTATCATCCGGAACATATTCCAGTATGTCCCCAGGCTGACAGTTTAGATACTGGCAAAGGCTTGCAATTGTCCTTGTATCAACATTTCCCTCGCCTTTTCGCATTTTTTCAAGCGTTGCCGTTCCTACAACTTTGTCTTTTCTTAAATCGTACATTGTCTTATTTTTACTTTTTAATAAGGCAAACAGTTTGTCATACACGATTGGCATTATGTCACCTCCAGTGATACATATTATAGCAAAATCACCGTACTAAAGATAGTGTAAATATGTACAAGAATTAGTGCATAGCTTTAGCTATTATCACAATTGACTATGTACTAAAGATAGTGTAATATATACCCATACCCCGAGGGCGGCGGCTAAACCGCCCGACAGATTAGGAGGTGATCAAATGTCCATACATGCAGGCTCCCTTTTATTAGGAGTTTTGTCCGGCATTGGGCTGATGTTCGGTTTATATTGCTGCTGGTTGTGCCGTCTGATTGACGCTGATCAGACAGAGCAGTAGTGAAGGAATAAGCTGAAGTATGACACGCTGTAAAGCGCCGGAAATACCCTTATTTCGTAATTGTTTAATCAACCACTAAGTATTATTAACCTGACCGTTAATTGAATCACACAAGAAAAATAATGCCAAAGGAGACTATCAAATGAGCAACATTAAAATCAGGAACGACCTTCCCGAACCGCTTCCGCGAGATGAAATGATTGAGAGAATCAATGAGATGCTGCAGAGAGAAGAATATAGGGTAGTATATATGACTTATGTATTTCTGGACAGTGTAGAGAACGACAAGTAAAGATTAAGAGGGAAAGATATGGAAGACAATAAAAAAAAATAATAACAAAACTGTAATAATTAACAGAGAGGAAATGATAAGGAAAATAATAGAAAAATTAAATAATTCAGATTATAAAACTTTATATTACATATATATTTTTTTATTTGGAAAGTAAAGCTTGAAAGGTAACGCATATGCAAGGTAACGAAAGAAATGGTAATAAACTCATAATAAACGAAAACGATAAAACATCTCCTGATTTTTCAACCATTATGGAATTAACGCCGCAGGAGCGTGCCGAACTGCTGAAGATGTGGCGGCAGCACAAGCCTAATCAAAGTCGAGAATAAACCCCAAACAAGCCCCAAACTCGCACCGACATAAAAATAAGAGCCTTGGATTCGGCTTGTTTAAGCCATTTTCCAAAGCTCTTATCTGGTGCGAGTGACGAGACTTGAACTCGTACGTCTGTTGACACACGCCCCTCAAACGTGCCTGTCTGCCAGTTCCAGCACACTCGCGTCTCTCTTGATTGCTTGACAATTATAGCACAACGAATACCACGTGTCAACCCCTTTTTTTACTTTTTTCCGACTTTTTTATTTCTGCTCGATTTACTGCCACAAAATGGCATAAACAAGCCAATCTTATATTGAAATCACATAGCCGTAAACGCTTGAAACCAACCCTTTCGGGCTGTATAATCGTTATAACATATTATAACAACAGCTATGCTGAATAACAAGGAGTTGCCACCATGAGCGAACGTGTTGAACATTGCTTTGAGCCGGTTTGCGACTGCTTCAGCAGGATACTTGTGCTCGGCACTATGCCCTCACCTGCCTCACGCCAGTACGGCTTTTATTATTCCCATCCGCGCAACCGTTTCTGGACTGTATTGTCACAGCTGCTCGGTGAGCCGCTTCCCTGTTCTCCGGAAGAAAAACGTGATTTGTGCCTGAGACACGGCATTGCACTCTGGGACGTGCTTGCCGCCTGCGACATTGACGGAGCTTCAGATGCAAGCATCAGAAAGCCGGTAGCAAACGATATCGCCGGTCTCGTCACCGGCACAGGAATCCGCGCGGTATTCACTACCGGAACAAAAGCCTCTCAGCTTTATATGAAGCACTGCGCAGGCGAAATCTCTCTGCCGCATTTTTCACTGCCCTCAACGAGTCCGGCTAACGCCAAAATGAAAACAGAGCAGCTGACCGAATATTATTCGGCTATGCTGCCCTGGCTGCAATAATCTATGCTGTATTCTCAGGTGTTCATCTTCTGATGAGCACCTTTTTTATTCGGCGGCACGTCTTGATTTCATTGCGCGGTCGATATCCCGCTTTGCATCACGCTCAGCCGCCGATTCGCGCTTGTCGTAAAGCTTCTTACCACGGCAGAGACCGACCTGCACCTTGACCCTTGAGCCCTTGAAATAGAGCGAAAGAGGAATCAGCGCAAGACCGTCCTGCTTGACAGTACCATAGAGCTTCATTATCTCCTTCTTGTGCATGAGAAGCTTACGCTCGCGCATGGGGTCACGGTTGAAGATATTGCCCTGCTCATACGGCGAAACGTGCATTCCACGAACAAAAAGCTCTCCGTCATGGATTGCGCACCACGCATCCTTGAGGTTGACCTTGCCCTGACGGATAGACTTTACCTCTGTGCCGAAAAGCTCAATGCCCGCCTCATAGGTCTCCTCTACAAAATAGTCATGATATGCCTTTTTGTTCTGGGCAATGGTACGGGTCTCGCTTCTGTTTTTCTCCGCCATCAAGATACCCCCTTTTGCGGAAAATAAATAATGGAATTACATCTCACTTCTGCCGTCAATGGCGCGGGTGAGTGTTACGTCGTCGGCATATTCAAGGTCTCCGCCGACAGGAATGCCATACGCAAGTCTTGTGCATTTTACGCCCATAGGCTTGAGCAGGCGGGAAATATACATTGCTGTTGCTTCGCCCTCAACGGTCGGGTTTGTTGCCATTATGACCTCCTTCACATCACCGCTCATACGTGAGATGAGCTCCTTGATGTGTATCTGGTCGGGACCGATGCCGTCCATGGGCGATATGACACCGTGGAGCACGTGATACACACCGCCGTACTCACGGGTACGCTCGATAGCAATAACATCACGCGCGTCCTCCACCACGCATATAGTCGAGTGGTCACGCGCCTCATTTGAGCACACTGAACACACCTCACCGTCGGTCAGGTTGCAGCAGACCGAACAGTGATGTATCTGCTCATGTGCATCGATAAGCGCTTTTGCAAACGCCTCTGCCTCTGCCTTCGGTCGGTTGAGAACATAAAGCGCAAGGCGCTGTGCTGTTTTGTGTCCTATGCTTGGCAGCCGCTCAAACTGCTCGATGAGCCGTGAGAGCGGAGCTACATTGTATGCCATGACCTATCAGAACAGGCCGGGGATATTGAGACCGCCGGTGATGCCGTTCATGCGATTCTCGCGCTCGGTTGCAGCCATGCGCAGAGCCTCATTGACAGCAGCCATGATCATATCGGAAAGCATCTCGATATCATCGGGATCAACTACCTCGGGCTGAATGCTTATATTCTTTACCTCGTTCTTGCCGGTGACAGTTACGCTGACAGCGTTGCCGCCGCTGGAAACGGTGTATTCCTTCTCGTCGAGCTCTGCAGAAATGCGCTCCATTTCAGCCTGCATCTTCTGTGCCTGCTGTGCGATCTGCTGCATATTGCCGGGGCCGCCGCCGTAACCGGCAGGAAGTCTTGCTTTCATATTTCTTTTCCTCCTGAAAATTGATTGTTTTAATTATATTCGCAGCCCGATATTACACGGGCACAAATGACTATTCAGTGACATTGACCTCAACACCTGACTGCTTTGCACGCTCGATTACCGCATCAAGCGGAGAAGGGCGGTGCTCGGGCAGTGAAGATGTGGGTGTGTATCCGCCAAGGCGGTAATTCTTGCCGGTAGTTTCAACCAGCAGCTCGCGAAGCACCTGACGTGCTGTCGGCTGACGGAGCATATCCTTTGCAAGGTCGGTGGTATCTATCAGACAGCAGTCATCGGCAAGATATGCCTGAGAGCCGCTGAGCACGGCATACAGCGCCTTGTTTTTATCCTCAAGCTTTTCGAGTATGGTACTCCACTGCTCAAACGGCACTGCGCGGTCGCTCAGTTCAACTGCGGCTGATTTTCCGGTAACGATAGGAGCCATCTGCGGCTCGGATTTTGCCGCTTTGGTGACCACTCCGTTGCGGATTGCCGCCTCAAGAGACCGGACGCGCTTTTCGAGCTCGGTTATTATTGATTTCTCCTGAGCTTCATCTTTCTGCCTGCATATTCTCAGCAGAGCCATTTCAAGCTCGGTACGGCGATGCGCACCTCTGCCCATATTCTCAAGCGCCGACTGGAGCGAATCAATAATAGACATTACGCGGCTGAGAGAATAATTTGCGGCATCGTTTTTATATTTTTCAAGCTGGTCGGTAGTTGCAACAATCAGCTCACCGGGATTGGAAACGGTATTGATTATCATCAGTGAGCGGTAGTGGGATATCAACTCCTCGCACAGGCGCTGCATATCCTTCGACAGCTGGTGCAGACGGTCAAGCTGAACAAGCACTCTGGCTGTGTCGCAGGCGCATATCGACTCGGACAGCTCGAAGATATGCTCAGAGCCGGCAAGACCTGCTGCGTCGCGGACAATATCCTCGGTTACATGGCTGTCACGTGCAAGGCACTGGTCAAACAGCGAGATAGCATCACGCATACCGCCGTCGGCAACACGTGCTATGAGCAGAGCTGCATCGCGCTCGACAGAGCAGCCCTCCTCCGCGGCTATCTCCTCAAGTCTGCCGGCGATATCCTCTGCCGAAATACGGCGGAAATCGAGACGCTGACAGCGTGAAAGTATGGTAGCAGGAAGCTCATGCACCTCGGTGGTTGCAAGTATGAATATAACGTGCTCAGGAGGCTCCTCAAGAGTTTTGAGCAGGGCATTGAACGCCGCATCGCTCATCATGTGAACCTCGTCGATTATATAGACACGGTATTTTGCATTTGTAGGCGGGAAGATAAGACGCTCCTGCAGGTCACGGACATCACCGACACCGTTATTCGACGCGGCGTCCATCTCAACGACCTCGTGAATGGACTCATCATTTATCGCACGGCAGATTTCGCACTCATTGCAGGGGTCACCGTCTACGGGGTGCAGGCAGTTGACCGCCTTCGCCAGAATTTTGGCGCAGGTAGTCTTGCCGATTCCGCGCGAGCCGGTAAAAAGATAGGCATGAGCCAGCTTTCCGCTGGTTATCTGACGGCGCAGGATAGTGGTAACCTGCGGCTGACCCCAGACATCTTCAAACGATGCCGGGCGGTATTTTCTATATAAAACCCGATACACAAGGCACCACCCTTTCTGAAAAATGATAAAAAAAGTCCTGCACACTGACATACGGGCCCAGGCTTGCTGCGGCGCACAAAGCAAACCGCTTAATGCTGCTCGGTTCCCCGCCTGACATGGTTCACAGCGCCCTGTCGCCCAGGACCCGGAACCCGCATGTCGGTATGCAGGATAAACTGCTGGAGAAAAACCGTTCACCAGCTCTCCGCGAAATATTATAATACATTCATATGCTCTTTGCAAGGGGTTTGAGGATTATTTTTTGCCGGAACATTATACCGCCGCAGCTGAAGTGTAAATTTTGGTTTATGCGATTAAGCGCAGGCAGATTAAAAGTTTCGTCCACCTTTGTTAAAGGTGGCAGGTCG
>JAZNOP010000002.1:0-4964 GCA_045580875.1 Acutalibacteraceae bacterium
TGAAATGTTGCATCGCATATTTCGGTCGAATTTGCGGCTTTTTATATGAATAGTGATATGGATTTGGAATATGAAAAAGAGGACAGACATTGCTGTCTGTCCTCTCGGAAGTTTTATCAGATTTTTATTCAGCCTCGAAAACATCCTTGCCAAGTCCGCAAGTCGGCATACCCAATCCTCGGGGACATCCTCCCATGCAGTGCCGGGAGCTATGCCGTTGTCAGGATCGCCGATAGCCGGATCGTATTCATAACCACAGGGGCAGGTGTATTTCATATCAGTTACCTCTTTTCGTTGATGTAGTGAAATGGGATTATCAAATGATTAACCGAAATATCTCTCCAGAAGACCCTTCAGAGCCTTGCCGTGACGAGCCTCGTCACGAGCCATCTCGTGGACGGTGTCGTGGATAGCATCGAGACCGTTCTTCTTTGCGCAGAGAGCAAGCTCAGTCTTGCCGGCAGTTGCACCGAACTCGCAGTCAACGCGCCATGCAAGGTTAGCTTTGGTGGAGTTCTTCATGTTGGGTTCGAGAGTGCTGCCGAGGAGCTCAGCAAACTTTGCAGCGTGCTCTGCCTCTTCATAAGCTGCCTTCTCCCAGTAGAGACCGATCTCGGGATAGCCCTCGCGATGTGCGATGCGAGCCATGCAGAGATACATACCAACCTCGCTGCACTCGCCGTTGAAGTTAGCGATGAGCTGATCAAGGATATACTTCTTGTCTTCTTCAGAGATGTCAGCATTGTCGCGGACAGTGGTCTCATATACGCCGAACTCGTGCTCAGCTGCGAGGGTCATCTCGCCGGTCTGCTCGATGAACTTTGCGCCGGGAACCTTGCAGAGGGGGCAGAACTCAGGGGGCTCGTTACCTTCGTGAACATAACCGCAAACAGGGCAAACATACTTTTTCATAATAAAATCCTCCGTAAATGTAAATTTGTTTTTATATGTCCGGTTCAGCTTTTAATTTGGTTCAGCTTGATTTACCGGTTTATAACTTGTTGATATCTGCTGATTTATCAGGCGGTGAACTTTGCGCATTCACTGCAAATGCCTCTGATTGTCAGCTCGTAAGATCTGATCTGGATATTGTGCTTGAGTTCAATTGATGCGGTGTCAATTACATCAATGTCGCTTACCTCGCCGCAGCTGTCGCATATCATATGCTCATGCGGGTGAAGGCTTTTGTCATAAATGTCCGGACTGCCGGCAACAAGAATGTGCCTGATCTCGCCTGCTTCGGTGAGAAGCTTCAGATTGCGGTAGACAGTGCCGACTGCAATGTCGGGTTTTATCTGCCTTGCTGCAGTGAAAATCTGGTCAGCAGTCATATGCCCCGAAGAGGAGCGGAGAACATCAAGAATAAGCTGTCGCTGTCCGGTCATTTTGTCGCCTCCTTTTAATTAGGATTAAGAATCATTCCTGATGATTATATTATACTTGGATTAGGAAAAATGTCAATAGGTTTTTAAAACTTTTTTCTGACATTTTTTTATTAAAAATCCAGCTGCAAATAATTTGCAGCTGGATTTCGTGTAGGGTAGGGCTATTTGCAGTTCGCCACAAGCCAATTCCGTATGTACATACTATATTCCTCATCATCGCCGCAGGATGAAAGGAAATAAATATAGATTTGAGCCATATAATAGCAGATGTTATCTAAATTATAGCTGCCATATTCTGCATAGCCCTCAAGAAAGCGCCGACATTCATCCTCGGTTTTCATAAAACGCTGACCCGGGCGGCGGATGATGGCCCATGCAATGTCATAGTCTCTGTTGCCGTAGCCGGAAAGCTCAAAATCGAGAATACCGCTGATGTGGTGGTTATCCCAGAGAATATTTGCGTAGTGGAAATCTCCGTGGCAGAATACTGTGGTTATATTGGTTGGTTTCCTAGAGAAGTAATCTCCAAGGGATGTCAATTCCAGTTCTGATAGCAGTTCATCTGACGGGGCATGGAAAAATCGCCTCTCCGCTACCGGCGAGGCGTCAATTTTCAATTGATGAAGAAAGCCGAGTGCAGCGCCGTATTCGTGCATATATTCAAACGATTCCATGTCTTCATTTTCGCCCAGGATTACGGACAATCTCTGTCCGGCTTTTTCTTCTGTAACCAGAAAATGCTGCTCATCAGAGCCAGTATCCAATATCTTCGGAACTGCTGGATGCTTGACCTGTGGCATGATCCTTGCTTCGTTTTCAAGTGCAGCATCCCTATGGCGAGCGATTTTCAGATATGCAGTGATCTTCTCACCATTATATATCCCCCGGACATGGAATACATCATTTCCAGCATGAGGATATCCTAATATTTCAATCGGCTGGAATGTGTGAAAATCCAGCGAAAAGGGATCTGCAGTTTCCCTCCATTTTGCGGGATGTGTGAATTTCTGTTTCATCGTAAACACCATCCATTAAACTCTGATTGAACAAAACACAACCCCCGAAAGGCAAACCTCTCGGGGGTCGATTTTTAATTTAAGCTATAAGCTCGTGGCAATTAGCCGTTGATGCCGGTAACAACGCCGGAACCAACAGTACGGCCACCCTCACGGATAGCGAAGCGGAGACCCTCTTCGATAGCGATCGGAGTGATAAGCTCGACGTCCATCTCAACATGGTCGCCAGGCATGCACATCTCAGTGCCCTCGGGGAGCTTAACAACGCCGGTAACGTCAGTAGTTCTGAAATAGAACTGCGGACGATAGTTGTTGAAGAACGGAGTATGACGGCCGCCCTCGTCCTTGGTCAGAACGTAAACCTGGCCATGGAACTGGGTGTGCGGATGGATGGAACCGGGCTTGGACAGAACCTGACCACGCTCGATCTCAGTTCTCTGAACACCACGGAGGAGAGCACCGATGTTGTCGCCAGCCTCTGCATAGTCGAGGAGCTTGCGGAACATCTCGATACCGGTAACAACGGTCTTTCTCTTCTCGTCCTGGAGACCAACGATTTCGATTTCCTCGCCGAGCTTCAGCTGGCCACGCTCAACTCTACCAGTTGCAACGGTACCACGGCCGGTGATGGTGAAAACGTCCTCAACAGGCATAAGGAAGGGAAGGTCAGCCTTACGCTCAGGAGTCGGAACATAAGCATCAACAGCGTCCATGAGCTCGAGAACACACTTGTACTCAGGAGCGTTAGGATCGTTGGAGGTGCACTCGAGAACCTGGAGACCAGAACCACGGATGATCGGGGTGTCGTCGCCGGGGAACTCGTACTCGTTGAGGAGCTCACGGATCTCCATCTCGACAAGCTCGAGGAGCTCTTCGTCGTCAACCTGGTCAACCTTGTTCATGAAGACAACGATGGAGGGAACGCCAACCTGACGAGCGAGCAGGATGTGCTCACGGGTCTGGGGCATAGGACCGTCAGCTGCAGAAACGACGAGGATAGCGCCGTCCATCTGAGCAGCACCGGTGATCATGTTCTTGATGTAGTCAGCATGGCCCGGGCAGTCAACGTGTGCATAGTGACGAGCAGCAGTCTGATACTCGACGTGTGCAGTGTTGATGGTGATACCGCGCTCTCTCTCTTCAGGAGCCTTATCGATGTTTGCGTAATCAACAAACTCGGAAGTACCAGCAAGGTTGAGAACCTTGGTGATAGAAGCGGTGAGGGTGGTCTTACCATGGTCAACGTGACCGATGGTACCAATGTTTACGTGGGGCTTGCTGCGTTCAAACTTTTGCTTAGCCATTTGTGAATATCCTCCTTATTATGAATTCACGATAATCGAACAAATATATTCGCTTATACATAATAACAATTTTTTTAATAAATATCAATACCCTGCACAAAAAATGTTTTGTATACAGACACTTTTTTGTTGTCTGACCGTGTGAAAACGACAGGGTATTGATGAAATCAGTTAAAAGAAGTAATTAGTCGCGCTTTGCACGGTCGCCGATAACCTTCTCGCTGACAGACTTCGGAACCTCAGCATAGTTAGCCGGCTCCATATAATAGGTACCACGACCCTGAGTCTTGGAACGGAGGTCGGTTGCATAACCGAACATCTCGGAAAGCGGAATGTAAGCAGTGACCTGCTGTGCGCCATTCTGGATCTCCATGCCCTGAATGTTGCCGCGGCGGCTGGTAACGTCACCCATAACATCGCCGAGGTACTCGTCCGGAACAGTGACGACAACCTTCATGATCGGCTCAAGGAGAACAGAGCCTGCCTTGCGCAGACCTTCCTTGGTTGCCATGGAAGCAGCGAGCTTGAATGCGAGGTCAGAGGAGTCAACTTCGTGGTAAGAACCATCGTAGAGAACTGCCTTGACGTCAACAACGTTGTAGCCTGCGAGAACACCGGAGAGCAGAGCGCCCTGAATACCGGCATCAACAGCGGGAATATACTCCTTGGGAACAGTACCGCCGACGACCTCGCTTGCGAACTCGTAGCCCTTGCCCTCGTTCGGCTCAAAGCGGATCTTAACGTGACCGTACTGACCGTGACCACCGGACTGACGAGCGTACTTGTGGTCAATGTCAGCAGTGCCGCGGATGGTCTCCTTGTAGGCGACCTGCGGAGCACCAACGTTAGCCTCAACCTTGAACTCTCTGAGCAGACGGTCAACAATGATTTCGAGATGAAGCTCACCCATACCAGCGATAATGGTCTGGCCGGTCTCTTCATCGGTGTATGCCTTGAAGGTGGGGTCTTCCTCAGCAAGCTTGCCGAGAGCAATACCCATCTTCTCTTCGCCGGCCTTGGTCTTCGGCTCGATAGCAACACGAATAACAGGCTCGGGGAATTCCATGGATTCGAGAATGATCGGGTTCTTCGGATCGCAGAGAGTATCACCGGTGGTGGTGTTTCTTACGCCGACACCGGCAGCGATATCGCCTGCATAAACAACATCGATATCCTTACGGTCATTAGCGTGCATCTGAAGAATACGGCCGATACGCTCGGTCTGCTTCTTGACAGAGTTAAGAACGCTGCCGCCCTTT
>JAZNOP010000003.1:0-1565 GCA_045580875.1 Acutalibacteraceae bacterium
AAACCTCAATTCGGAATAAATACATGTAGCCTGCGCCACTGTCCGGCGCACATTCACCGGAGATAAGTGTGGTGATTGCCAATGCTTTATCATCTTCCACACTTCCACCCCTCGCCGATATTCTTCCGGCTCGGTCTTTGGAAAGTGCGGCTGTTTCATTACCGAAGGTTAATGCTCTAAACCAAAATTTACCGCTTGGCGGAAACACCACCTGTCAGAGACACTGTGTGCCGCTGGTATCGCTTTTCTCCAGCAGCTCGATGAGTCGGTCGACGCGGTCGGTCAGTATATGGCTGACCTCCGGCGCAGTATCGTGCGCAGGGTCGCGGTAGGTGCAGATTATCGGACTGCGCACCCATACCGGCACCATGCCGGCATCTGAAGCCCCTTTGATATCCGCCTGTGTATTGTCACCGCAGAACCATATGTCCTCCGCCCGCTCGCCGATGTTTGCCAGCGCGGCATTGAAGAGGAAGCTGTTCGGCTTGCGCCAGCCGTAGTCGCACGACGACATGACAAAACAGAACCGCTCGCGCGGCAGAATCGAGCGCAGACGGTAGTGCAGCGCCTCCCCCGAAAAGGACAGATTGCTGACAACTGCGGTCGGAATTCCCTTTTCATTCAGATAATCTATAACCTCGACAGCGCCCGGCATGGGCTCTATCGGGCTGGCATTCTCCCAGTAGATGAGCTCCATCTCCAGTTCGCTGAGGTCAAATTTCACTCCGAAGGTCTCAAACAGCGTACGAAAGAGCGCCCTGTGCGCCAGCTCGATGTCAGCCGTGTGGGCATTCTTCATCAGATAGCCGAACAGCTTCGCATCGTACGCGGCAATCTCCTCGGCGGTGACACTCTTCGGATTGCTTGCGGCATAGCGCATCAGCGCGCGGTATCCGGCAAGGGAATCAAAGCTGTTCTCCTTCGCCAGCGTATGACCGTAATCAAAAAGTATCGCTTTCGGGTATTTAATTCTTTCCATAATATAAATTCGAGTCCCCTTTTCGGCCGTTGTTACGCCATATCCAGCCAGTCGGTGATGAGCGAGACGTCCACCCACTCGCCGTCGATGAGCTCGTATGCGGTGTAGGGCGCGCTGCTG
Organism: Acutalibacteraceae bacterium; assembly: GCA_045580875.1. Lineage (GTDB taxonomy): Bacteria > Bacillota > Clostridia > Oscillospirales > Acutalibacteraceae > SIG598. The sequence goes on from JAZNOP010000003.1 coordinate 1,100, forward strand.
AGCTTATCGATTATCTCAGGGCAGTAATTCGCCATGACATTTACGTCATACAGCCCGATGTAGCGGGGGTTGGAGAGGTACTCGGGGGTCTCTGTTCCGGCAAGGAAGCGCCAGCCGCTGTCCTGTCTGTGGGCAGGCATGACGCGGTAGAAATGGGTCACCGGCAGACCTGAGACGAGTATCGTATCGGGAATCATGCACATACCCATTCCGGTCAGCAGGGGTTTTATTTTCTCCGGTGGAATGATGTATTTTTTCATGTTTCAATTATATATCCTTAAGGTGATGGTTTGGTGGAGAGCGGACTGGAGAGGGTTGCGCAGTGAATAAAGCCGATGTGGTAAATTTTGGTTAATATGATTAAGTAAGCGGAAACCTAAGGAGCCTCCCTCTGACGAGGGAGGTGGCTCGCAGAGCCGGAGGGAGAGAAAAATTTGGCTTAAATCTGCGATTTGTCTCTCCCTCA
>JAZNOP010000004.1:0-1867 GCA_045580875.1 Acutalibacteraceae bacterium
AACCGTTGTCATTCAGCTCAATAACTGTTGCGGCAGTTGAGAAAAGAATGCCTTCTTCAGAGAAGTTCTTCACATCCACCACATTGAATCTCGAGCTTGTGCTGGCAAAGGAAATAGTCTGCAGGCTGTCGCCGCTGAGCACCACCCTGTGTGTACCGCTTGCGTAGAAGTTGTTGGGATAGTCGCTGTAGTGCTTCTGCGTGAAATCTCCCTTTAGCTCAATTGTTCCTGCGGTGAGAGTACTGTAATTATATCTCGGATATACCAGCATATCTCCGTTGACAAGGATGTAATCCTCGTCGTTCTTCATCGTGAGGTAGCCGTAGCTGTACGAGCCGCTCGTACTGCACATCCTCAGATCGCCGTTTATGTACAGCTTGCCCTTGTTTATATTCAGATAAGCGTTACTGCTGCCGCGGCTTACCAGTACATCGCCGTTGACAGTAAGCTCATTTCCGTTGAGATTCAATGTCCCCGAGTCGTAGTACAGAGTTCCGCCAACACTTGCGTCACCGAGCAGAGTCATATTTCCGTATGCAGTGAGCCAGCCCTTGATGTTCAGATCTGCCTGCAGGCTGACGGCCTCTCTGAAATTAGCGTTATAATTCCACTCGTTATCTGCGAACTTTGTAGTTGCCGAAAGATACAGATTACCGCTGTTGGTAATGGGGGTGTCGGTATTATACAGATTTCCTACAACATAAACAGCGGAGGAAACCACTACGCCGTCCTCGGAGGTGTTTTCTATCTTCAGATTATTTATGCGGGAGTAGGAAATGCTGTTGTTCGCTACGCTGATCGTCTGCTTTTCAGAGCCGTTCAGCACAACTGTATGTGTTCCTGAAGTGTAGAAGTTGTATTTGGAGCCGCCTTTCTGAATAAGGTCGCCATGTACTTCAAGCGTACCTGCTGTCAGCTTACCGTTGTGAGAAACATTCGACTGCATGACAAAGTCGCCGGCTACCGTGATGGTGTCAGCTTCGTTGGTCATAGTAAGCGTGCCTGTGCTGTTGGTGTAGCTGCTTCCGTTCACAGCCTGAACAAGGTAATCTCCCTGAACATCCAGCTCACCGCCGTTTACATTCACTGCACCGCCCGACTGGATGAGCGTTCCTGTTACAGTGAGCTTATGTCCGTTGAGGTCGAGTGTGCCTCTCGCAAGATTGAGATCACCCTCGTAGATCTGATCTGCTTCCAGCGTCCAGCCCGATTGCTCGCCGTTTGCAAACGCTACGATACAACCGTTGTCATTCAGCTCAATAACTGTTGCGGCAGTTGAGAAAAGAATACCTTCTTCAGAGAAGTTCTTCACATCCACCACATTAAATCTCGAGCTTGTGCTGGCAAAGGAAACGGTCTGTAGGCTGTCGCCGCTGAGCAGCATCCTGTGTGTTCCGCTTGCGTAGAAATTGTTGGGATAGTCGCTGTAGTGCTTCTGCGTGAAATCTCCCTTGAGTTCAATAGTTCCTGCGGTGAGAGTACTGCCATTGTTTCTTGGATATACCAGCATATCTCCGTTGACAAGGATGTAATCCTCGTCATTCTTCATCGTGAGGTAGCCGTAGCTGTACGAGCCGCTCGTACTGCACATCCTCAGGTCGCCGTTTATGTACAGCTTTCCTTTGTTTATATTCAGATAAGCAGAATTGCTGCTGCGGCTTACCAGTACGTCGCCGTTGACCGTAAGCTCACTGCCATTGAGATTCAATGTCCCCGAGTCGCAGTACAGAGTTCCGCCAACGCTTACATCACCGAGCAGAGTCATATTTCCGTTTGCAGTAAGCCAGCCCTTGATGTTCAGACCTGCCTGCAAGCTGACAGCCTCTCTGAAATTAGCATCGTAATTCCACTCGTTATGTGCGAACTT
>JAZNOP010000005.1:0-71500 GCA_045580875.1 Acutalibacteraceae bacterium
TTCTATCATTACTATCAGTTCTGCTTCAAATTTCTTTATGTGTGTATATTTTCTTGGCATACAATTACCCCCTAATGTAGTTTTATTATCCTACATTAGGGGGTGTTTTGTCTATTGTCCGTTTTTACTAGACCTGTGCAATCGGTCGGGAGGGCTTTCGTTTGTCTGAATTGTTATTCCTGCGGAATGCGCTTTGATTTGCGCAGAATGATACGCATATCATTTCCTTCAAAGGGAACCCAGGTGTATCCGCCGGAAAGGCGAGAGACAATTCGGTCTGAATACTTCTGCTCCAGACCGGCGGGGTTAAGGTTTGTGCTGATTATGGTGGGACGACCGCGAAGAAGACGGGTGTTTACAACGTCATACAGCACAGCAATGGTAAGCTGTGTTGAAAATTCAGCACCGAGGTCATCTATAATCAGAAGATCGCATGAGTTGAGAAGGGAAAGTGTATCGTCCTGAGGGGTTGCACCTCTGCCGAAACGTTCCTGTTCTATCTTGCCGAAAAAAGAGCTTGCTGATCCGTATACAACATCGTAGCCTTTTTCAATGACGCTTCCTGCGATAGCGAGTGAAAGATGAGTCTTGCCGAGACCGACGCCGCCGTGGAAGAGAAGACTTGATGATCTGAGAGAGAAATTCTCTGCGTAATTTCTGCATTTATTGAGCGTTATCTGCATCATCCGGCGAGGAGAGACGCCGTTTGCATTTTCTTTTGTGGAGTAATGATCCAGCGAGAAGGTGTCAAAGGTGCTTATCTTAAGCGGTGTAATGCTGTTAAGCTGCTCGTATGCAATCTGTCTCATAAGAGTGTTGATGCACTCGCAAAGCTTTCCTTCACATATTCCCGAATCGCTGCATTTGCTGCAGGTGAAGTGCGGCTCAAGATAATCCGCCGGAAGATTATCGTTTCTGATAAGCTCTTCCATGTCCTGCTGAAGTCTGAGGTTGCGGTCACGTATTGCCGATATGTCATCTGAACCGTTACCGTCGCGGAATATAGTCATGGCAAGTTCGTATCCGGTGCGCGAAAGCTGTCTTTCCATGTCGCTGTATTCAGGGTGTCTGATGGTAAAGGCAGTCTTGCGTTCTGCAGCTTCTGCTATCGCAGCGGAGCGGCGCATGGCTATTATTTCACGCGCCTGACTGTATATCTGGTTTGAATAGCTCATGTGTATTCTCCTTGCTGATATCAGAGATCATCATCGTCATTGAACCATTCATCATACATGACGGTTTCTATCTCGTCTTTATCGTACGTAGGCTTGTAGCGTCCGTTTTCGGATGCAGAGTGCTTCGGTGCAGTACCGCCCGATTCTCCTTCTGCCTGTTCTACGGTTGTAATTCCGAGTTTGTACCAGTTTTCGATGATACCGTTCATATAGCTCATCGAAAGCTTGCCTTTTTTATCAACACAACGGTCAAATGCAAGTTTGATAAGATCAGTGCTTGTTTTGTATGTGTTGATCCACTTATCGCAGTAGCCTTCTTCTTTGGTTGTCGGCTTTCTCTCAGGAATATCAAGTGCGCTGCGAACTGTCATCCATGCTCGGCGGAGAGCTTTGAGCCGGTCAATTTTCGCTGATGCTTTATCTATGGTGTCGATTTCTTCGCCAGCCCAGCCTATACCTGTGGATTCAATGTAAGCGATGGTTGCTTTTCCGATGCCCTGGCAGTATTCAACAAGCATTGCAACACATGCCACAGGGAGACCATACCAATGCACAAGGGTAACAAATACGGATATCTCAGTATGATTAAGCTGTTTCTGAAGGAGTCCTTCAAGAATAGGAAGCATCTGTCGTATTTCAGCGCTGGAATTGATATATTCACAGCATTCACTGTAGCTGTAACGAACTCTCTCTGCGCGCTTGGGCGTTTTTGCAGGAGGCGTTGATTCGGTGCCTTCAGGCAAAGCTGCCTCAGCTGCAGGCAACTGTACGGGCGCAGGTGCAGGTGCAGGCTGAGCATCCGTTTCTTTTTCAGAGACTGCATTTTCGTTGTATTCCGGAGGTGAGAGTGTATCATCGACCACAGCAAGAATACCGCAGGTCTGCCAATATGCGAGTGCATCTTCGATATCGCCGCAGCTCATACCGACGGCATTTGACAGAGTCTCCGTGTCAATTTTTTCTCCTCCATGTCTGAGAAGGTAGAGAATTACCTTGATGTGAGCAGCGTTTGCCAGCCGCAGATGTTTATCAACAAGCTCTGACGGAACGGCAAACACCGACTGCCAGCAGCCAAGATTAAGAATATATGACAAGCTTGTCGCTCCTTTCAGATGTTTTCGTGGGCTTATAGTATAACAGATTTGTGGGCTTTTTGGAAGTATGTTTATAAAAATGTAGAAATATAAAATATTGTATAGTACAATAGAAAAAACAACCAACCATCAGCTGTACCTTAATGTTATTTAAAGGGGAGAGGGCAATGGATAACAGACGAGCCGACGAGCTTATCCGTATGGTCGGACAAGGTGATATGACGGCACTTGAAGAACTGTATAATTCGCTTTCACGCGGAGTGTATGCTCTTGTAATGACTATAGTGAAAAATACTTCAGCCGCAGAGGATATCATGCAGGATACCTTTGTCAGGGTGTATAATGCTGCGCCCGATTTCAAGGCAAATGGGGCAGGCGTGGCGTGGATAATGCGTATAGCACGCAACCTTGCGCTTAATGCAGTTACTGCGAAAAAGATTCTGCCTGAGGATAGTCTGGCAGCCATGCCATCGTCTGTAACTGCGGAGAATTCTGCAATCGACCGCGTGATGATAAACCGCGCACTGGATAAGCTGACAGAGCAGGAACGCGAGATTGTGACTCTCCATGCTGTAGTTGGAATGACTTTGGGTGAAATTGCGAAGTTGACAGACCAGCCGCTTGGAACGGTCAAATGGCGGCATTCAGCTGCGCTGAAAAAACTGCGCAGTTATCTTGATTGAACGGAGGTGGATGAATAGTGAATGACAAGGAAATATTCAGATCAATAAATAAAGCTGTTCAGCCGCCTGCCGGAGTCTGCTTTGAAAACATCAAAGCAAGAATAGAAGCGCAGAGTGATGAAGAGCGCGAGTCGAGCCGAAAAGAAACGCTCCGTATGATGGAAAACCAGAGTAACGGATACAGCTTCAGGCGTATAGCATCGTTTGCGGCATCGATATCTGTTGTGCTTGGCCTTGGCGTTCTGCTTGTTGCAATGGGTATAGGCTCGGCGAACAGCGATATGGCAGCAACAGAATCGATAATGGAAGACGCGGTTGTAAATGAGTATTACGAGGAAATCAACGACGGTGCTGATGTGCCTTGCTCTGATTTCGTTGCAGAAGAGTCAGCTCCTTCAGATAATACTGCCGCACTTCCGGAAACCATGGAGACGCAAAAAGAAAATGCAGCTACTGCAGACACAGTGAGTCAGAGTGATACAGAAAACAGGTATACGACCCATTCAATTGCACTGCTTGGTCTGAATATTGATCTTCCGGCGGATGCTTATATCACAGACCGAAATGTGCCGAACGATTTTGAACTGCTGGAAATATATGATATAAGCGCTGCACAGCTTGAGGCAAATTACATGAAGCGCGATATCTACTACAATGCAGTGTGGTATGATGCTGATGCTGACGTTACTGAAATAGTGGTCAGAATGATAAAGGATAAAGCATCGGCTGAGATATTTGATATGAACTGTGCATCAGAGGAGCAGCTTGCAGAGATTGAAAAGCTATACGGAAATTATGAAATAAATATTGATGCAGTAGTAGGCGCGCATTATAACGATGTGACTCTCTGCGAGCACGAGCAGGCACTTTTCTTCCGGGCTGAAGGCATGGTGAAAAACCGAAGCGGAAGATCGAATCATCTGCAGTATATGACAATTATCAACGGCTGCAGAATAGAGATAACACTCATCGAGCACTTTGGTATAGAGAACGAGCTTAGCGGTGATGAGCCTGAGAAAGTCTCTGAAAAACATGAAGAGACGATGGAACATATTATTGGCTCTGTCAGATGGGAAAAGGTCAGAAACGGATTCTGGCACAATAACAGAGGAATCATCTTCTACGGGCTGATAGCTGCAGCAGGTCTGGTGGCAATAATTGCCGTGCTGCTTTTGCCGGAAAACCGAAAGAAGAAATCACCCGGTGAAGCTCAGAATAATACTGCTGAGACGCTGCCTGTGAATGAGGCTGAAACGGCAGATGAAGCAGAAACAGAATGTGTGCAGGAAGATGTCGGAGACTCGTCTGATACAACAGATGAATCCGACGAAACTGAGTCTGAATAATATAGAGTAAAACCGCCCGGCAGAGCAGAGAGCTTTGTCGGGCGGTTTTGGTATTGAATTAATCGATATCAAGCGGAATAAGTTGTGACAGGGTAAAAGAGTAAATACAGCAGCGTACATCATTTCTGCCGGTTATCTGTCTGACGGCAGAAGCGTAAAGCTGAAGCTGCGGAAGATAGTTATCAATAAGTGTCTGCGCGTTATTTACGCGGTCGGTCTTGTAGTCGACAATCACGATGCCGTCATCTGTGTAGAGGAGAAGGTCACATTCACCCTCAAGCACAACCGACTCGCCTGCAGCATCGGCATCGGTAAAGAAATGCAGAAACTGCGGCTCAAGCATGGCAGTGAAACGCCACTCCCGCTCGATGGCAGACGTCTTGCTCAGCAGCTGTGCCATGTCACCGCTGAAGAATCTGCGGACTTTACTGATATCAACAGCAGATGCCTCACGCGGGGATAAATGACCTGCAGCAACAAGCCTTGCAGTCTCATCATCGGGCGATTGTGCGGCAAGTGTGAAATCACAGAATTGCATGAATTTGTGCAATGCAGTGCCACGCTCGGTAGGAGACAGACCGTTATCCTGCATAAACGAAGGACGTGTGGAAGCTACATGGGAAATGCCCCGTGCGTGGGTTCCGGAAGCGGTTACCTTTGATGGAACGTCATGCAGCTGAGCATGCGGATAAACATATTCTGTGCGCTCGCGTATTGATTTTGCAATTTTCGGATCAGAAGTAAACTGCGTTCTTTCCTCTGAAGCAGCAGCTTCAATGGGAAGCAGCATAATATCATCTCCCGACACGATACGGATATCGAGCGGCACATCAGCGTTGATAATATCAATTCTGTCAGCATCGGCAATTTCACGCAGCTCACTGCCTGAAGGATGGCGCAGAGCTCCGGCAATAAGCCACTTTCCGCAGGAAGGGGAGAGCCCCATTGCGAACGGATCTATTCTGTCATTGAATATGAGCTCTGCTGCGGACCTGATCTGTGATTCAGCAGAAGAATTGGTTGCGCTTGTTGCGAGCATTATCAGCTTGTCGACAGCTCTTGTCAGTGCTACATACAGAACACGCAGCTCTTCATCAGTATCATCTGACAGACCGGCGAGTTTGATTGCGTGACGTTGAAGCGATGGATATCTTATCCTGCGTTCGCGGTCAAATACGTTTAATCCAAGGCCCAGGTCGTTGTGAAATACTGCACTGTCGCCGCCTGAAGAATGAGTCGCAGAGCTTGCGAGACCGGCAACTATGCATATTGGAAATTCAAGACCTTTGGCTTTGTGCATGGTTCGTATGGTGACACAGTTGTCAGAGGCTATGGAAGCGCGTGACTGATCCTCGCCCTGTTCAATCAGACGGTCAACCATGTTGATAAAGCGGGAAAGACCTTTGAATCCGGAATCCTCAAAGGAGCGTGCATATTCAAGAAGCATAAGCAGATTAGCTTTCTGAGAAGCCCCGTTTTCGGCTGCCTGAACAGCGGCAAGATAGCCTGTGGAGCGGTATATTGATGATATAAGCCGGTCGCTGGTCATTGCAGCAGCTTTATCGCGCAGCTGTGTTATTGTCTGGATGGCGCCGATGCAGTCAGGCTGTCCGGAATTTGCAGCAGCAAGAAGATCAGCATAAAGTGAGCCTTTGCTGCCTGCAGCGCGCAGATCTGCAATGCGGTCGCAGTCGAAACCGAATATAGGTGAGCACAGAGCAGCCATGAGCGGTATATCAAGAAGCGGATTGTCTACTGCACGAAGAAGCGACATTATAACGCATATCTCCGGCGCTGAGAAAAATCCGGAATCAGCTGCGATGGCAACAGGGATACCCAGAGCGGAAAGCTGACTTACAAATGCATCTCCGTGCCCGCCTTTGATGCTTCTGCGCATTATGCAGAAATCTCCGTATTCAGCAGGACGCATAGCCTTGCCGTCAGTGACCATAAAGCCTTCGGAGACCATTTTGGTTATCATTCTCGCACAGTAACGAGCCTCTACTATATCCCGTGAGTCATCGTCAGCGAGTTTTACACCGGACAGAATGTGAAGTTCTGTCTGCATTCCGTCAGCCTCGGGGAAAGTGCGCCCGGGGAAGAGCCGCTGTTCATCACTGTCGTATTGAACACCGCCGCGTTCCGGTGTCATTATCTGAGAAAAGAAGAAATTGATTGCCTCGGTAACTTCCGGTCGGCTTCTGAAATTTTTTCCGAGAGTTATTTTGACAGGGAACTGTACATTATCCGGGGTATACGGCGCGTAACGGTTAAGTCGGTCAAGGAAAAGCTTTGGTACAGCTTTTCTGAAGCTATAGATACTCTGCTTTATATCACCGACCATGAACATATTCGTTCCGTCACCGATGATACGGCCGTCTTCCCTTGAAATTGCACGGAAAATTAGATCCTGAGTGTAGTTTGTGTCCTGATATTCATCGAGAAGTATCTCATCATAACGGCGTGAAAGCTCACAGGCAATATCGGTACGCTCATATCCTTCTGCGGTCTCGCGGAAAAGAAGCTTTGCAGTCATATGTTCGAGATCATCAAATTCCAGTATGCGCTTCTCACTCTTTCGCGCAGATACACCCTGTCTGTAAGAATAAGTCAGTTCGCACAGCTTTTTTACAGCAGATGCGAGGACGGAGGTTTCAGCATGGTATTCATCCGGACTCAAATCCAGAAAAGAACGCATTGCACCAACCGCTTCCTTGACAGTTTTCCGAGTATCCATCGCCTCGGCTTTTCCGGGAGGATCACCTGAAATGCGCGGTGCAGATGCAAATGATATGGAAGCCAGAGCCTGTTGAGCGGCGATCCAGCCGTTGTTGAACCGACTCCTTGCTTCGGCAATCTGAGCTGATTCCGATTCAAGTAAGGGGCCATATTTTTCGTCAACGTCAGGTGAAAAGCTTATTTTTATCAGTGTGCGGCTGATGAGCCGAAGAAGATAATCCAGATATTCACCGCAGTAGTTGAGAATATACTGACACCATACAGAATGTTCAGTGTCACAGCCTTCATTATACATTGCTGCGATTTCGCTGAGTTTTTCATCAGGGTCGGGGAATGCGGAGACAAAAGCATCGGTGCGAAGAATGAGCTTTTCCAGGGCACTGCTGTTGTTTTTCTGAGGAAGCAGACCTATAAGAGCAGAAAAACTTTCGTCAATATTTCCGTAGTTTTCTTCTGTAATAGAATTGAGTACTTCGTTCTGAATTACCTTTATCTCTGATTCTTCTGCAACACGAAAATCAGGAGCAATGCCTGCAGACGCAAAAAATTCACGGAGACAGGAGGAACAGAATGAATGTATTGTGCCGATCGTTGCCTTTTTCAGCAGCAGCTTCTGTCTGCGAAGATGCAGGTTCTGAGGTTCCTGTTCAAGCCGCTCAGATAAAGCCCTGTTAAGGCGTTCGCGCATTTCGGCGGCGGCATCTCTCATGAACGTGACAATAAGAAGACGGTCGGCTGAAACCGGATTCTGAGTATCGGTCAGAAGACCGATTACACGTTCGACAAGGACAGTAGTCTTGCCGGAGCCGGCAGCAGCAGATACAAGTACAGTGCCTCCGCGGGTTTCAGCAGCCCAGAGCTGTTCGGTGGTAAAACGTTCCTTACCCATTGTCTGTCGGATCCTCCTTCATCAGTCTTGCCATTTCCATCAGGGCAGCATCATTTGCGCCCTTGTATTTAGGGCGAAGCTCTCCCTCGTAACGGCATACAGGATAATAATCGCAGCCCGAACAGGGAGAATAGGTGTCGTTTACAGGATCAGGTGAGATGTGTCCGTCGGCGAGCTCTCCGCACATCTGTGCAAGCTTCCAGCGGACAAAACGCCCGACTATTTCATATCCGGTTGGTGTTATCAGATAATTAAGGCTGCTTTTGCTCAGTGTACCTTTTTGCGTGAAAGTGACCGGAATATATTTTCCGCCGAGTCCATTCTCCATTGCGTTGCAGATAAAAGCATCGTCACTGCCGTCGATAATCAAACCCTTGCGGCGGAGAGCGGAGTCTATATCGCCTTTTATTTTGAATTCTTCAGCATGACGATCCTCTGACGGTGCATCGGTGTAAGCAGGACAATACAGGATTCCGGCAGGCACAGTATTTGTGAATCTGCCGTTATCCGGGCGGCATATCTCGCCGAGATATATCAGCATCTGCATATTAAGACCCTCTATAACGTCACTTAGCAGGAATGATTTTGAATTGGTCTTATAGTCGATAACGCGCAGATAGGTGTGACCGTTGTGCTCCCAGCAGTCAACGCGGTCTATTTTGCCGATTATACTGGCTGTGCGACCGTCGGAAAGCGGAATTGAGGACGGTTTCACCTCACCGTCATTTGAAATTTCAAGCTCATGAGAAACCGGCTGGAAATCACTTCCTGACAGTTCGTTTGCCATGTTGAGTATAAGTGCGGTAAGGCTGAACCGCATCTGCTGAAGCTGATACAGGAAAGTGCGGCTCTTGTTTTCGATGCCGCCCATTTCTTTCTCAAGGTATTCATTGAGCAATTCATCGACACGTTCGCTGATGCTGTCGGGATTGTCAAGCAATGAGGAGAAAGATTCGCCGCCAAGAGAAGTGAAGATATGCTCAAGTACATAATGAACTACCGTACCGAACTGCAGGCTGTCAAGAGCTGCACGGCGGCGGGGTTTAATATATAGTCCGTAACGGCAGAAAAAGTTGAACCGGCATTTATGGAAGGCTTCAGCCTGAGAGGAAGAGATTCGCATACGCCCGCCGAAAAGCCGCTGAGCAGATTCTTTGCTTGCCAGGCGCGGGAGATTACGGCAGGCAGCACTTTTTACTGATTCAAGCTTTGCGGAAAGCGTGTCGTTTTCTGAAAGAACGTCGGCTAACGTCGCGGATTCAATGCTGCTGTTCCAGTAACGCGCAGCAAGCTCAAATGCTGCAGCAGGTGCTTCGATGTCACTGACGGATAATGAATGTGATTCTGTGAGCTGACGGGCATTCGGAACACACTTGAGCACTTCGGCAATGCATTCAGACGCAAAGGTGCGCTCGCTGCCGCTTTCACATCCTTTGGGATAACATATATAAAGTCGTTCAGAGGCGGCGGAGAGTGCATTATAAGCCATAAGACGTTCATCAAGCAGATCATACTCAAAGGTTTCTGAAACATGAAGATCAAGTTCTTCAAGAAGTCGACGGCGCTCGTCATCAGTGAAAACGCCGGTCGATGACGGAGTTGCAGGGAATTCACCCTCGACAGCGCCAACTATGAATACTGCTTTGGGTGCGGTTACGCGTATGCGGTCTGCGCCACCGAAAGTGACGTCATCAAGTCCGTGAGGAATATGACCGATATCGCACCGGTTTATCATCAGAGAAATATATGTCGAGAAGCTGTCGCGGGGAATCGCATTTTGTCCGAATATTGATGCAATCTGATCGAGTATTGACATCAATGCGTCCCATAGCTGTGCCTGTTCCTCGGCATACACAGTGTCAAGTCTTGAGCATAACTGCCCGAGCATTTCCGGTACACCTGCATCGGTAAGCAGTTCATAAACAGCTGCTGCCATGGAGAGACCGGTGCCTTTTGTGAGTTTTTCGGAAAAAGAGGTAAGAAGAGAAATGGCTCGTGTGCGCACACTGTTTATCCGGTCAAGCTTCTGCTGATCAGATTCCTTTATCTGGAAGCCAAATCCTTCAGGACTTTGTCTGAATTCATCATGCCATTCGCGTCCCTTTACATTCCAGACAAAGCAATAGTTCTCGAGTTCGGCAACTGATGAAGTATCTATGCCCTCGATAAGTCCGGTCTTCAGCCAGCGAAGAATATCATCGCACTGCCAGCCGCGGTAGACGATTTCAAGCGCGGTGAGTACGAACTGCATGAGTGAGCATGCCGCAGCATCACTCCTGCGGTCAAGGAAGCAGGGGATACCCTGCAGTGTGAGTGCGTCGTGAGCCAGATCACTGTATGTTCCTTCGTCACGTGCAATTATAGCGATATCTCTGCAGCGATATCCTTCTTCACGAAGCAGTCTGCGGCATTCTCTTGCGCAGAATTCCATTTCGCTGTAGCGGCTGTCGGCGGCATAAATTGTGATGTCATCGGTTGCCTCTGTGTATGGTGAAGGACGGTCAGTGTAACGGTATATTCCGCTTTCAGCTGAAGCGAGCGCAGGTGAGAGAAAACGGTGACGCTTGCTCAGAATGACAGACGGCGCAGCCGGAATGTTATGCTTTGCAGCAGTTGCCCGAAGTGATTCGGCAGTTTTAAGCGAGGTTGTGAAAAGTCCGTCAAGAGTACCATCGCCGGTGTTCTCTGCGCATATGGTAATTACACATTTCTCCGACTGCTGCATTATGCGCGAAATCACCTGCATCTCCTGTCCGGTGAAACTTCGGAAAGAGTCAATTATAACTACAGAACCCTCAAAAAAACGGTGCTCACCAAGCTGCTCCCACAATCTGGTAAGGTCGTCCATCGGGTCAAGTGCAGTCTGAGCAACAATCGCCTCGTAAGCTCCAAAAATAAGAGCAAGCTCAGTGAGCTTGCGGCGGAGCGTTCCACTTGCGTGCGGTGCTGCCTCAGCAAGCATGGCTGGTGTGATCGCGCAGAGCTTGAATTCTTTTACAGCATCAAGAAGATGCTCGATGAAATTTGATGACGGCTGCTTGCCGCTGTAATATTCAAGCTGGCTGTTCAGAGAGGTAAGTGCAAGACCCATAGCTGCAACACGACCGCAGTCATCAAGTCTGCGTCCGGAAGCGGAGTTCCCGAGTCTGGATACCTTCTCAGCAAGTCGGGTAAAGCTGTATATTTCAACCTTCTGCGCATTGCGTGCGCCAAGCATTGAAAGCATGGCACGTTCTGTTTCAAAGGAGAATTGTTCAGGTACAATGAGAACAGGTCTGCCGCCGGATTCGACAGTTTCACGGGCAAGTGTACGTGCGTATTCGGTCTTTCCGCAGCCGGCACCGCCGTATACTAACTGGAGCATTAAATCACCTCATGGACAGTAATTTTTCAGATAAATGTATTTTACACCAAATGATAAAAGAAGTAAACTTTCGCAAAACAATTAGTTTGCATGAATAAAAGATACAGAATATAAAGCGTGTGAATGTTGCAAATATGCATATATATATGTTATAATTATTTCTAATTACTATAATGGAAATTATAATGAGGAGAGTGAGTCTGAATGAGCCGCATAATTGAATGGATAAAACAGAATCGCAGGCTTTCGGCGGTCATTCTAGTACATATACTTTTTCTGTCGTTCTTTATGTATTTTACCAGCCGTACAGGAATGTTCAATGATGATTACGGCTATATGTATATGTTCTCCCGTGAAGATAAGCTGATAAATGACCGTGTGGACAGCATTGCGGAAGTTTTCAGGTCTCAGTATGAGCATTATTTCATAATGAATGGCCGTTCTGTGGCGCATACCCTGCTGCAGACGGTGCTGATGCTTGGCAAGGGCTGGTTCTGTGTGCTGAATACAGCTGTATATTTTCTCCTTAGCTTCAGTATGTATCAGCTCGTAAGAAAAAAAGACGAACACAGCCCTCTGCTGCAGATTCTTGTGTATCTTGTGCCGTGGGTAATGTTTGCTGAGTACGGAAAGGTACTGCTTGTCAGCTATCTTTCGGTTAATTACCTGTGGTCAATTGCCTTTATAGCAGCAATGCTTGTGCCGTTCAAGAAACTTTATGACGGCGTTGACTGCCTTGAAAAAATGCCGGAACTTGGCGCCTCTTTGATGCTTGCAGCAGGAATAGTAACCGGCTGGCTGAGCGAGAACGGCAGTGCTGCCATGTTATTCATTGTCGGCTGTATGGGGTTGTATTATCTCATTGCACGAAAAAAAATACCTGTATGGTGTATTACAGGATTTGTCGGTATGCTCATCGGGTTTCTGGCAATGCTGCTTGCACCTGGTTACGATGTTCGTCAGGAGTCATGGGGAGAATACAGCTATGTGTTCCAGTTCATGAAGATATCTGTCTATCATGTTCTCCCGTATTTCTGGTACATATTGGCTGCACTGCTTTGCGTTTTTGGCATAGCTGCAATCAGAATAGAAAAAGAAATTACAAAGAAGTTTAAGCAGGCAGCGCTTATTGCACTGACCGCTGCCGTGCTTTTCGGTATCTGCTTTGCGCTTATGCCCGCAGAAGGTCGTTCGGAGTATATGCTTGTTATTCTTGCAGCTGCGGCTGCCGCTGCGGTATCTGCAGTAGTAATGGCAGTGAAAAAAGGCGAATGCATGACCGATCTCGCCGCTCCTGCGGCGTTCATGGTTACCGGATTTGTCGCAACCTATGCGATGATCGCCTCGCCGATGTTTGAGACACGCTCAGAGCTTCCGTTTCTTATTCTTTTCAGCTGCGGTGCCCTTTATGTGATCTGTCAGTTTATCACCGAACTGTCTGTGCTGTTCAGAACAGATAAGATAAAACCGATATTGCTGGCCGCTGCTTCGATCTATGCTGTCGTCTCACTTTGTGCAGCTGTTCCGGCTGTGAATTACGGATATGAGCAGTTCAAAGCCCGCGAGGAATTGATCGCAGAACAGAAGGCTGCAGGGAACAACGATGTAGTGCTGCCTGCGTATGATATTCCGGAAAACATACATGTAGGACTTCATAATATGGGCTTTAACGATCCGGAATACTGGCTGACCGAAGCAACCTGCTGGTATTACGGTGTTGATTCGGTTACCTATGAGCTTGAAGAGAGTCCGAACTGAATAATCTGAAATAACTCCCGTAAGGAGAGAAGAAAATGAAAAAGATACTTATCATCAGCTATGTTTTTGCACCGCGCGCTGAAATCGGTGCAGTGCGGTGGACAAAGCTTGCAAAATATCTTCAGGACCATGACATCATATCAGATGTTATCACACTTGTTGAAACAAAGGATCAGGACGAACTGCTGGCACGCGATGCAGAGCAGCTTAAGGGTCGGATTTTTCGCATAAGCCACTCAGAAGAGTCGTTCATGCCGAAGTTTACCCCCAGAAAACCCTATGCAGAGAAGGTTGATGCGGCGCTTGTAGGAATCAACCGCTTCAAGCGCGGGCGCTTTGGCATGTATCTGCAGAATCTGCGCGGAAAAAAAGCAAGAATGCAGGGAATGTGGAAAAGCTATTATCAGGGGCAGGATTTCTGCGATCAGACGATAAAGTATATTCAGGAGAATGGAATCCGCCCTGATGAATACGACGATGTAGTAGTATCTTTCGGTCCGGTTGGATCAGCTCTTGTTGCGGCAAAGCTTAAGGAACTGTATCCGGATTGCCGCCTTGTCATGGATTTCCGTGATCCTATGAACAATTTCCAGCAGCCAGCTGATATGAACAGACTGTATGAGGGCATACAGGATAAGCTCTGCGAGGTGGCTGATGTAGTTATAGCAGTCGGCAACAGCGGTTATGCCGATAAGATTTTCAAAGCAGAAGATAAATCAAAACTTCATGTAATTACAAACGGATATGACCCGGCAGACAAAGAGGGAATAGAAGCTGTAAACGACGGCAAGTTTTCTTTTGTTTTTACCGGTTCTCTTTACGATGGCCTCAGAGATATTTCTTCACTTTTCGAGGTGCTTTCAGCTCTTGTCAAAGACGGTGTGATACGCCGGGAGGATATAGTCTTCAAGCACGCAGGCGGAAATTTCCCGAAGCTTATGGTACAGGCGCAGAGATATGGAATGGGCGATGTGCTTCGCGATTATGGTATGATAACGAGAAGACAGTGCCTTGAACTTCAGAGAAGCACCAGGTTTCTTGTGTTCTCAAGCTGGAACTTCAGAAATAAAGAGTGTACACTTAATGGAAAACTCTTTGAATATATGCTGATGGAGCGTCCGATAATCGGTATTGCAACAGGCGATGTTCCGAACAGCGAGGGAAGACAGATTGTAGAAGCCTGTAATGTCGGTGTTGTCTACGAACACGGCGATAAAAAAGCCAGCCGTGCCGCTCTGTATGAATATCTCAAGGCAGATTATGAACGTTATAAACAGGGACTTGACAGTCTGTATGAACCGGTACAGAGTGAGCTTGAGAAATACGACTACCGCAATATTGCTGAGCGAATTGCAAAGCTGCTTTGATATTGTCTGTATTCTGAACGGAGGATTGAAATTTGGCTTCATCTTCATCTGGTATAAAGCAGTCATCGATTGCTGATAAATCCATACTTCTGACTATCTCAAGTCTTGCCTCAAAGGTGATATCTCTTGCGGCAACGATGATAGTTACGCGAATGCTTGATGAAACAGCATACGCTACATACAAGCAGGTTTTTCTTGCGTTCAATCTTGTTCTGCCGTTTCTGGCTCTTGGATTGTCTCACGGTTTGTTTTATTATCTGCCGTTTGAAAAGAAAAGGGTGCGCGGAAGGGTCTATGACTGCTATGCGGTATTACTGACATCAGGTGTTCTGTTTTCACTGTTTATCCTGCTTGGCGGTAATGTGCTGCTTGCGAAACGCTTTAATAACCCTGAGGTTGAGCAGCTTCTGCGGCTGATAATTCCGTATGTGATAGCGGTTGTACTTACGCAGTGTACTGCGGCGGTTTTCAACATAATGAACCGCGTGCGTATGTATACGGTCTACATGGTCGCATCAGGTCTGATATCAAATCTTGTGCTTATTGCGGCAATATTGCTTGCTCCGACAGCGAAAAGTGCAGTTCTGTCAATGGTAGTATGCAAAACGGCAGAGTGCATTATAGTAATGATGCTTACGTCGAGAATACTGCCGAAGGACGACAGCCGTCCAAGCCTTAAGGCGATAAAGGAAATACTTGCGTTTTCAATTCCTATGGGAGTTGCAGGAATGATCGGTACATTCTCGACACAGCTTGACTCACTCTTTGTTGCGTCAATGAGCTCACCTGAGGAATATGCTGTATATACTGTTGGTGCGCACGAACTTATCCTTATAGGCACGATTTCCGCCTCGGTTACAACAGCTGTAACACCGCAGATGAGAGTAACCGTAGCAGAGGGCAGGCTCAAAGAGTGCGGAGATCTTTATCAGTTTGCGGCAAAGAGGATGGCTTCTGTTCTTGTGCCGATGATGTGCTTTTTCTGGGTCTGGGCAGGTGAATTCATCACTTTTGTCTACTCAGGAAAATATATTGGTGCGGTGTGGATATTCAGAGTGTATCTCATCTACTTCCTGCTCAGAATTGTTGTTACCGGTCAGGTGTTTTCATCACTCGGAATGGGAAAATATATCCTGTCACGTGCAATACTGACATGTGTGCTCAATGCAATTTTGAATTATGTCGGAATAAAGCTTGTCGGACCTATAGGTGCGGCAATTGCAACCGTTTTGTCCGGCGGACTTGTGTTCATGTTCTCTACAGCTCCGATGCTTAAGAAAAAGCTTGGAATGAGACTTGTCGACACATTCCCGATAAAGACTGCGCTGGGAAGTATACTTCTTGGAATGGGCTGCGGATATGCAGTTGACCTGCTGCTTGGCGGAAGAGTGGTTCCATGGTTGGTCGGATTGATAAATCTTGAATCATTCCTTGACGCAGAGATGGTATCGACAGTCAGTTCAGCGATTGAACTTGCACTTTGCTGCGTGCTTTATGTTGCATTGTTTGCTCCGCTTGCAATGCTTACAATGCGCAGTGACTATGAATGGATTGTCAGAAAAATTAAATCAATTCTCTCAAAGACTTTCGGAAGAAAGCCTGCGATTGAAGAAAAATAGTATATAAAAACGGCTGGCGCATTTTTCTGTGCCAGCCGTTTTTATATTGAAGTAAATTGCTGTTTGAAATTCAAGCTGCCATCAGCACTCATTGGCACTGATTGAACGTGACAGTAATCTTTGTGCCTTCTCCGACACGGCTGTCAACACTGATATCAGCGTTGTGGTAGTTGGCTGCGTGACGAACGATAGAAAGACCAAGACCAGTGCCGCCGATTTCCTTTGACCGGCTCTTGTCTACACGGTAAAAACGCTCAAAAATACGCTCGTACATTTCAGCAGGGATACCAATACCGGTGTCGGTTACTGACAGCATAACCTTGTCGTCACTGCTGCTGATATCAACTGTAACCCGACCGCCTGGTTTGTTGTACTTTACTGCGTTGTCACAGAGGTTGAAAATCATTTCCTCGAGGATAGTCGGGACGCCGCTGACAACACCGCTTCCATTTATTGTAATGGTGATATCATTTGCCTCCGCGGAGTTGCTGAGAATATGTGCAACCGACTCAGCAATTGTTCTCAGCTCAACAAGGGTGTTTTCGTCTGCTATGGCATTTTCGTCAAGCTGAGAGAGTCTGAGAATGTCATTTACAAGCGAGATAAGGCGGGATGATTCATTCTGTATCATGCCGTAAAAACGGTTGACATCCTGCTGTGCAACAATTCCGCCGGAGAGCATTTCTGCGGCAGCTTTTATGGATGTCAGCGGTGTCTTGAGTTCATGCGATACATTGGAAGTGAACTCACGCCGCATTGCTTCACGCCGCGACTTTTCTGTTATGTCGAGAATTATTGCGGCTGCGCCGCTTACCTCATTCTCGTTCATAACAGGGCTGGTAATGATTCTGTAATCAGCACCGCCGAATGAAACCTCGCATTCATCGCGCTTTCCGCTCAGTGCGGTATCTATAGCCTGAACAAGAGTGTTATTGCGGTCGATTACATTGCTTTCATGACCGAGATCAAGAATACGGCGTGCACTTGAGTTGAATGATATGATTTCGCGTTTTTCATCAATAAGAAGAAATCCCTCGCTCATATTTCCTGTTATTGCGGTGAATTCCTCATGTTTTGAACGAAGCTCATCCATCTGACGCGAAATGAAGCTGTTCTGAGTTCTGATGCGTTTAATAAGCGGCACAAGCTCTCGGTAACAGGTTGATTCATCAGGCGATGTGATGTTAAGATCATTTATCGGACGGATAATCCGGGCAGACATTCTGTTTGCGAAAATCGCAGATAAAATTACAACAGCAAGGGCAAGCAGCAGCAAAGAGCCGAAAACAAGTGAAAGCATTGTGCGGAAAGCCGGCTGCTGAGCCGAGAGCCTGAGTACTGTGTTGTCGGATAATCTTGAGGCGTAGCATAGTATTTTAGGCTGCCACAATGCAGTGTTTCTCAAATCCGAACCGCTGCCGTGTTCAAAAGCATCAGAAATTTCAGGATAGTCGGTTATGCAGACATTATCTGAATCAGATGTGTTGCTGTATAAAACAGTACCGCTGTTGTCTACCAGAATGATGACGTTTTCTGACTCGAGACCGTCAAAAAATGACAGTCCTGACTGCGAGATTCCGTGAGCGATGTATTGCGTCTCTTCGGCAAGCTCATCAATCAGCAGAGAGTTGAAATTGTAGTAGTATATTCCCATTATCAGCCCGATTGTAATCAGCATGGTCAGAAGTGAGGCGATAATGATACTTGAAAAAATATTTCTTGTAAGAGAACGCATAACGGTTAGTCTATAGCGTACTTGATGCGGTAATAATCGTAATTTTCCTTGAATTCCTGAGCCTGTCCGGTTTTGATGGAATGCTGATATTCATGCATATCCATGCTCTCGTGAGCCATTTCGATCATGCAGCATGCGACATTCGAACAATGGTCGGATACTCTTTCGAGGTTGATAAGCATATCGGAAAGAACAAATCCGAGTTCGATTGTGCATTCGTTCTTCTGAAGACGCTGAATATGACGCTTTTTGAGAGCATCACGAAGCTGGTCAATAACTTCCTCAAGGGGTTCAACGAGAATGGCATTATCGAGATTTTCGTCTTCAAATGTGGAAAGTGCAAGGGAGAGAATTTCGTTTACAGCACCGATAAGAACTGTAAGCTCACGACGTGCTTCGTCAGAGAAATTCAGCTTCTTGTCGTTAATTTCCTCTGCTGATTCAACAAGGTTTACAGCATGGTCAGAAATTCTTTCGAAGTCACCGATAATATGAAGAAGCTTTGTGGCGTCAGCACTGTCACGCTCAGCCATTGTCTGACTGCAGAGCTTGACGAGATAAGTGCCGAGGTTGTCCTCGTACTTGTCAACAGCGGTCTCCATAGCGCGGATTTCTTCAGCTTCCTTTTCGTTGTAGTTGCCGACAAGAGCAGCTGCGCGGATAAGAGAGTCGACAGCTATCTTTGCCATTGAGCGTGCAACGGTCTTACAATGCTCGATAGCTACAGCAGGGGTGTTGAGCAGACGATCGTCAAGAAGCTGAGTCTGATCGGTGCCGCGCTTGTCCTTTACGACAGCGCAGGCGAGTTTTTCAAGCTGTTTGCTGAACGGCATGATAAGAGCGAGTGCTATAATTTTGAATACTGTATGGACGATTGCAACTCCGACAGGATCGATGCTGGGAGAAGTTGCAGGGTTGATCAGTTCAGGCGCAAAAATGCCGCAGAGAATGTAATATATAGGAAGAAGAATGAGTGTTGCAATAAGGTTGAAGCTGAGATGAACAACAGCAGCTCTCTTTGCGTTTCTGGTAGCGCCTATGGAAGATATCATTGCGCTTACGCAGGTGCCGATGTTCTGACCCATGATAACAGGTACAGCAGTAGCAAATGTAACACTGCCTGTAAGCGTAAGTGCCTGCAGAATACCGACAGATGCAGAAGATGACTGAATAACAGCAGTAAAAATAGTACCGACAAGAACACCGAGTATCGGGTTTGAGAAGAGGGTAAGTACACCGCGGAATGCTTCGTTTTCAGAAAGCGGTTCAACAGCGGCAGACATTGCCTCCATACCAAACATGAGAGTTGCGAAACCGAGAAGGACGAGACCTACGTCTTTGCGCTTCTGGCTCTTCATGAACATATACATGATTATACCCGCAAATGCGAGCAGCGGGGTAAAGGTGGCGGGTTTGAGCATCTGGATATACCATGCATCGCCTTCGATACCGGTAAGGCTGAGGAGCCATGAGGTGACGCTGGTGCCAAGGTTGGCGCCAAATATAACGCCGATAGCCTGAGAAAGTGCCATAACACCAGAGTTTACAAAACCAACAACCATAACAGTGGTGGCTGATGATGACTGAATGATGGCAGTTACAACCAGACCAAGGAAGAAGCCCTTCAACGGACTTGAAGTGAGGTTTTCGAGAATAGTCTTAAGTTTGTTGCCGGCGCGCTTTTCAAGGGCATCGCCCATTACGCTCATACCGAAAAGGAAGAGAGCAAGGCCGCCAAGCAGAGAGAAAATATTTGTGAAACTCATTTTTTTACCTCTCTAATCTTTGTTTTTAAATCATGTGAACGACACACAAATTCAAATTAAGTATACATAGGTAATGTAAAATCTAAAATCGTGTTTTGTTAAATCCATGTTAAATTATTTGTTTTTGTGACAAAGATATACAATTTCAACATAACTTAAACTGGCTTGCCTGAAAATATTGATTTTATATTTTTCTTCAATATATTGTGTTTTTCGGCGTGTTGTGATAATATTTATACGTATATCTTAAAAACTGCAGAGGAGTGTGATTTATGAAAATTCTTAAACTTGTTCACACTGCCGATCTTCACCTCGGCTCACATTTTTCATCAACTCCGGAGATTGCGGCAAAGCGCAAGCTTGAGCAGGTGCAGTCTCTGCGTGATATAGTTAAGGTCTGCCATGAAAAAGAAGCAGCGGCACTTCTTATTGCCGGTGATCTTTTTGATTCTGTACGTGTTGACTCTCAGCTGCTTGCAGAGGTGCAGAGTATTCTCGGAGACAGCGGTGTGTATGTATACATTTCGCCCGGCAATCATGACCCTGCGACACCTGATTCATCGTACCTGGCATCGGAATGGCCGGAGAATGTGCATATATTCACCGGAGGTCTCGAGTGTGTTGAGGTACCGGGTTCAGGCGGAGCTTATATATGGGGTCTTGGATTCCGGCACTCACACGAGGTTGACAGCCTGCTTGAGGATTTTACTCCGCATGACGGCAAGATAAACATTCTGCTTATGCACAGTGAGGTTATGCCGGACGGAGCAGCGGAAAGCCGATACAATCCGATTTCGCATGACCGCCTGATTTCACTCGGTATGGATTACTGCGCACTCGGTCATATACACAAGCCGAATACATTCAGCTACGGTGAGCGTATGTACTGCTCGCCCGGCTGTCCCTCGGCCCGCGGTTTTGATGAGCCCGGAGAGCATGGTGTGTATGCCGGCTATGTTGGCTGCAATTTTGCAAGCATGAGCTTTGTGCCGCTTAACTGCCGTCGATATTATACAGATAAAGTTGATGTTTCCGGCTGTGAGGTTGTGGCTGATTTTGCATCAAGAATCACCGCAGCGCTCCAGAAAACTGTGGGAAGCGATTACAAGGATCAGATATACGATATTACTCTGTGCGGAGCTCTCAGCAAGGGTGTAATGCCTGACACTCCGTCGATTGCCAAGGTTCTCATGGATGAGCTGCATTATATCAGATTAACTGATATAACCACAACTGAGCTTGATATCGATACACTGATGAAGGATAATTCACTGCGCGGTTCCTTCGTACGCACAATAGTTAACCGCATGGAACAGGACGGGAAGAACAGAGACCTGTATCTGCGTGCGCTTCTTTACGGTCTGCGAGCCTTTGATGGGGAGGTCAGAGTGCATGAAGATTACTGAGATAAATATTAAGGCATTTGGCAAGCTGCGCGGTGTAAAGATAACACCGATTGATGGCGTAAATATAATATACGGTGAGAATGAAGCAGGAAAGTCCACTGTCATGGCGTTTATTCTTGCCATGTTCTACGGTGTAGGAAAAGGAGAACAGCGCCATCGCTATGATCCGTGGTCGGGCGGAAAGAGCACCGGAATGATTACCTTCGAGCATGACGGCAAGGAGTATGCCCTTTCCCGTCAGTTTGGGGTAACGC
Source organism: Acutalibacteraceae bacterium (assembly GCA_045580875.1). Lineage (GTDB taxonomy): Bacteria > Bacillota > Clostridia > Oscillospirales > Acutalibacteraceae > SIG598. The sequence continues at coordinate 21,196 of JAZNOP010000005.1, forward strand.
GCTCATCTGACCGAACCGAACTGTGGTGTACAACAAGCGGAGAAAAAATTGAACTGCCGGATAAGACTGAACCTGGTGAGTATCTTCTGGGAATCAATAAGGAGACGTTCAGCAACTCGGTGTTTATCGGACAGGCAGGTACAGCAATAAACGGGGACAACAATGAGATTCTATCCAAGCTCACCAATCTGGCTGCATCGGGCGATGAAACTGCATCAAAGACTGAGATTACCACACGTCTTAGTGAGGCTGCGGCATCGCTCAGGTCGAGACGTGCAAATGCTATTCTGCCGGCGCTTGAGAAGCAGCGTATGGCTCTGCTTGAAGAGCGTGCAGTTGTGGTAGGGCGTACATCTGAGGCGGATAACCTGCGCGATGATATCACCAGACTTTCGCACCGTCGCGACCGCCTTTCGGGTGAGCTGGATATCATGCGTCGTCAGAACAGTCTGAGATCGGATATACGCAGACTGGCACTGCTTGATGATATTATTCAGAAAAAAGCTGCCTGTGATGATGCGCGTGCAAAATATGAAAAGCTTCATGAGATGATGTTCTCAGATGAGGGCGGACTGGATTCTCAGTTCCTTGAGGATGCACGCGGACTTCTTGATGGGTATACAAGTCAGCAGGTTGCTATACGTGTAAAACAGGAACAGCTCGAAGGCTGTGACCGAAAGCTTGACAAGATCGACCGCAGTCCGCTCGAAAAACTCAGGGTTGTAAAGAAACACGTTCATGATATTTCAGAGTCACTCGATGATTACACTGCGCTTCGCACACGCCGGTCTGAGCTTGAGCGTGAACTTGAAAACAAGCCGGAGAAGACTGAGCTGCCCGGCAATGTATATTCGATTATAATTGTTGCAGCAGCACTCGCGATGATACTTATCCTGCTTGGTATTGCATGGAGCCCGCTTTGCTACGTGTTTGCAGCACTTGTCGTGCTGGTGGCCGGTGCATATATCTTCATCAGCAAGAAGGGAATCTCATTCGAGGGACTTCCCGAGGATAATATTGAACTGCAGAATATCACTGCTGACATGAGAGAAATCAACCGCATAATGCGTCCGGTTCTCGATGAGATGGACGTTGGATCAATGGACGAGCTCGAGACAGTTCTTCATGAGATTGACGGCGTTCATGGAAAGATAGCTGATCTTCAGCGCGAAAAGGAAGGTATTATTGAAGAACTTTCCTCCATGCGTGAAGAACTGGCGCAGATACTTCAGGCACTCAAGGATAAGCTTTATCCCTATAAGAATGTTTCTTCTGATGCAGAAGCTGTAAAAATTATTTCTGCACTCGGACGTGCTCAGTGTGATCATGCAGCGCTTGAGTCAAAGTACAGGACTGAAGAAGCTTCCTATCTCTCTGCACTTGGAGAGATGGACTATGAGCTTGTATGTGTTGAGGCTGAAGAGCTTCGCGGCAAGCTTGGCGAAAATGCAGGGTTGAGCGAGGAAACCTTCGATGCAGACCTTGAGGAAAATATAGCAGTGTGTGCAGAGGAACTGGATACAGTAAAGACCGATCTTGTACGAAAAGAGACCGAGCTTGAAATGATGAACAGCGATCCGCAGACACTGAACAAGCTTGTTGACGAAATAAAGCTTGTTACCTCACGTATCGACCGCTATGAGTTTGAATACAATGCCATTCAGGAAGCAATAGATGCTCTGGGTGTTGCATTTGAGTCAATGCAGAAGGACTTCGGTCCGATTATCAACTTTCGTGCAAGCAGAATAGTCGAATCGCTTACAGGGGAGAAGTATGGCTCGGTGCTTATTTCCGAAGCACTTGTTCCGTCGGTTGCAGAGCCGGGAGGAAGCATAAGAAGTGTCAATGCGCTAAGCGCAGGTACGGTGGATCAGATATACCTTGCGCTTCGCCTTGCTATATCCGGTATTCTTTCAGAAGAAAACCTGCCGCTGCTGCTTGACGATGCATTTGCGCAGTATGATGACAAACGCATGACAGATGCTATCCGTTACCTTGGAACAGAGAATGAGGCCGGACGTCTTGGACAGATAATGCTCTTTACCTGCCATGACCGCATACTTTATGCGGCAAAGGAGAACGGTCTGACACGCGGTATTGTTCGTCTGAAATAAATGAAAACAGCAGAGTCCGGGTGCTTTCCGTTGATTGATCCGGATTCTGCTGTATTTTTATTGTCTTTTGTTATAACAAATGTATTTATCAAATTAAAAATTTATGCCCTTTTCCATTTTTGTAAAATTTTGAAAATAGCCTTTACTTTCGCGCAATATAGTGTTAAAATGTTAAATTGTTAACGCATTATATAATTAAACTAATCAGAGGTGTAATATGGCTAGCGAAAATAAGGACAGAAATATTGATTTTATGCTTTCGGCAATTCTTAAGCTGGAAACACTTGATGAATGCTATAAGTTCTTCGAGGATCTCTGCACAGGTCCTGAGCTCAAGGCAATGTCTCAGCGTGTAGCTGTTGCTCATATGCTCAAGAATGGCTGGGTTTACAGTGAGATAGTCAGCAAGACCGGCGCATCCACTGCAACAATCAGCCGTGTCAGCCGCTCTCTTAATCAGTACAGCCGCGGCGGATATGATCTTGTGTTCGGCAGACTTTCTGAAGAAGAGCTTGCAATGCTTCCGCAGAAGAGTGAAGAATAATGAGCTACAGCGTTTTTGCGCAGTATTATGATGTTCTGACAGATAACGTGGAATACAGTAAAAAGGCGCGGTACCTTGATGGTATCCTCCGGAAATACAAGCCCGGCTGCTCGCTGATCGTTGATCTTGCCTGTGGTACGGGCAGTCTTTCTGTCAGGCTTGCTGAAATGGGCTATGACGTTATCGGAGTGGATATATCACCGGATATGCTCATGGAAGCACGAATGAAGTCCCCGCCTGAGATACTGTATCTCTGTCAGCCGATGCAGAAGCTTGACCTGTACGGTACAGTTGATGCTGTGGTATGTGTGCTTGACAGTGTAAATCACGTTACGCAGCAGGAAGTGCTTCAGGAAGCGTTCAGGAGAGTTTCACTGTTCCTCGAACCTGACGGGGTGTTTGTTTTTGATGCGAATACGCCATACAAGCACAGCAGCGTACTTGCGTCAAATACATTTGTTTATGATACTGAAAAGGTGTTCTGTGTATGGCAGAATCAACCGGGAGAAGACGGTCTGGTCAGTATAAACCTGGATTTCTTTGAGAATGAAGATGGTGTGTATTATCGCAGCAGTGAGAGTTTCTGCGAACGGGCTTATCCTCATGATCTGCTGAGTTCGATGATTGATGAGGCTGGTATGGAAATATGTGAAGAATATGATGACTATACCGATTCAAAACCAGACGAACAGACCGAAAGAATAGTTTATATTTGCAGAAAGAAGGCGAAATAATGGGACTCCTGCAGAAATGTATTACATCTGACGGTCTTGTAATGGCCGCTTTTTTGGATTCAACTGATATTGTACTGGAAGCACAGCGTATACATAAGTGCACACCGGTAGCAATTGCTGCGCTTGGCAGACTGCTGACCGGAGCGTCGATTATGGGCAACAAGCTTAAAGAAGAAGAGGCTTCACTGACAGTAAGAGCCGGAGGAACAGGTCCGCTTGGTGCTCTTATTGCGGTATCTGACAGTGACGGCAATGTCCGTGGCTATGCGCAGAATCCCGGATTACTGCTTTCACCGGATGCTGAGGGCAGGCTTGATATTTCCGGTGCAGTAGGAAAGGATGGACAGCTTGCTGTCATTAAGGATTACGGCGCAGGTCAGCCGTGGTCGGCACAGATTCCTTTTGTCACGGGAGAGATATCAGAGGATATCACTGCGTATTATGCAATCAGCGAGCAGGTTGCAACAGTGCTTTCGCTTGGTGTTCATTTTGACAGGCTTTGGCATGTTGATTTTGCGGGCGGACTCATTATACAGCTTCTGCCTGCAGCGGACGAAAGAGAAATCGTCAAGCTTGAGGCAACGCTGAAAGGCATGCCTCCCGTTGAAGAGATGATGGCGCAGGGAATGTCTGCGCGTGATATACTTACCCGTGCGCTGGAAGGTTTTGAGGTTGAGTTCTTTGATGAGGAGAAAACCTCATATCGCTGCAACTGTTCTATTTCGCGTGTACGCCGTGCGCTGCTTACGCTTGGTGCGGAGGATATTCGCGGACTGGCAGGAGAAGATGATCACGCACAGATAGAATGTCACTTCTGCGACAAGAAGTATACCCTTTCAAAACAGGAGCTTCACGAACTTGCGTGTGTTGCTGAAGCGGCAAAACAGTAGTATTCAATAATAAAAAAAACAACACCGGTCAGTGCAAATGAGCATTGACCGGTGTTTTGTAATATTTAAGATTTATTGTGTAATGTCGGTAAGTCTGTATCCGACACCGCGTACAGTCTCAACAAGCTCTCCGTTTTCTCCAAGCTTCTGACGCAGGGTTCTGATATGTACATCTACAGTACGGTTTTCACCGTCATAATCATATCCCCACACACTGCTGAGAATAACGTCGCGCGTAAATACATTTCCAGGTTTTGATGCAAGCAGCATAAGAAGCTGATATTCTTTAAGAGTGAGGGAGACATTGCTGCCACCGGAGCGAACACTTCTTCGCGCCGGACTTATCGTCAGTGTTCCAATGTGTATATCCTTGATGTTGGAGCGTGATTCAGCACGGCGTAGTACTGCCTTGACGCGGGATATCAGCTCCATTATGCCAAAAGGCTTGACAACATAATCATCAGCACCGAGGTCAAGGCCGGTAACCTTGTCAAATTCAGAGCTTTTTGCCGTAAGAAGTATTACCGGAAGCTCGAATGTAGCATTAACTGAGCGTAGCTTTTTCAGAATCTCAAGACCGTCTTCCTCGGGCAGCATAATATCGAGCAGCAGCAGGGAAGGAATCTCATTTTCGAGCGCTTTCCAGAATTCTGAAGGACGCTCAAAACCGGCGGTCTCATATCCGGCGCTGCTAAGAGCGTAAGCTGTGAGCTCTCGTATATTGGTGTCATCTTCCAGCAGATATATCATGACTTACCCTCCGGTGCGAAACAGTTTGTTCAATTGATTATAACACCTGTTAATTGACAAATCAAGTTCTACAAAAATTCGGAATATTGTGTATATGTTGATATAATCATACATTTAGGGGCATTATATTGACAAAATGTTATGATAAGGATATAATATACAAATAAGTATAATGTATAGCTATGCCCATATATTGCTTGTTTTAATATTAACGAAATCGAAAAATTTATGCCCTGTTAATATTGTGAGGTGCAAAATGGATAGAGATTCAAACAGATCAAGATATTCGAATAATAATATTGACCGCAATCAAAGAAGAGGTTCGGCTGGATATAACAACAGCGGATATTCGTCAAACGATGGCGGCAGACAGTACAGAAGACCTGCTGAGAGATCAGGTATGACTTCGCAGAGAAGTACTCAGAGCCGCATGAATAATGCTCCGCGTGCAGCGGCGCGTCCGACATGGCAGAGCGACAGAAGCATAAACTGGCTTGTCGATTCCGGTAATGGAAACAGCAACAGAAAAAAGTGGATAATTGCCGGCGTTTCAGTTCTGGTGGTGCTGCTCATTATTGTCGGTATTGTTCTTGGATATGCATCATGTATTCTCGGAAAGATTGATTATATGAGTGATGAAGAACTTGCTATCCCTGATAACCTTGACAGCATAGTTCTTGAGGATGACGATGTCACAAGCGCATCAGACACAATAGATGATACACAGAAAGAACAGATTGATACCGGTATTAAGGAGAGTGTTGTTGGTGATGATGGTCTCCGTTATGAAGATGGAGTCACCAATATTCTTGTCCTTGGTATGGATGCACGTCGCGTTACATCAAACCGTTCACGCTCTGATGTAATTATAATTGTGTCGATAAATGAAAATTCCAAGAAGATAGTTCTTTCGTCCATAATGCGAGATACCTACGTGTCGATTCCGGGACGAAGCGGAAATGATAAGATAAATGCAGCAAGTGCATACGGCGGTCCCGCTCTTACTGTTGACACTGTTGAGGGTGCGTTCGGAATAAAGATAGACCATTTTGTTGTGGTTAATTTCTATTCCTTCATGGATATTGTTGATGCTCTTGGCGGCGTTACTGTTGAAATCAACTCCGGTGAAAAGAAGGTTCTTAATACCTATATCGAGGAAATAAACAGAGTAAACGGTCTGCCTTTGGGCGACGGCAAGCTTAACACAACCGGCGATGCAGTTCATCTTACCGGTAAGCAGGCAATGGGTTACGTCAGAATCCGTTACTCCGGAAACGGTGATTATGAGAGAACAGAACGTCAGCGTGAGGTTCTGGAGCAGCTCATCCAGAAGGCACGTCAGGCTGACTATTCCACTTTGATTTCTCTTGTCGATGATGTTGCAAGCAATGTATCAACTGATTACAGCATGAGCGAGATCACCTCCCTTGCGATGAATGCGACAAAGTATATCGATTATGATATTTCGCAGATCAGAATTCCAGCTGACGGCACATTCTGGAGTGGAATATATAAAGGTGTATGGATTCTTGATATAAACTTTGAAGAAAACCGCGAAATGCTTTACAAGGCAATTTTTGACAATTACGGCAACGAATGATTTAAAGCGCTTCTATTTCCATATATACCACTTATTTTTTATTGAAAATCTGAAATACCGAATTTATAATAATACAGGCTTGCGAATTTCAGATATCCTACAGCCAACTGAGTGAATGCAGATGACAGATTGTCAGCTTCCCTTACTGTACTGAAGTCAGGTGCAGTAAGGGGGCGGCAAAAAGAAAGAGGAATATACATAATATGGTAACAAATACTGAAAATAAGGATATTCAGACAACAAGAGTGTCGGCAGAAGAGTGCGAAGCAGAATGTGCTGTTGATACCCCTGAAGAAATCGATGTTCTTCAGCTCAGTGAGGAAGAACAGATTGAAATGCTTCGTCAGATGCAACCGACCATAATAAAGGTTTGCCGTGATGCGGTAAAGCCGAAGCCCTTCTATGCTGTGGCTAAGAGAGCATTTGATATTGTTGCTTCCGCTGTTGGTCTTGTCCTGCTTTCTCCGGTTTTTGCGATTATAGCGCATAAAATACGTAAAGAAAGCCCCGGACCTGCCTTTTTTAAGCAGAAGAGAGTCGGTAAAAACGGCGAAGTTTTCATGATGTATAAGTTCCGCAGTATGTATATAGATGCAGAGGAGCGCATTGCAGAAGTAATGGTTAACAATATAGGTAAGAATTCTCTGCTTTTCAAATCTGAAAATGATGACCGAATCACCCCGATGGGAAACAAGATTCGTGATAACAGCATTGATGAGCTGCCGCAGCTTATTAATATTCTTCGCGGTGAGATGAGCTTTGTCGGTCCAAGACCTCCGCTGATCAGAGAGGTCATTCAGTATGAAGATCATCAGACTGTGCGCCTTGCTGTAAAGGGCGGTCTTACTGGTTTCTGGCAGATTACAGGACGAAATGATGCTGATTTTGATTTCTGCCTTGAGCAGGATAAAAAATATATGCAGAAGCGTAATTTCTGGCTTGACCTCTGGCTGGTTATAAAAACCGTGTTTGGTGTCATAGGCGGCAAGATAAGCGGCAGATAAATTATCCATTAATATAAATAATCCCCGGCTGATGGAATTAAAACCTTCAGCCGGGGTTCTTTTTTGCTATGCGTTTTTATTTGGAATATACGATTTTACAGTGTTCATTACTCCGGTGCAGATGTCACGGACTGCTTTGTTTTGCATAAGCACAGAGACAATAGAAAAAAGTATAAAAGCGACAAGGTTGACGGCAGCTACCGATGCGCCTGTCTGCCATGATTGAACACAGGCGGCGAAAAATCCTATGATATAGCATACAACAGAGACGATTGCAGAGCAGATTACCACTGAACGGAAACTCTTACAAACACGCATAGAAGTGAGTGGAGGGAAGATGATGAGTGCAGATATCATTATGGCTCCCATCAGTTTCATTCCAAGGACTATAGTGACCGCAGTGAAAATTGAAATCAGAAGCTTGTAAATGTCAGCGCGTATACCGGTTGCCTGTGCAAAGGTTTCGTCGAAAGTTACTGTAAATATTTTTGTGTAAAAGATTATAAAAAATGAAAGAACGAGCACCGAAAGAATTATGCTCATAATGAGATCTTTTGTTCCTATGGTAATGATCGATGCAGAGCCGAAAAGACTGTTGCATACGTCATTGCTCCGGTTGCCTGAATAATTGAATATCAGGCTGCCTACTGCCATTGCTCCGGTTGAAAAAACAGCGAGTAAAGCATCACCTTTGACCTTGCTGTTTTCTCCGAGCTTAAGCAGAAAGAAAGCTGCAGCAACTACGATAGGAATCGAGATTTCAAGGGACCAGTCTCCAAGATCCAGTACTGTTGCTACTGCAAGCGCACCGAATCCGACGTGTGACAGTCCGTCGCCAATCATTGAAAGACGCTTGAGTACGAGGCTTATTCCGAGTAAAGAGGAACAGAGGGATACAAGTACGCCTACGATAAGTGCGTTGACGACGATTTTTGTGATATATGGATTTGAGAATATATCAGTGAGCGACATCAGTTCCGCCTCCTTTCACCTTGGCTTTGAGAGAATCGGGATTGTAATCCTTTGTTGCACCAAAGAAAAGAGGCTCGTGGTGCAGGTGCAGAACGTGAGTAGAATCATTGATAACAGCTTTGATATCGTGAGATATCATTATAACGGTAATACCTTGTTTTTGGTTAAGCATACGTACCACATCGTACATTTCCTCGGTGGCGGCAGGATCAAGACCGGCGACAGGCTCGTCCATCAGGAGCAGCTTTGATGTAGCACACAGGGCGCGTGCAAGGAGTACTCGTTGCTGCTGACCACCTGAAAGCTCCTGAAAACTTCTGCTTGAAAGTTCAGAGATTCCAAGCATATTAATATTTTCGGCGGCCCGTTTTTTATCCTCAGCTGAATAGAATGGCAGCCAGCCGCGACGATTGAGTGTTCCTGAGAGTACGATTTCACTTACTGATGCAGGAAAATCACGCTGTATGTTTGATTGTTGGGGGAGGTAGCCTATTTCGTTGTGTTTGAGTTCGTTGCCGTATTCGATCGAACCTCCGCTTATACGGTGTAAGCCAAGGAGTGCTTTCATAAGCGTTGTTTTGCCGGAGCCATTTTCGCCAACAATGCACAGATAATCTCCGGCGTTAACATTGAACGAAAGATTTTCAACCACAGTATTTCCGTCGTAGGAAAGACTTACATTTTTGCATTTGATCAGTGAGTTCAATTCAAAGCCTCCCGAAGGGTATCAATGTTTTTATCCATGAGTTCAAGATATGTTATTCCGGAGCCAAATTCTTCCTGCGTGAGATTATGGCAGGAGTGAAGGAGTCTCTTCTGTGCTCCCGTTGCGCTGCAAAGTGTATCTGCAGCGGTCTGATCGGAAAATTCAATATAGAATACGTAAGGGATATCTTCCTGCTGTATAATTTCAGTTAGAGATGCAATTGCAGCAAGACTTGGTTCGCTGTCGCTGGAGCAGCCCTGAAATGCAGCATGGTACTCAAGAGAGTAATGGGCGGCAAGATAAGCGAACGGGAATCTTTCCGCAAAAATAAGTGTTCTTCGCTTAGCGTTGGCAGTAAGCTCGGTAAGTTCTGCGTCAAGTTTTGAAAGCTCGTTAATATATGCAGTACAATTCTCGCTGTAGAGTGACGCGTTTGCTTCATCACGTGAACACAGAGCATCACGTACGGTTTCAGCCATCAGAATAACATTGCGCGGAGATGTCCAGATATGCTCGTCGTATTCGTATGCGTCATGCTCGCAATGCTCATCATCTTCATGGTGATGACTTCCTGCCGCAAGAACTGCATCGGCAGGATCAATACAGTCGATCAGCCTGATTACTGTCATTTCTGAGGTATCTGCCTGAGCCAGAAGGGTGTCAACCCATTTTTCAGACGTACCTCCGATGCAGATAAAAACATCACAGTTTTGAATAAGGGCAATTTCTTTCAGAGTCGGCTCAAATCCATGGCTTTCGGTTTCAGGTGAAAGCAGCATGGTAAGTTCGGCGGCATCTCCGGTAATAGCACGAGTACAGTCGTATGGGGGGAAGGTAGTGGCTACAATGTTCAGCCTGCCGTCCGAATTGGTCTCAGCAGTGCCGCAGCCAACAAAGAAAGCAAGTGCCAGCACAGCAGCTGCAAAAAGAAATATTATTTTTTTCATCGTGAACCTCCGGATGTTTTGCATTCACGGCATACACCGTAAATGGTACTCCGTTCTTCATCAACAGAAAAGTCGAATTCACTGCCGATAGAACGTTCAATCTGCCGGCTTTCATTTGACTGCAGGCAGATTGTGCTGTCGCAGACCAGGCAGCGAAGATGAAGATGCCCGTGGCAATCAGCGGTGCCGCAGAAGCGGTATACAGCGCCGCGACCATTTTCTGAGGGCTTCTTTTCAATTAAACCTTCCTCTGTAAGCTTGGTGAGCATCCGGTAAACCGTAGCCTCACTCAGGTCAAGCTTCGGGTCGGAGATTATATCGCGAGAACTGAGCCAGCGCTCACTTTCTGAACGGAAATAGTCGATGAGCTCTGCTCTTTGACGTGTGTTGTACTGTTTTTTTTCAGACATAAAAACACTCCCAAATTGATAGTAACTATCAATTTGGGAGTATATCATATCTGAGAAACAAATGCAAGTAAATATTGACCTTAACGGTGTTATAATGCTGTTATTTCTTCTGGAAAGCTCAGATGGCTGAGTTTTCCAGCTATTATTTTGCGCTTTTTTGTCCTCCGCTGATTTTAACCTTGTAAGTCTGATTGCAAATAGGGCAGCGTACGGTATGTTTACCGTTCACACGCGGAAGACGCATTACCTTCTTACAATGGGGGCATTTTTTGTAAAGATGTGTCTTGCGTTCCTTCCAGCGAAGCGACTGAAGCTTGAAGAATTCGCTTATGCCGTAATGAAGTTTCATGTATTTTTCGTTTTCAGCACTTCGTTTGAATATTTTCTTTGAAAGGAAGCGGAAAAAAACAAGGACAGCGGTGCCAAGACAGAGCAGATTTGCCGCAATTACTATCCAGAAATCGGCGCCAAAAACAGAAAGAACAGAAGAAAGTACCAGCAGTGCACACCACACAATAGTAAGTGTGCGGTTGAGCTGATCATTGCCGTAACGACCAGACATGAAGGCGTTTAGCCTTCCTTGTGCGGACGAGAAGGTCTGCTTGATTTTTGCTATCATATTATTCATTTGCCGTAAGCTCCTTTTGATTTCAGGTGAAATGCCTGTGGATTGATATCATTATTGTATTCAAATGATATTAATTAAATGTGAATACCCGGTGATATAATCGTGAAAACTCAGGCAAAACAACAGGTCATAGCATATTCGCCGTTTGCACGCTCAGAAATAATCACATTTATTGAAGTATAACCGGCATCTGAGGAAAGATAATATCTGATCTTTTCTTTTACTCTTGCTTCGTATTCTGAAGCTGAGTAATATGCAGCTGTGATTACCCGTGTAGATGCTCCGCACATGGAGTTGCTTTCATCAAGTGTTGTATCCCATTCTATACCAAGAGACTGTGCGTATGTTTTAATGTTCTCAAGGATTAAATCCATTGCGGCACGGTCTGCCCACGGTCCGGTATACGCTGTAGTAGTGGTAGTTTTGACGGTAGTTACTGTTGTCGATGAAGTAGTGGTAACCTTATTATATGGATTATTCGAAGCCGGATCAGAGGGATCCCAGCCTTTGTAAGTGTTGTTTTTTGTGCGTTTTGGGACGCCTGCACCGGTCGGTCCGGAGGCGTTGACAATATTTACTTGAGTACCGTTGGGACAGTTTTCGTATATCCATTTGGCATCGCGTACACACAGCCTGATACAGCCGTGCGAGGCAGGTGAACCCAGCTTGTCGTATTCTGTCATATCAAGAGTTGATGGATCCTGCTTGAAATAAGGGACAGAATGGAACAAATAGCTTTTCGAGATAGAGGTAGAGTACTGACCATATACATTTCCGACCAGAAGCCTCCAGCGGAATCTGCGCCATATTTTGTACTGACCGGTGCGGGTAGGGGAAGAGGGTGCTCCGGTTGAACAGGTGAAACACTTGGTAAGGACAGAATATTTCCCGGAAGAGTCTTTTGAGTATACAGCGACGGACTGACTTTCGCCGGCATATACAACGATATAGTATTTGGATTTATAATCAGGGTTTACAACATTTTTTGCATTTTTTCCGTAACCGGAAGCCGTGGTGGAAGTGGTCGTTCTGGTGGTTGTAGTAGTTGTTGAAGTGGTAGTAGTAACCGGCTTTCCGGAGATAAGATCGATAGTGAGCGGTGATATGGCGTTCTCGCCGCCATACACATAAACTGTCTTTATGTTGGATCGTTTGATTACATTAATGATTGCGGTGTTATCCTTATTGTTGTTTACAAGCACTACAGGAGCTTGAAGTTCAGATGACAATGCACCGCCGGCAAGCGCATCAGGGAAATCTGCGCCGGTTGCAAATGTCAGAATATCAGGAGCAAATATGCTGTGAAATTCATTGTAAACAGCAAGAGATGTGGCGTAACGTGACGTACCATATACACGTCTTACTGATACATCGAATTCCGCAAGTTCCAATTCAGCGCGCTCGCTGACAGCGCTTGGACCACCGACAATAACGACTTCATTTATGTTGTTTTTTTCGATGAACTCTGCAACCGGGTCCTTTATTTCACCGTTCTGCGGACAGAAGAGAATGTTGGAGTTCATAATACCTGCTGCAGCACCGGCGGAAAGAGCATCAGGGAAATTTTCTCCGGATACAAGAAAGACCGTTTTTGAAATATCAGCATAATTTGCATTGTAGGACGCAATCTGAACTGCAGTATCATATCGTGACTGTCCGCTCAGACGCGTAACGGTCATTCCGAGTGCTCTTAGCTGTGATATGATATCTTCGCTTACAACGGCCGGACCGCCTAAAACGAATGCTGAACTGACACCCAACACACTTATCTGATTAAGCACAGATGATTCAAGCGTACCCTGATTTGCGGTAAGAAGTATAGGTGCGTTCAGCTGTGCAGACAGAGGGACTCCGGCAAGCGCATCAGCATAGCTGAGTCCGTTGGCAATGATCACAGCTTCTGCAGTATCGGAAATCAGTTCTGTGCGATATGCGGCTATCTGACAGGCCGTGTCGTATCTTGATTTGCCGGATATTCTTGTAAAGATGGGAGCATTGGATTCTGCCCCTGATGCAATTGATTCAGGAGCAAAGGATGTGAATAATATAATAATTGCAAGCAGTATCGGTATTATTTTATACTTCATGCTCTCACCTCAGCTTGTTTTTGTCGTCTTTGTTATTGTCAGCTTCATTTTGTCCGGTTCTTCTAACTTTTGCTGTCCAAATTTCTAAAAAATAAATTTGTGAATGAATTAAATTTTCTTGAGTCCGGCGAAGTTAGCCATGAGCTTTTTCTTTCCGACTTTCGGGAAATCAATATCAAGAAGGGTGTCATTTCCCATAGGAGATGCGGAAATAACTGTTCCCTCACCAAATACACGGTGCTTGACCTTGTCGCCGGCTCTGAAGCCACCGGAAGAAGAGGGGGCAGCGCCGTTTCCGGCAGTAACACGTGTGGAATTCATTGCAGATGCCCTTGAATCAGCTCTTCTGTTTGTGAAGTCAGACGCGCTGACCGAACTGTTTCTCTGAGTAAGACCCTTATGTTCAACAAGAGAACCGTCAATTTCGCCGGCATAGCGTGATAACTTGTTGCGCTGAGTCTGACCGTAAAGTATACGCGATTCAGCGTGTGTGATGTACAACTGTTTCTTGGCTCTTGTAATGCCTACATAAGCAAGACGTCTGTCTTCCTCGATTTCAGCAGCATCGAGCATTGTGTTCAGATTCGGGAATATTCCTTCTTCTGTGCCGGGAATAAATACTACAGGGAATTCAAGACCCTTTGCAGCGTGCAGAGTCATGAGTGAAACGCAGTCTGCATCGTCGTCATATGCGTCGATGTCAGTCACGAGTGCGACATCTTCGAGATAGCCGCCAAGTGTTGTTTCATCGCCGTTTTCTTCTTCATAACGCAGCATTGTCGAGCCGAGTTCCTTGAGGTTTTCTATTCTGTCAGCTGCTTTTTCATCACTTGCGAGCATAGCAAGTGTATATCCGGATTTATCAAGGACCATGTCAAGCAGGTCGGCAAGTCCGATTTCAGGATCCTCAGCGGCTTCGATGAGCTCGCACATCATATTGTAGAATTTCTTCAGATTATTCGCAGCACGGCTGAGTGATGCATACTGGTCGGCAGTTCCGAATACCTCGAACATAGAGATGCCGAGTGTGGCAGCGATTTCTGAGGCAAGCTGAATGCTGCGGTCGCCGATACCGCGCTTGGGTTCGTTTACTATTCTGGAAAGTCTGACCTCATCTGCCGGGTTGTTTATTACTGAAAGATATGCGATTGCATCACGGATTTCCTTGCGGTCGTAGAACTTGCGTCCGGCAACAACGCGATAGGGAATACCGGCTCTCATCATATGGTTTTCAATCGGGCTTGAGAGTGAGTTGGCTCGATACAGTACAGCGCAGTCTGAATATTTTCCGCCAGCAGCAACGTGCTCGGTGATTGTTGTTGAGATGAATGCAGCCTCTGCGCGTTCATCAGGAGCAGAAAAAACAACAACAGGTGAGCCCTTGTCGTTTGAGGTCCAGAGCTTCTTTGAATGACGTCCCTGATTGTGAGCGATAACAGAGTTTGCGGCATCAAGTATGGTCTGTGTTGAACGATAATTCTGCTCAAGACGGATTATTCTTGCATCGGGGTAATGCTTTTCAAAACCGAGAATATTTTCTATTGTCGCACCGCGGAATTTGTATATACTCTGATCGTCATCACCAACAACGCAGAGGTTGCGGTGACCGTCAGCGAGAAGACGTACCATGCGGTACTGCGCATGGTTGGTATCCTGATATTCGTCAACCATTATGTAGCGGAAACGGCGCTGATAGTAGTCGCGCACGTCTTCGTTGCGCTCGAGCAGCAGAACTGTATTGAAGAGCAGGTCATCAAAGTCCATTGCGTTTGCATCACGCAGTTTTTTCTGATAGAGCGAGTATATCTTTGCTATCTGCTTGAGTCTGAGGTCAGAGCCTGCCTTGCTTTCGTAGCCAGCCGGATCAATCATGCTGTCCTTTGCGTGGCTTATTTCGTTGATAACTGATTTTATCGGAAGATTTTTTTCGTCAATATTCAGTTCGTTCATGCAAGCTTTTATCATACGCTTCTGATCATCAGTGTCGTAAATTGTGAAGCTGCTTTCATAACCGAGTCGGTCAGCGTCACGGCGAAGCATTCTGGCGCAGCTTGCGTGGAAAGTCATAGCCCATACCTCGCCGCCTTCTTCGCCAAGCATATTGATAAGGCGTTCCTTGAGTTCACCGGCGGCCTTGTTTGTGAATGTAATAGCCATAAGCTGCCATGCGCGCGGAGGATTCTCAGCCATCAGTTCAACAGCGCGATCGTCGGCATCCATGCCGCGTTCGATACCGTCTGCATATCTCTCGAGAAAATCAACATCATCTTCACTGAGACCGTAAGGGATATTTTCGGAGTAGTAAGCTCTTCCGTATTTCAACAGATTTGCAGCCCTGTTAATCAGAACAGTGGTCTTGCCGCTGCCTGCACCGGCAAGAATAAGAAGCGGACCTTCAGTTGTAAAAACTGCATCCATCTGTTCATTGTTCATGCGTGAGAACTCTCGCTGCATGGCTTTTTTTCTTGCTTCTATAAATCTTATTTCAAGTGATGTCATCTGTTTGTGTACGACCTTTCTCGTGAATTAGGTTCAAATCTTGCCTGTATGGCGGTAAAAGGGCTGCCGCATAACGCTGCAGCAGCCCGGCTTTTCGGAATATTGTGTTTTATCTGCGCTTTCCTATGGGAATCATAAGACCGGTTGATTTGTGTGACGGGGAATAGGTGATCGCAAACATATGACCGGTAAAGCAGGCGATAAGCGAAAGGCAGGTAATCATTATTGCGTAATTACGTGCGAATACTGCAGAATGAATACGGAATTCCATAAAGAATGCAAGGGTAAGCAGACCGGCTGTGAGCAGCCAAATAACAATATGGATAAGTCTGAAGCCGGCTTTTCTGATTGATGTAACGCTGTAGAAAACATGAACAAACACAATCAGCACAAGGCTGGTAATCTGCATAACACGGACGAATCCAAGTGAATTCATGAACATCGAATCAAGTCTCATGCCTTCAAGCGGACCCTGAGTAGTGCCGAACAGAAGCAATGTGATAAGCATTACATTTCCGCTGGTAATGCGCTTTTTCTTTCCGGTGTAAATGTAACAGAAGAGAATCAGCGAAAGCAGGCAGATAACAGCAGCTGCAATTGCTTCAAGTACGAAGACCGAAAGATGCCACGAACCGTCGTATGCATCATATATTGCATAGGGGAAACGCTGGAGCGACGGTATCTCAATAATTTTGCCGCGGTCATCAATGCTGAAATAACCGGAGAGTCTGCCGATGCAGATGCCGAGCATTGCTGCGGGAGCGAAGGCGTCGAGCAGAGCGAAAAAGTCATCGATATGAAATACTGAACGGACGACGAGAAGTGAAATCAGTATTCCAAAGGCAGCACCGAAAATTGTATTGCCGCCGACGCTGGGAGAGAAGATTGCATCAAAAATGCCATCGAAATATTCCTTGTTGAAAAACCAGTATGAGATACGGGAGAGCAGATAGCCAAGCGGAAGTGCTATGGCGGCTCCGATATAAACCGGTAAGTCATTCTTTTTCTGAACACGGCGAAGACCGGCGGTCATCAATATTGCAGCTGCAATTGCGATTGCAATAACTATACCGTGCCAGTAGACATCAGATTGTTTGGTGAACCAGAATACGTAGTTCATAATATACCTGCGCGTTGTGAACGAAGCGCGCCTTCCTCCTTATTCGTTGGGAATAGCTGTTGCGAAATAAAGCAGATCACTGGAAGCACGCTGTCCACCGAAAGCGACGCGGTTGAATACTTCACCGCCGACAACGAGAGTAGCAGTGTGACCGCCGTCAAGGTTATAAGCGATATAGCAGCCCTTGTCGTTCATGACCTGAGCAAGAATGTAAGAGCGTGTTCCGTGATAGCCGGGGTTCTTACCGTCAACGGTGCAGATGAGGTAATGAAGCTCGCCGAGCTGACCAATTGCAGCGCGCGGCGCCCAGCCGTATATCCAGCCTTCGCCTTCATAATTGTATGCTTCCTTCGGAGTGAGGATATGACCGTCTTTGACAAGGGTCGGACCGAAGCAAACGCTGAAATTGATGTCATTCTCTGCAACGTAACCCTCTACGTCGTAATTATCATGGCAGTATTCTATGTTAAGATCGCCGGAATAATCGATGAAGAGTACGTACGGCATCTTGGTGCGCGGCTCATCGCGGTAGACAACACCGTTGTTGACAACGACACCATAGGTACGGTAATTATAGAAGTCGCCGGTTATTGCAACAACGGCATTGGTTGTCTGAGCCATTGTCTGCGGATAATAACGCGTGTTCATCTGATATTCGCCGCCTGCGTAATAACGTCTTATCTGCGACGGGTGAGCAATTGTGATATCAGCAAAGTTGTATGTTTCCTTGGTTTCGATATCGATGCGTTCCTTCCAGAGGTAAGCTTTGATGGTCTCATCTTCGTACATGATGATATCGGAACCGTCCCATGCATCTTTATTGAAGGTTGTGACCTTCTGTGAAAGAAGCTCAGTATCCTTTGTTGTCAGATAGTTGTTTGCATCAGCAACAGGACCGGGATCAGAGTTGAAGGGGAGAGTATATACCTTAGGCATGGCATAAATCTCAGACATTGCCTCACTCGAAATATTGATTGCACCGGTGTTGAAATCTACGGATGCATTTTTTGAGGGAAGATTTGTGTTTTCGACGATCACCTGAGAGGAACTGAATGCGAAAACTGCAAATATAAGTTCAATCAGCAGAATTCCGGCGATAATAAGCTTCTGAACGAGTGAGCTTCTGCCGGAAGAGCTGTTCGGGACAGTGCGGCTGTTATGCATGGCGGTTCTCCTTTTAGGCGATATTGCCGATGATGGCTTTATAAAGTGCTTCGTCGAGAATGATCTTCCATTCTCCGTTGTCATATTTCATGTTGATGATAAAAATATCAGTGCGGTAGTAATCCTCGATGCTTTCATTAAGCTGCTGAAGTGACTCGAGAACTACCTGATTTGCAGTTTCTTCATTATTGATGTCGATGGATTCGTAAGCATAGTTGTATGCAATATCGGTTACAAGCGTGTGCAGATCATCGGACATGGAGCTGATGTCAAGGTAGGTAAAGGCTACGGCCACACTGGCATCTTTTCCGGTAACGCTGGTGCTCTCAAGAGCCTTGTTGATATCATCAATGGTGACTGAGGAATATACAATTACAGCAGAGGCATCTGCAGATGAAACAACCTCAGCAGCAGGTGTGATATGGCTGACATTGCTGCTATCAAGAATATCATAATGATAGCTGTCCCCAAGCATTTCAAAAAGCTGTGAGCCGATGACGGTATCGGTGCTGCTTGTAAGTCCGAGAGATGTATAGTTGCTCAGCAGAGCATCGCAGTCTTCGTAGCGTCCGTCTGTCAGAGCGTCAAAGAATTCACTGACAGTTTCCTCCGGAGCCGGCATTCTGACGCAGGTTGCAGGGGTGAGACTGCTGCGGGAAGAGCAGAGGATAATGGTAACAACAAGCAGAAGGAGCGCGAGCAGAATCTTAATCGCGGATCCTGAAGAATTGGTGGTTTTGCGCATATTGCTGAGCCTCCGAAAAGTTATATTTCTCTGAACAGAGTCATATAACCTCATTTTATATAATATTAATACATATTATAAGTGATTAGTAACGTTATGTCAATGACAGCAATGTTAATTTCGCCCGTGAAAGTAAATAATACCCGATCAATTACGGTAAAGGAAAAGCCGCCAGCAACATGCTGACGGCTGAAGTTATATGGTTTGAATTGCAGAATATTATTTCAGTGAAGGCAGGTCAGTTCCTGACAGCGCGTTCGAAATCGCATCTGACGCTGCATCTGCAGCGGAACTCTTGATAAGATCCCAGAGGTAAGCGAGCATTTTTTCGCCGGTAGATGCAATAAAGGCAAGATCGATAACGTTAAAAGCAATCAGAACAACGCCGACAACCAGAATGGCAGTCAACAGGGGCTTTGCGATGCTGTTGAGCAGCTTGAGTGCCAGAACAACAAGTACAATTATAATTACGATGTTGAGCAGGCTGGAATAAGGTGAAGATTCGAGCCATTCCTTCATGATGATACCCTCCGTAAAATTCATATTGGACTGTCTGCTGTCAGCTTAAGTATACACCATTTACGTGAAAAAGACAATATTAATTGTATTTTTCTGCAGGTTAAGCTGATTGCTTTTCATCGGGCTCGCGTGTGAAGGCATTGCATGAAAGACCGCGTTCCTTTGCCAGTCTAATAAGACATCGGTAGCGCGCCTCAAGTGATTCGAGCTCATACACGCATGATTCTATCATATCAGCATCACTTTCGGCATTGAACCACTCACGCACAGAGTTGATCGCAAGCACAGTAGAGCGAATATCGTCCAGTAAATCGGACGACCTCTGCTGTGGTTTCAGAATGTATCGTCTCCAGAATTCCATCTTTGTCCCTCCGCAATTAATGAGTGAGGCTATTATGACACAGTGGGGGGAGGAAAAGTGGTGTAATATGTAGAATGGCAAAAATAAAAACGCGGTCAGTTAAACTGACCGCGTAAAAAAGCAATTTAATTCGTGATTACATAAGGCTTGCGAAAGCAAGAAGATCGCAGATGAGAGCAATGATGAAGAAAGCAACAGCAATAACCTTGGTCCACTTTGCAAGGAAAGCGTCAAGAGTACGTGCCTTGTTCTTGCTGAGGAAGGAATCAGCTGCACCGCCGATAGCACCGGACAGACCAGCCTGCTGACCTTCCTGAAGAATAACAACTGCGATAACTGCGACAGCCAATATAAGAAGAATTACACTGCAGATAATAAGCCATACACTCATGATATAAACCTCCGAAAAATCAATAAATCAGCCATATAACTATATCACAATATATTGGGGTTTGCAAGTCCTTTTTTTAAAAATTGTGAATAAAGTGTTATATTCATGTTTTTATTCGAGCGAATCGATAAGAGCTCCGACTTCTGCGGCTACACTAGAGAGTGCGCCCTTGGCAAACGGAGATGCGAGTCCGGCTTCTGCAATCAGATCAGTGAACACAAGCTCACCGCCATGGCAGAGGTAACGATTGTAACGTGCAAATGCATCGTCATAATCCTTCTGGGACTCAAGAAGGAACTCAAATGCGACGACCTGAGCAAGACAGTAATCGATATAATAGAAGGGGGATTCATAAATGTGCATCTGATACTGCCAGCGTGTGCCTTTCTCGAGGTAGGGGATACCGTCAGTGACCATGTAGGGCTTGAACTGCTGCTCAAGCTTTTTCCACTCAGCGTTGCGCTGTGCAGGTGTCATGTCAGGATTTGCGTAAATAATATGCTGGAAGTAGTCAACGATGGTACCGTAAGGTATGAATGTAAGAGCATCAAGTGCATGCATATACTTGTACTGCTGAGCTTTTTCTCCGAAGAATTTGTCGATATATTTCCATGCAAAGAATTCCATGCTCATTGAATGGGTTTCTGCAGTCTCCATGCCGCCGATGCCGAGCTCACGTATCTCGTTGTCAGCAGTCATGTAATCAGCGAAGGCATGACCGGCTTCGTGAGTCATGACGTCAATATCAGCGGCAGTGCCGTTGAAGTTGGCGAGAATGAAGGGCTGCTTGTATTTGGCAAAACTTGTGCAGTATCCGCCGCCCCATTTGCCTTCGCGGGCATCAACATCAAAGGCTTCGTTCTCAAGCATCATGTCAATGAATTTTGCTGTGTTGGGGCTCATTTCGTGATACATCTCACGTGCGGCGCTGAAGATACCTTCCTTGTCAAGGATTGGACGGGGATTTCCGCCGGGGACGATTACAGAGTCATCATACATCATAACTCTGTCCAGTCCAAGACGTTCTGCAACTCTTGCCTTGAGTGCTGCAACAACAGGAACAATATCGTTCAGAACATTGGCGCGGAATCCAGCCACCATTTCCTGATCGTAGCACATTCTGCCCATGCGATAATAACCGAGTTCGATGAAATTCTCATAACCCATCTTTTTGGCCATGCGGTCACGAACCTTGACGAGCTTGTCAAAAATGGTGTCGAGTGTTTCGGAAACCTCTTCGAAACGGCGGCCCATGCACTCCATTGCCTCGCGTCTGGTTTCTCTGTCATCATCCTGAATGAAACCGGCAAGCTTGGTTCGAGTCATTTCCTCACCGCGGAAATTAAACATGAGATTTGACATGAAGTTGGAATATTCGGTTACCAGCTTGTTTTCCTCGATCATATCCTCGATGATGACCGGAGAAACAGATTTGCTGGCAACCTCGAATTTCTTGAAGAGAACGGGAGAAAGCAGCTCCTCGAGCCTGGCTCGGTGAGGAGATTCAAGCATGAGCTTGGCGTACTGGACATCGATATTCTCAAGCTCAGGCATTATTTCGTCATAATAATCCTGCTCAGCTGCATAGAACGGATCTCTTGTATCGAGGGTAAAGCGGCACTGAGCAAGAGCAATAGCTGTTTCAGCCTCGATCATAAGCTGTTGATATTTTTTACGTGCGCTTATTACACAGTTCTCACATCCGGCATTGCGTATCTCGTCGAAAATTGCTTCAGCAGTTTCGCGGATATGTTCGATTGTACAGCGCTCATAAGGGAGTTCACGGACTTTCATTGTATTATCCTCCTGTTTTGATTCTGGTCAGATGTCAGATGTCAGCGGATTTCCGGTCGAAGCTTCACAAGCTCATCACGGCTCATGCTGTCCGAAGAAATGGAAATATATCTGTCTCGATAATGCGTTGTCACACCATCCTTGGTGACATCATATTCCATATACATTTCATTTGAATTGGCTGCAACTGATGTTCTGGACGATGCAGGCGCAAAGGCAAGCAGACCGTCATTGAACTCATAGGAGCCGGACTTTTTTGATTCGTCAATGCACTCTGACATATCCTCGGAAAATGTAAAACGATATGTACGGTAGGCATTGTCCAGACGGAAAATAGCATAGTAATAATCGAGTGTACCGTCAGCAATTGTATTTTTGACCGAATCACTCACAGGCTGACCGTCCGCGCCAAACTGCTGAGATACACGTTCAGTCAGCAGCCACGTTCCAAGCATACCGTAGGTGGCGCTGATCTGAGAAGTTCCGGCAGTTGTTGTAGTGGTTATTATTGTAGCGTTTGTCATTACCGAAGAATTATACTGAGGCAGGGCAACTGTGCCGTTTTCTATAGCTTCGGCATAAACAACAATGGCATCGTCACTTGCAGGCTCATCGAATACTCTGAGAAGAGCATATTCAACATAGCAGGGAGAACCGTTGATATCAAAGGTGTCATATACGCACATATATGATCCGCTGAGCACAACTGAAGGAGCTGAGGTGCCGCCAATGATGAGCGGACCGGAATATACATTTGAAGCATAGGAATAAGTCAGCTTTTCGTGTGTAAGCACAGCGGCTGCGCTGCCGGAGCAGCGGTCAAGCTCACCTGCGTTGAAGCTGTAGAACTGAAGCGGAATAGAGTGGGTATAATGCTGACCGCCGGTAATCGTGTTGGTGGCAAGATCCTGAATGTAATATGAGCAGAGTACCCAGGTACCGTGCAGCGCGTCAAGCACCGGCTCACCGTCAGGCTGGATATTCTCAGCGTTGTCAGATGGTTCAGAGCTTTCATAATCGTCAGGAGCATTGACATCGCTTGCGGACAAAGTGGGAAGAGCTCCGCCGATCAGGTCAGTGACCATGCCGGGAAGATCAAAATATATTGCAGCAAAGGCGAGTGCCATGAATGCAAACCATACGAGCAGAGCGGTGACCGTGCCGCTTGAGATTTTCTTTTCCGCCTCAGCGGCTGCAGCTTCTTCCTCCGGAGAAGAAACTGCTTCTGTCAGATCTGCTTCGGAGGTGTCATTCTCCTGAGGCTGAGAGCTGTTCATACCGTAAGGCTGCATGCCGTATTGCTGCTGATTTACAGTGCTGTAGGGCTGGGCGCCGTACTGCGGCTGGCTGTTGACACTGTAAGGCTGCATACCATACTGTGACTGCTGACCACCAGAATAAGGCTGAGCGCCGTAGGGCATCTGCTGAGGTCTGCCGGTACCGTAGGGCTGTGCGCTGTACTGCGGCTGACCACCGGGAGCATACTGCGGACGGCTGAACTGCTGCTGAGGGTTATACTGACCGGCTCCGGGAACATACTGCGGAGCTGCCGGTGCAGCCGGAGTGAACGGTGTTGAACAGAACTGACATTCGCGCATGGAATCAGGCGAGCTGTTTCCGCATACAGGACATATCATTAATTTGTCCCCCTTTTCTTCAAGCGTTTGCTGGTGATTGATTTTGGTCTGCAGTGTTCATGCTGAATACTGTCAGTGGAAATGGAATAAAAAACCATGAAGGCGAATAGAATGCATTGAAATACGTTATACAAATATGATCAGCAGGGTGATGACGATAACCTGCACTATGAATATTGCAGGAATTCCAACCATAAATTTGAGGTGCTGTGTTTTATGGCGTATTTTTCGCATGGTCAGATACATGGCTACAGATCCGCCCATAGCAGCGATAATAAGTAATGTGCGTTCAGGGACGCGGCGTTTCTTTTTTGCTGATTCTCCGTTGTGAACAGCCAGCTTCTTATCGTGGATTGTTACAAAGCAGGCAAAGATGCTGATTACTGCGAGATAGACCAGAAAAATCCAGAGACCGGGCATAATTGGCTTCCTCCTGTGCATGAATTTGTGATATTGCAAAATAATTGTATTTGATGTAATATGACATAAAAGATGTCTTAAGCGGACCAAAGAAGCGATTATTATAGAAATTTATTATAACATACATAAAAACATAAATAAATACAAAAATATATTTTTTATGAAAAGGTATCGATTATGAATAGAAAGAATAAATCGGCAGGATTGGTTGTTGTTATATGCATTCTGGCTGTTACAGTGACAGCTATGTGCCTTAGCGTTGTATCAGCAGTGTCACAGCGCAGACAGCGCGGAGAGCTTCAGCCTGTGATTCTGTATATAGGCGAGGATACGCAGAGCATCGCGGAAAGTTCGCAGCAGGAATTTATTGTTCCTGACGAAGAGAATACACCGGATTACGTTGTTCTCAGGGAAGAGACTGAGATGCGGGCGATATGGGTTCCGTATTATTCGCTTTATGATGTAGATAAGGCAATGATCGAACAGATTGTTGCTGACTGTAAATCAATGGGCGCAAACTCAATAATTTTCCATGTCCGCCCGTTTGGTGATGCTTTTTACAATTCAGCTATATATCCGTGGTCGCATTATATTACCGGAACACAGGGTGAAGATCCCGGTAACGGATTTGACCCTCTTCAGTATGCTATAGACTGTGCACACGCAAACGGAATGCAGCTTCATGCGTGGGTAAATCCGCTCAGAATACAGATGACGGGCGGAAAGATTCCGGCAGAGCTGTCGCAGGATAATCCGTATACAGTTTTCCGTACCGATAACGATGCATCAAATGATCTGTGGGTAGTGGATTACAATGACGGAAAATTCTACAATCCGGGCGAAGAGGGCGCGCGTAAGCTGATTATCGATGGAATGGCAGAGATAGCTGCAAATTACAATGTCGACGGACTTCACTGGGACGACTATTTTTATCCGGCAAATGACGATAGCTTTGACGACAGCATTTCATATCAGAATTATCTGAATGCCGGAGGAACGAAAACACTTATAGAATGGCGAACAGAGAATATAAATTCTCTTGTAAGCGGTACATACAATAAAATCAAGGCTGTCAACAGCAACTGCGTGTTTGGCATCAGTCCGGCAGGAAATATAAATAACTGCCTGCTTATGGGCGCCGATGTGTATGAATGGGGCAGTGTCAGCGGTTATGTCGATTATATCTGCCCTCAGGTATATTGGTCATTTGACAGCGAAGTGGCTCCATTTGTACAGCGCTGTCACGCATGGCGTGAGCTTGTTACAGCGGAAGATGTTGATTTTTATATCGGTCTTGCGCTCTATAAAGCAGGAACTGATGCTGACAACGGTCTGTGGCTCAGCGACAGTACGATCATTGCAGACCAGATTGAATACATACGCAGTCAGAATATAGATACCGACGGATTTATGATATTCTCTTATGAGGATCTTTTCAGGGAGAGTGCAGCAGAGGCGGTTGCTGAAATGAAGGAAGAGATTCTCGGTTTAGCCTGATATAACCAAGCAGATAATCAAACGTAAAGACCTGACAGATTTGAGACTGTCGGGTCTTTTTTTGATCTGAAAAATTTTACGGACAGACTACTTGACAAAACATAGTAGCGGTGATATACTCAGTTCAACAATTATGCAATACCGAGTAGTGAGGTGAGAATATGGATGATACACAGCTTCTCAAAGGTATCCCCCAGGGCGGGATTCTCTCGGTTATCAGCAGAGGGGAGACCTACGGATATGAAATTCTATCCGTGCTCAATGAAAAAGGCTTTGAAAATCTGATTGAAGGAACTCTTTATCCGGTACTGACGCGGCTGGAGAAAAAGGGTCTTGTCTCAAGCCGTATGGGCAAATCTCCGCTCGGCCCGTCACGCAAATATTTCTCAATTACTTCAGCGGGTCAGGAATATCTTGCCGGCTTTATTGAGAATTACAGAAGAATAACTGATATAGCACAGAAAATACTGATTGAAGAGGAGTAATGGAAAATGAACATTCCGGTAAGTTACATTGAGACAAAAAATACCCTCAGGGGAGAGTATCTTGAAGTATTTGAACAGATTGAAAGCTATTGTACAACAAAGCTTATGACAGAGCAGGAGCTTGACGACAGGATGACTTATCTGCTTGATATATTTGCAGAAGCACAGGCGAATAATGTGCCCGTAAGAAGCGTAACCGGTGATGATATCAAGCAGTTCTGCGGGGATTTTCTCAGTGACTGCAGCTGGCGCAGCCTTTTCGGATATATTGCGCAGGTTCTGAAAAGGATATCGTGGGTAACCGTATTCCTTCTGGGTATTACCGTTGTCTGTGAACTGATAAGTGGAAACATTAATGCAGCAGACGTTCTCATGAACAATTCAAAAGCGGCTTCATGGCTTGCTGTAGGTGTCACAGCCGGTGTACTTATGCAGCTTGCAGCCGGACTTATCATCAGAAGTTTTATTTTCAAGGCAAAGAAATACCGTAGTATATACAGCAAAATGGTAAATGGTACGATCTGGACTGCCGGAATTGCCGCTGTTATTGTATTCAGTTTTTCGGAACTGACTCTGCCTGTTTCCGATGCGGCAGTGCTGGTGCTTTCTGTTCTGTATCTTGCAGGTTATTACGTGGTACGCGGTATACTTAACCAAAAGAACGGTCACAGGTTCTTCTATGACGGCTCGCAGAAGCAGCGTACTACCTTCGGGCAGCAGGTCGTTACCTCAATGGTAGGCGAGTTTCGCCGCGATTATGATAAGAAAAACGAGAGACTTGCAAGAAAAGGAAAGCCTCTGATGTCTCAGGAAGACTATCTTGCAAAGACTGTCAAGGATACAAAAGCGGCTAAAATATCAACAATTGTGAGCTTTGGACTGATTGCGGCAGGATACATATCGAGCATCATATCTGTAGCGGCAGATTCGGCTCCGGCAGACACATTGTTTTATGCAGCTACAATGGTTATTGTACTTGTGATTTTGTATTTTGTCATATTTTATCCGCTTGTAGTGTATCCTTATCTTATACGTAAGAAGTTCTTCGGAATACTTGAAAAAAGCGGTAAAAATCTGTTTGACAAGGATGCGTATGATTGTATTGCAAAATACTATGAAGATGCCGAATAAAAATTAAGAGTGAGCAAGTGTAAAATTTATAGCCCGGCAGGGGATACCTGCCGGGCTTTTTGCAGCCGCATAATTGCAGTTACAAAATCAGATTGTTAGCAGCCGCAGCCGCAACCGTTGTTGTAGTTGGTGCAGCCGTTGCCGCGATTGTCATAGTCATTGCCGCAGCAGAAAGTACCGTTCTGGCTCAGAAGGAATACGATGACCAGAATGAGAACCCATGTGCAGCTGTTGCCGCCGAAAAGACAGTTCATGTCGTTTCACCTCCTTTGGTGTGGGTTACAATACATACTATGACAGATGCGCAGAAGTGTTACATTGGTCAAAGTCAAACAAAGTCAAAAATTACTGTAACTGTCTACTTGGCACTGACAAAAAGTTCTACTAATACTGACAAAATTTCGAAAAGAGAAAAAGGCGAGGTAAAAGTGGTAAGGAAGCCGGCAAAGAGAGCTGGTGTAGGGGAGAGAGGCGAGGACGAAGAAAGGCGGACAAAGTTGCGATGGAGAGATTGAGTGTGAGAGTGTGTATGGAGATTATCCGTAGATGTGTTGGATATTTAGCGATTGAATATCCGGTGAATATCCGGCGAATGTCCGGGTAAATCTTCGTTTATATCGCCGCACTTGTAAAAATTCAATCCAAAGTCCTTAAAAAAGAGTTTAAGAACAGGGTGTAAGTCTTGTATATATAAGTGAGGGCTCTCAATACAGAGCAGGCTCCCTAAAAGATTTAGCCCCTTATGGGGCAATCCGATTTCCGCCCAACAGTGGGCAAAAACCGAGAGCCTATCCTGTTGTCGTGAGTAGGATAGGCTCGTTTTTTTATTTGCGAGATGTCTTTTCGGAGTTTAATTTTTCGATTGGCTTGGCCGCATATTCGTCAAGTAATCCGAAGAAATCCTTGATGAAGCCGACTGCGTATCTCAGCATTTTGACAATGTCGCCAAAGCCGAAATTATCGTCCATAGCTCTCACTCCTCCCTATGTACCGACCCCAAGAACATTGTCATATCCTGAGGGTCGTTAGTATGTATAGGGAGCACAATGCTTATCCTGTTTGAGAAACTCTTAGTCCTCGAGTTTCGGTTCTCGGTTTACAACACCGAGCTCTGAAATAACGCTATATGCGGTAGGGTACGACGGTAACCCAAAGTCTCCGTCCGCATAGCAGGCTGCGTTATGCCTGTAGCCACTCCTATGGGGTGGCTTTTCTTTTTGCTCTGAATCACCTTCATATATCCGACTATCTTGCGGAGTATCGCTGGTCTTTCATAATCTACGCCCCATTCTTTCTCATTCTTTAAAACACAAAAAGAGCACTGGATAACGAAGAACAAAGCGTTAAGCAGAACTCTATGAAGGTGTAGTATTGTTGTATTGTTGTAAGGAGTTGGGTGTTAATGTGTGGGTTGGTGTATCGTAGATTGGGCGGGTTCTTACTTGAAAACTTCTCGTATATCCGCAGATTGTGACGGCTTAATCTTCGGATGTTTCTCGTAGATTAGCCGGATTTTGCCTGATTTTCGTCGAGTCTTCGTTGTGTTTTTGCCGAATCTACGCCGGATATTTGTCTTAATCTACGTTGTGTGTCCGCTGGCCTATTCGTGGGGCGCCGGCTAAATCTGCGTATGAAATCGTGTGAATCTTGGTCTGCCTGCTTTAGAATTTCTTGACAGTAGGAAATTTACAATATCAATTACTATTGACAAATTGCAAAAGCTGGATTAAAATATAGTCAAGGTCAAAGAAAGTCAAAGTCAAAATTGACTGATGTAATTACAGGAAGGGGAGTTCAAAATGACACTGAGCGAACTTGTAACCCAGACAATTCTTGAAATGATTGATGCATCGGACGGTGCAGCAGAAATACAGCGCAACGAGCTTGCGGCAATGCTTGGGTGTGTTCCGAGTCAGATAAGTTATGTAATAACATCACGGTTTACTCCGGAGCATGGCTATACAGTAGAGAGTCGCAGGGGAGGCGGTGGTTGTATTCGTATAACGCGAATCAGCCATGACAATACATCAAACACCGTAATGCATATAGTTAATGGTATAGGAGCTCGTCTTGATTTCCAGACAGCCCGCGTGATTGTCAACGACCTGACAGCGCGCCGGGTAATCTCTCCGGATATCGGCAGGATAATACTTGCGGCAAGTGCTGATAATTGCTACAGGGAGTGTACTCCGGAGCAGAGAGACCGCATCAGGGCGGCAATTTTCAAACAAATGCTTATCAATGCGATTTAAGTGCAGATAAACAATCAATACTTATTTATGATATGGGGGGTTATATATGAAATGCAGCAGATGTAATAAAGAAGCGACAACACATTTTTACCAGAACATTAATGGTCAGGTGACTGAAACATGGCTTTGTCCGGATTGTGCAGAGCAGATGGGAATAGGTGGAATGTTCAGTGGTTTCTCAGGTTTCGGAGATTTCGGAAGTATTGGCGGATTTGGTGCCTTTGATGACCTGCTCGGCAGCTTTTTCGGTACAGCACCGGCAAAAGCTCTGCCAAAACAGACGCGCTGCAGTGTTTGCGGGTCTTCGTTCAGCGATATCGTAAAGAATGGAAAAGCAGGCTGTCCGGATTGCTACGAACAGTTTGCCGTTCAATTCAGACCGACAATAGAAAAAATTCACGGGCATCATAAGCACATGGGGAAAATGCCCGGAAAAAACACGCCGCAAATTACAAAGACTGCAGGCAGCGCTGAAAAGCCTGCGGCACCGGCAGTAAAAAAGGAAGAAACGGTTGATATGTTGAAAGTACAGCTCAAAAAAGCTGTTGCAGCTGAGGAATACGAAAAAGCCGCACAGCTGCGCGACCGGATAAGAGCAATGGAGGGACAGAAATGAGCACATCAAAAAAATGGTATCAGCTTTCAGGCAATGATGCCGATGTAGTCATCAGCACACGTATCCGTCTTGCGCGAAATATAAAGGGTTTTCCTTTTCCTCATGCAATGAGTGATGTGCAGCGAGAGCAGGTCAATAAGCTTGTCCGCGATGCAATACCTGAAAGCGCAGATCTCAAAAACAGATTCAGATATATTGAGCTTTCCGAGTTGAGCCAGCGTGAATTGGTTTCGATGGTTGAGCGTCATCTGATAAGTCCTGCGTTTGCAAGAAATCCGAAGGGAAGGGCAATGCTTCTGCTTGATGATGAGTCGGTCAGTATCATGATATGTGAGGAGGATCATCTGCGAATACAGGTGCTGGCGCAGGGAAATGATATTGAGAAGGCTTTTGATACGGCGGATAAGCTGGATACGCTTCTTTCTGAACGTCTTGATTTTGCGGCAGATGAAAATCTTGGCTATCTTACAGCCTGCCCGACAAACCTTGGTACAGCAATGAGAGCTTCGGTGATGCTGCATCTTCCGGCAGCAGAGGCCAGCGGCGCGCTCGCGCAGATAAGCGGTGCAATTACAAAAATGGGCATGACAATCCGCGGAATGTACGGAGAGGGAAGCGGTTCCAGAGGTGCGATGTATCAGATATCCAATCAGACTACTCTTGGAATATCCGAAAAAGACACTATCGCAAAGCTCAGTGATATTATTGAACAGATAATTAAGATAGAGAGACAGACAAAAGCCAGGCTGATTGAACGTCCTGAAAGACTGGACCGTGTGTGGCGTGCGCTGGGAGTAATGAAAACAGCACGTATGCTGAGCAGCGAGGAGTTTATTGAACTGTTTTCTGCGGTCAGAGAGGGCGTAGAGGCTGAAAAGCTGAATGGCTTGTCATATGATACGCTCAGTCAGTTGTTTATTGAAGCTCAGCCGGGAACAATGATGATGCGCGTGGGCCATGACATGACGCCGGCAGAAAGAGATGTACAGCGGGCGGAAATAACACGAAATGCACTTGCGGCAGTTTCGTAAACTTATTCTTTTGTTTTATCGAAAACAGAAAGGAGATATTTGAATGTACAGTTTTACAGGTTTTACTGAAAAAGCAAATGAAGCAATGAACAATGCAATTCAGACTGCAAGTGAGTATGGTCATACATTTATTGGAAGTGAACATATTCTTATAGGTCTGCTCAGTGTGAGCGGCAGTATGGCGGCAAATGTACTGAATGAAGCTGGTATAGAGCTTGATGAAACAGAAGCTATGCTTGCAAAGGTGCAGGGAAAAGGCATACCGACATCACTGAACCCGAATGACTTTACACCAAGAAGCAAACGTATTCTGCAGC
This sequence comes from Acutalibacteraceae bacterium, assembly GCA_045580875.1. GTDB lineage: Bacteria > Bacillota > Clostridia > Oscillospirales > Acutalibacteraceae > SIG598. The sequence continues at coordinate 52,561 of JAZNOP010000005.1, forward strand.
GAGCGATGATGTTTGCGCAGAAACTCGGTCATAATTATGTAGGGACCGAGCATCTTCTTATTGCTCTCCTTAATGATCGTGACAGTTATGCAGTGAAATTCATTACAGACTGCGGCGGTGATGTTGCTTCGATTTTGTCAGGTGTACTTTCTGCTGTTGGAAATGATGAGACCGAAAGTGATACATCGTCAGAATATGAAGTTGAAGATGTAAAGTCGACGGGCTTTAATCCTTTTGCCGGACTCTTTGGCGGTTCACACGGGAAAACAGCAGGTGATAAATCATCCCCAAACGGTACAAAGACACTTGATCAGTATGGCAGAGACCTTACTCAGGCGGCAAGAAATAATGAAATAGATCCGGTTATCGGCAGACAGACTGAGATAGACCGTGTTATACAGATTCTTTCACGCAGAACAAAGAACAATCCTTGTCTGATAGGTGAACCTGGTGTAGGCAAGACTGCAATTGCTGAAGGTCTTGCGCTGAAAATAGCGACAGGTGAAGTTCCGGAAACTCTGACCGACAAGCGTATAATTGCACTTGATCTCACATCGATGGTTGCAGGAACAAAGTACCGCGGCGACTTCGAGGAAAGAATCAAAGCGGCTGTTGATGAGGTCAATAAAGCAGGAAATATCATTCTTTTCATTGATGAGATACACACTATAATCGGTGCAGGATCAGCCGAAGGTTCTACTGACGCGGCTAACATTCTCAAACCTCAGCTTGCCAGAGGCAAATTTCAGGTTATCGGCGCCACCACAATAGAGGAGTATCGTAAGTATATTGAAAAAGATGCTGCATTGGAACGCAGATTCCAGCCTGTTAATGTTGGTGAACCGACCGAGGAAGAGGCTGTGCTTATTCTCAAAGGTCTGAGGGATAGATATGAAGCTCACCATAAAGTCAGAATTACAGATGAAGCGATAGAAAGTGCAGTTAAACTTTCAGCGCGTTATATTGCTGACCGTTATTTGCCTGACAAGGCGATCGACTTGATAGATGAATCTGCCTCGCGTGTTCGTCTTACCAGACAGACTGAGCCTGATGAACTCAGAGAACTGGCTGCAAAAGTGAATGCAGTTGCCGCAGAAAAGAGCGAAGCAGTAAACGCACAGCAGTTTGAACGTGCAGCGTCGCTTCGTGATGAGGAGAAGCGGCTTCGCGCGGAACTTGAGGCTAAGAAAGAGGCGTGGAAAAACTCGGCAGTACGCAGCGGTGCGTCAGTAGGTATTGAAGATATAGCAAATGTAGTTGCTCAGTGGACTGGCATTCCGGTAACTCAGCTTACTCAGGAAGAATCAGAGAGAATGCTTCATATGGAGGAACATCTGCACAAGCGTATTGTCGGACAGGATGAGGCTGTAAAGGCTGTATCGAAGGCAATCCGGCGTGGCAGAGTTGGTCTCAAGGATCCGAATCGTCCGATAGGTTCCTTTATTTTCCTCGGTCCGACAGGTGTCGGTAAAACTGAACTATGCAAAGCACTTGCAGAGGCGATGTTCGGCGATGAGAATGCTATGATCCGGCTTGATATGTCGGAATTCATGGAAAAGCATACAACATCGAAGCTTATCGGTTCACCTCCGGGATATGTTGGCTATGATGAAGGCGGACAGCTTACAGAGAAAATACGCCGTCGCCCGTATTCGGTAGTGCTGTTTGATGAAATTGAAAAAGCCCACCCTGATGTTTTCAATACGCTGCTCCAGGTTCTTGATGACGGCAGAATAACTGATTCGCAGGGAAGAACAGTCAGCTTTAAGAATACCATCATAATCATGACCTCCAATGTCGGTGCAAATCTCCTGACAGAGCAGCGTAAATCACTTGGATTTGGCGGCGACAATAGGGGAGATGCCGACTATGAGCGCGGCAAGGATGCAGTTCTCGGAGAACTCAAGAAAACTTTCCGTCCGGAATTTCTCAACAGAGTTGATGATATAATTGTTTTTCATAAGCTTGATGATGAAAATATCCGTGAGATTGCAGGAAAGATGCTTACCGGACTCACAAAACGAATGGCAGAGCTTGGCATGAATCTTCGCGTGAATACAGGAGTTGATGCAGAAATAGCACGCGTAGGCTTTGATCCTGTTTATGGTGCCCGTCCGCTCCGTCGTGCTATACAGTCACGCATAGAAGATCCTCTTTCTGAAGCTATGCTGGAAGGAAGATTCCGCGATGGTGATACAGTGCTTATAAGCTTTGATGGAAGTAATTTTGTCTTTACAAAAGAATAAAAGAGTTCAGTTGAGAAAAATATCATCCATGTAGCCACTGTTTAATTCAGGCAGGGTATCGGACTTCGGTCAGATACCCTGCCATTACATAAATGCAGATATCGCGTATGCTGTATAAATGGCGATTTGCTGCATATGATATAAGTAAACTTATGGTGGTTTCAAAATGTGTTAAAATGTGAAAAAAAGTTTTTATATAGAATATGAATCCCATTCAAAAGCAAGAGAAACGATAAATAGAAAAATATTTTAAAAATGTGAAATTAGTACTTGCAATTCACAAATGAATGTAGTATACTATATTAGCGCTCGAGAGAGTGAACTAAATATCGCGGAGTAGAGCAGTCCGGTAGCTCGTCGGGCTCATAACCCGGAGGTCGCAGGTTCAAATCCTGTCCCCGCTACGAAAGAAGAACGGATGACATAACGTCGTCCGTTTTTTGTTTTTATATTTCCTTAACAAACATTCCCGCTTTCTCTGTGTTTTTAAGTCGTTATTTTTAAAACTAAAAACACTATGAAAGATTTCAATTTCAGACATGGAGACGCAAAGAGTGACGTCTTCGGTACAGACATGATGATTAACCCATCGCCTGTCGATAAGATTCCGGATGCACCAACCACACCGCAGATCGCTTATCAGATGGTAAAAGACGAGACATTCCCTCAGACACAGCCTCGACTTAATCTCGCAACTTTCGTCACTACTTATATGGACGAATATGCTACTAAACTGATGAACGACGCTATCAGTATCAACTACATCGACGAGACGGAATATCCTCGTATCGCATTGATGGGACAGAAATGTATCAATATCATCGCTAATCTATGGAACACCCCTGAGACCAACAAATGGAAAACAGGTGCTCTCGGTATCGGTTCATCTGAAGCTTGTATGCTCGGCGGTGTCTCAGCCTGGATGCGCTGGCGCAAGAGAAGAATGGAACAGGGCAAACCTTACGACAAGCCTAATTTCGTGGTATCGACAGGTTTTCAGGTCGTATGGGAGAAGTTCGCACAATTGTGGCAGATAGAAATGCGTACTGTTCCGCTCACAATGGAAAACCCTACCTTAGATCCTAAGAAAGCCATCGAGATGTGCGACGAAAACACTATATGCATCGTGCCTATCGCAGGTTGTACATGGACCGGTATGAACGACGACATCGAAGAGTTGGATAAGGAAGTGACCAAATTCAACAAGAGAACAGGCAACCAATTATGTATCCACGTCGATGCGGCTTCCGGTGGTTTCATCTTGCCTTTCCTGAAACCTCATGTAAAATGGGACTTCAGATTGGACAACGTATTATCGATAAGCACCTCCGGTCATAAATACGGTCTCGTATATCCAGGCTTGGGCTGGGTGATATGGAAAGACAAGAAATATCTGCCTGAAGAAATGTCGTTCAGCGTCAACTATCTCGGTGCTGACATCACCCAGGTCGGACTTAACTTCTCACGTCCGGCAGCTCAGGTCTTGGGACAATATTATCAGTTTATCAGATTAGGTTTCCAAGGTTATAAGGCAATACAGCAGAACTCTATGGAGATTGCGGAATATCTTCATGAGGAAATAGGTAAGATGCCTCAGTTTAAAAACTATAGCTCGGAAGTCGTAAATCCGTTGTTCGTCTGGTCGCTGAATCCTAAATATGATAAAGTCGCCAACTGGACTTTGTACGACCTGCAATATAAGTTGCAGCAAAGCGGATGGATGGTTCCGGCTTACACTATGCCGAAGGACTTGGAACAATGTGTGGTGATGAGAATCGTCTGTCGTCAAGGTTTCAGCCGTGATATGGCTGATATGCTTCTGACCGATATCAGAATGGCTGTCGCCGACTTGGATAAATTAAGCTATCCGACACAGTCAAGAGTTGAGGTCAATAAGAACATTCATCCGAAACATAGCTTCAATCACGGAGGAACACGACGTTGTAAGAGTTGAAAGTTGAAAACTGAAAACTGAAAATTAATGTAGAGACGTACCAATTACACCGTTGAAAATAAATACGATGTAATTGATACGTCTCTTAAATTTTTGTGCTCATAAAATTTATGGGCACCCTTAACCTATAACATCTTTAACCTTATTGATTTCTAAGAAAGTATTGCCTCCTCCTTGTCCGAGGCTGCCGCTCAGATATGCTACCTTGTCGTTCATTTCAACATATCTCTTCTGATAGAGAAGTCGAACGGCTGCTACATATTGTTCGTGAGATGACATCTTGATATGCTGCGAAAATGGAATTATACCATAGCTTAAAGCTAACAGTCGATGTACCTTGTCGTTGCTGCATAAGGCTATGACGGGATTTGGTCCGCGGAAAGCCGACAGATTGCGTGACGTCTTGCCTGTCACGGTGTCTGTTATTATACATTTCACGCCGAGATGTTCGGTGGCTTCTATGGCGTTTTTCGAGAGGAATCCTGTCACGTCATCGAAGTCGCAAAGCGGAATGTCGATGTCGTTTTCACGTAATTTGTCTTTCTCTGCCTGTTCCGCGATGGTAACCATTGTTCTCACCGCTTCAAGAGGATATTTCCCCGATGCCGTCTCGCCGCTCAACATCAGAGCGTCTGTGCGATAATAAATCGCGTTGGCGATGTCGGTAACCTCGGCGCGCGTAGGACGCGGATTTTTGATCATGGTGTGAAGCATCTGAGTCGCGACGATGACAGGTTTCTTAGCTAACACACATTTCCTGATAATCTTACGCTGAATTCCCGGAATATGTTCAATAGGAACTTCGATGCCGAGGTCACCGCGGGCGATCATAATTCCGTATGACGCGTCTATTATTTCATCGATGTTATCGACGCCTTCTTGATTCTCAATCTTAGAGATAATCTGTATGTCGCTATTATGTTCATCAATAATATCCTGGACTGCCTTCACGTCTGTTCTGTTTCTTACAAAAGAATGCGCGATGAAGTCGATGTCTTCTTCAATGGCAAATTTTATATTGCTGATGTCTTTCTCTGTCAGAGCCGGCAGATTGATATGCACTCCTGGAACGTTGACACTCTTACGTGAACCTAATCTTCCGTCATTCTGAACCACAGCAAAAAGTGAATCATCATTCTTGTCGACAATCTTCATCGAGAGTTCGCCGTCGTCGAAAAGAATATCATCGCCTATGTTTATGTCGTTGACAAAGTTCATATACGAGACGTTTACACAATCGCGAGTTGTCATCGCTTCAGGCTTGCCGCATATCTTGACACGGTCGCCGGTCACGAAATAAATGTGTTCCTCAACGGCAGTCGTCCTGATTTCCGGACCCTTAGTGTCGATGAGAATGGCAAGATGTGGAGAAACTTCCCTCACATTATTAATAACTTTTCTGATGCCTTCGGGTGTGGCATGAGCGGTGTTGATTCTCACCACGTTCACACCTGCATTGTATAATTCCTTAATAAAATCGACATCGCAGCGAAGGTCGCTTATTGATGCCACAATCTTAGTCTGTTTCATAATAAATAATCTGTTGTTTTTATAACAAACAAAGATACGAAAGTATTTTAATTATATTTGCAAAATAATACGTACATAAATCATGGATAAAAAAGAATTAAGATCCTTAATCAAGACTTTAAAGAAACAACATTCTAAAGAAAGTCTCCTTGAACAATCGCAGTTGATTCTTAGTAAGTTGGAAAATCACCAATCTTTTGTTGAGGCGGAGACCGTCATGTTATACAGCTCGCTTCCTGATGAAGTAGACACTCACGATTTCTTAGAGAGATGGCGCAACAAGAAAAGAATCATACTTCCTACTGTAGTGGGCGATGACATCATTCCTGTTGAACTTTCGAAGGAAACAGATTTCGCCATAGGTGACTTCAATATATTAGAACCTCAAAATGAACCGTATAACGGGAACTACGACTTGATTGTCGTTCCTGGCGTGGCGTTCGACAAAAACGGAAACCGAATAGGAAGAGGTAAAGGCTACTACGACAGATTTCTGTGCAAGCATTTAGAGGTAAAAAGAATCGGCATCTGCTTCGACTTCCAGCTCGTTGATGAAGTGCCGACTGAAGACAACGACATAAGGATGGATGAGATTATTAGTTTGGCGTAAATTAAAAAGTCCTCTTAATGAATTGCTCAAAGAGGACTTTTTGTCGACGTTAGATTCAGGATCAGAATTCTACTGTCTTGATCTCTGTTTGTGGAATGAAATCAAAAGGTTCATATTTTAAAAGCTGTAAGGCCGCGAACTTCTTGTCCTTAGAATGAAGTACATAGAGTTGAACATTGCCTTCGTCGACTCTCTTGATTTTTTCAATTGACTTTAAATCGTCATTTTCCAAAGCGTTCTTTATGTTATAGAAATCGTTTGTGTCGTAATAAAGCTGACGTTTAATTATAGGAGAATTGGTTTTGGAATAAACTTCCTTATTCATCTTGGCGAATAACAAAAATAAAGCGAAGGCAACAGCTACTACTCCTACAAAAACAAGTGCCGAAGAAGCCATGTTGCTTTCAAAATTACCGGAATAAATGAACAAGAGACAGGAAATGGCAATTAACAATATTCCTGCTATTAATGAACCTGTATTAAATTTTTTTTCGATTAATTCTATTTTTACGTTTTTAATGTTGTTTGTCATAATTTTAAATTTAATTGTTAATAATAAGTCAACGAGTCGACAAGTAAATACGCATCCTGTCAACCCAATAATTGTAAACTGTCAATTGTAAATTGTAAATTGTCAAATGATAAGGTGTCTTACTATAACAATCAAATCATCATTCGATGACAGAGGAGATGAAAATTTTGTGTTGTAGTTTTTGGTCGGTTGCACTTCTGAAGAGAAATGTCGTGATAGTATACAGCTTATAGGATTTTGCTGTGTTTTCTTTTGTGAAGGTAAAAGCCTGAATGACGGCAGCGACAAAGAATTATGCAGTTCCGGCAGGATGCTTTTACTTGAATTTGTGATGTTGAAGATCGTTTCAATATCAGACTGCTGACTGTCGGAGATATAGGCATTGTCGTCATTATTAATTCTGTCTAACACAGTAACATCATCTTTCACAAGGAAAGACAACGTCATAAAAACCAATGATAATATTATCAGAATATGTTTTTTCATAAGACAAAATCAATGTGCAAATATAACACATTAATTGCATAGTTGTCGTTATTTTTTTATTCATAACCCATAATTATTTCGATTATGCATTATGAATTATGCATTATGCATTATGCATTATGCATTATGAATTGTAGTGTGCTACTCTGTTACTTTCAAAAAACCGAAGCTCCATCTTTGACCTCTGAATGTTTTCGGGATATAAAGCTTAATCTCGTTATCTCCTTGCTTAAGATCTATCGATAATGGTTCACGCATCCAATAGAACTGCTCGTCGGTATAAGGTAATTCTTCTTCGGGTTTGTGCCATGTGTTAAAATGAAACTCATATTTCTCAGGTTCGTTCCATTTCTGAGTCGGGAAATATTCTTCGTCGTTGACGAAAAGGCGTCCTTGATTTTCCCATTTGCCTTGAGGTCCGATGCCGCCGGAGATTCTGTTAGAACGAGCCGCCGCCTCGAATCCGACCCACACTTTTATCGTAGTGTCGCATTTTGAATTGATGTTAGTGAAAGCCCAGGCTGAGACAGTGTCGCCGACAGTTATAGAGTTTTCTGTACATAAGTCGTTGACATCTACAGCACCGCCTCTTGCGTATAAGGTGTCGTTGCCGTCTATTTTAATCTTCCATGCAGTCGTCGCGTTAGGATGCCAGCGGACATCATGATTTTTCACTATATGACTTTTATGATACGACATTTTGTCTTCAAACTCTGAGAGCTCATCCCACGAGCCTTCGCCTCCGTTCCAAAAACGTTCGGCATATACCATCATGCCGTTAATCATCCCGTTATGAAGAGCGATGCGAGTCTTGTCATCGACGCGTACGTCGTTCCATAGACATAAGATTCCGCCGAGGGCGTTAGTGGTGTCAGGCACGTCTTGAGCACATGCTTTATGAAGAAAGACTTTATTTGTGAAATAGATAGGATCATAATAATTAAGGTAGCCCATAAAAGAATCCACATACTTACCGCCTTTTTTAGTCTGTGCGGCATTAGAACCAGCGGCGGTGTTCCATATCTGACGTACGGTAGTGGAGTCGGAAGGAAGACCTGGATCCCAAGCCATGGCGATGCGATTATGTCTCTTACAGAGATTCTCGGTGAATCTCATGAAACCCTTAGGATCTGCGATATAAACCTCATCAGAACCGATATGAAGATAAGGACACAAAGATGCTGGTATCTCTTCACAAAATTCATCAATACATTTCTCAAGAACCTTCATTCCTTCCTCTGAATCCATACTGAAACCGAAAGCGTTTCTGAAATATGCCGAATGTCCAGGCATATCGATCTCAGGCATTATGGTGATGCCGCGTTCTTTGGCGTAAGCTATCAATTCTCTGATTTCATCGTATGTGTAAAACTTTCCGCAGTCACGGCCCGGACGTTGATGATGAGGATCATTTAGTTGTGGATAAGCTTTACATTCTATTCGCCACGCCGGATTGTCGGTCAGATGCCAATGGAAATAATTAATTTTGTATAACGACATTAAATCTATCGTTTCTTTCAACATATCTATTGTCTGGAAGTTACGTCCTGTGTCGTGCATGAAACCTCTGAAAGGATAAGCCGACCAGTCGTGAATCTCTACATCAGGAATACGGTTGTTTTCGTCTGCAATCTGTTTCAGAGTCTGCTTTGCCCAGATGATGTTACCTTCTATTACGACGTTTCCATTCTTGGAGCTAAGATAATATTCGTCTTTATTATGAGGATAGATGAGATTTTCGGAAGAACTCAAGATTGTCACATCCTTGATTTGATGTAATCTGTTGTCTCTAATTATCAACTTCTTAGGCTCAGGGATTATGTTTCCTTCGATGAAAATATCTTTTTCCGAACATGAAAGTAAGGTCAGAAATATAACTGTTAATGTCAAAATCTTTCTCATAAACAAACTATTTTTTGCAAATCTAAGAAAAATGTTGGTTAAATTATTTTTCAATCATAAAATATCGTACTTTTGCGCAATAAAAAAAACGTAAGATGAATTTTAAAGAAATTATTAGTTACTTAGGAACAAAGAAGTTCTGGGTAGAGTTGGTTATCATGACTTTAGGTATGATAGTCACAGCTTGTGCGGTTTACTATTTCCTCGTACCAAGTAAACTTATCATTGGTACAATTTCAGGTCTCTCAATCGTCATCAGTGGAGTATGCGAAAAGTTTTTTGGTTTCCCACTTAATGTGTCGACGGTTATTTTTGTAATCAATGCCATCCTTTTGATTTTAGCTTATCTTTTAATTAACAAGGAGTTCGGTACAAAGACTGTTTACACAGCTCTCATCTTAGGTCCTTTGATGAGTCTCTTAGAGAAATATTTACCATACGAAAAATTCATTGATCCAACTTCGGAAATTCCATCTATCATGGGCGACCTTTGGCTTGATCTCTGCTGCTTCGTTCTGTTGTTAAGTTTGGCACAAGCCGTATTGTTCAAGATTAACGCATCTACTGGTGGTCTCGACATCTTGGCGAAAATCGTTAACAAATATTTACACTTCGATATTGGAACGTCAGTGTCGGTAGCTGGCTGGTGTATCTGCGCCACAGCGTTTTTAATCAACGACGCTCGTCTCGTTATCATCGGTTTAATCGGTACATGGATCAACGGTTTAGTAGTCGATTACTTCACCGCAAGTTTGAACAAGAGAAAAAGAGTCTGTATCATCTCTCCAGAATACGAAAGAATCAGACAATATATCATCAACGATTTGTCTCGCGGTTTGACAATATATAACGTTAAAGGTGGTTATAGCGGAGAAGACAAGGTTGAACTTGAAGCTCTTTTGAGTACAGATGAATTTTCAGATTTGATGAAGTTTGTCAATGAAAATGAGATCAACGCTTTCATTACAGCTGGTAACGTAAGTGAAGTCTATGGTCTCTGGGGTGACAAGAACAGACGTAAACATATCAGCAAATAACATTTATTTGTTAAGAAATATCAGCGCATCATCAAAATGGTGCGCTTTTTTTTATTTCCATAAAAAACAAAAATCTGAGAATCTTCAAGAAAAACTCTCAGATTCTCAGATTTTTCAGATTTTCAGATTTTCAGATTCTGAAAATCATTTGCCTTCGCTCATTTTCTTATAGCCTTCGTAACGAAGTTTTGCGTATTGTTCTGTCTTGGCGAACAATTCTTTAGCTTCTTCAGGGAAGGTCTTGACTAATGAGTTATAACGTACTTCACCCATGATGAATTGTTGGAACTTGCTCCAGTCTGGTTCTTTGCTGTCTAAGTGGAAGCCGATTTGTCCTGCTTCTTCTTCCAATGGGTTGAAGCGATAGAGATGCCAGTATCCGCATTCCACTGCCAACTTCTCTTCTTGTTGTGTGCGACCCATGCCAGCTTTGATGCCGTGGTTGATACATGGAGCGTAGCAGATCACGAGTGATGGTCCTGGATATGCTTCAGCTTCTTTGATAGCCTTGAAATATTGTGCTTGGTTTGCGCCCATCGCCACTTGTGCGACATAGACGTAACCGTAGCTCTTTGCTATCATGCCAAGGTCTTTCTTACGTAATTTCTTACCTGATGCTGCGAACTTAGCTACTGCGCCTGCTGGTGTTGCCTTCGATGACTGACCGCCTGTATTGGAATATACTTCGGTGTCGAGGACGAGTACGTTGACATCTTCGCCTGATGCGAGTACGTGGTCTAAGCCGCCGAATCCGATGTCGTAAGCCCAACCGTCACCACCGATGATCCATTGTGATTTCTTGACCAAGTGGTCTTTCAACTCAACGATTTGCTTGCAGTATGTGCAATCGCATTTGCCTGCTTCTGCCAAAATCTGAGGAGCGAGTTTCTCTGTGACTTGTCCGTTCTCGCGGTTGTCGATCCATTGTTGGAAGAGAGCCTTAAGTTCTGCTGAGCAGCAGCTGCATTCTTCTATGGCTTCTCTCATGATACGTTCCACGCGGTCGCGGAGTTTGTTGGTGGCTGTCTGCATACCGAGTCCGAATTCTGCATTGTCTTCGAACAAGCTGTTAGCCCATGCCACGCCCTTGCCTGATTTGTAGTTCTTACAATAAGGTGTTGCAGGTGCTGAGCCACCGTAGATTGAAGAACAACCTGTTGCGTTGGCGACTAACATTCTCTCGCCGAACAATTGTGTGATAGTCTTGATATATGGTGTTTCGCCGCAGCCTGCACATGCGCCAGAGAACTCGAACAATGGTTGTGCGAATTGGCTGTTCTTGATGTTGGCAAATTTGTCGATGAGTTCGTCTTTATAAGCTACTTTATGTTGGCTGTATTCCCAGTTTTCTGCTTCGCCGAGTTGGCTTTCGAAAGGTTTCATCACCAAGGCTTTCTCTTTAGCAGGACATACGTCGGCGCAGTTGCCGCAGCCTGTACAGTCCATGACAGAGACCTGCATACGGAATTTCATTCCTGCAAATTCCTTAGGCATCTTGATGTCGATAGTCTTCATCGATTCAGGAGCATTCGCCAATTCTTCTTCGTTCATCACTACAGGACGTATCGCTGCGTGAGGACATACCAAAGAACATTGGTTACATTGGATACAGTTTTCTGATTGCCATTCAGGGACGAAAGTGGCGATGCCGCGTTTTTCGTAAGCTGTAGTACCAGCTGGGAATGTACCGTCGATGATTTCTTCGAAGGTGCTGACAGGAAGGTCGTTGCCTAACTGAGCTGTCATAGGACGCATGATCTTGTTGATGAACTCTGGTGCGCCTTTCAATGGCTCGAGGACGAAGTCGGTCTTACAGCTGAGATGTGCCCATTCTTCTGGTATCTCAACTTTTGTAATCTCAGCGCCACGGTCAACAGCAGCGAAGTTCATCTTAACTATGTCCTCACCTTTCTTGCCATACGACTTGACGATGAATTTCTTCATCTGTTCAACGGCGAGGTCGTAAGGGATAACTTCGGAGATCTTGAAGAATGCAGATTGGAGGATAGTATTAGTACGGTTACCTAATCCTATTTCGTCAGCGATCTTTGTAGCGTCGATGATATACATATTAATATTATGTACTGCCAGATATTTCTTCACGAAGTCTGGAAGATGTTTCTTGGTTTCTTCTACGCTCCATGGTGAGTTGTAGAGGAATGTTCCGTTATCTTTCAAACCGCGTAAGCAGTCGTATTTGCTTAAGTATGAAGGAACGTGGACTGCCACGAAGTCAGGTGTTCCTACGAGATATGGAGCCAAGATAGGACGGTCGCCGAAGCGGAGGTGTGAACATGTGTAGCCTCCTGATTTCTTTGAGTCATAGTCGAAGTAAGCTTGGCTGTATTTATTTGTATTGTCACCGATAATCTTGATGGAGTTCTTGTTAGCACCTACAGTACCGTCAGCGCCGAGTCCGTAGAACTTAGCTTCGAAAGTGCCTTCTGGAAGGATCGAGAACTCAGGAAGCATTGGGAGAGAACCGAATGTCACGTCGTCGTTGATACCGATGGTGAATCTGTTACGAGGTTGAGGTCTCTCTAAGTTTTTGAACACTGCTAAGATGTGAGCCGGTGTTGTGTCTTTTGATGAAAGACCATAACGACCGCCGATGATATGTGGTAAGTTAGCGCTGTTGTTGTTGCATAAGTCGTTGTAAGCTTCAACTATATCTAAGTAGAGAGGTTCTCCGTTTGAACCGGTGTCTTTTGTTCTGTCTAAAACACAGATACGATCTACAGTTTTAGGAACTACAGCGAGGAGGTGTTTCACGCTGAAAGGACGGTAGAGGTGTACGCTTACCAAACCTACTTTCTTACCTTCTGCATTGAGTTTGTCGACGACGGTCTTGATAACGTCGGTGATAGAGCCCATAGCGATGAGTATGTTTGTAGCGTCTTTAGCACCATAGTAAGTGAAAGGAGCGTATTCACGGCCGGTGATTTTGCTCATTTCTTTCATATATTTAGCTACTATGTCAGGGAGAGCATAGTAGTATTTATTTTGTAATTCGCGTGTTTGGAAATAGATGTCAGGGTTTTGTGCTGTACCGCGTGTCACAGGATGTTCTGGGTTAAGAGCGCGGTCGCGATATTCTTTAAGAGCTTTCCAGTTGACGAGTTTTGCTATCTCATCTTGGTCGGCAGCTTCTACTTTCTGAATCTCGTGAGAGGTACGGAAACCGTCGAAGAAGTGCATGAAAGGAACACGACCTTCGATAGCTGCGAGGTGAGCCACTGGAGCTAAGTCCATGATTTCTTGTACAGAACCTGTAGCTAAGAGAGCGAAACCTGTCTGGCGTGCGCTCATCACGTCGGCATGGTCGCCGAAGATCGATAATGCCTGCGCTGCCAAAGCACGTGCTGAGACGTGGAATACGCCAGGAAGTAACTCGCCGGCAATTTTATACATATTAGGTATCATCAGCAAAAGACCTTGCGATGCTGTATATGTGGTGGTGAGAGCTCCGGCTTGCAACGAACCGTGAACAGCACCTGCTGCACCTGCTTCCGACTGCATCTCAACGACTTTTACGTTTTCTCCAAAGATATTCTTTCTTCCTGCTGCACTCCATTCGTCAACATATTCCGCCATTGGAGATGATGGGGTGATAGGGTAGATGGCTGCTACTTCGCTGAACATATACGCTACGTGAGCGGCGGCGCAGTTACCATCACATGTCATGAATTTTTTTTCTGCCATAATTGTTAATTTTTAGGTATGATTGAGATGAATAAGTTTTCACTTATCAATGAATTACTTTTTAACTCGCAAATTTAACTTTTTTTTCTACATAAACGACAAATTCATCAATTATTTTCAATAAAAAAAGCGGAAAAACTCCGCTTTTTAAACCATTAAATGAGAAAAATGTTTTATCTTATCTCTGCACTGTGCTGATGATTGCATCCTTCGTGTTGGTGTTGATGGTTGCAGTCGGCTTTTGTTCCATGCTCGTGGCCTTGGCATCCTTCTGCTTTCTTTTCGCAGTTAGCGTGATCATGTTTGCCGTCACACTTTTGTTCACATTTTTGTTCAGCTTTTCCGTCGCATTTTTGTGCGCCTTTAGTGTTGTTGTTGCAGCAGCTTGCCAAGAATACCACTGCCAAGCTTAATACTAAAAATAGTCTTTTCATAGTTTTCTAATTATTATAGTTTTTCAATTATTAAATTTTCCTACAAAGATACACTTTTTAATTTATAATGCAAAATCTATGATGCATAATTAACAAAAAAATTTAAGGGGATTTCTATAAATTGCTTTGCAAGTGATTTATGAATTTTTCTTTGAGAAGATTTTTGTTTATCTTGAGAGAACATAGCGAGCTATGTGATTGAAAGATAGACGAAAATATTCCAAGAAAAAACATAAAGCACGCAAAAGTTCCTATCATAATTGTCAAAATTTATTTAAACGGGGAATTTATAGAAGTCCCCTAGAATGGCAGGTCACCTCCGTCATATCCGGGATCTGGCATCTGCGGCAGAGGTGGTTGCTGACTGCTAAACGCCGGTTGCTGATAGCTATTATATGCCGGTTGCTGAGTGCCAGCTGCTGGTTGCTGATAGCTATTGTATGATGCGTTTTGCTGATCTTGGTTTTGTAGACGGTTTGTTCCTATACTCATCATTTTGTCGACGACTATTTCAGTAACATAACGAGTTACATTTTGGTTATCGACATATTGACGTGTTTTGAGTCTACCTTCCACATACATCATGTCGCCTTTAACATAGTTGCGTCTTCTCTCCGCTATGTCTGAAGCGAGAGGTCCGAAAGCGACGAGGTTGTGCCAATCGGTCTGTTCTACCCATTCTCCGTTACGGTCGCGGTAGCGTTCTGATGTAGCCAAAGAGACCGACATTTTTCTATTCCCATTCTCAAATGATATAACTTCAGGATCTTTTCCGAGACGTCCTATAAGCATTACTTTATTTAAACTAGCCATTGGATATATGTTAAAAATTCTTAACAAAATTACATTAATTTTTCGTCATCATGGACGTAGAATGAAAAAAAGTAGATGAAAAAAATCTATTTGTCACATTTTTAGTGCTTTTTGTAAAAAAATAATTTTTTTTTGCGATTTCAATCAAAAAAGTTGTTACCTTTGCAACCTAAAAAATTATTTATTAACAAATTAAAAGTTAAAGACATGACAAAAGCAGAAATCGTAGCACAAATCGCTGAAAAAACAGGTCTTGAAAAATCAAGCACTCAGGCAGTAGTTGAAGCATTCATGGATATCGTAAAGAAATCAGTTGCTGAAGGCGAACCAGTATATTTAAGAGGTTTTGGTAGCTTTATCAGAAAGACAAGAGCAGAAAAAGTTGGTAGAAATATTAAGTTGGATCAATCAATCGTTATCCCAGCTCATAACATTCCAGCTTTCAAACCTTCAAAAACTTTTGCAAACGAAGTAAAATAATATAAAACTAATAATTCAAAGTTATGCCAAACGGTAAAAAACATAAAAGACACAAAATGTCTACCCACAAACGTAAAAAACGTTTAAGAAAGGACAGACATAAGAAGAAAAAATAATCTGAGATTGTTTTTCTTGAATAACACAACATTACAAAACGTAATTGTCGGTTATAGATCGCCAATTTCTAATGTTGTGTTATTTTTTTAATTTTTAAACCTTTGTAAATATTAACAGAAAATGGATACGACACAGATCAACAGAGAGCTCGTCATCAGTTCTGATGTTTCGGAGGTTAAGATTGTTTTGTTGGAAGACAAACAGCTTGTAGAACTTCATAAAGAGCAGAAAAACAACAATATCTCGGTGGGCGATGTCTATATGGGTCGCATTAAGAAAATACTTCCGGGATTGAATTCTGCTTTTGTTGACATTGGTTGCAGGAAAGATGCTTTCTTACATTACTTAGATTTAGGACCTCAAATAAAATCTCTTAAGAAATACTCCAAGTTCGCTGAAGAAGGTAACCACGCTCAGTCGAACATGGATGCTTTTACTCTGGAGAAAGATATCGAGAAGTCGGGTAAGATATCCGATTTCCTGTCTGTCGGCGATAGAATTCCGGTCCAAATAGCCAAGGAACCTATCAATACCAAAGGTCCTCGCATCACTGCCGACATCTCATTCGCAGGACGTTACATCGTCTTGGTGCCATTCTCAAACAGAATATCAGTATCGCAGAAAATCAAGAGCGGCGAAGAACGCAGGAGACTCAAACTTCTCATACAAAGCATTAAACCAAACAACTTCGGCGTGATAATTCGCACTGTGGCGGAAGGTAAGAAAGTGGCGGAACTCGACGCCGACCTTAAGACACTGCTCAACAAATGGCATAGCATGACCCACGTCATCGGCAGCAGCAACGGACCAACTAAGCTGATAAGCGAATTGGACAGGACCTCTGTAGTGTTAAGAGACATACTCAACGAGTCGTTCAATGGAATATACATCGACGACAGCAACCTCTATGAAGAAATAAAAAGCTTTATCTCAACCATTGCCCCACAGAAATCTGACATCGTGAAATTATATAAAGGTAAAGAACCTATCTTTACTGAATTCGGTGTCAATAAGCAAATGGCGGGACTGTTCGGTAGAATTGTCACAATCAGAAATGGTGTTTACCTCATCATTGAACACACCGAAGCCATGCACGTCATCGACGTCAACAGCGGCCAACGTGTCAGTAAAGAAAACTCTCAAGAAGAGAACGCCTTGTCTGTTAACTTAGAAGCGGCGACAGAGATAGCACGTCAGCTACGACTCCGCGATATGGGCGGAATCATCATCGTCGACTTTATCGATATGCAGGAAGCAGCGCACAGAAAAGAACTCTATAACAAATTGAAAGAAGAAATGTCGAAAGACCGTGCACGCCATACTATCCTACCTGCATCGAAATTCGGTCTCATACAGATAACTCGTCAGAGAGTCAGACCGGAAAACGAGGTGACTGTGCAAGAAAAATGCCCTACATGTAACGGAACAGGCAAAATCAGATCGTCTTACCTGATTATTGACGAGATCGAGAACAACATGAGATACTTGCTCTTAGATCAAAACGAAGACCAGATAACAGTGCAAGTACATCCTTTCCTATATGCCTACCTTAACAAAGGCTTGTTCTCAATAAAAAGAAAATGGAAATGGAAATACAATAGGAAAATTGATATTAAGGAAGTTAAATCATTTCATATCACACAATATAACTTCCTTAATAAAAACGGTGAAGAGATACTTCTTTAAATCAAAAGTTTATAGTTCATAGTGTATAGTTGATAGTAGTTTAAAAGTTAATAGTTGAAAGTTTTAAGTTTATTATAAACTACAACTATGAACTATAAACTTTTATTATAAAAAAATCTGTTGTCCGTTGTCCGTTGTCCGTTGACTTTTCTTATCTTTGCACCCCTGAAGATATTAGCAGAAATTTTATTAAAAACATTTATAAAGTATTATCATTCAAAGTTTTTTTGTCATGACAGAAACAAATACTGTTAACAACAAGGCAAAGAAAAGCCGTAAATTTTCCATTGACTTCAAGCCACGCTTGTTCTCAACATTAAAGAATTACAACAAACAGATGTTCGCTAAAGACGCTATGGCCGGTGTTATCGTCGGTATCGTAGCTATTCCGTTGGCCATCGCTTTCGGTATCGCTTCGGGCGTAGGTCCAACCGAAGGTCTCGTCACCGCTATCATGGCTGGTTTCATCATCTCGGCTCTCGGCGGTTCCAAAGTGCAGATCGGAGGTCCTACCGGTGCGTTCATCGTGATAATCTACGGAATAATCCAACAATATGGATTGACAGGTCTTGCGATAGCAACTATTTTGGCTGGGTTGATGCAGATAGCCATGGGTGTCTTCAAACTCGGTAGTATCATAAAGTTTATGCCTTATCCTATCATAGTAGGTTTCACAGGCGGTATCGCGATAACAATATTCTCAACACAGATGAACGACCTCTTCGGTCTCGGCATCGAGAACGTCCCTGCCAACTTCATTGACAAATGGGCTTGCTACTTCCAAAACCTTTCAAATATTAATTGGTGGGCATTATTAATAGGTGTGCTCAGCATCTTGATAATAGCATTCACTCCTAAAATCTCAAAGAAAATTCCAGGTTCATTGTTAGCTATCATCATTATGACAGTGGTGACATGGATCTTAAAGAAATATGCTGGCGTCGATTCTATCAAGACTATCGGTGATTTATATGAGTTACCTTCAGGTCTTCCTTCATTCAGAATGCCGGCTTTGGCTGAAGGTGAGACTTTCTTCTCAACGGCGCAGGCAGTACTTCCGGCTGCTTTCACCATAGCGATGTTGGGTGCGATAGAATCTTTACTCTCTGCGATGGTAGCCGACGGTGTTATCGGTGACAGACATAACTCCAACACAGAGTTGATAGGCAACGGTATCGCTAACGTCGTCGTTCCTTTCTTCGGCGGTATTCCGGCAACAGGTGCTATCGCTCGTACTATGGCGAATATCAATAATGGCGGTCGTACTCCTGTGGCTGGTATCATTCACACTGTAGTATTATTAATGGTGTTGTTGTTCTTAGGCAGCCTCGTCGGTCTCATCCCGATGTCGTGTCTCGCCGGCGTACTTATAGTGGTCTCTTATAATATGAGCGGATGGAGAACAATCGTC
>JAZNOP010000006.1:0-14966 GCA_045580875.1 Acutalibacteraceae bacterium
TGGAGTTTGAGGCAAAGCCTCAACTTCTCATCGAAAAAGAATTAAGGACTCCGTCCTTAAAACCTGCAAGGGCGTTGCCCTTGACCCACGACCTTTTGAAAAAGGTCGATCAAAACTTTTACTCCGCTAAACCAAAATTTAGCGCACTTACGTCAATCGCTGTGTAACACATGAAACAGGCACTGTTCAGCATCAGAACACAGCCGAAATACTATCGCACCTTATCACCCCAGAAATAATCATTGAATCTCATCACAGGTTAGACTATACTTAATATAATACATTATTCATACGACTTTCTCACAATAGAGGTAAATTATGAAAGAATCCCTTGTCAACATGAAGGAATCCTTCTCGAAAAACCGCACCGGCATACTGATGATGCTCTGCTCTTCGGTGTGCGTCTGCTTCGGGCAGTATTTCTGGAAGCTGTCGTCAGCGAGTATATGGTGGCTCATTCTCGGCTTTGCGCTGTACGGCACCGGTGCGCTGATAATGCTGCTTGCCTACCGTCACGGCAGTTTATCTGTGCTTCAGCCCATGCTTGCCGCAAATTATATTCTCGCCATGATAATCGCTGTTACCCTTCTCGGTGAAATGATACACTGGTACAACCTGCTCGGCGTGCTGTTGGTGCTCATCGGCGTTGTACTGATTGCAGGAGGTGACGAGGAATGAACGCAGGTCAGATTATATCAGCTGCCGGTCATGTGCTCGGCTTTGTCGCACTTGTTGCTGCAATGACACTCTCCGGCTCGCTCGGCTCATTCTATCTCAAGAAAGCCTCAGGCGAGCAGCAGCTGCGCGCAATGCTCAGTTCATCTTCCCTGTATCTCGGCGGCGGACTTTACTTCATCGGCTGTGTGCTCAACATCATTCTCCTGCGCATCGCCGACTACTCGGTCGCTCTGCCCATGACCGCGCTGACATACGTATGGACTCTGTTCATCTCCCACCACCGGCTTGGTGAGTCCCTGACAAAGCGCAAGCTTATCGGCGTCGGGCTGATAATTGCCGGCGCAATACTGGTGGCGCTATGATGTACGATAAACTCCGGTCAGCTGACCGCCTGCCGATGCACATGCCGGGTCACAAGCGCAACACAGACCTTGCGCCCTATCTTGAAGCACTCGGCGCCGGCATGGACATAACCGAAATCGACGGCTATGATAATCTCCACGAGCCGGAAGGCATGATAGCGGAATGCATGGAGCGCGCCGCCTCCCTCTGGGGCAGCAGGAAGGCTCATTTGCTGATAAACGGCAGCACCTGCGGCATACTCGCCGCCATACGCACACTCACCCACCGCGGAGACAAGGTGCTTGTGACAAGAGGTGCGCACAAATCGGTATTCCATGCAATTGAACTGTGCGGACTTGAACCGGTATTCTTCACTCCGCCGGTGCTTGACAGGCTTGATATTTTCGGCTCGGCTGATATAGATGAAACAGCGGCAATCATAACCCGCAATTCCGATATAAAACTCATTATACTTACCTCACCGACCTACGAAGGAATAATCTCTGACATTTCTGCAATATGCGCTGAGGCTCACCTGCGTGATATTCCCGTTATGGTAGACGAGGCTCACGGCGCACATCTCGGGCTTGGCGGAGTTTTTCCGGCGGGTGCTGTTTCCTGCGGCGCTGACATTGTAATTCAGAGCATGCACAAGACACTGCCGTCACTCACGCAGACAGCAATGCTTCACGTCTGCTCCGAACGTGTTGATACCGACAGGCTGGCTCATCAGCTTGCAGTCTTCCAGACCAGCAGCCCGTCATATCTGCTCATGGCTTCGATCGACGGCTGTGTCAGACTGCTTGAGTCGGACGACTCTCTGCTCACTAACTGGTCGGATATTCTCTCAGACTTTGACTCAATGGTAAAGCCGCTCGAAAAACTGCGCGTCATCGGACACGGCTATGATGTTGACTGCTTTGCATTTGACCGGAGTAAGATACCTGTTTACACCGGTTACACCAACCTGAGCGGCTACGAGCTGGCGGATATTCTTCGCAATGAATACAACATCGAGCCGGAATACGCCTCACCGCGCATGGTACTCTGTATGACCGCTCCCGGAGACACCCCTGACAGCCTCTCAGCGCTCGCTGATGCCCTGCTTGAAATTGACCGGAAGTGCAACAGCCGTACACCTGCACAGGGACATCCTGTGTCGGAGCTTATGCAGCACACCGAGATGGTTATCAATCCCGAAAAAGCCCTTGAAAGCCCTTCGGAAATGATACCGCTCAATCAGGCGGCAGGGCGTATCTGCGGCGAATATGTATGGGCATATCCTCCGGGAATACCTCTGCTTATCCCCGGAGAGCGAATTCCGCAGCAGCTGTGCATACTTACAGCCGGCAGTGATGCTCCGGAGCTGCACAGCACTTCCGGCAAAATTCCTGCTTATATCCGCGCTTTATCTTGACATAGACGGCAAAATACATTATACTTATTAAGTACGTTTATCGTGTAATATTTATCTGAAAAGGAGTTTTCATAATGAAGAGAATCGTTACTGTCAACACCCGTAATCTTAAGAAGTCCGTCAAGACCGGCGGCTGCGGCGAGTGCCAGACCTCCTGCCAGTCTGCTTGCAAGACCTCCTGCGGCGTTGCAAATCAGGCTTGCGAGAAGAAGAGCAAGTAATTTACGCTTCGGCAATCAGAAAGAGCCTCCGCTCGTGAGGCTCTTTTTTACTACATACATCTTCTGAAAAGGTACGTTTTTTATGATACATCAGTATAAACAGGGCGGCTTCAATGTCGTTCTTGACGTTTTCAGCGGCTCGGTACACATGGTTGACGAGGTCGCTTATGACATCATCGGCATGTATGAGAATTCCTCTGCCGACGAAATTGTTTCCGCAATGCTGGCAAAGTACAGCGAGAGCGAGGGTGTAACCGAGGAGGATATCCGCGAGTGCATTGCTGACGTTGAGCAGCTCAAGGCTGACGGTCAGCTCTTCACCGAGGACGAATATGCCGACCTTGCGCGCACCTACCGCCGCAGCCGTCACAACATCAAGGCTCTCTGCCTGCACGTTGCTCACGTCTGCAACCTCAACTGCTCCTACTGCTTTGCAAGTCAGGGCAAGTACCACGGCGAGCGCGCAATTATGACTGCTGAGGTCGGTAAGCGTGCAATCGATTTCCTTATCGAGAATTCAGGCACCAATCACAACCTCGATATCGACTTCTTCGGCGGTGAGCCGCTAATGAACTGGGAGGTTGTCAAGGAGCTTGTTGCCTACGGACGCGAGCAGGAAGAGCTTCACGGCAAAAATATCCGCTTCACGCTGACCACAAACGGTGTTCTGCTCGACGATGAGGTAACCGAGTTCTGTAACCGTGAGATGCACAACGTTGTCCTCAGTCTCGACGGCAGAAAGGAAGTTCACGACCGTTTCCGCGTTGACTACGCCGGTCTCGGCAGCTATGACAACATTGTGCCGAGATTCCAGAAGTTCGTTGAGGCGCGCGGTGACAAGAGCTACTATGTCCGCGGAACATTTACCCATCACAACACCGATTTTCTCAATGATATAAAGCACATGGCTGACCTCGGCTTCACCGAGCTGAGCATGGAGCCTGTTGTCGGTGCACCCACTGATCCCGGTGCCCTCACTGAAGAAGATCTGCCGGTGCTCTTTGACCAGTACGAGCAGCTTGCCGCCGAGATGACAAAGCGCCGCCGCGAGGGCAAGGGCTTTACATTCTATCATTATATGATTGACCTCACCGGCGGTCCCTGCATCTACAAGCGCGTTTCCGGCTGCGGCTCGGGAACTGAATACCTTGCCGTCACACCGTGGGGTGAGCTTTTCCCCTGCCATCAGTTTGTCGGCGACGCTGCATACAGCATGGGCAACATCTGGGACGGCGTTACCAACACCGATCTGCGTGACAGGTTTGCAGGCTGCAACATCTACACTCGCCCCGACTGCGAAGACTGCTGGGCAAAGCTTTACTGTGCAGGCGGCTGTGCTGCTAACGCATACCACGCAACAGGCGATATCACAGGAATATACAAATACGGCTGTGAGCTCTTCCGCAAGCGTATTGAGTGCGCCATAACCGTCAAGCTGGCTGAGCTGGCTGACGAGCAGGAAGAGGAGCAGGAGTAAACAAATTACAAAAGAGTTCAGGGCTCTGCCCTGAAAACCCGCACAAGGCGCTGCCTTGTGTATCTGCAGGCTTTTGAAAAAGCCTGACCAAAACTTTTAGCTTTTCAGGCTTCATCAGAGAGGACAGGAAACGCACATGGAGGCAAACAGAGAGCAGGTCGTAAAGCTGCACGGCATAGTTGACAATATAACATTCCGCCGTGAAGAAAGCGGCTTCACTGTGCTGGACATGGACTCTGACGGCGAGCTTGTAACGCTGGTCGGACTCATGCCGGAGATTTACGCCGGCGAAGAGCTGACCGTCTACGGACGCTGGCAGACCCACCCCACCTTCGGCAATCAGCTGGCTGTTGACAGCTTTGAGCAGAGCATGCCGGCAACTGCCAACGCTATCCTGCGCTATCTCTCTGGCGGTGCGATAAAGGGCATAGGTCCTGCAACCGCTGCAAAAATAGTTGAAGCCTTTGGTGAGCAGTCGCTTGAGGTTATAGAAACCGACCCGAAGCGCCTCTCACAGATAAAGGGCATATCGCTCGACAAGGCTGAGCAGATTCAGGAGCAGTACAAGGCTCAGTTTGGTCTCAGCTCAGCAATGGTCTTTCTTTCAAAATACTCGGTCAACGCAAATGAAGCACTCATCGCATGGCGCCGCTGGGGAGCAGCTCTTACCGACATGGTGGAGGCAGACCCGTATATTCTCGCTGTGCCGGAGCTCGGCATCGGCTTTGACCGCATAGATGCCGCCTGCGCCAATCTTGAACGTCCGGCGGACGATTACGGTCGTATTGCAGCCGGAATCAAACACGTGCTCAATCACAACCTCAGCAACGGTCACACCTGTCTGCCGAGAAACAAGCTGCTTGACGCCGCCTGTTTCCTGCTCGGTCAGCCGCTCGATATTGTCAGCGAGACTCTTGACGCTCTGCTTGATGACGGTGAACTGATGGAAGACGAGCTTGCTGAGCGTGAATTCATCTTCCTTCCCGAGATGTTCGCAACCGAGGCATACTGCGCAGGTCGAATTCTCATGCTGATGCAGTATCCGCCAAATCCGATAACCGGTTACATGGCGCAGATTGAGCTCTGTGAGCGTATGTCGGGAATAAGGTACGAGCAGATTCAGCGGCAGGCAATTATAGCCGCGCTGGAAAAGGGATTTCTCGTACTCACCGGCGGACCGGGTACAGGTAAGACCACCACTCTCAATGCAATAATCGACATTCTTGAATCGTGCGGACAGAAGGTATCCATCGCTGCACCGACAGGTCGCGCCGCCAAGCGTATAACAGAGATAACCAAACGCGAGGCAAAGACCATACACCGCCTGCTTGAGGTTCAGTGGGGAATGTACGATCAGGCTATCTTCCAGCGTGATGAACACAATCAGCTGGAGTGTGACGCACTTATCGTCGATGAGCTTTCCATGACCGATGCTGCACTCTTCGAAGCTCTGCTTCGTGCGGTAAAGCCGCGCTGCCGTCTGATTCTCGTCGGAGACAGCGATCAGCTGCCCAGTGTCGGAGCAGGAAATGTCCTCGGTGATCTCATCGCATCCGGAACAGTGCCTGTCATTCAGCTCAAGGAAGTCTTCCGACAGGCGCAGGCAAGCGCTATTGTCACCAACGCCCATAAGATAGTGACCGGCGAGATGCCAAATCTCGATCTGAAGAACAACGACTTCTTCTTCCTTGAGAGCAACGACCCCGGTACGGTTGCCAAAACCGTTGAGGATCTGTATTTCCGCCGTCTGCCCGGTGCCTACGGCTACAGCCCGCTGACCGATATTCAGGTGCTCTGCCCGGGACGCAAGGGTCTGACCGGAACACGCGAGCTTAACAAGATGCTTCAGCAGAGACTCAATCCCCCTCACCGCGACAGACGTGAATACAAGATTCCAGGTGTTGTCTTCCGCGAGGGCGACAAGGTCATGCAGATAAAGAACAACTACGACATTCAGTGGAAATCCGCCTCAGGTGAAGAGGGTCAGGGCATTTTCAACGGCGATGTCGGAATCATAGACAGGATAGACGGCTTTGGCGGTCAGATGACTGTCCGCTTTGAAGACCGCACGGCAACTTACGCTCTCGACGAAGTCAACGAACTGGAACACGCTTACGCAATGACCGTTCACAAGAGTCAGGGCAGTGAATTCACCGCTGTAATAATCCCCGTCTGTCCCGGTCCGCCGCAGCTGCAGTACCGCAGCCTGCTGTACACTGCCGTAACACGTGCGCGTTCACTGCTGATACTCGTCGGCGAGCGGGCTATAGTTGAAAACATGGTGCTTGGTCAGCGCAAAGGAAAGCGCTACACCGCACTGGCTCATTTTCTCATCGAGCAGCAGGGCGGAATGCTCTCTTCCGATGAATACTGATAAATGAAACTGCAAAAGGAGTGATACTCTATGGGCACATGGGATAACATAAAAGAATTTGCGCTCGACAAAATTTTCCCGCGCAAATGTCCCCTGTGCGGCGGTCTGCTAAGAGCCAATGAGCGAATCTGCGGCAAATGCTCAGACTCGGTCATTTTCATTCAGCCGCCGATATGTCAGCGCTGCGGCCGTCCGATTTACGACTGCGCCTGCCGTGGCGAGAACTTTATCTTTGCGCGCTGTATCTCTCCGTTTGCCTATACCAAAGCTGTACGAAACGGCATACACCGTCTCAAGTTCCACAATTCCCCTGAATGTGCAGATTTCTTCGCACTCTTCATGGCAACCGCCGTGCGCAGAGAATATGGAAATATCGACTTCGATCTGGTGCTGAGCATTCCGATGCATGCTTCAGACATTCACAAGCGCGGCTATAATCAGGCCGACCTTCTCGCAAAGAACATTGCCGACCGGATAGGCGTTCCTTTCGGCAAGCGCATTCTTGTCAAGCCGATTCGCAACAACACACAGCACACCCTGACAAGAGGTGACCGCCGCGGCAACGTCGCCGGCGTATTCAAGGTCGCACAGCCTTATCTCGTAGCCGGAAAACGTATTCTTCTCTGCGACGATATCATAACCACCGGCAGCACGCTTGATGCCTGCGCCGAAGAGCTTATGAACGCAGGAGCTGCCGCTGTATACTGCGTCACTGCAGCAGCTGTTGTAGGCTCGGAGGAACGCAGTCTCAAGAGAGCATATCTCTGATTTACAGCTGCAGTAATTTACTGATTACAATCAAATATAATATGAAAGCCGTTCAGCCTGAAATCACAGCTGAACGGCTTTATTTTTTGACTTTCAGTAATATTTTTATGACATTAAGTAAAATTTATTATAATTTATGTAATTTATACTTGACATTTTGTCGTATGAGGATTATAATGCAGTCAAAGAGGTGATCACTCATGAGTAAAAATTTATCAATCAAGGTCGCTCGCGCAGAAAAGGATCTGACGCAGAAGGATTTGGCCGAAATGGTTGGCGTTTCCCGACAGACCATAAACGCTATCGAAAAAGGCGAATACAATCCTACTATAAAACTGTGCAGGGCTATCTGCAGGGCTCTTGGCAAAACACTTGACGAATTATTCTGGGAGGATGAAAATGATGAAAACTAAAGCTAAAAGCAAAAACAACCTTGACGAAAGACAGGAACAGAAGCTTCTGCAAATCGAGAGCAAAGGCTTCTGGCTGACTTACTGGCTGCTGCTTATTGTACTGGCCGTTGAAACCGTAACAGAGTTTACCGACATTATCAGCATTGAAATACCGTCATTTGCCGGCGAGTGGATTGTATTTATGGTTGCTTGCGTTTATATCACAATTAACTGCATAAAAAACAACATATGGTCACGCAGTGCCAAGCCCAAAACTTCCACCAACCTTATTATCAGCCTTGAAAGCGGTGTTCTCGTAGGCGGTATTTTAGGTGTCGTGAGTTATCTTAACTATGGCAAAATCATCGGCTCTATCTGCGTATTTGTCTTTATGGCTCTTTTGGCTGGTGGACTTTGCTTTGCTGCCCTTTCGATTTCTGCCGCTGCATACAAAAAGAAGCTGCAGAAGGAAGAAGCAAAAACTGACGATGATACCGAGGATGATGCAGAAAAATAATGCATCCCCTGTGCTTGTGTCAACGCAGCTGTTTTAATATAATCTGACAGCCTGCTTTTTTCAGATAATAGAACAAAACGGACTGTATCCTGAAACAACTCTGGATGCAGTCCGTTTTTCTATTTAATCTTAAATCGCACTAATTCTTATACGTCTTGTAATATTTATTTTTATTATTACAAATTAAGGCTATTTTTACTCCTCATTATCGCTTTGTGCAAGCGTTGAATAGCCATAGAAGGCTGTCAGCGAATCAAGCGGATGACCGTCAAAATCGAAGAGTGCCAGACACTCCCACTCGCTGCCGCCCCAGTTGCCGACGCTGGAATCATCAAACTCCTGCGCTGCCTCTGTTGCCCAGCCTGAACCATACTGCGCCCATGCCTGCTGATTTGCAGCATATGCGCTGTCATACTCCGAGCCTTCAAGTCCGGTCAGATTGTTTACCGGAATCCACGCAGGCTCCCAATAGAAAACACCAAGACAGATATCCTTCATGTTCAGAGCAGTGTCGATGACATTGATTATAGCCTGCTTCTGACCCTCGACCGAGATGGGATAAGAGCTGACATCAAGCCACTCTCTTCCCTCATAGACAACATTGCGCTGACCGTCTGCTTCATCGTAGGTATATGCCCATGCTGTTTCAGATATCAGCACCTGCTTGTCATATTTCTCTGCAACCTTTGTCAGCTGTTCGGTCAGATTCTCAAGTGTTCCGTGCCAGAATGCGTAATAAGATGATGCAAACACCTCATATTCAACACCGTTCTTCGCAAGTGTATCAGCAAACTTCAGATGATTCTTCTTCTCCGGATTTGCAAAATGCACTGCACGCATTATGTTCTCGTCATAGTCATGCACTGCATCGCAGCCAGCCTTGAGCAGCCTGCAGATATTTCCCCATTCACGCTCGCCGCAGAACGCACCGTTTGTCTCATTGCCCACCTGCACAAGAGATACCTTTACACCGGCATTTCCGAGTTTCTCAAGGCACTCATAAGTATAATCATAAAGCGCCTGCGCCTTGGTATCGATATCCATGCTCTGCCAAGCCTTTGGAGCCTTCTGTTTTCCTGGATCTGCCCAGAAGTCAGAATAATGGAAGTCAATTGTAACATCCATATCAAGAGCTGCTGCTCTCTTTCCGATTTCCACCGCAGTGTCAATATCGCAGATGCCGGCGCCGTAGCACTCACCATCTGCATTGTACGGATCATTCCACACACGCACACGGACTGCATTGATGCCGGCAGACTTCAGCACTGTCAGCATATCTGACTCATTGCCGTTGAAGTCGTAATATGTAACTCCGCTGTTTTCCTGTGCGATCATGGTCGACACATCAGCGCCCAGCCAGAAGGGCTGAGTCTGTACTTCAGCTTCTTTCACAGCTTCAGAATTATCATCAGCGGCAGGCTGTTCAGGCTGATTGATACTGCAGCCGGAAAAAGCTGACAGTGTCATTATCACTGCAAGCATCATAATTACCATTCGGTGTATGATCATTTTAAATTGCATTTTATCTCTCCTGTTCGTATTCAAGTCTGAGTCCAGTTAATTATATCAGTTAAAAAACTACCCGTCAATGCGATTACGATGCGTTTTTTGTTGCGCATTGTAAAATTAAATATCGCCCTGCCGCATACACAACAGGGCGATATTTTTGCTGAACCATTTAAGGGCGTTATCAATCAGGAACGAAAAGCAGTTCAGACAACGCTGGTTGCGATACAATTTGTCATAACGCTGTGCTGTATTACTTCTCGTATTCAGTGTGATGCTCTGACCGCTGCAAATCAGTTCACAGCGGCCGCATCAACAAAACAAAGGGTGCAGACATTCATGGCATTCTGTCTGCTGAAATCCGTCATGCGACTGCATTCGCACAACAGCAGTACCGCAGCCGTCTATCCTCAGCCGCAGCCTCAATTACCACGTCACGCCAGATATTGGAGGTCAACTCATATCTGCGCTGTCGTTCGTTTGGTTAGTTACCGCTAACCTTATGGGTTGAAAAACAGTTAGCATTTGCTAACTTGCGTATATAATACTATATATTTCTTTGTTTGTCAATACCTGATCTCAAATTTAATTTATTGCATCAAAAAAAGTTGCATTGTGCCTGATTTGGTGTTATCTTTATATTACAGCTATTTTTTGTGCTGACTCCGAAAGGTGGATGATTATGAACTGTTTTGATGAAGCTATTGCTGCTATGATGCAGCTTTTCCAGCGCGACTACCAGTTTGCTCTGGCTACTATTTTTGACAACAAACCGACTGTACGTTTTGTGGACACTTATTTCGACGGCAACGCTTTCTTTGTTGTTACCTACGCAAAGTCACGTAAAGTTCTTGACGTTTCCGAGAATCCTCACGTAGCACTTACCTGCCGCCAGCAGCATTCCTTCAGCGGAATTGCCACCAATATCGGTCACCCGCTCAAACCTGAAAACAAGATAATCCGCAATCAGTTGATCAGCGTCTTTGAGGACTGGTACTTCAAACACAACAACGAAGATGACGACAATATGTGCTACCTGCGCATCGTTCCGATACGCGGTCTGTTCCATATTGACAATGTAGGCTACAGAATCGACTTCACCGAGAGATACGCTGAAAAATACGATTATAACTACTCCATTGAATTTACAGAAGAATAAGTCGGTTAAAAATCGTAATATGTGCTTTGATTAATACTGTTTGTAGTTTATATACATATTGAAAAGCGCCTGCCGGATATCCGGCGGGCGCTTTTAGTTTAGCTATGTTACTGATTAGACAAGCTCGATGAAGCACATCTCAGCACCGTCGCCTCTGCGGCACTCGGTCTTGATGATGCGGGTGTAGCCGCCCTTGCGGTCAGCATACTTCGGTGCGATCTCGTCGAACAGCTTCTTAACCACGTCTTCCTTGGTGATGAATGCCATAGCATTGCGCTTGTTAGCGAGGGTGTTGTCCTTAGCCATGGTAATCATTTTTTCGGTAAGAGCGCGGACCTCTTTTGCACGGGTAACGGTGGTCTCAATGCGGCCGTTCTCGAGCAGATAGGTAGTCATGCCTCTGAGCATAGCGATTCTGGAATCGGTAGCTCTGCCAAGCTTTCTGGATCCGGGCATTGTATGTCACACTCCTTAATATATTTGTGATGATGGTGAAAATCAGTCGTCATCTCTGCGGAGTGTATAACCCAGCGTTGCGAGCTTGGCTATAACCTCTTCAAGAGACTTCCGGCCGAGGTTACGGACCTTCATCATGTCCTCCTCGGTCTTGCTGATAAGATCCTCGACGGTGTTGACGCCTGCACGCTTCAGACAGTTGAAGGAACGGACGCTCAGGTCGAGCTCTTCGATGGTCATCTGCAGTACCTTTTCGCTGCCGGAGCTTGCGGTCTCGACCATGATCTCTGCGCCGCCTACACCCTCAGAAAGCTCAACGAAGAGGTTGAGATGCTCGGTGAGCACCTTTGCAGCAACAGAAACAGCTTCCTGTGCGTTGATGGTGCCGTTGGTCCAGATCTCAAGAGTGAGCTTGTCGAGGTCAGTCACATTACCGACGCGTGTATTTTCCACGCGGTAGTTGACCTTGATGACAGGTGCATAGATGGAGTCAACCGGAAGCAGACCGATAACGTTCTGCTGGAGAGCCGCCTTGTTGCGGTCTGCGGAAACATAGCCGCGGCCGATATCAAGAGTGATCTCCATGTAGAGCTTGGCGCCCTCAGCAAGAGTAGCAATGTGCATATCAGGATTGAGAATCTCAACCTCGCTGTCGCACATGATGTTGCCTGCCTTGATTTCGCCTTCGCCCTCTGCGTCGATGACAACAGTCTTGGGGCCATCGCTGTAAAGCTTTGCAGTGAGACCCTTTATATTGAGAATGATCTCCGCGACATCTTCTTTGACGCCGGGGATGGTGGAAAATTCATGAACAACGCCGTCAATCTTGACGAAGGTAACTGCTACGCCCTCGAGAGAGGAGAGCAGTACGCGTCTGAGAGAATTTCCGAGGGTAGTTCCGTACCCCTTCTCCAGCGGCTCTACGACGAAACGGCCGTAGGTACCGTCAGGAGTAATCTCCGCTATTTCAATTCTGGGCTTTTCTATCTCGATCATCCAAAAACCCTCCTTGTGGTGATGATATCAATTATACCACTAACACTTATGCGAAAAATGGCATTACTTGGAATAGAGCTCGACGATGAGGGTCTCTTCGATGTCAAGGTCGATGTCAGCGCGCTCAGCGATAGCAAGAACCTTGCCCTTATAATTCTCCTTATCAAGCTCAAGCCACTTTACAACGGGCTTTGCAGATGTAGTCTCAACAACAGCCTTGAACTTCTCGCTATCCTTGAAATCCTTGCAGACAGCAACAACGTCGCCGACCTTGGTCAGATAGGAAGGAATGTTTACGCGGCGGCCGTTAACAGTGAACTGACCGTGGTTGACAAGCTGTCTTGCTTCCTTACGGGAGGTTGCCCAACCGAGTCTGTAGACAACGTTGTCGAGGCGGCTCTCGAGGATTGCAAGCAGGTTTTCACCGGTGGTTGCATCCTTGCGCTTAACAGCCATCTCATAATACTTGTGGAACTGGCCCTCAAGAACGCCGTAGTAACGTCTTGCCTGCTGCTTTGCGCGAAGCTGGAGACCATATTCGGAAGTCTTCTTGCGACCCTGACCGTGCTGGCCGCGAGCATAATTTCTGCGCTCGATTGCGCACTTGTCGCTGTGGCAGCGCTCGCCCTTAAGGAAGAGCTTCTTACCCTCTCTGCGGCAAAGCTTGCAGGAAGCGCCTGTATATCTTGCCATAAAAGGTTACACCTCCAAAAAATTTGTGATTAAACGCGTCTTCTCTTGGGAGGACGGCAGCCATTGTGGGGGATCGGAGTTACGTCCTTGATCATGGTAACCTCAAGACCTGCGGCCTGAAGAGCACGGATTGCAGCCTCACGGCCAGCACCGGGACCCTTAACAAAAACCTCTACAGACTTGAGACCGTGCTCCATAGCAGCCTTTGCAGCAGTCTCTGCTGCGGACTGTGCTGCGAACGGAGTGGACTTTCTGGAACCTCTGAAGCCCAGCTCGCCGGCACTTGCCCAGGAAAGAGCATTGCCCTGTGTATCGGTCAGTGTAACGATTGTATTATTGAAAGTGGACTGAATGTGCGCCTGGCCCTTCTCGATATTCTTGCGCTCACGGCGGCGGCGAACAGCAGCACCCTTTCTGGTGGCGGTTTGTTTTGCCATATCGTACTATTCCTCCTGATTACTTCTTCTTGTTGGCGATAGTCTTCTTCGGGCCCTTACGGGTACGAGCGTTTGTCTTGGAACGCTGACCGCGGACAGGCAGTCCCTTACGATGACGGACGCCGCGGTAGCACTGGATATCGACCAGACGCTTGATGTCGAAAGCAACATTACGGCGAAGGTCGCCTTCAACGATGCAGTTGTGGTCGATGTAGTCACGCAGCTTGGAGATATCATCCTCGGTCAGATCGCGGACACGGGTGTCCGGATTGATGCCGGTTGCAGTGATGATGTCGTTAGCTGTCTTATTGCCGATACCATAAATATAGGTAAGGCCAATTTCGATTCTCTTATCTCTGGGCAGATCAACACCAGCTATACGAGCCATATTGTCTGTACACCTCCGAAAAAATTACTTGTGATTAACCCTGACGCTGCTTGTGCTTCGGATTCTCGCAAATGACCATAACACGGCCCTTGCGCTTGATGATCTTGCACTTTTCGCAGATTTTCTTAACAGAAGGTCTGACTTTCATTGTAAAGTCCTCCTTGTAGTGAGTTCTGTTTTCCGCGCTTATTACTTGGTTCTCCAGGTAATACGGCCGCGGGTAAGATCGTACGGCGACATCTCAACTGTGACCTTGTCGCCGGGAAGAATGCGGATGAAGTTCATACGCAGTTTACCTGAGATATGAGCAAGGATAATCTTGCCGTTGGGCAGTTCAACCTTGAAGGTTGCATTGGGCAGAGCCTCACGAACTACGCCTTCAATCTCAATTACATCTTGCTTTGACAACTGAAAACCTCCTCTAACTGGATGGGGACTGAACCGATTCGCTGTATTGCTTCAGCGCTCTTCTCAGTGCCCTATTGGTTTTTATGCCTTCCATTGGAAGGCTGTCTTCAGTCAGTTCTACATGGCGGGGATTCTTACGTTTCGGACGCTCCAGCGGTCGGCGTTTGCCGTCGCAGATGAGATAGTGACCCTCCTGCTCTCCCACTATAACGAACCAACCGTCCTTGTCCCTGCCGGCAGCCGCCTTTGCTATTCTCACTCTCTCCAAAGCGCTCTCCTTAATCAAGAGCGGTCAGAATGACCGGACCATCACTGGTGATTGCGATGGAATGCTCGAAGTGAGCTGAAAGCTTGCCGTCTGCTGTAACGACCGTCCATTGGTCGGGTAAGATAATGATATCCTTGGTTCCCTCATTGATCATAGGCTCAATGGCTATTGTCATACCGGGGAGAAGGCGTGTGCCTCTTCCGGCAGTACCGTAGTTCGGAACACTTGGATCCTCATGTAAGTTCGAGCCTACTCCGTGGCCGGTGAATTCCCGTACAACCGAGTAACCTCGAGCCTCGGCATATCGCTGGACTGCAGAGCCGATATCACCGACTCTGTTTCCTGCCTGTGCCTTGTTTATTCCCTCGTAGAGTGATTCCTGAGTTATACACAGCAGCCGCTTTGCGTCCTCAGAAATGTCTCCGCACGGGAAGGTGTAGGCACAGTCGCCGTGGAAGCCGTTGAAGTA
>JAZNOP010000007.1:0-25006 GCA_045580875.1 Acutalibacteraceae bacterium
CGCAACCGGCACACAGTTCCCCGATGCACTTGCAGGCGGTGTACTGGCCGCTAAGAACAAGGCTCCGCTCGTTCTTGTACCGACCAGCCTGACCAACGTTCAGACCGATTACATCAGCACAAAGAAACCCGCAACCATCTATATCTTCGGCGGTGAGATAGCTGTATCAAAGGATATACAGGATACTCTTTCCGGTAAGTAAAACAACAGCGCCCCCTGATAATCAGGGGGCGCTTCATTTTGCCGGTTATCCTGTTTTATTGTTCATTTATCAGCTCATAAGCCTTATCCAAAGCCTCTTCACTTGTCGTCGGGTAGTCTGTTTCAAGGGACTGCCAGGTCTTGCTCTGGTCGATGCGGTACCAGCGCTTGAATGAAACTGATAAGCCGAGTTTTGAATTCGGCATCTGGAAATACAGGCAGTCACCGTATGCATCGGGGCGATTACCCGAGGCTTCACCTATCAGCACACCGATGTCATTGTCTCCTATCAGCATGGCAAAATCCATTGCGGCGCTGAAGGTACTTGTATCGGTCAGCACATAAATATCTCCGTCAAAGCTGATGTCTGCGCGGCTGTTCCGCTGCACTATATCGCGGTTGCGAATCACATACCAGCCAAAGCGGATATCAGAGTCCCAGCCATTGTATTCATCTATATCGACATAGCGGAGGAATTCATTTGCTACCATCGAGTTGCCGCCGCCGTTGCCGCGCAGGTCAACAATGACATTCTCTATGCCGTTCTTTTCGACCTCGCCGAAAAACTCACTGACCGCGGCGCAGTATTCGTCGTTGTATATACATTCTTCAAGAGTAAATACCGCGGCATTGTTTTCTGCATTTATCTCGTAGCTGACCCACTTGTATTCCTCATCCGAAGCATTGTCATTGCCCTTTACCTCTTCTGCTGCAACAAACGAATAATGGCAGTCGGTCTGCTCGCCGTTCTTTTCGAAGGTAAATGTGACGCCGTCAGCGGTATCAACCCCCATCAGCTGCAGATAGCTTTCACGAATAAGAGCCTCGCAGAAAACCTCTCTCGCATACGGCTCAAGCTCATACTGGAACATGGTGAGGAAACGCTGGTAAATATCACCTGACGGCTCGCTGTCTATGGCAATAATAGTATTTTCGCGATCCCTGAACTGAGTGACATCGTCAACATATCTGTCTGTACCGCGCCATCTTGCCCATGTGTGACCGTCGTGCATCACTGAGGTTATACGGCTTGCTGCCTGATACAGCTCAAGCACGGTCATTTTCTCTCCGATTGCGGCAAGCTCAACATCAAACTGCGCGCTTACCTTTTCGGGAATATCGCTGTCAGTCTCAAGCCATGCAGGGTGGCGGCTCTCGAGAAGCTCCATCATAAACGAAAGGTCTTCTCTTGCCTGCTCCTGCGTCAGCACTGTGTCAAGCGGCAGGCTGTCCTCAAAACCGCTGTCATTTACCGTTCCGCGATAGGGATACATGAAGCCGAAATAATAGCCTGCCGCCGCACCCGCAAGAAACGCAAGGGCGGCAATGCAGATCAGAGTGACTTTCAGCCATTTCTTCATGATTTATTCGCCCTTTCCGATGAATTTCGTCATCAGTGTATGACCAACCTCAATAAACTTTCCTGTTGCCTCGGCAGTCTTTTCGCAGAAGCAATCGATTCCGTTTGCCTTATCCACACGGCTGTCATAAAGCATATACGGTACAGGATCGGAAGCGTGTGTCATGGTGCAGAGGGGTGTCGGGTGATCAGGCAGAATGAGGATTCTGTAATCATCGTCCATTTCATCAAGAGCCTTGACCAGCGGAGCAAGTACGCGGCTGTCGATGTACTCGATGGACTTGATCTTGTTCTCGGTTTCGCCTCTGTGACCGCACTCATCGGGAGCCTCAAAGTGCAGATATACAAGATCCTGACCGTTTTTCAGCTCGTCGATTCCAGCCTGAGTCTTTGCCTCGAAGCAGGTGTCGATGTAGCCGGTAGCGCCCTCGACCTTTGCAACATTCATGCCGGCGCAGAGAGCGATGCCCTGAATGAGGTCAACCGCAGAAACAGCCGAACCCTTTACGCCGAAAAGCTTCTCAAAGCTGTCAAGACTGGGGCGCTTGCCCTGACCCCACAGCCATATTGAAGTCGCAGGACGCTTGCCTTCAGCGATTCGCTTGAGGTTTACAGGGTGCTCTCTGAGTATCTCAACGCTCTTCTCCATCATATCCAGAAGCTTTTCTGCCGCTTCGCCTCGGTTGAGATATTCGCGTACAACTCTGCCGGAAATGTCATGCGGCGGTGTGAGGTCACCGATATTATCAAGACCGTTGTGCCATACAAGGCAGTGACGGTAGCTGACACCGGGATAGAAATCGAATTCTCCGCCGCCGAAAGCCTCCTGAATCGATTTTATCAGCTCTGCAGCTTCTGCCGAGGATATATCACCGGCGCAGTAGTCGACCATGGTTTTATCATTGTAATCTGCTTCTTCAGAAAGTGTGACAAGGTTGCAGCGCAGAGCAACATCTGTGTCGGCAAGCTCAACGCCCATGCTGACCGCCTCCAGCGGAGAACGGCCGGTGTAGTAAATTGCCGGATCATAGCCCATGACCGAGAGATTAGCAACATCGCTGCCCGGCTTGAGTCCGTGAGCAACAGTGCGCACAAGGCCAACCTCAGCACGTGACGCAAGCATATCCATTACCGGCTTTGCAGCCTTTTCCATCGGTGTGGCACCGCCGAGCGCCTCGACCGGATAATCTGCCATGCCATCGCACAGCACAACTGCGTATTTCATTTTATTTTCCTCGCTTTCGCGTAAAATTCATGCTTTGATTATAGCACCAATGCGATAAAAATACTACACCAATTTAACGCATCAGAGCGAAAGAGCGCAATTTCGGCACTATGCCGCTATTTGATATTTATTTAACAATAACATAAGTTTAAAATGACAACAGCGCGGAGGGTATCTTTTCGGATACCTCTTCCGCGCCTGTGTTTTGTCCGGTTACTTATTCTGATTATTCAGCATCTGCAGACTCTGCAGCGGATGTGTCCCCAGCAATCTCAGTGCCAAGAATGGAGGGCATCTTTATACCTGCCATCTTGAGAGTCTCGTTGATTGGAGGAACTGCGCCCATCAGACCGGAAAGAAAACCTGCTGTGGAGGTCTTGCCGCTGCCGTTTGCGCCGCTGTCCCATACAGTGATCTTATCAATCTGAATGTTCTTGATAGCCTCAACCTGAATGCGCATGAGCTCTTCCATCTTGTCAGCAATGAGAAGCTGAATAGCCTGCTCTGCACTGCCGCCTGCAGCCTTGACGATCTCCTCGAAACCGGAAGCCTGCTTGGTCAGGATTTCCTCAGCACCCTTAGCCTGTGCAAGCATGGTTGCGTAGATAGCGTCAGCCTCACCCTGTGCCTTGCGGCGTGCAACCTCAGCCTCAGCCTCAGCTTCGATCTCCATGCGCTGCTTTTCGATTTCAGCCTTGACGATGACGTCGGCCTTCTGGGTTGCAGCTTCTCTTGCAGCACGGGATTCTTCAGCCTGCTTTTCTGCAATGTAGGACTCCTCAAGAGCCTTAGCCTTTGCAACATTCTCAGCTGCAATAGCGCGGCGCTGAGCCTCAGCCTCACGCTCACGGCGGGTAGCATCAGACTGTGCGATTGCAGCCTTTGCCTCGTTTTCACCGTCAACAGCGGTAGCATTCGCCGAAGCAACGCTGATTCGCTCGTCTCTCTGAGCATTTGCCTGACCGATAGAACCGTCTCTGTTCTGCTCAGCAACAGAACGCTTTGCATCGTTGATTGCACGTGCTGCAGCTTCCTTACCGAGAGCCTCGATGTAGCCGGACTCGTCGGTGATATCGGTTACGTTGACGTTGATGAGACGAAGACCGATCTTCTTGAGCTCGCTCTCAACGTTGTGGGATACAGCCTCAAGGAACTTGTCGCGGTCGGTATTGATTTCCTCAATCTCCATGGTTGCAATGACAAGACGGAGCTGACCGAAGATTATATCCTTTGCAAGCTCCTGAACCTCTGCCATGCGCAGACCGAGCAGACGCTCAGCTGCATTCTGCATGACACCCGGCTCGGTTGAGATACCGACGGTGAATCTCGACGGAACGTCGATACGGATATTCTGGCGGGAAAGAGCGTTGGTAAGATCAACGTTTATGGATATCGGTGTAAGATCAAGATACTGATAATCCTGAATTACCGGCCAGATGAATGCTGCACCGCCGTGCATGCACTTGGACGAAATATTCGCCCCATCCTTGCCCTTTACCTTACCGTAGATGACCATGATCTTGTCAGAGGGACACTTGCGGTAGCGGGACAGTACGACCAGCACCATGCCGAAGAGCAGAACGCCGATCACCAACAGAAGAAATACAAATCCTTCTCCCATTTCTAACTTCTCCTTTTCTGTTTGGTTTTATATCCGGTACATCGCAAAATGCAATATACAGATAGTCTTATTGTTTGGAATTATTACGAATTGTTTTGAGTGTATGCTTGTTTATATGCTTATTCAGCCTCAACAATTACTGTATTGCCGTCTGCCATTCCGACCACTCTGACCTTCTCGCCGTGATGAAGCTCACGATCAGCGTTTGTAACTGCCTCAATTTCAGTGTAGCGTTCCTGCACAACAACGTTGATTTTGCCCTTGCCTGAATTATTCGCCGGAATGTTCATGTAGACCTCGCCTACAAGACCGACAGCATTGTCGTATCTGATGTTGCCGCTGCTCTGCAGCTTCAGTGCCCATCTGATACAGTAGGCAACCAGTACCATGGCAAGGAAACCGATAAGCGCAGCAGCCGGTATTGCCAGCCACCACGGAGCACCCACTTCGAGTGCGGTAACTCCTGCCCAGCCGCCTACAGCCAGCAGGGCGATGATGCCTCTCATGGTAAACAGCCTGATGCCTTTGCCTTCAAAGCTGCCCACTGCATCTGATTCAAAATCATCAGGCACATCGTCGCAGTCAAAGCCGCCGTCGCAATCGCCGTCAATATCAGCGCCGTCATCGCCGATTCCGAAGAACAGCAGCACGGTCTGCAGAATAAGCACGACCGTTGCCGGCACTGCCATAATATAGAATATTTTCAGCAGAATTTCACTCATTGTCAACCACCCTTTCAGGATACCGACGTTTATTTTTCCTCTGCGGCGTCAATCACATTGAAACCAGCCGCTCTCAGCAGGCGATTATATACCGCAAGACCTACGCCGACCGGCTCACAGCAGCGCGCAAACGCACGTTTCGCCTTCATCTCGTCGAGCCAGCGCAGAGCATCGAAAAGTCCGCGCGCCTGGGAAAGCAGATCATCTTCAGCACCGTATTCGACGTGCGGCATTGCGAGTATGTCACCCTCGCCGGCAAAGCACAGCGCCCAGTCGTCCTCCTGCGCGTTTTTCCGGCAGTAATCTGCATATTGTTCGAAGCTGCCGCGCACGATAATAACCTCGGTCTCCGGCGCATAATGCTTATATTTCATGCCGGGCGACTCTGCCTTTTCCTGCTCGCCGAGCTCCTCGAGCACCGCATGACTGACATCGCAGCAGCCGACAGCATCGGCTATCATCTCGGGCGTTACTGCACCGGGGCGCAGCAGCAGCGGACGTTCACCGCAAAGCGACACGACCGTCGATTCCACGCCGACCTCACATCTTCCGCCGTCGATTATTGCATCTATCCTGCCGTTCATGTCGAGCGCCACGTGCTCGGCAGTTGTCGGGCTGGGCTTGCCGGACAGGTTTGCCGAAGGTGCAGCAAGCGGAACACCTGCCGCATCGATCACAGCCCGCGCAACTTCATGGGAGGGCATTCTTATACCGACACTGTCAAGTCCGCAGGTGACCTCTTCGGGGACTATACCGGTCTTTGGAAGTATCATTGTCAGCGGACCCGGCCAGAACTCAGCCGCCAGAGTCAGCGCCATGTCGGGTATCTCAGCCGCCAGCGAATTCATCTGCTCAAGCCGCGAAATATGGACTATGAGTGGATTGTCCTGCGGACGGTTCTTTGCCCTGAATATATTTGCCACAGCCCTGCCGTCAAGAGCATTGGCTGCAAGCCCGTATACCGTTTCGGTCGGGATAGCTGCCAGACCGCCGTTTCTGAGAATCTCTCCGGCAGCGGCTATATCCTTCTCCGAAGCGGAAAGCATAAGCGTTTCCATAGCTTTTCTGTCTCCGTTTGCGTATATTCAATACTATTCCCGATATCTCTCAGGAATTACGCATTTTCTATAGAAGCCTCGAGCATCTTTGCTCTTTCGGCAGTGATGAGCGCATCAATTGTCTCATCGAGGTCTCCGTTGAGGATAGCCTCAAGCTTGTAGAGGGTCAGACCTATGCGATGGTCGGACATTCTGCTCTGCGGATAATTATAGGTACGGATACGCTCGGAGCGGTCACCTGTACCGACCTGCGCACGACGGTCAGCCGCAATTGCATTCGCCTGCTCCTGCTGCTTTGCATCAAGCAGACGGGATTTAAGCACGCGCATTGCCTTATCCTTGTTCTTGTGCTGGCTGCGCTCGTCCTGACACTCAACGACAATACCGGTGGGCAGGTGGGTTATGCGGATAGCTGAGTCGGTGGTGTTGACGTGCTGTCCGCCTGCGCCGCTCGAGCGGTAGGTATCTATCTTAAGATCGGTGGGATTTATCTCAATCTCGACATCCTCAGCCTCGGGAAGCACTGCCACGGTAACGGTGGAGGTGTGGATTCTGCCCTGAGACGCGGTCTCCGGCACACGCTGTACGCGGTGGACTCCGCTTTCATACTTGAGACGGGAATATGCGCCCTCGCCGCTGATGACAAAGCTGACTTCCTTGTATCCGCCCAGCTCAGTTTCATTTGCGTTGATAATCTCGCTCTTCCAGCCGCGCTGCTCAGCATACATTGTATACATACGTGTAAGCACAGCCGAGAAGAGGGCTGCCTCATCGCCTCCTGCACCGCCGCGTATCTCGACGATGACGTTGCGGTCATCATTCGGGTCGCGCGGAAGAAGCAGTATCTTCAGCTCGTCGGAAAGTCTTGACTGCTCCGACTTTGCTTCCTCCAGCTCAAGCTGAGCCATCTCGCGAAGCTCGGGGTCGAGTCCGCCCTCGCCGAGAAGCTCAAGTGCATCTGCCTCGCTCTTCTTTGCCGCATTGTAAGCGCGGTAGGTTTCCACCAGCGGTGTGAGATGCTTGAGCTCACGCATCAGGTCGCGGTACTGCGTCTGATCGCTTATAATATCGGGGTCGCAGAGCTTTGTATTGAGTTCTTCGAAACGCTGCTCTGCAACAGCT
The DNA here is from genome assembly GCA_045580875.1 of Acutalibacteraceae bacterium. GTDB lineage: Bacteria > Bacillota > Clostridia > Oscillospirales > Acutalibacteraceae > SIG598. The sequence goes on from JAZNOP010000007.1 coordinate 7,310, forward strand.
AATCTGTCATACATTCTTTTAATCTCCTGAATATAATTTTACAAAAGTTCGTGCTCCGGCGCAATGGATATCGGCGCACGATAAACGCGATATCGTATGCAATAGGAGCACGATTGTGTATCTTTGTTACTGCGTGACGACCTCGCCGTCACGGATAAGCTTCTTTATGTTTTTCTCTGCTTTGTGTCTTGGAATCATTATCTCATGACCGCAGCCGGTACATTTAAGGCGGAAATCCATGCCGACACGGGTGACCTCGAACTGCTTTGTTCCGCAGGGATGATTCTTCTTCATCTCAAGTATATCGCCAAGTCTTACGTCCATGCCGCAAAATCCTTTCTGCCGTACTGACCGGAAATTCACGCCTTACGGTCAATAGCCGCCGTAATAGTTTCCGCTGCCGTAATCGTCATCACTTTCAAAACCGCCAAGGCTGCCGCTTGTTCCTCTCGGAGTACCGCTGCCGTAGCCGTCGTCGTAATCGTCCTGATAGCTGCCGCTGTAGCCGCCGCCGTAAACACCGTTATAGCCGCCGCGCGGGCTTTCCTGCACATCAGGATTGTAGCCGTCGCTGTAATTGTTGTAGGAATTGCTGTTGTAATATCCGCCCTGACCGCCGGGACGTCTGCGCGGCGGCTGGGGAGGCGGATAGCCGTAGTCATCTTCAACATATTCGCCGAGGTTGCGTCTTGCCGGATATCTCGGCTGGGGGTCATAATCATCATAATAGCCATCGCCGTAGCCGCCGCGGTTATTTTCCCTGTTGCCCATGTTGACAATCATGAACACGCAGGCGCCGATTACCACCGCGATGACAACACCGATAGTGACCCACAGCACAGGCGGGAATGACGATGTTGTGCCGCCAGATGATGAATCGTCGGGATTTTCAAACTGCTCCTCATCGGGGAAGGGTGTTATGCTGGGGTTGGTCGTGCTCTGTGTGGGAGCAGGTGTGGTCGACTCGGTTGTCTGGGTGGTGGTCATATTTGCCATGGCATCACCGACAATGACCGTCAGTCGGCAGGTCTTCTCAACTGTACCTGCCTTGACCTTGATGAGGAACACGTTTGTTCCCTCAACGAGGGTGAGCTCGTGGTCATAACGCTTGTAGGTCTCGTGAAGCTTGAGCACTGTCTCAGCTTCATTGCCGGTTATCTGATTTTCCGGAATACCGGTCAGATTGGTTATGCTGACCGTCTGCTCGTGTCTCGGCACAATGCGTACAGAAACTCCGCTCGTTGTTCCGGACGGGAAGGAATATTCAGCCTTTTCCGGCTCGGAATCAAAGGTCTTGACCACATCGCCGCCCTTGAGAAGTGATACCGACTCAAGCTTGCAGGGAATGTTCGACAGATACATGACCAGTGTGAGCGTACGTGTCGATTCGCCGCTTGTCAGCTTTACGGTGAAGGTATTCTTCTTGCTCTCGAGCTTGAACTGACCGGTATAAACACCGCCGGAGCCTTCAAACTCAACTCCGTCTGCCTCAGCCTTGAAGTTTGCCGAGGATTTGAGCACCAGAGTGCAGCTCTCCATCCAGTCAGGCAGATAGAAGCTGTATTTATCCACACCGACCGCTACCGAAGGGTCGGCAAGATAGTTCTTGTTGTTGCTGCCTACCACATAAAGATTCGACAGCGGAACAGCATCCGCCTTTGTTGTCGATGTAGTTGATTCGGTGGTTGCTGAAGTTGTTGTTGTCTCCGATGTTGATGTTGTGCTCTCTTCAGTTGCAAAAACCGTCATCGGCATCGCAGCCATGAGCATTGCAAGCACCATCAGTGCGGCGGCAAAACGCTTGATATTCTTCATCTGAGGACTCCCCCTTGCCTGCTGACAGTATAGTCAGCGTGAGTGTATATATATACAGATTATATTATAGCATCTGCCCCTCTGTACTGCAACAACGATTTAATGCTTTACTGCAGTTTTTCATTCCCTTTCCGGAGCATATCCCGCCGGTTTTCTCCTGTTTTTACGCAAAACCGCCCGAAAGGCATTCTGCTGCCTTACGGGCGGTCATTACTATTAATCTTTTTTACGCTCAGGCGTGTTTTTTCTGCTTGCCGCGTCCTGCTCTGAGCTGCGACACAGCATTCTTGAGGGAGGCCGCAAACTCCTCGCCTGACGAATTCTCGACAATGATAAAATCGTTGTCAGCAGTCATTTCCTCTGCGATTTCCGGAATGGAAAAATCACAGCCGGATATGTACTCGTCCCAATGCTCGAGCTTCCACGTATCGCGGTCGGAATTGCGCGCAATCATTCTCTTGCGGCAGGTTTCGGTATCACAGCGCACCCAGATCACTACCAGACGCACACCCTTCTGACGGAGCTTTGAGCGAAGCTGACGCATATATTCATTATCGCGCACCTCACGGGTAAAGGGTGCATTTATCAGCACTGTGTCGTTGTAATTGAGAGCCTCGTACGCAATCTCAAGCGTTGCATCATACTCGAAGTCGCGGATATTCTCCTCAAAGAAATCCGAGCTGCGGTTGTAAGGCTGTCCGGCAACCTTGAATATCTGCTTTGAAAGGACGATAAGGCTGTCCTTATCAAGATAAACTATATTTCCCAGCTTCTCTGCAAGGCGGCGCGATACAAAAGTCTTGCCACTGGCAGGAGGCGATGTAACCAAAATCAGTTTCTTCACAACTCGTTGTCCTTTCACTTCACCTATTTAAAGCAGAATAAATTCCTGAGACAGGATTATAACACGCACACCGGTGTTATTCCAGTATATTTTTGCGATATTGTGCCGATAATCCTGCGATTTTCATTCTTTTTCAATGTTTTTCGATGTTATCATCAATATTTACTGCCTGAAAATACAAAATTCCGGAGCAGTCCGACTGACTGTCCGGAATTTTTATTCATCTGTTTTCACTGTATTTCAGTATATTTCATATCATATACCTGTATACAGCTGTTTTGTTTTTATTTTCCGTTCTTGCAATTCTGCCACAGACGGATTCCGAAAGCGGCAGTTACACGCAGACTTTCCACTCTTCTGAGCTTCTCCTGATCCTTCTGCCCCGACTTGTAATAATAGGGCGTCATGGCAAACAGATCGAGCACTTCTTCGTTCGAGCCAAGCTCTGCAGTATATATCACATTTTCCGATCCTATGAGTCTGAAGCCGGCAACAGTTTCTGTATCGGGCGGATTTTTCCGCGGAATATCATAGACCGCCTGCTTGAGCTCCCACAGATGATCCTCCAGCGGAACAACCCTCATCAGCAGACCGTCACTGCGCAGCACGCGTGAAAACTCCTCCTCTGCAAGGGGAGAAAACACACTGAGCACAACATCAGCCGAGCTCTTTCCGACCGGCAGATGGAATACGCTTGCCGCCGCAAGACCCATATCCACAGGGCGTTTTGCCGCTGCCTTGAGTGCATCGCGCGAAATATCAATTCCCAGCATCTGCGGCTCAATACCGTTTTCCGCAAGTGCCTCAGCAATTCCTTCGTCATACCAGCCGTCGCCGCAGCCGGCATCAAGTATCGCCATATCCTGCGAAGCATACGGCATCAGCATCTCGCACATTTTATCTCTCAGCGGAAGATAATATCCCTTTTCAAGGAATCTTCTGCGGGCGTTTATCATCAAGGCATCGTCACCGTGTCTCTTTGCTCCCGGAGCGTTGCTCATAAGCAGATTGACATATCCGCTTTTAGCCATGTCATAGCAATGATTCTTTCCGCAGCGCAGTGTTCTTCCGTCAGTGCGGAGCGGCTCCGAGCACACCGGACATACAAACCCAAACATTCTGTCACCCTTTCATGTATCAGCACATTTCAGACGACTTATATAATACCGCAAATTGCTTCACTGTTCAATAGCCGATTTATATAAAACAGCCGCCGGAAAATCTTCCGACGGCCTTTATATCAAGCTTTCCGCTGTCATTTGAGGATATATTTCACCTGAGTTTCCGATGCTGTGATGTTGACTGCCGTACCGGTCACACTCATGCTGTCAAGGATATCCGTCAGCCGGTCATGAACTGAAACAACATCACCCAGCTCAAGCATTTCACTGCCGCCGTAAAGTGATACCTCGACCGTATCTCCCCCGGCACAGCTTTCCAGCTTTTTCGCCGCACTTTCTGCAAGAGCCTGCTCAGTTTCCGCTGCAGTGTAATTATATATCAATGTCCGGCGAAGCTCCTCTTCAACAATTCCCGTCTCCTCCGGATTGTCTGTGGTCGTTCCGTCCGGCAGCAGCCAAAGTTCAACCACCGTCCGTTCGAGCATCTCACCCTGTCCGAGGGCTATGATGTGATCGTACTGCGCGGCACTGCGCTCAGAAATCATGTGGCAGCCGCTGTCCTGCGAAAGTTCAGTTTCATTACTTCTGTCCCTTGACGGCTCACCCCACACATTTACTCTGCCGTCAGTGAATTTTACGCGGAGAACACCGCCGCTCCCCTCAAGCATTCCTGTCAGTGCCTGAAGCATATTCCTGTATCTGATTTCTCCCGAACAGACGATTCCGCCCGCACCCTCGCCGGCGGATATCAGCGACGGCATCCACCCCGAGAGCATATTGCGAATGACGTCATTGATATCCATATTTTCGTACACCGCATGTGTCTGCCCTGCCTCCGGACAGATCGCCCTGTGTGTCAGCAGTCCGCGCCAGCAGGTGCCGTAGATTCGCACCGTGTCATCGGTTGTGCTGTGGCGCACACGTTCAGCCGGACCGCCCCACTCGCTGCCGTTTATATAGACATAATGCCCCTCGTTCACCGGCATCTGACGCCAGCATTCCGCCGGCATCTCCAGCATCCAGTCATTCTGTCCGTCAGGGTCGGCGCTTACGACTGCGTCGAACTGCACGAAGTCTATCAGCTGCCGTATCTCATAAAGATCCGGCGAAGCGTGAATCAGTTCAAAGTCCATTCCGGCTCACTCCTCTGCTCAATTACAACAACTTCCAGCTTCGGCACACCGGAGCACTGTACGATGCTCTCGCCAGGAGGAAGATATGCAAACTCCGCATTTCCTCTGTATCTGCTGCCGAAACAGTTTGTGCGCTCTCCATACTCGTCAAGCTTATACACAGTGCGTTCCTGCTGATCAATTACAAGCTGTTCTCCCTCAGCAAGAGCTGCATTTGCACCGATGATTTCGCCGTTGATGTATGCCGAAGGAGAATCTGTCGGGCCTGTAAAGATTATCTTCATCGGGCTTGCTGCAGCAGCGCTGTTTGTCACCGTCATACTGCCACCGCCGACGGTATAGAAATAATCTGCCGCCGGTATCATTTCGCCGCTGTCATCATTCTCCAGCAGTATGCAGTGTTTCTGCCTGCACCATACCGGCGTTTCAGGCAGTACGGTTATGACAACTGATGCCGATGTGACAAAATCGCATGACAGCTCCTTCTGTCTCGATGTACACCAGCATTTCATATACTGCCCGTTCACCCAGAGCTTTCCGGGAGTGAGGGCGGCAATATCGCTGTCAAATACTTCGCTCATGCGGCTGAGCAGCTTTGAGAGTTTCTGCGCACTGCCTGCCGCCGCTCTGACCGTCATTGTGCGTTCCTCAGACGAACGCACCGCCCTGAACACCTTTATGCCCTCACCTGCGGTACGTTTTACCGAACCCAGCTCCCAGCGCGAATCAAAGAGCTGACATTCGGTTACAACAAAGGGAACTTCGGTCAGTTCCAGCTTCTCGCCTGCGTTGTTCTCATAATATATTTCATAAGGAAGAAGTCGTGACATTTTCTGCCTCCTTTAAGAATATTCACGTATAAGACGGGCAAATGCACGTCCGTCGACCTGCATTACCTGCTCGCCTCCTGCGGCTATGGCAATAAGCCTGTCGAGTTTACCGGCAAGCGCCGATATGTCATTCCCAGCCGCCGCAGATTTCGTATAGGCTGCTCCTGTAACAGCGCCGGCCATTGCTTCAGCGCTTCTGGCTATCTCTTTTCTTCCGGAGACAAGACCGATATTCAGACCCTGAACAGTCTGTTCGCCTATCTGCTTCATAACCTTTGACGGCGATGCAATTTTCAGCGCCTTTTTCAGCGTTCCTGTAACCGCATCGGCGATGCTTTTCGCCGTAGATATGATAATGCCTCTTTTGGCCTCAAGACCCTTGCTCAGACTGTCACCGACATTGCTCATGATGCCGTATGCGGTACTGTCAAGCCCTGCAAACGGAGCCTTGATGGCGTTCGCAACACTTCTGCTCTTTTCGCTGACCGCGCCTGCGCAGGTATCTATCGACAGCAGCGAACCTTTTACTGCTGTGACCTTTTCGTTCACCTTTACCGATGCATCGTTCATCGAAAGTGCAATATTCTGAACCACCGTTCTCAAACCCGATGTACACTCTCTGAACGAGCCCATCAGCTTTCCGCTCATAGCACCTGCCGTCACGCCTATCACGCTGCTCATTGTCTTCAGCGCCTCACTGCCGTCACTGCCTGACTGGCTGAACTTTTTTATCATGCCCAGTGCATCTTTGATGCTCCGGTTGAATTTCGATGTATCAAGCACCAGATAGGCGGCTATTGTTCCCGCGGAGATCAATGTGCTCCACACCTCCTGTATTCATAAGCTGTTTTACCGTTTCCCTGTTGGAATCCGGCTCAGTCATCCGTTCAAGACTTCGCGGCAGACGTCCCTCCTCCTCTATTCTGCACATTATGTACAGCACAGCCTCGTCGATGCAGTATGCCGCGTAAGCATCATTTACTCCGAGCAGATTACTCGGCCGGACCGAGTACCTCTTGCTCATTCCCATCAGCGATATCACTGCCGGACCGCTGACGAAAGGGTTCAAGGGCGCGCACCCCCGACTGCGCAAAGCTGTATATCGCCGCAAGCTGCATATCGGTCAGCTGCACACCCTCTTTGCAAAGTTCCTCCATTGTCGGCTCGACAAGAGCCTCCTGTGCAATGCAGATGAGCAGTCTGCCCAGCTGGTCAAGCGGCATGGCTGCATCAAAACCGTCGCCGAAAAGCTTCTGCGCCGCGGTCATCAGTTCATTAGGAATCATACCGCCTGCAGCCATCACAAGCAGCGACGGACGGCGCAGCTTTGCCTCAAAAACATCATCCTCGCCCCAGCCGGGAAGCTGTACCTGCTGAATGGAATTTACTGTATTTTTCATAATTCTCCCTCATTTCAAGCTTTGCCCTGCTGTTACTTTATCAGCACAAACTCAGAGCCGTTGTAATATGCCATTTCTCCTGCATTAAGCGCAAGATTTCCTACATTTACCGCACCGCCTGCAACAATGCAGTCACCTGCTGCATGAACCGAGGGAATGTCCGCCTCGGAAGAGCAGTAAACCGGCAGTCGGTCAAGCACCTCTACTCTCATTGCACACTCGCCGGCGCCCGGTCTTGAATGTACAGTATATTCAGGAGCGGTAAAACTGCCGTTTTCAACCGAGAACTTTGCCGGTGAGCCGACACAATTCGGGAAAGAGAAACGGAAATAGGACACTGCATCGCCGGCATAATCCTTCTCTGCGGCATAAAGATGAAGCGAGAAGTGTGTTCTTGCGCTTTCTCTGCCGGCAACCGGAGAGGAATATCCCGCAAAGGAAGAAGCACCTGCCTCCAGAGCCTCACCTCCGTCGATGACCTCAAGAAGATCACGCGACATCACGCAATCCTTGAGGGTGATGTCATAGCCCTTGATGATATCCTCAAGACGTTCCTGAGCAATAATTGTGTTGCGGACTCTCAGCTCGCTTTCATCACCCTCACTGACAAACGGATCGGGTGAAGCGCTGCTGATGGTTTCAAAATGGAGTACGCGCGCCTCAGCCTCGTCTGTGACGATTTCCGCGCGGACGATATTTACTATCGGATTGCTGTTGAATTTTTTCATAGCTTAATTCCTTTCGCTGTAAAAGCAAATATAATCAATGTGGCTGATAAGTGCCGAAAAGCTGTCGTCGGTCATCATTGCCGACAGCGGCTTGTCAACCGAAACCGCGCCCGAGTCAACCAGCGGCTGCACTGCCGTTCTTACCCTTCCGTAAAGAACACCAAGTGCCGCAGGTTCATCTATCGGCACCACAAGGTATACACGGTAGCTGCAGCTTCCTGTGCATCGGCCTGCACCGGACAATGCACCGCCGCATGACTGCACGACGCAGTAGGGAGCGCCGCATGGACCGATATGTCCGCCCGGCGGATAAGTATCTATTCCGGCATTGATGAGTGCATTGAATATTTCCTGCCATTTTTCCATTACTCAAGCCCCTCCTGTCTGCTTATGACCGCGCGGATATCATCGAGCATATTGTGTCTGTTCTTTCTCACTGTAGGCCAGAGCACAGCGTAGCGATGATAGAACCCTTTCTCAAGCTGATACGAATAGGGCATATTTCCGCAGACTCCGATGTAGTATTTTTCATCTTCGTCAAAGGCATTCACGCCTGCAATTGTAGCTCGCGCCATTCCTGTGCGGTCGGTCCATGGAGCATCGCGTTTCGCCTGCGCTTCAAGCCTTCCGGCGATTTCCGCACCGCCTGAAAGTATCTGCCTCTGTGTCCGTTTGAAAAGACCGCCCAGAAATCCTCTCAGCTGATTTACTGCAATATCCAGGAGCAGACCGCTCATTTTGCCGCACCTCCAGCCTGCACCGGAACAAGTACCGCAACCGATGGCGTGCCGCGCTGTACGACCGCCACGCGGTACCACTCGCCGTCTGCCTCTACTCTGTCGCCCTTTGCAACTGAGCCGCACGAGCAGCCTACGACGGTCAGCCGCAGACCAGCCATGCCGCCCGTCATTCTTCCGGGCAGATCAAGCTTGTCTTTTATTCCGGCACTCTTTATCGATGCGGTAAAGCCGCAGACGATATATTCCTCCGGTGTCTCTCCTGTCAGCGGAGCACCTGCCGCATCAAGCGGATATCGCCGAAGCTGAAATCTTTTCAGCACCGGACGGCACACAGTACATAATCTGCCTCCGCAGCCGTTCATCATATCTGTACCGCAAACGCTGCTCATGCTCTCACCTCATCAGCCCTGCGCAGTATCCTGCCCGAATAGGGACGGAAGCCTACTGCGCGGCGCAGCCAGTAGCCGCTCTGGTCGGGAATTGTTGTGCCGTCGGACATCTTCATATCTGTTCGCTGTGCCATAAGCAGGCAGGCATGGTAGGCCGCCAGTTCAAGGCAGGGATAACGGTCGATAAGCTCACTGAGCATTTCATCAGAGAGGAAGCATGAACAGCCTTCTCCGGCCGAAACATTCAGCATGCTGCGCAGACGCGCAACCGTTGTTTCTGTTGCCATAATTGTCACTCTCCTTGTCTGCCGTCCGGAAGGCAGGATAAATATCCGTACCTTCCGGACAGTCTTTATTAAATGAGGAAGAAAATCATGAAGCTTAAGCTTCAGCTTTTACTCGGCAACGTGCTGCACAAGGATGGGAGTTCTGGACTCGCCTGCGCCGATGCCGGTGATGGAGAAGTGCTTCCATTTGGGACCGTGATCGAGACCGATCTGACCGAAGATCTGATACTCCTCTGCTGCACCGGTCTTGGAGAGTGCCTCGCGGAAGAAGCAGCCCTTGCCGGGTACATCCTGCTCAACAGGACGTACACAGGAGATATCTGCACCGATGAGTGTACCTGCAGGAACAAAGCGGCTGAGAACGACCGACATAACGCCGAAATCGGTCTCGATCTGCATTGCGTTCACACCGCCGATGTCGCGGGTGATGGGTGCAGAGAAGCCCCACTGCGCGCTGAATGCGTCAGCAATAGCCTGCTTGACTGCAGCACCGCAGAGAATGACGGTATTGGTGAAGGTTGCACCTGCAGCATAGGCATCAGCAAGCACACCTGCAAGCATTGCCTCAGTCAGCGGAGCAGAAGCTGCATCAAGAGTAGTGGTGCAGGCATTGACAAGACCGCGGGTCTTGTTTGCTGTGTCAGCAGCAGATGCCTTCTGATATACGCCGTTGATGAATGTGTACTCAACATCACGGGCGATCTTCTCGAGCGCACGTGCGGTCTGGAAATCGAGCTCACCGATCGCGCCCTCGCCGTTCACAGGAACAGCGCCGGTAAGTCTGCCGCCGTTTGCAAGACGTGCATAGCTGACACTGATCTTTTCCTGGAAGATCTGGGTGACGTTGGTGTTCTGAGTGCGCGCATAGCTGATAGCATTGGGCGCGGTGAGAGATGCCGCCTCGGTGATTTCCGGCTGAGCGGCGGTCTCATGGGTATACTCCGCGCCGACGGGGAACTCAAAGCTGTCAGTCCTGACAGTCTTTCCGCCGATGAGTGCAAGCAGCGGGGTTTCCGTCGGTGTGGAGGTGTAGATCTGACCTGCATAGTTGGGGAGATTCCATACTGTACCTGTGGAAGTTACATTAGCCATAATAATTTTCCTTTCTGTAATAGAGAATCAGGGATTATCCGCACCGGAGTCACAGCGGCTCTTAATTCAATCACCTAAGCGGTCTGCCTTCCGCCTGCTCCGGCACGGCTGTTATCTGAGGGCTATGCCCTTCTGCGAGGCTGCGTTGATTATGCCCACAGCCGCCGCATTGTCACCCGACGCACGTGCTCTGTCAAGCTGAGCCTGCCAGATCGACACGCCGCCGTCCTGCCGCGGAAAGCTTCCGCGTGAGCCGGAGGAAACAGGTCTTCCCTCCGCCAGACCGGGCAGTCTTGCCAGAACGGTCTCAACCGCACTGCGGACAGCCTCGCTATCCTGCTTCTCCGATTTTTCAAGCTGTGCCGAAACAAGCAGCAGAACATCCTGCTCACAGCTTTCCGGCACACCCATCCGCGCCATCTGAACCAGTGTCTGAGCAGATACCTGCGCTTTCTGTGCGCTTTTTTCAGCAGTCTCAGCCCGCTCGCGCATTGCTCTGACAGTCTCGCTGTCAGCCGCTGTTTCGCGCCGTCTTGCACGGTATTCTTCTGCTGCCTGCTCAGCCTCATCGCCCTCCAGCCCGTGCTGAGCAAAGTAATCTCTCAGCACAGCCGCCTCGGCTCTTGCGGTACGTCTGTCGACAGCTCTTGTCAGCTCGTCCATGTCGATACCCTCGACAGCACCCAGAGCGAGCACCGCCGGTGCGATAATGATCTTTCTGAGTATGCGGATAAATTTATTCATAAAAACTCCGTTTCTGCCGGTTTTTCCGGCTTTACGCCCGTCGGCACTTCCGTATTTTCATGCCCGTCGGCTTTGACTCGGCGGATTCATTCCGCCTGTCTGTCAGATTATGCCCCACTTTTCGCGGTAGCTTTCGGCAGAGCGCACACCTGCCTCCACCTCACGCAGATCAAGCTCGCGTTCTGCCTCTTCGTCCTCAGGAATGGGATAGAGATGCTCGATGTGCACGTCGAAATCCTCGCACAGGCGTTCGTCGCCGTATGCCGACATCATTGCAATTATTCCGCGGCACATCCACCTGAGTGCCGGCTCCCATACCGTCCAGCGTTCCTCACAGCGCTCCTCAAGCTCCCAGTAAAGTGCACGCATGGCTCTGCCTGACTGCGCAAGTCCCTGAAGCTGTTCGAGAGAAACATTCGGTACTCCGAGAAGCTCGTGCATATCCTGCTTGATACGGTTTATGGAGTTTTCAAAACGTGCATCGTAACCAAACTGCGATTCCAGCATGGAGAGCTTTGCCTGACGTCCCTCGTCACCTCTTGCAGGATCGGTCACAAGGTCAATGAGAGCACCCGGTGCCAGCACCATATTCTCAAGCGACGCTCCGTCTGCATCAACTGCCACACGCTGGGGGAACATATTGAAACGCAGCGCGTCAAGATCGTCCGACTTGAGATGGTTGTAGCATTTCTGGCTGTCCATTATCTCCTCGACGTCGCTTTCACCGCGCAGGTCGCCGGTGAGACCGTCGTTGAGCACAACGCGGCAGGGAATGAAATCCAGTCCGGTGTTGCGGCATTCGCCTCCCTCGACCACCTTGCCGTTACCGTCGTAAATGCCCTCGGTGAGGAAGCAGCGGTTGCCGCCCATCTCATATTTCTGCCGCCAGATTCTCTGCTCGCGCCGGTCAGAGGCATCGTTTGTGCGGTAGAAGAAGATGATCTTCTTAAGCCTGTCGGCATCGTCCTCGTAGGTCTCATAGACAAACTCCAGAGAAGGACGAATCTGCACCGATACAGGCTCACCGATTCCGCCGGTCAGCTTTATTGCAACCCTTTTGCCGATAAGGCAGTCGCGCAGACCCTTGAGAAGCCGCTCGGGGAAATCGTTGTCCTCCAGCACCCTTTCGAGCACTCTCTGTTCTTTTTTCATCAGCTCTCCGTCGTGAGCACGAAGGGATATCTCCGGTGTGCGTCCGAACATGAACCGCGCCTCACGCTTGATGAGCTTCTTGCAGAGATTTGTCACAAGCTTTGTCGGCTGATAATCGAGACCGGCAGCTGTCTGCCACTGCTGACCGCCTCCCTCATAGAAATCATACAGGGCAATTATCTGCCCCATATCCTCAAGCACCTGCTGACCGTAGAGTCCGTTCAGCTCGGTGCTTACAATATCTGTCAGTGCCATGTTTACCTCCAGTTATCAGTAAATTCCCCTGCGGGAAAGATTCCTGCCTCTTGCGCCGGACATTCTTCGGTCGGTGCTGAGAGCGTAGCGCAGCATATCCATCGCGTGGTCATTCTGCTTAAGCGGACGGTCATCGCCTCTGCCTGCCGCGCTGTTATCCCACACGTATGCGGAAAATTCACGCAGTGTCGATGTGCAGGCAGGAGCAATCATCAGCCTGCCTGCGGTGAGCGTTTCCGCCATCAGCCTTATGCCCTCTCCGACATCGTTGTTCGCCTTGAGCACCTTCCAGCCGCGGCGGCGAAGCTCAGCAATGAACGACGATGCCGACGGGTCGACGATTACATAACCGCCGTCCTCACGCGTTACCTCATGTCCGGCAAACTCCTCCAGACGGTCGGCATACTGCGAATCGGTCAGCTGACCGCTGCGCCTTCCGTCGTGATAGAACTCGCGCTCAAGGCAGTAGACGTTTCCTCCGTCGGTCTGCCTTACCGATATAAGACCGAGTGCGAAGGGATTGTGAGTGCCGTAATCACACGAAAGAAAATATCTCTCCGGCGTCCCCTCAGGCACACCCACGTGGCAGTCAGGCTCAAACATCGGATAAACCAGACCCTCGGCTGCGCACCACTCGCCCAGCACATACCTGCGGTAGAATACTCCGCTGTACATATTCTCATAGCGGGTTATCATATCATTGCTCAGCGACAGATTGTCTGTCATGTGGAAGTGCAGATGAAGCAGGCGTTTTTCCTTTGCCTTGTCAATCCAGCCGCGCTTGAACCAGTGATACGGGCTGCCGGGGTTGCAGTTGAACCACCACTTCGAGCCGCTGACCGAGCAACGCGCAGTAGCCTGTGAGACAAAGGATTCCGGCATGAGCGCCACCTCGTCCATCAGCACGCCGGCAAGGGTCATTCCCTGAATAAGGTCCTGCGAGCCTTCGTCCTTTCCGCCGAAGCAGTAGAAGCGGTTGATCGTGCCGCCGCGGCTGACGGTGATAGTGTTGAGTGATCTGTTTTCCTTCAGCTTATAGCCTCTGCCGGGGAGAATCTGCCGGAGCCACACAAGGATATTGCGTTCCACAGAACCGAGTGTCTTGCCGCAGATTGCAAAATTCTGCCCGTTGAAGCGGCTCATCGCCCAGAGAACAAAACCAAGCGACATTGCGAGCGTCTTGCCCGAGCGGATTGCTCCGTCGGCAATTATTCCGTCATACTCTGCAGCTGTTTTTTCTGATGCCCACCAGCCGAGCACAGTGCGCTGCTTGTCGGAAAAGGGAGTAAAATGAAAGCCGCCCGAGCGCACAGGCTTTACCTTGTTCTGGCGCAGCCTGTCCAGTCTTTCGCTGAAATTATCTGTCCTTTCATTCTTCCTGCACGGGCTGTTCATCGTCACCCTCCCCCATTCCAAGAGCGGCAAGGAAATCGTCTGTAGCTCCCGATTCGTCCTGCGCATTCTCCAGTCTGAGAAGCTCAAGCTCGAGCTTCCGTCCGGCAATCTGCGCCTGCTGCTCCAGCTTGCTGCGCGCTATATCAGCATCGCACTCCAGCTTTCTTGCCGAAATCTCATCACGATAGTCGTGAATTCCAAGCACAGTGCGCTGAAGCTCGAATACCTCCGCCGCCGTTTTCACCAGCCTGCCAAACCGCTCGTCATTGAGATAACCCAGCCGCTCGGCAACATATTCACCTGCCGAGGTCGTCTTCCAGAATTCAATCCAGCCGTAGAGCTCGTCCTTGTCACCGAGTGCCTTTTCGATGATATCCATCATACGGTCGGTCAGTTCAAGCTGCCGGCTTACTCTTGTATTCCTTGCAGAATGATCACCGGCGCTGTCGCCTCCGGCTCTGCCCGAGCGAAGTGCCGACCAGTGCTCGACCGAAGATCTTCTGCGAAGGGTACTCAACGGAAGGTCGTAGAGCTCTGCCAGCTCTCTGTGGGTAATGCCGCCGCGCGCATATCTCTCGCGCGCCTCACACCAAACGTCCATGTCTTATTCCTCCTTGTCACCTGTTCAGACCTGCTGCGGACCGCCGTCTGAACGTGACTGCATTATATCCCCTGCAGCATGCGTCTGACTCTCTGTGCCGCATTCTTACTTTCAGGCTGCTTTCACTACTGTCACCGCAGGCGTTTTACTCAATAAATAAACAGACCCGAAAGGTTTGCTTTTCGGGTCTGCCTTATTAAGGTTTAATTCTCCATTATGCTCAGTTAGCGCAATAGTTCCACGGCCACGGATCTTCAACCCAGCGCCAGCAATCACAGCTGCCTGCCGCACCGGTCAGTGAGCCGTACCTGCACTCGTATGCCTCGCGCGCCTCTTTCGCCTGCTCCTCATACTGTCTGAGCGCCTCCATTGCCGCCGCATCACACGGATGGGTGTCAAGATACAGCCTTGTTTCCCATACAGCAAAATCTGCCGCCTGAAGTGCCTCAAGATATTTTCTGCGTTCAGTCATTGCAGCAGCCTCCTTTTCCAAAGAAGGGTTTATCCAGTGCAGGGAAGAGAGTGCCCTGCGCGAGCGCACGGCAGGGCAGATATACACCCTCCCACGGCTGGTCGACGATATACACCATGACAGGCACCTGAGAAGTCATGGCACACATCTGAGTCTCTGCGCCCGCTCTTGCAGCAGCGCAGCAGTTTTCTCCGGTCCGCTGTGAATTAATGCCGGTGCAGCCGCACGCTGCCCTGCCGCCGGCGGTATTTCTGTAATCCATCATTGGTCTGTCTGATCTCCTTTTTGTTTTCCCCTCGTCATCATACTATGCTGTAGTCCCCACGCTGTTACCGTCACATTTCTTCTCATTGCGCCGTTTTACGGCTCATAAAGCCCTTTTACAGCAAAAAACACTTGACATATATTCTGTAAATGATAAAATTATAAGGTCAATACTATAATTATGTATTCTGCGCGGAACATCGTCCGGAATACCAGCAGAAGCGGCATCTGCCGCAAATTTGGAGGTTAACAAATGACATCATTTGCTTTTATCATCGGAACACTTATCATCGGTCTGTGCCTCGTGGCTGCTTCCTTCATCATCTCCGGCTCAATCACCGGTGCTGCAGCCGCTTCCAAGGAGTCTGCACCGCAGTCTCTCCAGCAGCCCACCCTTTCTTTCCTCACTGAATTTGATGCAGCTGATTATCTCGGCATTTCCCTCAACGAGCTCGATTATATGCGCGGCGAGGGTATGCTTGACAATACCTTCGTTGCTGTCACCTCTATGGAGCAGACCGGCGAAGAGGAATATTATGCAATGGAAGACGGCGTAGAGGTCATCAAGGTACGTCCCGTCATGTCTCCTGTCACCCGTTTCCTTTTCAACCGTCAGCTTCTCGACGAGCGTATGCTTGAGATCATCAAGCAGGGTCAGCACGTCAACCCCACCCGTGCAAAGAACAGCTCCAAGCCCAAGAGCAAGAATGACGGTCACAAGAACAGCAAGAACGGTCAGAAGAACGGAAACCGTCCTGAGCGCCGTGATGGCGAGCAGAAGTCCGAGCGTCCCGAGCGCCGCGACAACGAAGCTTCTTCAAACAACAGCGGCAAGAAGCCTGCAGACCGTCCTGAGCGTCCTGAAAACTCCGGCAAGAAGTCCGAGCGTCCTGAGCGCTCTGACCGCCCTGAGCGCCGCGATGGCGACAACCGTCCCAAGAAGCAGCATTCTGATGCTCCTGTGAAGACCACCAGACCCTCTGTCATTGATGACGATGACGAGATTTTCGCAAAGCCGGCAAGAGCCTCCTCTGTTGATGATGATTTCTTCGGCAGCAGCAGCAAGGCTTCCATCACCGTTGATGACGATGATGCTTTCGATCTTGACGTTTTCGGCCGCGGCGAAGCTCCGGCTCCCTCTTCCAAGTTCGACCGCAGAAAGAACGACTAACCCAGACAGCATAAATCAAGGCGCGCAGGAAAACTCCTGTGCGCCTTTTTGCAAACGTTTTCTTTTTTATCACTATTCACCTGAAATCACACACTGCAAGCCTTCCGGATAACCTTTTCTGTCCGTTTTTTCCTTATTAATTGACGGCATAACTATTGTAATTATCGGAATAGTGGTGTAAAATAAAATGTATTGTAAATTTAATAGGAGGAATGCTAATGCTTGGTAATTACATCCGGATAACCATTGATCCGGTGTTCGACACAGGCAGCCAGTCTGCACCGTCAGGCGGCACACTGCGTGTCATAAGCGGCATCGCTACCGAGACTGCTGAGCGCAGCAGGGTATATATCTTTACGCCGATTACCCTCAGGGGCATAGTCAAGCTTCGTGTTGTCGGCATCATGACCGATAACGCCGCAGGAAAGACAAGCTATATCGCGGCACCTGACCGCGTTACCGTATTTGATCCGCAGATACGTCAGATGCTCTCCGATATCATTGATCCGGCGAGCTACTCTCTCCAGTGTCTTTGCGAAAAATCGTGCGGCGCTGTCGTTTTCCGCAAGAGAAGCGGCAATATAGAATTTCTGCTTATCAAGAACAAAAAGGGCGGAAACTGGGGTTTTCCCAAGGGACACATTGAAATGGGCGAGGACGAGCACTCCACCGCCATGCGTGAGGTTCGTGAGGAGACCGGTCTTGATATACGCATTCTCGACGGCTTCCGTGTACTGAGCGAATACCGTCCGCGCGGAAAGATATTCAAGCAGGTGGTTTTTTTCATTGCTGAGATGCCCGAAGGCGGCGAGGTCGTGCCCCAGCAAAGCGAGGTTGACCGCTACATCTGGGCAGACTTCGGACTTGCCATGCGCACCTTCCGCTTCAACAACGACCGCAACGTTCTGACAAAGGCACGAAACTGGCTGAACGCAAATTATTAGGAAACAGATAAACGTATTAAAAAGGCTTCTGCAGAATGAACTGCAGAAGCCTTTTTGTTTTAACGCAGAGAAAGTTAAGGACTCCGTCCTTAAGACCTGCATGGGCGCTGCCCATGACCCGCAAGCCTTTGAAAAGGCTTGACCGAAACTTTTGATGCTGAAACACCCCCGAGGTCGGAACTGCACAGGTCCAGTAAAAACGGACAATAGACAAAACACCCCCTAATGTAGGATAATAAAACTACATTAGGGGGTAATTGTATGCCAAGAAAATATACACACATAAAGAAATTTGAAGCAGAACTGATAGTAATGATAGA
>JAZNOP010000008.1:0-7511 GCA_045580875.1 Acutalibacteraceae bacterium
TCGACCTTTTTCAAAAGGTCGTGGGTCAAGGGCAACGCCCTTGCAGGTTTTAAGGACGGAGTCCTTAATTCTTTTTCGATAAGAAGTTGAGGCTTTGCCTCAAACTCCACGAGGACGCTGTCCTCGACCTGCCACCTTTGAAAAAGGTGGACGAAACTTTTAATCTGCCCGCGCTTAATCACATAAACCAAAATTTATCATATTAACTTTACTCCGCGGTGGGCAGCCGTGCGCACATCTGCGGCGCACATCTGTTTCGTCCCTGCGAAAAACACTGACAGAACTCATGTATTGCTTTGCCAGCGGCAGAAGCATATCACTCCTGCCGCTGGCATCATTTTGCTGAATTACTGATTTTATTCAAATGCCTCGTCGCCGAATACGTCGTCCTCTTCCTCGACCACGTTCAGATCGCGGATATAGATGGCGTGATTCGGGCAGACGGCGATGCACTCGCCGCACTTGCTGCACTTCTCCGCATCGACAGTGGCGCAGAAGTTGCTGATGGTGACAGCGCCGGTGGTGCATGCCTTGACGCAGCGCATACAGCCGATGCAGCCGGCCTTGCATATCTTGCGTGTCTCGCCGCCCTTGTCGTGGTTGCTGCAGTAGACAGCAGCCTTCTCAAGCGGCTCGATGGAGATTATGCTTCTGGGGCAGGCGGCAACGCAAAGTCCGCAGGCTCTGCACAGCTCGGGATCAACGGTAGCAACACCGCTGCACACCTTTATCGCGCCGTAGGGGCAGACGTGCTCGCAGTCGCCGTAGCCGAGGCAGCCGTATGCGCAGGCAGCCGCTCCGCCGAAAAGCTGAGCCGATGCAGCGCAGGAGCTGACGCCCTGATATTCTCTTACGTTGGTTGTGCTGTAGGTTGTGCCGATGCAGTGTACAACGGCTATCTTCTTCTCCATTGCGCCGACACTCTGACCGAGGATCTCAGCAATGGCGGCGGCAGATGCATCACCGCCGGGTGCGCACAGACCGTTCTTTGCCTTGCCCTGAGAGAGAGCCTTGGCATAGCCCGAGCAGCCGGAGAAGCCGCAGGCGCCGCAGTTTGCACCGGGAAGCGCCTCTTCAATTGCCTCTGCCTTTTCGTCAACAGGGACAGCCATTACCGCCGAGGCGATTGCCAGACCGACACCGGCAATCAGACCGATGCCGGCGACTATGCCTGCCGGAATGAGAAGCTGTGCTGCGTCAAACGAAGCAGCGAGCACGGGGAGATAATCAAACATAATTCTTATCCTCCCTTCTCTTATTCAAGACCGAGTCCGGCGATGATACCGGAGAAGCCCATGAATGACAGCGAAACGATGGAAGCCGAAATGAGTGTTATCGGCAGACCCTTGAGAGCCTCGGGAACATCGCTCGACTCGAGACGTCCGCGTACTCCTGCGAAGAGCACCATTGCAACGAGGAAGCCGAGACCTGCGCCCAGTGCGCCGAACAGCGCGGAGAGATAGCCGCCGGTCATGCCGAAGTAGTCATCACAGACGTTGATTGCAACACCCAGCACCGCGGAGTTGGTGGTGATGAGGGGCAGGTAGACACCCAGCGACTCGTAGAGCGCCGGTATGTACTTCTTGAGCACGATTTCAACCAGCTGAACAAGCGCCGCGATGACCAGTATGAAGACAATGGTCTGCAGATATTCAAGTCCGAAGCTGGAAAGCAGTGCGAATATGGGATAGGTGACAGCAGTTGCCAGCACCATGACGAATATGACCGCCGCGCTCATGCCGACTGCGGTGTCGATCTGCTTGGAAACACCAAGGAAGGGGCAGCATCCGAGGAAACGGGAAAGGACATAGTTTCCGGTGAGAATACCTGCAAGGACAATTCCAAGCAGCAGGCGGAAGGATATGCCCTCCGGCTCTGCCGGTGCGACAGTTGTTGCCGAGGATACTGCATCGGTGATGGAAGCTACAGTGTCGCTTGCCGAGGTCAGCAGGTCAGCGCCGCTCAGTGCAGCCGAAAGAAACAGGTTCATCATTCAAAATCGCCTCCACTTCTCATTGAGCAGGTTGCAGCTGCCGGACAGTTTGCGCAGCTGAAGTCGTCCTTGGCAGGCTTTCTGCCGGTCAGCTTGTTGACCAGAGCGATGAGCACGCCGAATACGAAGAATCCGCCGGGAGGCAGAATGAAGATTATCATCGGAGCAATGACACTGCTCTCGGTGATGAACTTGAACTCATAGCCGAAGAGTGAGCCTGCGCCCATCAGCTCACGCACGATGCTCATAAGCAGCAGCGCAGCGGTAAAGCCGATACCCATCGACAGACCGTCGAGAATGGAAAGCAGGACGGGATTCTTGCTTGCGAACATCTCAGCTCTGCCGAGAATGATGCAGTTTACGACGATGAGCGGAAGGAAAACGCCGAGTGACTCATCGAGCGCAGGAGCGAATGCCTTGACTATCATCTGGACTATGGTTACGAATCCGGCGATGATGGTGATGTATGCCGGAATTCTGACCTTGCCGGGGATAATCTTTCTGAGCATGGAGATAACAGCGTTTGAGCAAATCAGAACGACCGTTGCTGCAACACCCATGCCGATGGCGTTTGTTGCCGAGGTGGATACCGCCAGCATCGGGCAGGTGCCGAGCACAAGGCGGAATACCGGATTTTCAGTTATAAGACCGTTTTTGAGCGAGGAAACGATGGTGTTTCCCACTCCCTTGGGGCAGTTATTCTTATCAGCCAATGTCCTCGCCTCCTTCTGTTATGGTGCCTGCCGGTGCATCTGCGCCGCTGACAGGCTCAAGGTCGGTGCCGCTCGCAGGAGCACCTGTGTTTTCAAAAATCTGCATTCCGATAACGCCGTCAGCTCTGAGCTGTGCGTGAATGCCGAGTGCCTCGTTCACAGCGTTGGAAACAGCTCTCGAGGAGATGGTCGCTGCGGTGACAGCATCAATTTCGCCGCCGTCCTTGACAACAGCAAAGCTGTCGGGAGCAGGCTGGTCAGCGCCGGTGATGAACTGGTCGAGGAAGGAGGGCTTTGCGGCATTCGCGCCAAGTCCTGCTGTTTCGGAATGGGAGAGAATGCTGACGCCTGTGACGCAGCCGTTCTCGTCGATGCCGGTCATGACCTGGACATCGCCGCCGTAGCCCTTGGAAACGGTGGTGACTGCCGCGCCGATGACTCTGCCGCCGTGTACAGCGAGGTATACGTCGTAGTCATCATAGCCCTCGAGCTCGTCGCTCAGGTAGCAGTATTCCTCTGCCGGAATGACCTCGAAGCAGGTGGCAGCCTTTGCCTCGGCAGCAGCCTTGGCGATTATGTCCTCGGTCAGCATATTTGTGCCTGCCAGTGCAAGTGCAATGACAAGGCAGATAGCGGTCAGAATTGCCGCGATCTTCGCCGTCTCCTTTACGTCGATGACGTTTGCCGGAGCGGCTGTCTTTGCCCCTGCAGCGTTCTTTGCTGCAGGCTTCTTTGTGTTCTGGTTCTTGCTCATGCAACTCCACGCTCCTCTCCGTAGGGCTTGACTGCAGTCAGGCGCTCAATGTGGGGAGTAAGGATATTCATCAGCAGGATAGCAAAGGACACGCCCTCTGCCATCGAGCCGTAAAGACGGATAAGCATGGTGAAAAGTCCGCAGCCGACACCGAAGACTATCTTGCCCCACTTGCCGGAGGGAGAAGTGACGTAGTCGGTTGCCATGAAGAATGCACCCAGCAGCACGCCGCCCGAAAGCACGTGGTATACGGGGTCATTGCCGGTAATGAGCGCGAAGAGCGCTACGGTTGCGATGAAGCTGACGGGAATGTGCCAGCTGATTATGCCGCGGATAAGCAGATATGCGCCGCCGAGCAGCAGAGCCACTGCGCAAACCTCGCCCATGCTTCCCTGATGGAAGCCGAAGAACAGCTCGCGGATTGTTGCCGCCTCAGCAGTGGGATCCTTGAGAGCTGCCAGCGGAGTCGGGGTGGAAACGGCGTCATAATACTCGCCGAGGTAGTAGAAGGGGCGCGACCATGTGGTCATTGCCACAGGGAAGCTGAGCATGAGTACGATTCGGGCAGTTGCGGCAGGATTGGCGAAATTCATGCCGATGCCGCCGAACATCTGCTTTACGACCACAATGGCGACAATGCCGCCGATGGCTGCGAATATGGGGTTGATCTCAGGAGGCAGGCAGAATGCAAGCAGAACGCCTGTTACCGCTGCCGAATAATCACCGATGGTCTGGGGACGCTTCATTACTCTGCGGCATATGTACTCGGACAGCACGCAGGAGGCAATGCAGACAAGCAGGGTTATTGCCGCTCTCCAGCCGAAGTATACGACCGAGACGAGCGCTGCCGGCATGAGTGCCACAATGACGTCCTGCATGATGACCCGTGTGGTCTCACCGCAGTGCAGGTGGGGCGATGCGGTGATGAGGTACTCCTTGCGGAAATCGCCGCCGTCGTCCTCATAGGCATTTGCCTTGGCCTGGGCGGCTTTCTCCTTTGCCTTGGCCTTCTTCTCGCGCACAGCGGTCAGGTCGCGCGGACCGACCAACGGCACAGGACCTGAGGCGTTATTTGTGTTCTTCCTCGAACGAAGCTGACGCTCTTTTCTGACCTCAGGCTCGCCGATGGTTATTGACTGATCGTCGTCGATGTCGTCATCGTCGTCGTCATCGTCGTCATCGTCGTCATCGTCGTCATCGTCGTCATCGTCGTCATCATCGTCATCATCGTCGTCGTCGATGTCGTCGTCATCGTCATCATCGTCGTCATCATCGTCATCATCGTCGTCATCGTCATCATCGTCGTCATCATCGTCGTCATCGTCGTCATCTTCGTCGATGTCGTCGTCATAATCGCCGCCGATGGTTATCTCGCCGCCGTCATCTTCGTCATAATCGTCTTCATCATCGTCAGACTCGTCATAATCTTCGTCTTCGTCGTCTGACTGCGCCCAGTTGTCGCTGGTGAAGTCCTCAAAGCTGACGTCGTCGTCATCTCCGCCGATGGTTATCTCCGCCGAGAAATCCTCAGCCTCCGGCTCGTCCTCGATGACCGGTATCTCGTCGATAAGCTGTGCTGTTTCGGAAATCATTCTGCCGGTTCTTTCCATTTCGTCAATATCATCACCGCCGCCGATGATGATCTCGTCCTCGTTTATACGGCTCATTTCCTGTCACCCGCCTTCCGGACAATATTCTTGCCAAGTCTCATATACTGCACCAGTCTGCGGCGCGCCGGACACACATAGGCGCAGCTGCCGCACTCGATGCAGCTCATTACGCTGTTTTTATTCAGCGCATCGACATTCTTTGTATTTACAAGGTGCTCAAAGCCGGCCGGACGAAGGTGCATCGGGCAGGCATCGACGCATCTGCCGCAGCGGATACAGTCGGTGGTCTCCTCCTCGCTGACGTCCTCGCCTGCCATGATGACAAAGCCGTTGTTCTGCTTGAGCACGGGGAAGTCCTCGTCATAGAGCGCAAAGCCCATCATCGGACCGCCCATGAGCATCTTGCGCGGCTCGGTGCGCAGACCGCCGCAGTATTCGATGATATCCGACAGCGGAGTGCCGATGGGAACAATGACGTTCTTCGGCTCGACAACTGCAGAGCCCTCGATGGTGACACGCTTGTTGATGAGCGGCACACCGTCACGCAGATAACGCGCGAGGGTAGCGACCGAGGTGACGTTCATAACCATTACGCCGACATCGGACGGAAGCTTGCCCTTGGGCACACGGCGTCCGGTTGCCGCCTGAATCATGACCTTCTCAGCGCCCTGAGGATAGCTTTCCTTCAGCCTGAGCACACCGACCATGCCGTCGTGATTGTATTCACTGTCATAAAGCATCTCGTTGAACTGGCGGATAGCCTCCGGCTTGTTCGCCTCGATGCCGATTATGGCGCGGTCAATATCGAGCAGACGGCGGATTATGCTGATGCCCTCGAGGATATCCTCAGCGCCCTCGATCATCTCGCGGTAGTCGGAGGTAAGGTAGGGCTCGCACTCAGCGCCGCAGAGCAGCAGCGTGTCGATCTTTTTGCCCTCGGGAACATTGAGCTTGACGTGAGCCGGGAAGCCGGCGCCGCCAAGTCCGACCAGACCGCAGCTCTTTGCTGCAGCGGAGAGCTCACGTGCATTTGTGACCACAGGGGGCTTTATTCCGCTCCACATGGTCTGTTTGCCGTCAGCCTCTATCTCGACTGCCTTGCTCTTCTGACCGCTGGGCATGAGCACAGTGGTGATGGCAGTGACCTTGCCGGAAACGCTGGCATGAACGGGGGCTGACATGAAGGCAGAACTCTCGCCTATCGGCTGACCGACCTCGACGGTATCGCCCACAGCGACCGTTGGCTCGCAGGGTGCGCCGATATGCTGGCTCATTGCGATTACTACCCTTTCCGGAAGCGGCAGTATCTCGGTTTCATACTCGGCTGTACCCTTGAGGTGGGGCAGCTTTACGCCGCCGTAGGTCCGAAACGGACGAAGCGGCAGTGTGAGCTGCTCTTCCTGCGGCAGTGAAGCCGAAGCTTTCTGATTTTGCTGCATACGCATTGCTCCTTCTTTTATTGCGGACAGCGCCTTGCCGGCTGCCCGAAGATTTACAGAAAATGACCTTGACCGATGCAGCTTTATGCGATGCACCGCACCTGCCGCATACGGACAGCCGCCAATGTATGACAGTCAGTTTTGCTGATGATTGTCATATTTTTGACGAACTGCTCAATATACACTTTTCAGATATATATTTGATGATATTATAATATATAACTTTCGATATATCAATTGATTATTCCGAATTTATTTATGTAATATACAGAAAATTTGGCTGTCACACCCACGAAAAGTTGCCTTTTGACAAAAACTGTAGTAGAATTATCATGGGAATTTATACTTGGATAGATTTTGGTTTGTGTGCTTCGGCTTTCAATGGCTTTCAATGACAGAACAACCGCACTTTCCACAAACCGAGCCGGATATCAATCGGCGAGGTCAGCCGGCCTGAGATGCTGCACCGGGAGCCCATAGCTGAGATCCGAGCCGGATATCAATCGGTGAGGTCTGCAAAGCCGAGAAGCTGCAGTGAGAGCTCATAGCTGAGATCCGAGCCGGATATCAATCGGCTCGGGGAGCGGCTTGCGTGAGATCATACGCAAAGCGAAAAAACGAGAGCTTGCATCTCGAGACGACGAGCCTGCGATAAGTCATGATTACGCATTGCAGATCGGCTTTAAACGGCGTTTTGCATACTTTGCCGCTGTTGGCAAAGTATGGGCCTCCGCCGGCCTGAGGCGGAAAGAAGTTAAAGGTCTGAAATCTATAACGGAAATCGGATAATGCTAAAATCTCAAATAAAATAACGCTTTATTGTTACACTGAGCGCATCGCCATAATGTGATACGAACTTTTGACTTCCGCCTTGCGCCGGCGGGGCGGTTCCTTTTTGTTCGGTAAAAAAGGAACCAAAATACCGTTTAAAAAGTCGTCTCGTATTTATATCGAATTGCATGTGTTTCAGAAATAATTCTACCGAATCATTTCTGAAAACCT
>JAZNOP010000009.1:0-2360 GCA_045580875.1 Acutalibacteraceae bacterium
TCAGACCGCACAGCGAGCAGTAATAGTTAATTTTCTGACAGGTGCTTCCCGTAACTGTCAATCCGCCGCTTCCGCAGTAGTCCCAGTCATGTCCCGCACGGCAGAATGTGCTGATAAAGTCGTCCCAATCTGCGCTGTATACATATGTGTGGCTTTTTCTGCTCTCTGTTGCCTCTTCGCGGCACACCTGACACATCTGCCAATGAGAGGTGCTGTCGTGATACCACGTATTATCCAGCGCGTGTCCCTTTGGCGGCGCCTCCTGCTCTGCAGTTTTGCCGCACTCAGTGCACTTCATCGTTCTCACGCCGCTTTCGGTACAGGTTGCGGTGTTGGTGTTTTCCACCTCACGAAGTATGTGCTCTTCCTTTACCGAGCAAACCGTACATGTGTGGTTTATATCTCCGTCTTCACCGTTATGTCCCCAAACGTGTACATCGGGGTCTGAGACATTTGTCATACAGTCGTTGCAGAACTGGACGTGTGTTCCGTCGCCCAAATCTTTATACTCGGTATTTTCGTGGGCGCAGTCCTCTTTAAGTCCGCAGCATCGGCAGACATACTGTACAGAGCCATCTTCATTTGTTACCTGCTCCATCTGGTGATTTATTCTGAAACCGCCGTTCAATGCAGAGACGCAGTAGCCAACAGTGTGACCGTAGCCCGATGTGCCTCCGCCGATATCCCAGCCGTATGCGATGGTGAAGCGCAGTGTCAGCACATCGCCATCCTGCAGGTAGTATTCGGACATTGATTTTCCGGGGTAATATGTTCCGTTTAAGGAGTAAACCCATCCTGAACCGCTGGTATAGTCGTGCTCACCTACGGATGTGGCGCTTCCTTCGGCAATATTGAGGCCGTTTCTGTAAATACACCTCCACAGCGTTGCAAGACCGCTGCCCTTGCCGAAGCGGTTGTCGATATACTGTAAAATTTCCTCTTCCGTTGCGCCGAAATCGTTCCAACTCCAGCCTCCGAGAGCATTTGCGCCTACTCCGCCGCCCATATTGAGCCTGCTGAGATAAAAGCCCGTATCCAGCGTTCCGCCGATATTTGCGCTTGCCCAGCCGAATGTGTTTTCAGCCTTGCCGTAAGGATCTCCCGCGTCGTATCCCCATACAGCCTTTGCAATGGAATAGGAAATAGGTTCATCCGCAAGTACCTTGTACGTTACAGGTCCCTGAACTCCCAGGCCGAGAACGGTAAGGTCGATGTACATAGTCGCCGTACCCTTGTCCTGACCCGCCTGACTGCGCTGTCCTTTTAGATTTATTGTCACCTCGCCGAAGTTTCCAAAGGGATCTTCTGCGTAGATATAAACCGTGTGGTTGTTTGTATCGCCCGTCTCGGGATTTTCGGGAATAAGATTATATTCCTGCGCAGTTCCCGATGTGGTGGCGTATTTAATCTCTTTGCCGTCCAGCTTAACTATGAGCTTTGTCTCCGTGCCTGTTGCGAGAATGTTGTAAATATTTCCGTTTGCATCCTCACTCCACGCCTTTACGCTCATATTTGTAACTGTATCGTTGGTAACCGTCATACCGTTTGTCAGGTTGGTGACGATGTTTACGGTTGCCTCGCCTCTGTGCTTATAGGGAATATTTACCGTGAATTCGTAGATATTTCCCGATGCATCGGAAGCCGTGACATAGAAAGTGTTTTCGCCTGTCTTGCCGTTTTTCAAAAGCAGCTCAATTTCGCCTTCGGAGTTGATTTTAACTGTTTTTCCGTTGCCCGAACGGTAGCAGCTGACCTCTGTAATTGCAACGCCGCCGGCATCTCCGCCGGTAACGGACATCTTGTAAGAGAGCAGCCCCTCCTCAAGCTGATCGTCGTAAATAATCTCCGCCGTTACGCTTTTGCTGTTTTCGCAGACTACACTGCGCTCACCTTCGGAAACGGAGAAATTCATCTGCAGACTGATGTCGTTAGAATATTTAAGAATTACCTTGTAGGTTATGCGCTGTGTTCCCACAAGCGCTGTTACCGTTATGTAATACGTGTTCGTAACACTACCGCTCGCTGCTGCCACGGGGAGAGAGCCGCTGCTCTTCAGACTTCCCTGTGCTCCCCCGTCAGACTCGTAGTTCACGGACAGAATTCTGCTGTCTTTGCTGTCGCTTCCTTCAAGGCTCATCTCATATTTGACGGCGCCTGCCGAAAGCTGATTGTTCTTAACCTCAGCAGATATGCTGTCACCAGCAGGGCATGTAACGGTCCTCGGTGTTACGCCGCGTTCAAACCATTTGAAATTCAGCTTTACATCAAGAACGTCCCTGTAAATTATTGTGTAGGTAAAAATTACGGTCTTTTCCAAAGGATCTCCGTCAGCATCCTTTGTTTTTACCTGTGCCGTAAAT
>JAZNOP010000010.1:0-2027 GCA_045580875.1 Acutalibacteraceae bacterium
GTCTGTTATCTCGGTGCACTTAGCGCCTGTTACGATGTTCAGCTTCTGCTCGTCAATTGTCTGCATAAGACCGAAGAGATATACGCCTCGTGCATCGCGGAAGGGTCTTTCGTCAAGCTCCAATACGGTTACATCGTAGCCGAGATTTCTCAGGTGCAGACCTGCCTCGGTTCCGACTAAACCGCCGCCGATCATGACGATGCTCTTCTTGCCCTCTAAAAGTGCGGGATTTGTGTACATATCCACTGCGTGATATGCCTTCTCATAGCCGCTAATATATGTGGGGGCCTTGGGGCGTGATCCTGTTGCGAGAATGATATCTGTGGGGTTAAGCTCGGCGGCAAGCTCTGCTGTGACCTCTGTGTTCAGCATGACTTCAATCTTTGAGCGCAGAGTTTTTGCAACCATGAAGTCTTTGTATCTTCTAAGGTCGTGCTTTAAGCTGTCGTTATCTGTGAAGTTTAAAAGTCCGCCCAGCTTGTCAGACTTTTCGCAGAGGACTACATCATGTCCGCGCTCGGAAGCTGTGATTGCAGCTTCCATACCTGCAACGCCGCCACCTATGACGAGGACTTTCTTTTTTACCTTTGCCTTGCCGATGTCCTCACCGAAGCCGAGACGGGCTTCGCGGCCGATAAGGGGGTTAACGCTGCACATAAAGTGTCTGTCTGCGTTGTCGCCGTCGGTGCAGTTAAGGCATCTGAGGCAGGGCGTAATGTCATTTGTCTTACCCAGAAGTGCTTTTTCGGGCAGGTAAGGGTCTGCGATGAGAGCGCGGGACATGGAAACGCCGTCTGCCTTACCCGATGCGATTATCTCTTCTGCCTGCTCGGGGTAGATTACAGAGCCGACCGTGTAAACGGGGATGTTTACCTTGCCGCTTTTTTTGATAATCTCGGAAAACTCTGTATTTACGCCAAGGGGGCGGTAGGTGGAAGCCATGTTGTATGTAAATACCTCACAGCTTACCTCAACAAGGTCAATATACTCCTGCGCATGGGACAAAAACTCTGCCATATCCTCAGCTGTAAAGCCGCCTTCGGCGCGCTCAGAGCCTGAAAGGCGCATCATGATAAGTCTGTCCTTGCCAAGACGCTCACGGACAGCCTTTAAAATCATCATGGGAAAACGCATACGGTTTTCAAAAGAGCCGCCGAACTCGTCTGTTCTTGTATTTACAATGGGGGAGAGGAACTGTGCGGGCAGCCAGCCGTGACCGAAGTGGAGGTGAACTGTGTCAAAGCCTGCGCTTATCATGTACTCTGCCGTGTCTGCATACTGCCGGCAGATAAACTCCATGTTTTCCTTTGTGAGAGCGGGATATGTCTTGCCGTCGTACATGCATACGCTCTCAACAGGTCCCATGGGCATTATTTCGCGGTTAAACTCGGGCTTTCCGCGCATGCCACCGTGGGTAAGCTCAGCTGATGCTATCGCGCCATGCTCGTGGATAGCGGCGGCAAGCTCCGCAAAAAGGGGCAGATTGTCTCGGTTTTTGATCATCTCGGGTGTGTGGTTGCCGCCGTCACCCACGGAAACCTCACCCAGATTGACGATAGCAGCGCCGCCGCGAGCCTTGTGCTCTAAGTAGCCTGTATAATAATCCGTAGGTCTGCCGTCAACTGTGTGGAAAAGCATATTGGGAGCGGACATAATGCGGTTTTTAAGAATGTGTCCGCGGACCTTCAAGGGGCTCAACAGATTGGGAAATTCTTTCTTTGACATAACTGTTCCTCCTGAATTTTTATATTTATAACTGCATTATACGCTGAAATTTACGCTTCCACAACATTTTTTATATGAAACAAAAAACGCGGAAATGGTCACATTTCCGCGTTTTGCTATGCAGTTTAAAAGAGTTAGCACTCTTCAAGTCCGCCAAGGACCTTCATCAGAAGACCGTGGAGCTGAGCAGCCTCATCAGCGGACAGCTTTACGCAGCTTGCCATGAGTGCGGGTACTTCAACAGCCTTATCCTTAAGAGCAGCACCTTCCTCTGTGAGCTCGACCAAAAGAACGCGCTCATC
>JAZNOP010000011.1:0-16408 GCA_045580875.1 Acutalibacteraceae bacterium
CCCATAATGAATGTACCTCCTGTTACTTTGATTTTGCAGTTGGCAGACCGCTCTTTCATTGTAACAGGTCTTTTTTTACTCTTCGCCATAGGCTATTTTTGAACCACTCGTCTAACGAGTGGTTTTCTATATACAAAAAGACCGCACTGCAAAATACAGTGCGGTCTTCTAAATTAATTAGCCGATTTCTTTTTCTCGCGCTGATATGAACTTACTTCCAGGCGCTGTAGAATCCAATACCCTGATCCTCCCAGCCGATGGAGAGCAGGAAATCTCTCTCTTCGACGCTGGCGGTGAAGTGATATGCACCACGGGTCTCGTTCGGGTTATGGAGACGGTACTGAGGAACTTCGGTATCATAAGCCGAATTGAATGCGACGCCTTCATAGTTCCAGCCTGCTGCCATCAGATCAGCCTTTTCAACCTCATCCATAGTGTAAAGGTGTTCGCCTGTTTTCGGCTCGAAAAGGCGGTACACCGGAGCACCGGTGGTCATGGAGAAGGTGAAGCCGATACCCTCATAGCACCAGCCAGCAGCGACAAGATTGTCACGCTCAACATCAGAACCGGTGTAGAAATGCTCGCCGGAGTTAGGATCATACATACGGAACATATGCATTACGGTACGCTTTTCTGTAGTCTGTCTTTCAATTCCGCAGACATTGCAGGTACCGTCTACCTTGTTGTCATAAACGTGAGTCTTGTGTGCAGTAGGAGCAGTAGTCGGTCTTGTTGTAGTTGCAGTTGTTGTTGTAGTAGTGGTAGTAGTCGTTGTTGTTGTAGTAGTTGTTGTGGTAGTCGGCTTGGTTGTTGTGCCGGTCTCACCTGTACCGCCGCCCGGTCTGTAGGTAGGCGGTGACATATCGGAAGGCTGAACACCGCTGGTGGATCTGCCCTCATCGATACCGTGCTCAAGATAGTGCATATAATATGCCTTCCAGTCGTTTCCGAATACCTTTCTGATATCGGTATTGATCTTGGCGTAAGCCTGAACGTTGAAATCGCCCTTAGCCTGAAGAGCATACTTCATACCGATATTGACAAAGTGTGCAAGAAGAGCATAAGGATCATCGCCGATTTCTTCGACTACCTTAGGATTGTTCGCCTTGTAATAGCCATAAGCATAAACCGGAGCATAATCGACACCGTTGTATACTGTCGGGAAACCGCCCTCGATGGTGAAGTATCCGTCAGTGTAGCCGGTGTATGCGCCGATACCTACAATAACGATGCGACCCTGTCCTGCATTGACATTGTCATGATAAATCACATCATAATCCTGAGCCTGCACAAGAGTAGTGCCGTTGAGTGTAACGGTAACAGCGGGCTCTATAGCGCTGCCGCTGTAATCAAATCTGTCAGTATAGGTGAGCTTTGCAGAGGAAAGATCGGTCTTATTTACAATGATGACCGGAACTGTCTGGATATCCGAAACTGCAGTCGCAGCTGTTACATTATAGACGGTGAATGTACCGGCAAAGGACTTTGTCTGACCGTATTCCTTGACAAGAATTTCCATCCATTCCACAGAATTCTTGCCTGCCCACTGATTAAGATCAAGACAGATCTTATAATCCTTATTGACATCAATAACACCTGTAGACTCATATACATCGCCGTTGGTGCTGTGAAGTCTGATCTTGAGTTCAAGACGATCGTTTGCGTAGTTCGCATCCATCGGCTTGAAATTGACATCATAAGTAAGATAGTTGTATGCAGAGAGGTTAAGAGGAGTGTCAAAATGCTTCTCTATACCCTGATAGTCCTTGTAATATGCAAAGGAGTTTGCAACAGCGAGACCCTTGTCGTACTTCTTGAACTCATAGTCAAATTCGCCGACTTCAAATACGTTGTAGCTGGTCTCCCACTCTCCGAGCATTTTGTCGACTATAACATCGCCGGTGCTTCCGGAAACGCTGTACATGAAACGCTCGGTGCGGGCACCCATGTTTGTAAATACACTTGCATCCCAGCCGTCAACAATTTCAGACCAGTCATCGATGTTGAGTGCTGCCTTTGCAAACTCGGTGTACTTAAGAGAATCAGCAGTGTCGATGTACTTGTACATCTCATAAGCAAACTTGGGATCTGCAGGAGTTCCGTCAGCAGCCTGATTAATAATACCGAACTTGAAGTATGCATTACCTTCATTCTCATCAACGTGACCGCGAAGAAGGAATACGTCGATGTCCTCATTCATCTCGGTAATATAATATGCAAGAGCAATATTTGCTGCCTGCTTGGCTTCGTTCTTACCGTAAAGATTTGAATAAGAAGTATATCCCTGCTCACCAAGAATGATGCTTCTGACTTCGCCTGCCGGATTGAGCAGCTCAGCATTATGGAAATAATTGGTCAGAAGATCAATATTCTTCATTGTGATGATGGGAGTAGTAATGCTGTCGGTAACCTCACCGCCGGAGAGGCTGTTGCCATAGGAATCGGTAGAAGGACCGCCGTCATTGAGGATATCCGGATCATTCATCGGAAATGAATACGGATGATAAGACAGACCCCAATCAATATCGCCGGAAGCCTTTGCGTAGCTGTTGAACTTGTCGATGAAGCCCTTTCCGCCGTAATCACCGGTGCTGTCCTCAGTGTTCCAGCGGTGCTGCAGGCAAATATAAACATTTGCATTGCTGTAGGCACTCTTTACCGCACTGTAAACAACACGGAAGGACTGCAGATATTCCTGAACAAAGCTGTCGACATCGCGTGCGCCCATGTAGTAGTAAAGCAGGTTGTCATTAACCTCATTGCCTACCAGCCAGTTATCAACCTTACCACGGGAACCTGCGCTGCCGTTGTAACGCTCAGCGAGGAAGTGAGTTGCTGCTGCAACATACTCAAGACCCTTCTGAGTGGAGGTATTGATTGCATAATCGGAAGTTCCTTCACGTTTGGAAACACCGGGATGAAGCATGAAATCAAAACCGGAGCGATATCTGTTGACGAGAGTAATCGTAACAGCGATACCTGCTCTGGACATATTTCCGATCAGGTTGTCGTAATCACCGACAACAGGAGTGAAATAATAGGTCTTTCCATTGTAGGTGTAGGATATGTCAGTCTGGGTTGTGCTGATGAAATCCTCGAAGCAGATATTGAAGTATGCGTGCTTTGCACCAAGGCTCTCAATATCGGTCGGAATGGAAAGGGTGGTATGCATACCCTTTTTGGAAGCAGTCTCGGTTCTCGCGACATTTGAGGAAGCGATTGCCTCAGGGTTAGTGATAAAATTGCCGTTGGTTATAGCAGTATACTTTGAACCGTTCTTTACTGCAATGTAGAACTTGCTGTAAAGAAGTGATGATGCGGTATCTGCGTTAAGTGCAGCATTAAAGCTGTATGTGCCTGTTCCGTTGTATGCAACAGAAGCAACTGGGGTCTGACCGGACAGGCTGTCAACATAGGTCGGAACAGCAAACAGATAAAGCTTTGCATCACCTGCGCCGACTGTGGATGTCAGCTGATAGGTAACCTTTACCTGACTTGTGTTCATCGGATCGATAATGCATGTTACGCCATTTGCTGCCGGCGAAACATTTGATGTTGCATTGACTGCAGGTGCTGTCTGACAGAAAAATACGCTCATAATCATGACAACCGCCATCAATGCACTGATGTGTCTTTTAATTTTTGACATTATATAACCTCCTCAGATTGTTCTTAGTGAATTATAACATATTATTTCTAAACTATCAAGCAGAATTATATATATTTAATTGCAAATGCACGATACGAGCCTCATAATGCAGAGAAATTTCACCGCAAAAGACATCAATTACATACACTTCAGATATAGACCTGTCCCCCGCATTTAAGACTGGCACACACAAACGCTGACCAATGCTTATAAATCAGGCTGTCGAACCAGACCGCATACATTTCACCGGATATTCTGCAGTTTCGTTCTGCTCACAAAACAATACCCGGAAAAGAATGCAGCACAATCCTCTCCGGGCAGATGTTATTTGATATTAAGTTTACAATGGCAGGTATTTTTATCCCGCCGCGTGTATAAAGTTATTTTACTTACCGCGAGCTAGATAAAAATAAGCTCTCCTATTTTGTTTATCAGTCCCTGTTTCAGGAATGACTCTCTTACAGCTATTATTACACGCTTAAGCTTGCAATGACGCATAAGTCCGGCATATTCTGACAATATATGAACCTGTTCAACACTGAGCCTGCTGCGGTGAATTTCAAGAAACGCACCCGCCTGCACCATCGATGCGCGCAGTGTCTGCCGGACTTTATCCACACCTCTGAGCCGCTTCGCAATAAATGACAAGGAATTTGTCTTTACAGCTCCGAGAACATTTCCGCCATGCTGCCGGTATAGAATAGTCGGAGTATCCACAAATAATATCCTGCCAAGCGCTGA
Organism: Acutalibacteraceae bacterium; assembly: GCA_045580875.1. Lineage (GTDB taxonomy): Bacteria > Bacillota > Clostridia > Oscillospirales > Acutalibacteraceae > SIG598. The sequence goes on from JAZNOP010000011.1 coordinate 4,391, forward strand.
AGCGGTCAGGGATACCCACCAATCGTGAATGACCATGTCGGCGCAATCTTTATCTATAAGCTCATTAAGCGCTTTATTCCATAACATGGTACAGCCCGTCACATTGTTGTGTACCAGAAGATGTCTGAGATCATTGACACTGCTTTCAAGTGATCTGTAGCTGAAGAATGATTTATCTATAACCTTCAGGTCTCTGTCAACTACCATCAGATCGGTATGCACGAGTATCGGACCTGCCGCTTCTTTTTCAGCCTGCCTGATGCACTGCATACACCGTTCTATTTTATCTTCAAGCCATACATCATCCTGATCCGAAAACATAAAGTACTCAAAATCAAAGCGCTCACTGACCCATTTCAATATTGACATAAAGTTGGTGCAGGAACTTCCGCTCGTAAGAGTCTCATCATCTATCAGAACAATTTTCTCAGGCTCTTCCCCGGCTATCCTCCTGAGTATTTCAGGCGTTTTATCCGCTGAGCCATCGTCACGTATGAACAGAACCCAATCGGTATAGGTCTGGCGGATAACCGATGCGATCTGCTCTTCGATAAACTGTTCGCCGTTGTATGCCGCCAGGCATATTCCCACGGTATTATTTGTAACGGTCATCATTTATTCTCCGGGTTATGAAGGAAAATTTCTTCGAACCTTCTTCCGATAAATTCCCAGTTGTAGCTGCTGTTTATACGAGCCTTGGCAAGGACACCAAACTGTGCTATCTCTTCTGCACTCATTGCATCTGCTTTATCGATAAGAGATGCAAGTTCGCCTTTTTTCTTGCTCCAGTACAGCGCTGTATCAGCAGCAACCTCGCGGTTGAATTTGACATCAAGGAGCAGATTAAGGTCAGTGCAACCCAGACCTTCAAGCAGCGAAGGGTTAGTGCCGCCTACCTCATGACCGTGGAAATACGCATACGCATTCTGACGTATTTTCATAAGCATTTCCTGGTCATAAACTGTTCCGACAAACTTTATACGCTTATCCGCTGCAAAACGGAGCTTCTTTTCGAGCTTGGCGATAAACCTTTTATTTACATTTGTAATGATAGCAAAGTCCTTTTTGCTTTTGCTTTTCATGAACTCACGTATCATTATCTCGTAATTGTTCTCCGGAACAAATCTGCCTACTACAAGATAATATTCCTTCGGGCGCAGACCGTTTCTTTCATACCAGTTGCTGAGCGTGGGATTATCATTATCCATCATGCTTTCTCTGGTTTCCGCGCCATAAGCAATATATGTCGTTTTTACATGATATTTCCCGTAGTTGTCCATGATATATTTTTCAATATTGGTGCTGTCGCAGACCACAAGGTCAGCCTGTCTGACCATTGTTTTTTCCGAATACTTCCAATATCGGCGAATATACCACGGCCATTTTGTTCTCATCCACTCATGACCGTCCGGGTTGATATACAGCTCACCGCCGAGACGGTGTATCCAGCGTCTGTACCGACCGATAAACGGACCTATTCTGCAAGCGAGAACGTAAACTATCGGGTGCTCGATTTTGTGTTCTTTTATGTATTCACAGCAATAACGAAGAGATGCAACATCATAGAAAATAGCCTGTGCAGAACCGGCGTTCGGAACCCTGATCTTGAAGCAGTGTGCATTATGATAAATAAACTCTGTGTCGCTTAATATCTGCACTCCCTCAAGCTTGGATTCGTCTGCCATACAGCCGTTGCCATTAGCCTTGCAGGCCACGTGATATTTGATTTTATTGTTATTCTGGTGATACTCGGTAAGCTTGTTTACAAAAGTCTCGTATCCGCCGTATGCACCAAATGATTTTGCGCCAACAATAAAAACGTGCTGCATAATCTACTCTCCAGTAATTGCTCAGAATTTAAATGTATTATCTATCCCTATCCACTTCTGGTCCTTGTCGCTCAGATTGAGCGGTGTACCATCGCTGAGGCTGTAACCTTCAGCACTTGCTGTCCCCTTATATTCACCGGTAAGCTCCGGCCATTCAATGCCGATCTTCGGATCGTTCCATGCCAGACCGCCTTCATCACCCGGATGATAGAAGTCTGTCACCTTGTAGCAGAACTCAGCAGTTTCGCTGAGCACCAGAAAACCGTGTGCAAAGCCTTCGGAAATGTAAAACTGCTTTTTGTTCTCTTCAGTAAGCTCGACACCGTACCATTTTCCGTAGGTCTCGCTGCCTGCCCGAAGGTCTACAGCGACATCAAATACTCTGCCCTTTATTACTCTGACAAGCTTTCCCTGCGGGTATTCCTTCTGGAAATGAAGACCGCGGAGAACGCCTTTCACAGACATACTCTGATTGTCCTGAACAAAGTTCATATTTAGTCCCGCCTCAGCCATGTCGCGCTGATTGTAGGTCTCCATGAAATAACCACGGTTGTCGCCATGGACAGCCGGTTCAATTATATACAGCCCTTCTATAGGGCATTTGGTCACTTTTATCTGACCCATTGTTATCCCTCGATTTCCTTCAGATATCTCGCCAGTGCATCCTGCCATACCGGAAGCGGCTCAAATCCAGCCTCCACAAGCTTACTTTTATCAAGTCTGCTGTTGAAGGGGCGTGCTGCCTTTGAAAGACCATATTCTACTGTTGTTACCGGAACAACATTTGTCGCATAACCTGCCTGTCTGAATATCTCACAGGCAAAGTCATACCAGCTGATATAACCGCCTTCGTTGGTTGCGTGGTAATATCCGTACTTTTCGGTTTCTGTCATATCGACAAGCAGTCGCGCAAGATCAAGTGTGTACGTCGGAGTACCTATCTGATCGTTTACCACGCGAAGGGTGTCATACTTCTTTCCGATATTGAGCATGGTCTTGATGAAGTTGCCGCCATTTTTGCCAAATACCCATGCAATACGCACGATAAAGTATTTTTCCAGCAGGCTGCTTACCGCAAGCTCGCCGTCCAGCTTCGACTGTCCATAGACACTCAGCGGAGCATAATCGCGGCAGTCAGGCTGCCATGGTTCTGTTCCCTGACCATTGAACACGTAATCGGTGCTGATATACATCATTTTGCAGTCGACTTCTCTGCAGGCTTCTGCAATATACTGAGTACCCTTTGCATTAACTGCAAACACCTTGTCGCGGTTTTCCTCGTCCTCAGCAAGGTCAACAGCAGTCCATGCAGCAGGATGAATAACAGCGTCAGGTCTAATCTCTCTTATAACTTTGCCGACAGCGTCACAATCAGTTATATCAAGCTGGATATACGAAGCTGTACAGACCGGCGTACCATCCTGCACGCCGTTATATTCTGATGCGATATCACTTCCGACAACATCATGACCGCGGCTGACGAGTTCATTTACAACATCATGACCGAGCTGACCGCACACACCGGTAACTAATACTTTCATCTTCTGCTCCTTATCGGTTGCCGTACATCTGCTCGTAGTAGTTCTGATATTCACCGCTAATGATGGTCTCCCACCACTCGCGGTTTTCAAGATACCAGTCTATGGTCTTCTTTATGCCATCGGCAAACATAGTCTCCGGCAGCCAGCCAAGTTCGCTGTGAATCTTGGTAGGATCGATTGCATAGCGCATATCGTGACCCTTGCGGTCGGTAACATATGTAATCAGAGACTCGGGCTTGCCGAGCTCCTTGCATATAATCTTTACTATCTCTATGTTCTGCTTTTCATTGTGACCGCCGACATTATAGACCTCGCCTACTCTGCCATTGTGGATTATAAGATCTATAGCCTTGCAATGGTCGGTAACATATAGCCAGTCTCTGACATTCAGACCCTCGCCGTAAACCGGAAGAGCCTTATCATTGAGCGCGTTCGCAATCATCAGCGGAATGAGCTTCTCAGGAAAATGATAAGGACCGTAGTTATTCGAACACCGGCTTATTGTAACAGGCAGACCGTAGGTGCGGTGGTATGCAAGCACCAGAAGATCTGCCGCTGCCTTTGAAGATGAATACGGGCTGCTTGTATGTATCGGAGTTGTTTCAGTGAAGAAAAGATCAGGGCGGTCAAGCGGAAGATCACCGTAAACCTCATCAGTGGAAACCTGATGATAACGCTGAATACCATACTTGCGGCATGCGTCCATCAGTGTCGCTGTTCCCATGATATTCGTCTGAAGGAATACACCGGGATCCTCTATCGAACGGTCAACATGGCTTTCTGCAGCGAAGTTGACAACGATATCGGGATGCTCCTCCTCAAAAAGCTTATATACCGCTTCACGGTCACATATATCAGCCTTTACAAATCTGAAATTGGGATTATCCATAACCGGAGCCAGTGTAGACAGATTTCCGGCATAAGTAAGCTTATCCAGGCAGATGATTCTGTAATCCGGATACTTGTCCATCATATGAAAAATGAAATTGCTGCCTATGAATCCGGCGCCGCCGGTAACAATAATAGTCATTGTCTATTCCTCTTCTTCCTGTATTATCTGCATACGATTTATATCTCAGTGAAGAACGTCAATATACTTTCCGTCAAGAACATCCTTGAGATACTGACCATACTGGTTCTTCTTGTGTATCTCATAAACCGCCATAACATCTTCCTTGCTTATCCAGCCATTGAGGTATGCGATCTCCTCAAGGCAGGCAATCTTGCGGTGCTGATGAGTTTCGACTGTCTTGACGAAATTGGTTGCATCGACAAGGCTCTCGTGTGTGCCGGTATCAAGCCAGGTGAAACCCTGTCCGAGCAGCTCAACATTGAGCTCTCCCTGCTCGAGATAAATACGGTTGAGATCGGTTATTTCCAGCTCACCACGGCCCGAAGGCTTGAGTCCCTTTGCATATTCTATAACACGGTTGTCGTAGAAATAAAGTCCGGTAACGCAGTAATTGCTCTTGGGTTTTGCCGGCTTCTCTTCGATGGAGATGGCACGTCCTTCTGCATCAAACTCGACAATGCCGAATCTCTCGGGATCATCTACATAGTATCCGAAAACTGTTGCGCCCTTGCCGCTCTCTGCATTCTCAACAGCAGTGACAAGACGTTCCTTGAGACCGTGTCCGGCAAATATATTATCGCCGAGCACCATCGCAGCAGTATCATCGCCAACAAAATCTGCACCGATTATAAATGCCTGCGCAAGTCCGTCCGGAGACGGCTGAATTGCATACGAAAGGTTTATTCCAAACTGACTTCCATCCCCGAGAAGTTCCTTGAATCGAGGGGTATCCTGAGGTGTAGATATGATAAGTATATCTCTGATTCCGGCCGTCATAAGCACAGACATCGGATAATATATCATTGGCTTATCATATATCGGCAAAAGCTGCTTTGATGTTACTTTTGTGAGCGGATAAAGCCTGGTTCCGGAGCCTCCGGCAAGAATGATTCCTTTCATTTCTGCACCCCCATGATTCAATTACTGCATCATATATCTGTCGAAAAATGGTACGAAATACGTCAACAGCGTATAATCATACTAATTATATAGATACTTAATAAATATACCATCATTCTCATTGATTGTCAATATTATGTGTTTTGGGTATAGTATCATGATTCCGGCTGTTTTCAGCCAACTATTCCCCGTATTCATGCCGTTTTTCATTTATGCGCACAGTATCTTTCCGATTCTTTTATTTTGAAATCAACGTGAATTTTATTTCTTTATATTCCATCAGTACCTTGAAATTAAATTCTGTTACAACAAAAACAGCACAGCCGCAACAACGACTGTGCTGTTTTAATTTCAGGATCCAACCCTAGCGCTGTATCTTCCGACACAGCACTAAGGTTTATTTATCTGGATTTGTCTGTCAGACTGCCTGAAGATTACTTCAGCATGCCGTACCAGCCAATGCCCTCATAGATCCAGCCAGCAGCGATAAGGTTATCGCGCTCTTCCTCACTACCGGTGTAATGATGGCTGCCGATATCAGTATTCGGGTTGTACATTCTGTACATCGGCAGGTTGCTGGGTGATGCAGAGTTCCATGCAACACCTTCGTAGCGCCAGCCAATAGCTACCAGATTGTCAACCTCGGTCTGGCTCATGGTGAAGTGATGATCGCCAGTAACCGGGTTGTATACACGGTAGACAGGCTGACCTTCCTTAACAGGAGCATTCCATGCAACACCTTCGTAATGCCAGCCAGCAGCGGAAAGCATATCGCGCTCTTCGATGCTTCCGGTGTAGAAGTGTTCACCAGTATTCGGGTTGAACAGACGATACATCGGTGTGGTTTCGATTCTCTTATTTCTTTCCTCACCGCAGACATTACATGTCTTGTCCTTATCATCTGTATAGGTGTGACCAGGAGCAGTAACTGTGGTCTTCTCGCGAGAGAGCTCTTCCTCACATACAGTACAGTAAACTACAGTCTCGTAGCTGCCGTTAGCAACACAGGTTGCGTCATAGTTGTTCTCTATGACCGGCTCGCCTTCCTTATGACCTTCTGCCTTTATTGTGACAGTCTCACGGGAGATTTCCTCATTACATACAGTACAGTAGACAACATTGTCGTAGCTGCCGTCGGTGGTGCAGGTCAGTTCGACCTCATTCTCCTTGACAGTTTCGCCAGCAGTATGACCTACTGCATCGATTGTAACAGTTTCGCGGGAGAGTTCCTCATTACATACAGTACAGTAAACAGCACTGTCGTAGCTGCCGCCGTTGATGCAGGTTGCAGCATCAGCATTCTCGGAAACCGGAGTGCCGGGCTTATGACCCTCAGTCTTAACTGTAACTGTCTCTCTGGAGATCTCATTGCCGCAAAGTGTACAGGTCTCAACCTTTACGTAGCTGCCGTCAGCAGTACATGTTGCATCGACCTTATCCTCGTAGGTGGTCTCAATCTTGTGATCAACTGCAGTGTCAACCTTGACAACTGTGTTGACCAGCAGATAGGTCTGACCCTCGGAGGTTGCGTAAGCGTGGAGATTATAGGTATCTGCCATATTGTACAGACACATCGGAACCTCAACGCTCCACTTGCCATTCTCGTCTTCAACCATATCGAACCACTGGATGGTCTCCTGCTGGTTTGCATTTGCCGGCCAGATAGCGACCTCAAGTGCAGTGATCTTCTCGGTCTCAGATGTGGCAACTGTCATGACAGAGCTGTCAGCGTTCAGTGTTGCGGTAAGAATGATACCGTCAGTAACAAGAATACCGCGCTCAGTGAACATATAAGTCTTGCCATCGATGACGTTGCTGCCTGTTGCCAGGTGTCCGTCTTCGTATGCGTAGTAGGTCTCGCCCTTGAATTCGAACCAGCCGTCGTTTACAGGTTCGCCTGCCCACATATAGGACAGAGTACCGTCACTGTTTACAACAACATCGCCAAGGAGGAGCTTACCGTTTCTGTTGTTGAATGTATAAACAACACCGTCATACTCAATTCTTACAGCCTGATAGGTAACACCGTCAAGCTCAAGATTGAATACTTCCTTACCGGAAGAGTCTGTTACGTAATGACCATGGCTGTTGGTATGGTACCATGCCTCAGGATCAGGATCCGCACCGTTCTTTACCCAGTCGTTAACTCTCGGGAGACCGACCCAGTAGTAATAACCGGAGGGATTGAAGTAACCTCTGAGAAGTACGCCGTCATCAGCGAAGTCATAGTAAGCGCCCTTAGCAGCTGCCTCAGCATCAGGAATAACTCTTGTGCCGGTGGTCATTGCGCCGGTACCGGTATTGAAGTGGTACCAGTCCTCACCAATCTGCAGCCAGCCGTAGTGCTTAACACCATTGGTGTAATGATAGGTCTTGCCGTCGCTCTTTACGATAAATCCGGAGTCACCGCCGAGCAGCTTACCGTTGTCGAACTGCATATTTACTTCTTCAACAACAACATCGCCGTCGTAGCCTTCACCGTTCTCATCGAAGCAGTAGCGATCGCCGTCAACGGATACCCAACCGGGAGACAGAACACCGAACTTAGCATACTTGGTGATGCCGTCCTCAACGAAGATACCGTTGTACTTGTTCTGACCGATGCATATACCGTCATCACGGAAATCATAATAGTAACCGTCTACTTCTCTTACGCCGGTGTATCTCTCACCGTTTTCGTAATAAGCGTAGCCGCCGACTTCACTTACCCAACCGTTCTTGAGAACCTTCATGAGAGTGTAGGAATCCTCGAAGGTTGCGTAAATATCGCCGAAGTAACCGCCGGACTCAGGAGCACCATTGATGTAAACATCCTTGTTTACAAACGGATATATTCCGTAGATTTCCTGATTCTCAGGCTTCTGTGCGAAGGAGTAGAGTGCGTTTGCACGCAGATAGATGTCATAGCTGATTTCGCCGGTATTTACAGGAATAAGACGATCTCTGTCATCCCATGCTGCGTCATCCTTCGGAGTCAGCTTGATTCCGCTGACGATGCAGAGCGGGTTTGCAGTAGCAGGATCGATTGCCTGTGTCTGATCGTTCCACTTGAGTATCAGAGTCAGAGAATTGTCCTCAGGATTCATGATGGTCTCAGTAAGAGTGAAGTACTCATTGACGATAGTCAGACCGGAGTAATCAACATCAAAGTTCTTGTCGAAGTAAAGAACAGGTCTTACTTCAGAGAGTACGCTGACACGCTCAGCCAGCTGCATCAGGAAGCCCCATGCGGAAGCATCTGCTGCATCTGCGCCAGGCAGCATGTAAACGAGGTCGGACAGTTCCTCAGGAATCGGAATCTGAGTCATATCGATAGCAAATGTATACGAAGTGACCATATCCTGTTCCGGATCGACTACGATATAGAAGGAATTATCCTCGGTGGTAGCATTGGTGACCTGTCTGTCCCAAGCAAGGATTCTGTCACCGCCAACAGCCTTATCGAAGTCGAAGGTAGCCTCACCCTGGTTGTAGAGGGAGATCTGCATTGAAGCAGTCTTCTCTGCATCAGCAGCAAGAGCTGCGGTAACAACAACCTTCTTCACAGTGCTTGTCTCTGCTGCAGTGAAGGTGAAACCATCAATTGTACCTGCAGTATCGTTAGCAAGGGTGAATACGAAGTCCTTTGCAGTAACTGCAACAACCTTACCGTCATATATTGCAACGATCGGAAGCTCGATGCTGGAACCGTAAACAACGTCCATATTCTCTCTGGAGAAGTAGAGGTTGTTCGGAGTGACAACATGCATTGTCTTAGTGCCGATGACTGTATCACCAAGCATAAGGTTGACATCAACGTCACCGTTTCTCAGACCGGTAAATACGCCGTCCTCTGTGATGGAACCCCATCTGGTATCAGAAACTGCCCAGGTGGTGCCCTCAGGAAGCTCAGCGGGATCGCCGGTTGCGCTGACACCGGTAGCAGTGATCTGAACACTGGTGCCGATGGTCAGGTAAGAAGTTTCACTCTCAAGGAGTGCATGATCAAATGCAGTGGAGCTCGGAGCTGTGGAAACCATCATCAGCGAGGTACTTACAGATCTCTCAAAACCGTCAGACGGTCTGTTGATGAGAGAAATTTCGTCATCGCCGGGCTGCTTTGCAACGAATGTAGAGGATCCGCCGCCGTCCAGGTTGACCGCCTCAACGCAGCCAGCCTCGAGCATGATCTGTGCGATTTCCTCCATGCTGCCGCCGCAGGATACAGGCTCCTGTCTGCCGTCGAGTACCATGAATACGACCTTGCCGGTTCTGGTAATACCAACAGCAGTACGGCTTGCACGGTTGTTGTAGTAGTCGCCGGAAGCAGATACGGAAATCTTACCGTCATGTACAAGGGTAGAACCGAATGCTGCTATACCCTCCTGGACCTGATCCTTCATTGCGTAGTAATCAGAAGTGCTTCCGATTACAGGAGTGCCGTCCTTAAGGATACCGAAGAATCCGTTTGCGTTAGGTGCCTGATACTCAACGCCGCCCATTACGAGCAGACCGCCCGGCTCACCGGTTGTCATGTTGTAGCCAGCACCGTTGACGCTTACGACTACCTGATAGTTCTCGATGTAATGCTCGCTGTCCGGATTGCCGTACTTAGCCTGAGCTGCATTAGCCTGATCTCTTACACGCTGCATACCCCAGGAAGTCGGGTCATTATCCTTATAGTTTGCAAATACATCTACATACTCGCTGTTGATATCAGCAGTTGCAATGTAGTACTTGATCTGCTTGTCATCAGCGGTATATGCTGCATGGATCTCCTGAGTGATGCCAGGAGCCAGCTCAGTGTATTCGCTGGAGAAGGTGGTGTAATACGGGTTGTCAAGAACCTCTACCCAGTCACCTGCGAGTCTGCAGAAGTAGTCAGCAACTGCATAGCAGGCTGCTCTTCTCAGGTCAGGCAGATTGTCGGTATTGAACTCTCTTGTTCCCTCAAGAGTGGAAATAACCTTGTTTCCGGTGTACTCAGTATAAACTGCCTCACGGATTGCGTTGCGCTTGGTTACGCCATCAAGTCTGTTCTTCAGGAAGAAGTCTGCACGCATTTCATCGGTCAGATCCTCAGTGAAGTAGTTCTGCATGATGGAAGTAAGTGTACCGGTATCGTACTCTGTATTCTCGAGCTTCTGCATTACATAGAAGCCGTCGAGGTCACCGTACATATCGGTAAGACCGAAGGTATCGTCCTCCTTGAAGGTGTAGCACAGATAGTTATCAGTGATATCCTGTACCATCTCGTCAACAGTACCGGATACGCCGTGTCTGTCTGCAAGGCTTACAAGGTCAACGGTATCGCCAGCCCAACCAGCAACGTCAGCGTGGTTTACACCGAAGTTGTTGTGATAGGTGATGTCCATGGTACCAAACATATGACCGAAGTCAACGTAGTCACCATTGGGCAGATAGAAGTTGTGTATATCCTTCATGCTGCTGATGATGAGCATCTCATCCTGAGAACCCATCTGGCTGTTGATCTGATCTTCCATCTGATCTACGAATGCAGCAAAGCCTGCATCCTCATAACCAGCCATGATGTTCCATGAACCGGAGTTGTAGCGATCAACACCGGTACGGACATACTTGATAACAAGATTTGCGGGATCCTTGCCGGGATTCTCGCTTACATACATTGCAGCGAGCTCCTCAAGGAGTGCAAGATTCTCAATGAAGTCATTGTAGTTGGTGATTCCGGGCTTCTCGAGCATCGGAATCTCAACCTTAGTGGTATAAGAGCAGCGGTTACATGATTCATGATCATTGTAACCAGGAGCTGTATAAGTAGCTACCTTAGCCTCATACTGAACAAGATCATGGCCTCTTACCTCGATCTCGTACTGCTTCTTGATAACAGCGCCGCAGACCGAGCAGTGTGAACCTGCGGTAAGACCGGTAGTGGTACATGTTGCAGGCAGCTCTTCATCCTCAACCTCATTGTGCGGGAGCTTAGCAACTATGTCGGTCTTCTCTTCATAGTCACAATTATCTCTTGTACACTTGTGAGAGGTGTAGCCTTCTGCTGCGCAGGAGGTAGGAATAACAACAGGTTCACCGATAGAGTGACCGAGTGCATTGCCTACTGCAACAGTCTTGGTATCGGAAACTGCATCGCACTTGTCACACTGGACAAAGTAAGTTGCTGCGTTTTCACAGTCAGCTTCTGTTGCGAGTTTGTCAGATACCTTGGTGTTATATGTGTGTTCGATAGGATCGCCGACAGAAACGGTCTTGGTTTCGGAAACTGCAGTACAGCCAAGGTTGTCACACTTGACATAGTAGGTTGCAGCTGCGGTACAGGTTGCTTCTGTTGCGAGCTTGTCAGATGCGGTGTTTGCGAAGTTATGTCCGTTTGCAGTACCGACCGCTACAGTCTTGGTATCAGAAACAGCATCACAGTTATCGCACATGACATAATGGGTTTCTGCATTCTCACAGTCAGCGTAGGAAGCAATCTTATCAGATGCCTTTTCGTTGAAGCTGTGCGGGAGCATTGCAACTTCTTCCTGTGCAACGATGGTCTGTCCACAGACAGTACACTTCTTACCCTCGGTAAGACCGGTTGCAGTACAGGTTGCCTCGACTGCAGGAATGGTCTCCTCGGTATGTGCTATCATTCCGATAACTTCCTGAGCCTTGAGGGTCTCGCCACAGACAGAGCACTTTGCGCCGTCTGTAAGACCGG
>JAZNOP010000012.1:0-4104 GCA_045580875.1 Acutalibacteraceae bacterium
CTCCCTGCTCGACTACATCCGCAAGGCAAACGTAACCGCTGGCGAGGCCGGCGGCATCACCCAGCACATCGGTGCTTACAGAGTTCCGGTGGGCGACAGAGAAATCACATTCCTCGACACCCCGGGTCATGAGGCTTTCACAACCATGCGTGCCCGCGGTGCAATGGCCACAGATATCGCAATACTCGTTGTTGCTGCTGATGACGGTATCATGCCGCAGACAATCGAGGCTATCAACCACGCAAAGGCTGCCGGCGTATCCATCATTGTCGCAATCAACAAGATGGATAAGGAAGCTGCAAATCCCGACCATGTCATGACACAGCTCACCGAGCATGAGCTTATCCCCGAGGCATGGGGCGGCGATATCATCTGCTGCCCGGTATCGGCAAAGACCGGTATGGGTATCGATGACCTGCTCGAGAACGTCATTCTCGTTGCAGACATGAAGGAGCTCAAGGCCAACCCCGACCGTGCCGCAAAGGGTATCGTCATCGAGGCACGTCTTGATAAGGGCCGCGGTCCTATCGCTACTGTTCTTGTCCAGAACGGTACACTCAATGAGCACGACATTATCGTTGCAGGCACCAGCGTCGGACGTATCCGTGCAATGACCAACGAGCGCGGCGAGCGCGTTGCCCAGGCAGGTCCTTCCATTCCTGTCGAGCTTATCGGTCTTGACAGCGTTCCCACCGGCGGCGACATCTTCAATGCTGTTTCCGATGAGCGCCTTGCACGTGAGCTTGTCGAGCAGCGCCGCAGCCAGCAGAAGGAAGAGCAGTTCCAGCAGCAGACCAAGGTCACTCTGGATAACCTGTTCAGCCAGATGCAGGACGGCGAAATGAAGGAACTCAAGATCATCGTCAAGGGTGACGTTCAGGGCTCTGTTGAGGCTGTCCGTCAGTCCCTCGAGAAGATTACAAACGAAGAGGTCCGCGTCCGCGTTATTCACGGCGCTGTCGGTGCTGTCAGCGAGTCTGACGTCATGCTGGCAGATGCTTCCAACGCTATCATCGTCGGCTTCAACGTACGTCCCGATCCGGTTGCAGCAGAGAACGCCGAGCGCATCGGTGTTGACCTGCGCCTCTACCGCATCATCTATGACTGCATCGAGGAGATCGAGTCTGCTATGAAGGGTATGCTGGCACCCAAGACCCGCGTTGTCGATCTCGGCCGCGCAGAGGTTCGCCAGACTATCCGCATCAGCAACATCGGCACCATCGCCGGTTCCTACGTTGTCTCCGGCAAGATCGAGCGCCGTGCGCTTATCCGCGTTGTCCGCGACGGTATCATCATCGCCGAGGATCAGATCAAGTCCCTCCGCCGCTTCAAGGACGACGTCAAGGAGGTCTCGCAGGGCTACGAGTGCGGTATCGGTCTTGAGAAGTTCAACGACATCAAGGAGGGCGACTTCCTTGAGGCATTCATCATAGAGGAATACCGCGAGGCATAATCGCAGATAATAATACACACAGTATCACAAAAAGCGCGGCTCCGGTCGGGAAAGACCGACCGGAGCCGCTTTACTATTATTCTGATTTAAGGAATGGTCAATTAATTATGGCAAGCCACAGAGCAAACAGACTGAATGAAGACATCATGCGCGAGCTGTGTGCGATAATCCGCACCGTCAAGGATCCGCGCGTATCCAGCCTTATTTCGGTGGTCAGAGTCGAGGTCACCAACGACCTTTCCTACGCCACCTGCTACATCAGCGCATTCGAGGGGCACGAGAAGACAAAGGAGTCTGTCAAGGGACTCAAATCAGCCGCCGGATATATGCGCCGTGAGCTGGGTCGTGCGCTTCAGCTGCGCCATGTTCCCGAGCTGCGCTTTGTTGCCGATGATTCCATCGAGCACAGCGCGCACATCAACAAGCTGCTCATCGATGTCCGTCCCGAGGGCGGCTACAGCGATGACGACGATGAGGAAACGGTAGACGAGGTATAATATTGCCGGAGATGCCGGAAAAGTGACAATTATTCACCATACTTCGACATAAATGGTGTTAATCCGCTACGAAAGGACAAAACGACCATGGCAATGATCTCGCTTACAAAGGCAGCCGAAAGACTGCTTGAAAACGATAATATTCTTATTCTCTGCCACAGATACCCCGATGGCGACACCATCGGCTCTGCCTTCGGTCTCTGCCGCGCACTGCGCAGCGTGGGAAAGAAGTGCAATGTCATCTGCGGCGATATAATGGCACCTAAATACCGCTATATCTTCGAGGATATCGAGCCGGACGACATGCGTGAGGGCTTCATTGTTGCTGTCGATGTTGCAACGCCCGACCTGCTCGGTCTGCTCGAGAAGGATTACGGCAAGAGAGTTGACCTGTGCATCGACCACCACAGCTCCAACAGCGGCTACGCAAAGGAGACCTATGTGGATAAGAATGCCGCTGCAGCAGGAGAGATAATCTTCCGCCTGCTTCCGCTTCTGGGCGCAGAGCTGACCCGGGAGATAGCAGTATCGCTCTACACAGCCATTTCCACCGATACCGGCTGCTTCAGATACTCCAATGTGACCGCAAACACCCACCGCGCCGCGGCAAAGCTTATCGAAACAGGAATTGACGCCTACCGTGTCAATCAGATAATGTTCGAGACCAAGTCGAGAGCGCGCATGGAGCTGGAAAAATTCGTAATGGAGTCGCTGACCATGCGCCTTGACGGCAGAGTGGCTATAATCACACTGACACAGAAGATGATGCAGGACGCCAACGCCGGCGAGAGCGACATCGAGGGTATCTCGGCTATTCCGAGAAAAATCGAGGGCGTTGAGGCTGGATTCATGCTGCGTGAGGTCAAGGACGGTATCAAGATTTCGGCGCGCACAGTGCCGGGAATTGATGCCAGCGCTATCTGCGCACGTCTTGGCGGCGGCGGACATCCGGCGGCGGCAGGCGGCTTCGTCAAGGGCAGCATCGAGGAGGCTTTTGATGCTGTAATTGAGGCTGCGACTGCAGTAATGGGTGAATGAATTGAACGGAAAAACGGGCATACTGATAGTAGATAAGCCGGTCGATTTCACATCGTTCGACCTTTGCGCAAAGCTGCGCGGCATGCTTAAGACAAAGAAAATAGGACACGCCGGCACCCTCGACCCGATGGCTACCGGCGTTATGACAATACTGCTCGGCAACGCAACACGCGCCGCCGAGCTGCTTCCTGTGCAGGACAAACGCTACGAGGCGGGATTCCGGCTGGGAATCACAACCGATACGCTCGACATCACCGGTGAGGTGCTTACAGAGCAGCCCTTCTGTGTCAATGAAAACCAGATGGGCGCCGTGCTGTGCGATTTCCGCGGCGATATCATGCAGATTCCGCCCATGTATTCGGCTGTTCACCACGACGGACAGCGGCTGTATGAGCTGGCGCACAGGGGCATCGAGGTCGAGCGTGAGGCACGACCGGTGACCATTCTTGAGCTCGAGCTGCTGGAGTTTGATCCGGCGAGCGGCGAGGGCAGGCTGGATA
The DNA here is from genome assembly GCA_045580875.1 of Acutalibacteraceae bacterium. GTDB lineage: Bacteria > Bacillota > Clostridia > Oscillospirales > Acutalibacteraceae > SIG598. The sequence continues at coordinate 3,489 of JAZNOP010000012.1, forward strand.
TTCTCTGCTCCAAGGGAACCTATATCCGCACGCTTATCGACGATATCGGCAGAGCGCTCGGCTGCGGAGCGGTGATGACCTCACTGCGGCGCACCATGGCGGCAGGCTTCGGACTGGAGAATGCGCTGACTATAGAGCAGCTTCAGGAGCTGACTGACAGCGGTGAGATAGATGGACACCTGCTGCCGGTGGAGAGCGCTTTTACGGTCTACCGCAAGCTTTACGTCTCGCCGGCGCAGGCCAACCGCTACTTTAACGGCGGAGAGCTGGATTTTGCGCGGCTGAAGCTGAAAAAGCCCCTCACCGAGGGCGAACTGGTGCGTGTATTCGGTGAAAACGGCTTCCTCGGCATAGGCAAAGCCGACTGCGAAAATCTTGTGCTCAGACCCTTCAAGCGGTTTGTGTGAGGAATAATGCCTGGCAGATAAATTTTGGATTATGCGATTAAGATTTCGATGACAAAGCAACCGCACCTGCCCACGAACCTCGCCGGAATTATATCGGCGAGGGGTGGAAGTGCGGAAGATGATAAAGCGCTGGCAATCACCATACTTAACTCCGGTGAATGTGCACCGGACAGTGGCGCAAGCTACATGTATTTATTCCGAATTGAGGT
>JAZNOP010000013.1:0-32080 GCA_045580875.1 Acutalibacteraceae bacterium
TTTGACTTCCGCCTTGCGCCGGCGGGGCGGTTCCTTTTTGTTCGGTAAAAAAGGAACCAAAATACCGTTTAAAAGGTCGTCTCGTATTTATATCGAATTGCATGTGTTTCAGAAATAATTCTACCGAATCATTTCTGAAAACCTCAATTCAGAATAAATACATGTAGCCTGAGCCACCGTCCGGCGCACATTCACCGGAGTTACGTATGGTGATTGCCAACGCTTTATCATCTTCCACACTTCCACCCCTCGCCGATATTCTTCCGGCTCGGTCTTGGGGTGTGTGCGGTTGGTGCATCACTGAAGGTGAGTACGCTAAACCAAAATTTACAGTATCAATCAAAAAACGGTGCAGCCGGATTGGCTGCACCGCAGTGAATGATCTGGATATTAATTATTTTACGATGCTCTTTACAGTCTCTGCGACGTTCTCAGCAGTGAAGCCGAAGTGCGGGAAGAGAACAGAGAAAGGAGCAGATGCACCGAAGGTGTCGATGCAGACGGTCTTGCCGTCAAGTCCGACATACTTGTGCCAGCCGTATGCAGAGCCTGCCTCTACAGCAACTCTTGCACGTACAGCGGAGGGAAGTACCGACTCCTTGTACTCTGCGGTCTGCTGATCAAAGACCTCCATGCAGGGAATGGAAACAACGCGGACATCGATGCCCTCAGCGATGAGTGCCTTCTTTGCATCAACTGCAAGTGCAACCTCAGAGCCTGCTGCAACGATGATAGCATCGGGAGTTTCCTTGTCGGAATCAGCAATGACATAGCCACCCTTGAGAGCCTCCTTGGAGGAACCGGCCTGCTGGGGCAGATCCTGACGGGTGAGAACTACAGCGCCCGGAGTACCCTCAGAAGCGATGAGTGCGTACCATGCGGCAGCAGTCTCGGTTGCATCGCAGGGACGCCATACGTTGAAGTTGGGCATGGAGCGGAGCATTGCAAGCTGCTCGATGGGCTCGTGGGTGGGACCGTCCTCGCCGACACCGATGCTGTCATGGGTGAAGACATACATTGCCGGAATGTTCATTATAGAGGAAAGTCTTGCCATGGGCTTGACGTAATCGCTGAATACGAAGAAGGTGGAAACGAACGAGCGCAGACCGCCGTGGAGAAGCAGACCGTTGCCGATAGCAGCCATTGCAATCTCACGGACGCCGAAGTGCAGGTTTCTGCCGGCATAGTTGTCCTTATTGAAGTCGCCCTTGCCGTTCATGTAGGTCTTGGTGGAGGGTGCGAGGTCAGCAGCGCCGCCGATGAGGTTGGGTATGATTTCAGCCAGACGGTTGATCATGTTTCCGGAGAGTACGCGGGTAGCCATAGGCTTGTCCTCGTAAGCCCAGAATTCCTCGCTGTCAAGAGCAGCCTCGAGAGCCTCGTTCTTTACGAAGTAGGTGTTCCAGAGCTCAGCAAGCTCGGGATATGCCTTGCAGTAGTCAGCGAAAAGTGCCTGCCACTCATTGTAAGCGGTCTTCTTCTGCTCAGCAACTGCTGCAACATGGTCATAGACCTCCTGCGGTACGAAGAAGGGCTCGTCAGAGGGCCAGTTCATTGCAGTCTTCATCTCGGCAATGTTTGCGTCACCAAGAGGCTCGCCGTGAGCGGAAGCCTTGCCCTGCTTTGCCGGGCAGCCCTGACCGATCTGGGTGCGGACGATGATGAAGGAGGGGTGCTCGGTGTCTGCCTTTGCAGCCTCGATAGCCTCGCCGATAGCATCCATGTCGGTGCCGTCCTCAACGTAGAGGGTCTGGAAACCGAAAGCCTCGACACGCTTCTGAACATCTTCAGTGAATGCGATGTCGGTGGAGCCTTCGATGGAAATATCGTTGGAATCATAAAGGATAATAAGCTTGGAGAGACCGAGTGTTCCTGCGAGTGAAAGAGCCTCGGAGGAAATGCCCTCCATCATGCAGCCGTCGCCGCACAGTGCGTATGTGTAGTGATCGACAACAGGATAACCGTCGCGGTTGAAGATATCTGCGAGGTGTGCCTCAGCCATTGCCATACCGACAGCCATGCCGAGACCTGCGCCGAGAGGACCGGTGGAAGCATCAACACCGACAGTGTGCTTGTACTCCGGGTGACCGGGAGTGAGCGAGCCGAGCTGACGGAATGCCTTGAGGTCATCAAGGGTAAGACCGTAGCCGAACAGATGCAGCAGGGAGTAGAGCATTGCAGAGCCGTGTCCGCCGGAAAGAATGAAGCGGTCGCGGTCGAGCCACTCGGCATCAGCCGGATTGATCTTCATGTGCTTTGCCCACAGCTCATAGGCTGCAGGAGCTGCGCCGAGGGGCAGACCGGGGTGTCCCGACTTTGCCTTCTGGATAGCGTCAGCAGACAGCACACGTATCGCGTTTACGGTCAGTTGATCGAGATTGTTCATTTTGAAGATCTCCTTTATGTAAAAATAGAGAATTAACCTGAAAGAAAAGACAGCAAAGGCGCTGACCTTCCAAACAATAAGTATAACAGAAAGGTGAGCGCCTTGCAATATTGATTTGTTCCCAATTAACACCCTTATTTGTGCCGGATATTGGATATTTTAGGGTAAATTATCCATATTATGATAATATATGGCGCGAATATTACTGACGGTATTACGAATATCAGTTTTCAGAACAGCCGCCGGTCAGCAAAGCTCAGAATAATCCGGCAGGATACGGTAGACATAGGCGTTGCCCTGCTTGCCGCAGCGCTCAGCTATGCCTGTCTCAATGAGCACCGCGAGGGTCATTCTGGCTATGTCATCGCTGACACCAGCCGATCGGGCGAAGTCCTTTGCGGTGAATTCCTCCGGAAGACCGGCGGGAACTAATTGCAGGTAATCAACCGGAGATGAAAGAATTATCTCCCCGATAAGCGCGGTGGGATACCGCTCCACGCCGTTGTTTGCGCCTTTGCGCCGCCTGCCTCTTTTTCTGCCGGAGGGGCGGTATTCATCGGCCTCGAGCATGGCAATGCAGACCGAAAGCCGCGGGTCACCCATAAGCTTGCGGATTCCGTAAAGCTCGCGGAATACATCGTATTCTCCGCGGTGCAGACCGGAGCGTCGTGAGGATATCATCTCGCCGGTTTCGGGGTCAATATATATCAGCCGCTTGTTGACGACGCAGGGCCACACGACGGTCACCGGTGCGTATTCAAGAAAGCGGGTCAGCTTTTCGCGCATCTTGAAAAATGAGGCGCTCTGTATCTCGATTATGCCGTTTTCGCCGACAATATCCGCCACATAGCCTCCGATTGGGATCTCGTGGCATGAGGTGTCCGGCTCGTAATAGTGCTTGAGGGTATTATGAACACCCTTTTCGCCAAGAGTGCCGATACCTTCGCGCTGGCGGGCGCCGGCGGTTTCGATGGCGCGGGCAAAGCGTTCGCTGTCCATATAATTTATACTCCCGTTATAGTTGACAAAAATGTATAAATGTGGTTAAATTACTTATTATTATATATTGCGCGCAGGGCTATTTCAATAGCTGTTATCTGCAGTGCGAAGGGAGGCGTATATATGGCGGCATTTAAAAATTACGTGCCGGTTGTCTATGGAGGTTTTTTCGCAGAAAGGTAGTCTCCGGAAGATACCATATACGTTCTAATAATCTGTAATCAATTCAGAAATTCAACATAAAGAGGTTTTAATAAAATGAATGTTTTTGATGAACTCAAACGACGCGGGCTCATCGCTCAGATGACCCATGAGGACAAGATTCGTGAGCTGCTCGGCAGCGGCGAGCCTGTCACCTTCTACATCGGCTTTGACCCCACTGCAGACAGCCTGCACGTCGGTCATCTCCTTCAGATGATCATCATGGCTCATATGCAGAGAGCAGGTCATCGTCCCATTGCCATCATCGGCGGCGGTACTGCAATGATCGGCGATCCCACCGGACGTTCCGATATGCGTTCCATGATGACCAAGGAGACCATCGCACACAACGGAAACTGCTTCGTCAAGCAGATGTCCAGAGTTGTCGACTTCGGCGAGGACAAGGCAATGATGCTCAACAACGCCGACTGGATCCTTCCCCTTAACTACATTGATTTCCTGCGTGATATCGGTGTGCATTTCTCTGTCAACAGAATGCTTACCGCTGAATGCTTCAAGTCCCGTCTTGAGCGCGGACTTTCCTTCATCGAGTTCAACTACATGCTGATGCAGAGCTACGACTTCCTCGTGCTCAATCAGAAGTACGGCTGCAAGCTGGAGCTCGGCGGCGACGACCAGTGGTCCAATATCCTCGGCGGTATCGATCTTGTACGCCGTGTCGAGGGCGAAGAGGTCTACGGTATGACCTTTGCTCTTCTTACCACCAGCGACGGCAAGAAGATGGGCAAGACCATGGGTGGCGCTGTATGGCTCGACCCGAACAAAACCTCCCCTTACGATTTCTACCAGTACTGGAGAAATACCGAGGACGCAAGCGTTATCCGCTGCCTGAAGTTCCTCACCTTCCTGCCCATCGAAGAGATCGAGGCAATGGAAGAGTGGCAGGGCACCGGCAAGATCAACGATGCGAAGGAAATCCTTGCATACGAGGTCACCAAGATCGTTCACGGTGAGGAAGAGGCTGAGCGCGCAAGAGCTGCAGCACGTGCTATCTTCGGCGCAGGCGCAGACAGTGCTGATATGCCCTCCACCCAGCTCACTGATGAGAACTTCACCGACGGTGCCATCGCTCTTGCTGATCTTCTGATTGCCTGCGGTATTGCTTCTTCCAAGGGCAACGCACGTCAGCTGATCACCAAGGATCAGTGCATCTCCATCAACGGCGAGAAGGTAACCGACGGCTTCAAGAGCTACACTCTTGAGGACTTCGAGGACGGTCAGATCATTATCCGTAAGGGCAAGAAGGTCTTCCACAAGGCTCTCGCTCCTGCGAAATAATCAAACCAGATTAAAGCAGCCGTGACTGGCGCGCAGAAAGCGTACCGGTCACGGCTGTGTGATATATCGAATAAACCGAATGTATTATTGAGCGATAAAATAACAGAGAGTATAAGTGAGCGTATAAAAGGAGGCGCAAAAATGAAGCTTCTGAAGAAATTTCGTATGGTCGTTCTTGCCGATGTCATGCTGGCAGTACTGATTCTCTGCGGAGTAGTGGTCTACGCTGCACTGCCGTGGCTGCTTAAGCTGTATTTTGCCAACACAACCATCTATCTGCTGGGAAGGACATATATCGCCATTATGGTGCTGATGTATGCCGCCGGAATACCGGCGATAACCCTGCTGGTGCTGGCGCTCAAGCTTATGGTCAACATCACGCGTGGGGAATCCTTTGTCAGAAAGAACGCGCATCTGCTCGGGCAGATGGGTATCTGCGCGCTGGTTATAAGCATACTGTTTTTTATTGGCACATTCTTTATTCAGTCAATCTTCGTAATGGTAGTCGGAGTGGTGTTCCTTCTGCTGGCTGTGCTGGCAAAGGTGTTCCGCGAGCTGTTCTCGACAGCTATCGACTACAAGGAAGAAAATGAGCTTACTATCTGACGGAGGCGCAAAATGGCGATAATGATAAACATAGATGTCATGCTTGCCAGACGCAAGGTAGGTGTCTCCGAGCTTGCCGACCGGGTGGGCATAACCATCTCGAATCTTTCAATCCTGAAAAACAACCGCGCAAAGGCGATACGCTTTTCAACCCTCAATGCTATCTGCCGCGAGCTTAACTGTCAGCCGGGAGATATCATGGAATATATTCCCGACGATGAGCTTCCCGAGGGCGCGGTCATACTTGATGAGGACGAATAATTATCAGTTTATAATGCAAGTAATACAGTATATAGTAAAGCCGTCTGCCGGAAAAACTTCGACAGACGGCTTTTAATTTCAGAGATTTCGGAAGAACCGGAAAATTTCGTGGAATGTTCCGGAAAAATAAGCCCAGATGCAAAGGGCAATCAGCACAATTACTGCCAGTGCCTCGAAAAGCGGACGCTTGCCGTCGAGCGGGCTGCTGCGGCTGTACCCGTATTCGCTGATGTAGCGTGACAGCTCAGCTGTCATGGAATCGGCGGCAGCGCTGTCTCCAACAGGTTCTATGACCGCGGAAACGGCAGTATCATCGGCAGTGGGCAGAGCAGCGGCAGTGCCTGCGCGCTCTTCCGGCGAGGGAATATCGGCTGTGGCGTAAAGCGTGTCGATGACGCATTTCTTGCGGCGGTAATCGTAGTTGCCGGTGCGCTCGTAAAGGCTGTTCCACAGTGCGTGGGCGCGGTCAAGACGCTTTGTCTCTCCGCGGAAGAGATGGTCAATAAATCCCACGCGATAGCTTGCAACGGCAAGGTCGTCAAGTGCAAGCTCGCTGTCGTCATTTTCTGCAGCGCGTTCAGCAATCACCAGCGCGCGCCTGAAGTGCTCGTAGGCGGATTCCGGTTTTGCGGTGCGTTCATACAGACCGCCGAGCTTGTTGCTGCATATCTGCATCCAGCGGTCGGTCTGCCGGCAGAGTATGTCCTCAGGCAGTGAATCGAGAATCGACTGCAGGCGAAGAAAGGTCTTTATTGCGCGCTGAGAATCGCCTATTTCGTAATGATGCTCACCGAGGTCGAAGAGAATGCTGAATACCGTTTCGGCGCTGGCAAGCGTGGGGGTGCGCTCCAGCTCGTTTATTGCCTGCATGGCTGCAAGCGAATACCAGCGCACAGCCTCAGCGCTGTCTTTTTCGACATTTTCGCCGGTGCGGTACATCTGCGCCAGACGGTATTTCGCCGAAAGCATATCGCCTGTAGAGGCAGCTTCGGTCACTATATCAATATAGCTTTCGTTGATTTCGCTCACATTCTCACATCGCTTTCGGACAGGAGTACCGGCATTTCGCCTGTGCATGAACTGCATATAAGATTAGTATATAATAATAAACGCCGGTCGGCAACAGTTTTTTACATAGTCAGGATTAATTATCAGCCGGTATAGTGACCGGGTCAATAAATTCAACAAAGCCTGCTGCACGATAGGCAGGTTTATCGTGCACAAAAATGTATTGCCAATGCGTATTAATTGTGGTACTATATCATTACAATCAATTCAATACATAGAAGTGTTGATGTGAAATCGGGGCTAATAAGGGGGGAGAATGTAGTGGATGTTCTCATAATTATCGCGATAATCCTTTTTATTGCCGGATTTATCCTGATAGGAATAGAGATGTTCGCACCGGGCTTTGGCTGGCCGGGAACAATCGGTATCATCTGCTTTGTGGGCGGTGTTTTCCTTGTTTCGGAAAGCTTTGTGCAGGGCGTTATCGTTTCGCTTATCGTTGCGGCAATATGCGGACTGCTTTTCTGGATAATAATGAGACTGCTTGCAAAGGGCAAGCTTAAGTCTCCGCTTATCCTCAAGGATGAGATGAACGACAACAGCGGTTACGTCGGAAACCGCGGCCTTTCCGGAATGGTAGGTGCTGTCGGCACAGCTGTGACAGATATGCGTCCTACCGGCGTAGCAAGATTCGGAGATGATGAACTGGATGTAGTTTCATCCGGCAAGTTCATTCTCAAGGGCTCCGAGATTGAGGTCATCAAGGCGGAAGGTTACCGTCTGGTGGTCAGAGAAAGAGAGCAGGTTTCCAAAGATATCATTGAAATCGCGGAGACAGGCGAAGCAACAGAGGAATAAACGGGGATCAGACCCGTACAATTCAAAAATCAAGTAAAAGGGGACTAAAAACATGTTCAGCAGATTCACTCTGGCAATGGGCGCAGGTCCTGCCATCGGCACCGTAGTAGGTATAGGCATACTTATCCTTCTCGTTGTCATTTTCTTCAGTGTCGTTCCTATGGGACTCTGGATTTCGGCACTGGCTTCCAACACAAGAGTAAGCATCTTCAGCCTTTTCGGTATGCGTCTGAGAAGAGTTTCTCCCCAGCGCATCGTCATGCCGCTCATCAGAGCAACAAAGGCTGGTCTCAAGCTGAGCGCAAACAAGCTTGAGGCTCACTACCTCGCAGGCGGCAACATCGACGCTGTCATCAATGCTCTCATTGCTTCCGAGCGCGCAGGCATCGAGCTTCCGTTCGAGAAGGCTGCAGCTATCGACCTCGCAGGCCGTGATGTTCTCGAGGCTGTCAAGATGAGCGTTAACCCGAAGGTCATCGAGACTTCCAACGTATCCGCAGTTGCAAAGGACGGTATCGAGCTGCTCGTCAAGGCAAGAGTTACCGTTCGTGCAAACCTTGAGCGTCTCGTCGGCGGCGCCGGTGAGGCCACCATCCTTGCCCGTATCGGTGAGGGTATCGTTACCACCGTCGGTTCTGCAGATTCCCATAAGGAAGTTCTTGAGAATCCTGATGAGATCTCCAAGAGAATTCTTGCGAAGGGTCTCGACTCCGGTTCTGCATTCGAAATTCTTTCCATTGATATCGCTGATATCGACATCGGCAGAAACATCGGCGCACAGCTGCAGAGCCTGCAGGCTGAGGCTGACAAGAAGATCTCCCAGGCTAAGGCTGAGGAGCGCCGCGCAATGGCAGTTGCACGCGAGCAGGAAATGCGCGCTTACGTTGTCGAGGCAGAGGCAGAAATCCCCAAGGCTATGGCTTATGCTCTGCGTGAGGGCCGCCTGAGCGTTATGGATTACTATGATATCCAGAACATCAAGGCTGATACAGCAATGCGCGAGAGAATCGGCGATGTCGGCACAGCAGACGATGGTACCGCTGCAGATACTCCGATGGCTCCGACCACTCCCGCACCCAAGAAATAATCAAGGGTGATGTGCAATGACTAAAGCAAAAGCTCCGGTGCAGACTACCGTCAAAAAGGCGGTACAGACACAGTCTGCGCAGGTAAAGGCTGAAACTGCTGTTCCTGTTGCTCTGCAGATGGACAGAGCGAAACTGCAGGAGGCACTGATGTGGACCGAGATTCTCGGTGAACCCAAGTGCCGCAAGCGCCACCCGCGCCACCGCAGCAGACTTTCCAGCATACAGTAAGATAAAAGATGCCGCCCCGGTACGAAGCAGTATCGGGGCGGTTTTTCATATATTTCAGCGTATGAATACTGCCCGATGAATTCAGCATGGCGGATACAATAAAAACAAAGGCACCTGCCGGAGATGCTCCGACGGGTGCCTTTTTGCGGAGCGAAAGGGCTGAATCCTTTGTTTGCTCCGGCTTTATTGTGCCCCTAAACGATATTTTCCGGGGGCAGGTTATCTGATGTTTCTTTCCCTGTCTGATAGTATTATATGCTGTCAGGGCTGAAATAATTCATTCGTTTTCAGAATAATTATAATCCCATTACACGTATAGGATCAACAAACGTGCCGTCCTTCATCATTGAAAGATGCAGATGAGGCTGTTCGCCTGCTTCACAGGGTACAGTGCCGAGGTAGCCTATCACGTCGCCAGCCTTGACCACAAGTCCGGCGGTGACCTTCGGAACTGAGGTCAGCCCGCAGTAGTACAGCATGGAGCCGTCCTCCTGCTCAATTATCGCGGTGTAGCCGTAAAGCATATCCTCGGTAAAATCGACAACAACACCATCAGCACAGGCTCGCACCTCGCAGTCGGACGTTCCGCTGATATCGACCCCCTGATGCACACGCCAGTCACCCATGGTGGAACAGTAGACAAGCTCCTCTCCGCTGAAGCCGTTGATTATCTCTCCGGCGAGCGGCATACGGTAGCTTACCTTTGCCGAGACAGCCACAGCCTCGTCGTCTCCGCTGTCGAGTGCCATATCATCTGCGGAAACAGTGCCGTCAGGCTCATCTCCGATTTCACTCCATACCTCAGTGCTCTGTTCCTCGGATGGTTCTGTGGTGCTGTCTTCTGTCAGTGCAGTGCTGTCAGCAGGAATATTTCCGTCATCGGCGAAATCCTCGTCAGACGGCTGAGTGTCGATGTAAACCTCTTCGCTGTCTTCGGTGTTTTCAACGCCAAGCCATACCGACTCACCCTGCTGGGAGACGTATTCGGAAATATAGCCGCCTTCGTCATTTTTGTCAGTGCGGTTGTTGATTACAGTTGCTGCTGCGACAAGGCAGACAGCCGCAAGACATAGTCCGACAGCCGCTGCAAAGCCGGGATTTTTTCTGCGGCGACCGCCGCTGTCAAATTTTACACTCATAGCCGGAACGGGTCGATTGAAACCGACCCTCCCCCTTTCATATAATGTATTCGGAAGAGAAAACCTTCCGCAGATAGTTTTGGCATGAATGGCAGTATTTATACCGGAGAGGCAAAAAAGCTTGCAGATATGCTTTGTTCAGGTTAAAATGATTAAAAAAGCGATGGGAAGGAGATGATGCAGGTGAATGCAGAATGGTCAGAGCTTAACAGGAGAATGCAGAGTCAGATAAAAAGCAGCGCAACCTTTGGTGAAGGAATAGATACCCTGCTGTTGCTTCGCGGCAGATTGATGGAGCAGATTCTTGAGCTTCGTCAGATGCTGAATGATCGGGAGTTTTCCGCCATGCCTTGCCCGAAAGCCAAAGGCTATCACAACAAGACAGTGGCGTACTCGCTGTTTCATATTTTCAGAATTGAAGATATTGTTGCCAATTCGCTGATAAGAAGAAAGGAGCAGATATTTTTTGCCGGAAACCATGCGGAAAAGATGAATTCACCGATAGTCACCACCGGTAATGAGCTTGAAGGAGAAAAGATAGCGCAATTTTCCGCTTCACTTGATATTGATGCTCTTTATGAATACATAAAGGCTGTCGCTGAATGCACCGAAGAGGTGCTCAGCGGACTCAGCTTTCAGGATACAAAACGAAAAATGACAGACGCTGACAAAGAATATCTGCGCTCACTCGGGACTGTCAGCGAGGAAGAAACAGCCAGCTGGCTGATAGATTACTGGTGCGGCAAGGACGTGAGAGGACTGATTCAGATGCCATTTTCGCGCCATTGGATAATGCATATCGAAGCATCAATCAGGATAGCGGAGAAACTGAGAAAATAAAAAAAGCAGACCGGCGAAATTGTCGGTCTGCTTTTTTGCTTCATAGAAATTCGTTATATTTCATGAAATTACATAGCGGATAAAACGGCGCTGTGCTCTATTTCATATTCATAACATATACCTGACAGGGGTTGCTCTCGTCCCAAAGAGTGGGGAAGACCTCAAATTCCTTGAAGCCGAGACTCAGATAAAATCGGTTGGTGATGTCGTAGTCGTCATACATACCCATCTTAACTGTCTTGACCTGCATGAAGGAATAACCTGCGGCGGCAGCGTGTTCTTTAGCGGCAAGAAACAGCGCCCTGCCGATTCCCTGCCTGTGATGCTCCTTCAGCACTCCCATGACAGCAAGCTCAACCGTATCCCTTCCGGTTTCCTTCAGGCAGAGGAAACCGGAAGCTTTGCCATCATGATCGAAAGCAGCGAAAAAAGGCTGCTGTGCGCTGTCGGAAATGTATTCCTCTCTTGATTCGGGTATGCCGAACCAGTCGGGCAGGGCTTCCAGAACAGCACGGGAAATGTTCAGCTTTTCATTGGTGTCAGTTATATGTCTTATCATAATATTTCATATCCGATCTTAACTGAAGTTCATGTGCTTTCAGAATATTTCAGCGTATTTCATTTTCGTACAGCATTCAGAGTGTCTTTACTCGTTCAGCTCCGGCTCGCCTGAAATACGAAATTTATCAAGCTTGACTGCAAGAACGGGGTCGACAAGCGCTGTCAGGCGCAGACCGTCGGCGGTGTATTCCTCTTCAAGCACCTCGCCGTTATTGCGTATCTGAGCCGACCAGCTCATCTCGGAGAAGGGCAGAAGCAGATTCATGCGTACCTGCTGAACCGGCATAGCCTTTTCTATTGCCATAAGCAGGTCGTCGAGTCCGTCGCCGGTCAGAGCGGATATGCGGACGCCTGCCATGCCGAGAAGTTCAGCGTGGTCAGCGGCATCGCACTTGTTGATGACTGTGACGGTGGGTTTGTCGTTTGCACCGAGCTCATCGAGCAGCTTGCGGGAAACATCAAGCTGACTGCGGAAATCGGGGTCAGAACCGTCGCACAGCAGGATTATGATGTCAGCGTCAAGTGCCTCTTCGAGGGTGGATTTGAATGCCTCGATAAGATGGTGAGGCAGGCGGCGGATAAACCCGACTGTGTCAACAAGTGTTACCGAGCCGCCGGAAGGGAGTGTCAGCGCGCGTGAGGTGGGGTCGAGAGTGGCAAAAAGCTTGTCCTCAGCCAGTACGCCTGCGTTTGTCAGACGGTTGAGCAGAGTGGATTTTCCTGCATTTGTGTATCCGACAATAGCCGCAGTGACAACACCTGTCTTGCGGCGGCGGGCACGGTGGAGATGGCGGCGCTTTTCGACCTCAGCGAGCTTCTCCTTGACGGCATCGATGCGGCGGTGAATGTGTCTGCGGTCGGTCTCAAGCTTTGTTTCACCGGGACCTCTTGTACCGATACCGCCGCCCAGACGGCTCATCTCAATGCCCTTACCGGTCAGACGGGGGAGCATATACCTGAGCTGAGCCAGTTCAACCTGCAGCTTTCCCTCACCTGAAATGGCGCGCTGAGCGAAAATGTCGAGAATAAGCATGGTGCGGTCGATGACGCGAACACCGGTGTCATGCTCGATGTTGCGAAGCTGTATGGGAGTCAGCTCGAGGTCGAAAATAATCAGGTCAACCTCATTGTTCTTGCAGAATTCTGCTATTTCCTCGAGTCTTCCTGAGCCGACACAGGTGGCGGCAACGGGGTTGCTCAGCTTCTGGGTCATGACTGCCACGACCTCGCCGCCTGCGGTGGCGGTCAGCTCGCGGAGTTCCTCAAGAGACTGCTCGAAATCAGGCTCGCCAGTGTCAACAGAGACAAGCATTACCTGCTGCGGCGCAGTGGAGTTTTCGTAAAGCTCGCCCTTGCCCTTCGGCTCGGAGGAGTCATTCTTTCCGCTTTCAGTTTCAATTTCCTCTTCTTCGTCGAGAGGGATAAGCACGATATCGTCAAAGTTTTCTGTCATATTTTTCTCCTGTTAAGCCGATTATTCGCTTAACTGTCATATCAGTTTTTCGGGATTGGTGGCGGTGATGTCCTGAATATGTCCGCAGTTTTTGCAGCACCGGCAGATTACCAGACTGTATTTTTTAGGCAGAAGCTTCGTCTTTTCGCCTTTGGCATAAAATGCAAAGCCATGACCTGCTACGAGTTCTCCCTCAATCAGCTCTCCGCCACATTTTTGGCAAATTCTTATATCTTTTTCCATTATCTTTCCTCCATCATAAAAAGTGCGGACAATCCTATAGGAATTGCCCGCACAGTTATGATTTAATTATTATCTTCGAGGCACAGAATTATGCTCTGCCGCCGCAGCCGAGAACGTTGACGATCTTGTGGGTAACAACGTTCTTGATAGCGTCACGGGCCGGAGTGAGGATCTGGCGCGGATCGAAGTGGGTGGGATTCTCAGCAAGATGCTTGCGGATAGCTGCAGTCAGAGCGATACGCAGGTCAGAGTCAACGTTGATCTTGCAGACTGCGGAAGCTGCTGCCTGACGGAGCATATCCTCGGGAATGCCGATAGCATCGTCCATCTGACCGCCGAACTGACGGATCATCTCGACGTACTCAGGCATAACGGAAGAAGCACCGTGGAGAACGATGGGGAACTGGGGAAGTCTGCGGCTTACCTCTTCGAGAATATCGAAGCGGAGCTGGGGCTTCTGACCGGGCTTGAACTTGAATGCGCCGTGGCTGGTGCCGATAGCGATAGCGAGGGAGTCAACGCCGGTGCGCTCAACGAACTCCTGAACCTGTGCGGGATCGGTGAAGGAAGCGTTCTCAGCGGAAACATTGACATCGTCCTCGATGCCGGCGAGCTGACCGAGCTCACCCTCGACGGTTACGCCGTACTGGTGTGCATAGTCAACAACCTGCTTGGTGATAGCGATATTCTCCTCGAAGGAGTAGTGGCTGCCGTCGATCATAACGGAAGTGAAGCCGCCGTCGATGCAGCTCTTGCAGGTTGCGAAGTCGGGGCCGTGGTCAAGATGAAGAGCAATGGGAAGACCGGTCTCCTCAGCAGCTGCCTCTACCATCTTGCGAAGATAGATGTGATGAGCATACTTGCGTGCGCCGGAGCTGCACTGAAGGATAACAGGAGCATTCTGCTCCTGGCAGGCGGTAACGATACCCTGAACGATCTCCATGTTGTTGACGTTGAAGGCACCGATTGCGTATCCGCCCTCATAAGCTTTGCGGAACATTTCGGTAGTGTTTACAAGAGGCATAATTCTATACTCCATTTCCATGAGCATACGGCAGAGACCGCAGCTCAAAAATTTTCCGCTCGCAGTTTTCGGGCGGTTGAAATTAGTATATCACAGTTGACATTAAGTTTTCAAGACATTTTCCGCCCGATTGAGTATCGTCTGATAAAAATATAACGAACAAAACCGAATGAAATATGTTCATTATGGATTAAAAAATGTCAATTCAGGACAAAAACAGTATGCCCGCCGGGAAACTGCCTTTCGTGACAGTGTCCTGACGGGCGGAGTTGGTTATATGCGGTTTATACAGCGCACAGCCTTATTTTATGAATTCAAACGATCTGAAGTCGAAATTGCAGCCGGGCAGGAAGACGAAGGTTACCCTGCCGGCGCCGGTGAGGGGCTCAATGTCGAAGGTGTGCTCGGTGTAATCGTCTGAATGGGGGAATTCCACAAGGAATACCTTCTCGCCGCTCTCACCTGAGAAGCGGATCTGAACGGTGTTCTTTTCGAGCGGAGTTCTGCCGCAGATGCGCAGTGAGCGTGTGCCTTCTTCGCCGAAATCCATGCCGCCGAATGCGATGGCGACGTTGTTGCCGATTCCGGTGATTGCATCTTCACCGACAGTGAAGCTGTCACCGCTGACAGTGTCATTTTCAAGCACCGAAAGCTTTGTGAATGCCTTGCAGAGCTCAGTGAATCTGAAGCCTCCGATGTGGGTCTTTCTGCCGAGGCGGAGCGAAAGAGAGGTTATTCCCTTGAGCTTGCGCGGCAGTCTGAAGGTTTCTTCCTGATAGGTGTTCCAGATGCTCTGCTTGTGGTAGATTACGGTTGCAACAAGCTCGCCGTCCTCCGGTGTGCCCTCCCAGATATCGATGGGAAGCGGGTCGTTGTCAAGGCAGAATACCGGCAGAGTAATCTCATCAGAGCCGTATTCGCCGAAGTCGACATTGTCGAAGCAGGCCCAGCCGTCATCATCGCGTGTGGTGGAGAAGCCGCGCTCGATGCCGGTGCCAATGCCGTCGCTCGAACGGGTGAAGAGAGCACCGCTGACCAGCTTGTAGGGATCGATGGTGGCATCGCCCATGCCGGTGACGGTAAGTTCGATCTGAGAATAAAGATCAACGGTTTCTCCGCCGTTCTTTACTCCGCAGCGCACACGGAATTCACCGTCGCCAAGCGCTTTTATGCGTGCAGTGTGTCCCTCGGCAGTGATGGAGGCAATGTTGGTGGTGATGCCGCCTGCGTTGGTGACGCGCCACTCAAGGTCGTCGTAGACAGCGTTTGCCGGGTGGAGTACACAGGTGACCTCGATTTCCTGATTGTTTTCGTTCAGCTCGCGGCTGCCGGAGCAGATAAGCTCGATTCTGCGCACAGGGATATCTCCGGTTACCTCGCCGCCCTCGCTGTGGTACAGAGCGGTAACGCCTTCGGTAATCTCAGCCGGCTCAGCGGTGAGGGTGAGTGATGCATCAGGCAGTCCCTCGGAGGATACAGTGACTTTTATCTCGCCCGGCTCGTCCTTAGCGGCGATTACTGCCAGCAGCTTGCCGGAGAAGAGACGGCGGCTGACCGCCTTGAAGCTTTCGTAATCCTTGCTGTTGCCGTTGTCAAGACCGACCAGACGACCGGCACCGGAAATGCTGACGGTTACGCGGTGGTTGGCATTGTCAACGGGATTTCCATTTTCGTCGGCAGCAGAAATCTCAACGAATATGAGATCCTGACAGTCGGCACGCATGACGGTTTTATCGGGGGTGAGCACCGTCTGTGCGGCATCACCAAAGGAGCAGCGGCTGTCACGTGCAATAACCTTGCCGTTTTCGTCATAAGCCACAGCAGTGATGACGCCCTTTTCATAGGGAACCTTCCACGTGCCGCCAAGCTCAATGCCGTGCTCGCGGTCAACATCAACTGCGCCGAGGCTCTTTCCGTTGAGGAAAAGCTCCACTCTGGGGGCGTTGGTGCAGGCGCGCACGTCAATAAGCTGACCTTCATTGAAATCCCAGTAGGGATAGAGATGCACCATCGGTGCGGTTCTGTAATCTGTCCAGCCTGCCTTGAGGACATAGTAGGAATCCTTCGGGAAACCTGCGGTATCTATGTGTCCGAGATAGGAGTTTTTGGTGTTGTAGGGGGTCGGCTCGCCGATGTAGTCAAAGCCGCTCCAGATGAACTGACCGAGGCTGTATTCTGCATCGCGCTCGTAGGCAATGCAGTGCTCGGTGGAGAGTGCGCCCCAGCTGGTGCGGCAGTTGCCGAGAGCTGAGCACTGTCCGTCATCGTCGGTAAGTACCGACTGCTCGTAGGGGAAGTGATAAATGCCGCGGCTCTGCGCAAGAGAAGCGGTCTCACTGCCGTAAATGACCCAATGGGGGTATTTTTTATGATGCTCATCATAGCAGAATTCGCCGTAATTGTAGCCGGCAAGGTCAAGCTTATCGGCACACTTCTGGGAATTCTCCCATGCCATGAAGTTGGAGCCGAATGTGACAGCGGCATTGCGGCGGAAATCGTGCTTTCTGACCTCGTCTCTGAGCATGACAGTCAGCTCGCCGCCGCGTACGGCATCAGCGTGGGTGTCGTAAATCTCATTGCCTATAGACCACATGACAACACAGGGGTGATTGCGGTCGCGACGCACCCAGCTGGCAACATCGCGCGCTGCCCATTCGTTGAAGAATCTTGCGTAATCATGCGGGTTTTTCGCTCTTTCCCACATATCAAAGGCTTCAGAATCGACCAGCATGCCCATCTCGTCGCACAGCTCAATCAGCTCGGGTGCGGCGGGATTGTGCGAGGTGCGGATAGCGTTGCAGCCCATGCCCTGCAGAATCTTAATCTGGCGGCGCAGTGCCTCACGGTTGACAGCAGCACCGAGACAGCCGAGGTCGTGGTGCTGACAGACACCCTGAATCTTCATGTGTCTTCCGTTGAGGAAGAAGCCTTCATTGTTGTCAAAATGCAGCCAGCGGAAGCCTACATTGTTTCTGACCATGTCCTCGCACTCGCCGTTTTCGCCGATGAGCTCGGTAACGAGGGTGTAGAGGTTGGGCTCCTCGGTTGACCACAGCAGGGGGGATTCGACAGAGAAGCTCTGCTCAGCACTGCCCTCACATACTGCGGTGACAGTGCCGTCAGCGGCAAGCAGGGTGTGGCGGATCATCGCGCCGGGAAGAGTGGTCTCTGTTGAAACGCTTACGTCAAAACCGGTGCCGGTCTTTTCGGTGGAGATATATACGCCGTCGGTGGGAATATGACGCCCGCTGACAGTGATAAGCCATACATTGCGGTAGATTCCTGCACCGGAATACCAGCGGGAGTTGGGAATCTCGTTGCGGCAGCGCACTAGAATGGTGTTTTCACCGTCATTCAGCAGGTCGGTGATGTCAAACTCAAAGCCGGTGTAGCCATATTTCCACTCGCCTGCGGAGGTGCCGTTGACAAAAACAGCGCTGTCCATGTATACGCCGTCAAACTTTATGATAGTGCGGTCGGTGCCGCAGCGGTGCCAGTCAAAGGTCTTTCTGTACCAGCCGGCGCTGCTTTCGGAAAATTTTGCAGTATCGGTTATCTGCCAGTCGTGGGGAATGTCCACAGCCTGCCACTCAGCATCAGCAGGAGGGCAGTCATTAAGTGAAGCAGCGATGTCGGTCTCAGCAAAGAGCCAGCCGCCGCAGAAAAGAGATACAGTTCTCATATTTCCTCCAGATAGAAATTCATCAGAATATTTGATTCTGCCGCACTGTTTCCGGCAGATCACCTTGCATCTTCATTATAGAGAATAATTTCAGTCAGCGCAAGATTATCCGGTGCGGTTTTCTTGCGCTGGCTGCACCATTATTGTGCGTTTTTGGCTGTAATCACAAAGATGATATGAAAACAGCCCGATCAGAGCATAATCGGGCTGTACATGATTACTTGAACGCAGCAGAACAAAAATGTGCCTTATCAGTTTTCGTCAGGGTAGCCCATGGGATTACCCTCGATGAAGCGCCAGCCGTCGCGGCACATATCAGCGATGGAATACTTTGCGTCCCAGCCGAGAAGGGTACGTGCCTTTTCGCAGTTGGCGTAGCTGAATGCGATATCACCAGCGCGGCGGGGTGCTACAACATAGGGCAGCTTTCTGCCGCAGGCTTCCTCGAAGCTGTGGAGCAGACCGAGAACAGAGGTGCCGTTGCCGGTGCCGAGGTTGAATGCCTCAACGCCGCTCTTGTCAGCGATATACTCCATTGCACGCAGATGACCGTCAGCAAGGTCGCATACGTGGATATAATCGCGCACACCGGTGCCGTCAGGGGTCTCATAATCGTCACCGAAGACATTGAGTGCCTCGCGGCGTCCGACAGCAACCTGAGCGATGAAGGGGAAGAGGTTGTTGGGAATGCCCTGAGGGTCTTCGCCGATAAGTCCGCCGGGGTGTGCTCCGATGGGGTTGAAATAGCGCAGAAGTGCGATGCTCCACTCGTTGTCGGACACCCAGATATCCTTGAGGATTTCCTCAATCATCAGCTTGGTGCGTCCGTAGGGATTGGTTGCCGAGGTGGGCATGGTTTCAACGTAGGGAACAGGATTGTTCATGCCGTAAACGGTTGCGGAAGAGGAGAAGACAAGCTTCTTGCAGCCGTGTCTTGCCATTGTCTCACAGAGGGTGAGGGTGCTGTCGATGTTGTTGCGGTAGTAGGACATGGGAATCTGTACCGATTCGCCAACTGCCTTGAGACCGGCAAAGTGAATGACAGCATCTATGTCGTGGTCGGTGAAGATCTTCTCAACTGCCCCGGCATCGCAGAGGTCAGCCTTCACAAAATCGAAATCACGTCCGGTTATCTCGCGGATACGGCGGAGAGCCTCAGGCTTGGAATTGCTGAAATTATCGACAACAACAACGTCGTAGCCGGCATCAAGAAATGCAACAGTGGTATGCGAGCCGATGTATCCGGCACCGCCGGTGATAAGTACCTTCATAATGCACACTTCCTCAATTCAAGAAAATATTGCGGCACGAAACAGCGCGGTTTCAGCGCCGGGTGCCTTATTCAAGCTTATTATAACGTCAGCTTTATTGTTTTTCAAGCTTGCCGGTGCTCCATGAGCGGATATAATTGCGCATCATTTTTGTGCAAAATCCTCGGAACAAGGCGGTTTTTGCAGCGGAGAACGTCCGGAAGAGCAAAAAATGGCAGCAAAATGCGCAAGCGGTTGCGCCGGAGAATTACTCTCTTTACAGAATCGCGGCTTCGTGGTAAAATAATATCAAAGGCAGATGCATAAAGAAAAACGGAGGCGTATTGATAATGAAAAGAATTATTGCAATAATCATGACCGTACTGATGATGCTTGCTTTCGCGCTGACTGCTGCAGGCTGTGAGCCGGTAGTCGAGAACTACGAGAGCGATACCTTTGAACTGGGCGAATCAAGCCGCTACTGAGCGTAGATTGCAGTAACCAACGCAAAATCACGGGCATAGGATGGATTACCACAACAACGGAGGTAATCTGTTCTATGCCCATTATTTATCTCAGCCCGTCGACACAGGAGTATAACCCTTACATCATCGGCGGAAACGAGGAGTATTACATGAATCTCATTGCCGATGCGATGATTCCCTATCTTGATGCGAGCGGCATACAGTATGTCCGCAATACGCCGGAAATGACAGCGGCATCGTCGATAAGAGCCAGCAATGCAGGGAACTTTGACGTGCATCTTGCCCTTCATTCCAATGCCGCGCCTGAAGCTCTTTCCGGCAGGCTGCAGGGTCCCGATGTCTACTACTATCCCACCAGCACCAGAGGTCGCCGCCTTGCCGATATTATCGGACGTAATCTCGAGGCGATATACCCGCGCCCTGAACTCGTAGATGTCCGCCCGACAACAACCCTCGGCGAGGTCAGCCGCACAAGAGCTCCGGCGGTGCTTATCGAGTTTGCCTACCACGACAACACAGAGGACGCCCTGTGGATTGCCGACAATATCAATCAGATAGCCCGCAATGTCGTGCTGTCGCTGACACAGTATTTCGGCATACCGTTTGTCGAGCCAAGATAAACACAAAAACAAAAGGCTGCCTCGAAAGAGACAGCCTTGCCTGATTTTCAGGTGATTATTTTACGATGTCAAGGAACTTGAGGATGCAGAGAACGATGCCTACAAGTCCGTAGATCTCCATCAGAGAGCCCAGCAGGGAGAAGATGATGCCGATAACGGGGATACCTGCGAGAAGGCCGATGAGCCAGCCGACAAGAGCGCAGATAACAAGGAAGATTACCAGCTGAATGAGGAGAGAAACGATGTTGCCCTTTTCTACCTTGAAGGGTGTGGGCCAGATTTTCTTAAGCAGATCCATAGTGAAATTGCTCCTTTCAGAATTTTCATAAATATTATACTATGCATATTCTGTAAATTCAATGACGATTATGAAAGTAATGTGATAAATTGAAGAATTTTTCAAAATATAGGTAAAAATCAGTACAGTTGACAATATGTAGGCGATAATCTGACGTAAAATGGCTGGTGTCAGAATCTGGTGATATATTGCAAAAGCCTGCGCGGTGTGATATTATTCATGCCGTGATGTATTAATATGCGCAGGACCGACCGGTTATGACTGAAAAAGATATGGAAATGTGCTTCGGGTTCTGCTTCCGACGGAGAGATAAGATGAAAAACAAAGAGTCCTGCGAAAGGATAATATTCTACACAGCGGCGGCTGCAGGAGGAATTTTTGCAGGCTATACTGTCGCTTTTGCCGGCATACTCGGCACTGCCCAGACGAGCAATCTTATAGAGATTATCGACCGGCTGATTGAGGGTGATTATGCGCAGCTGCTCATCTGCCTCGGCGCGGTCGGTGTCTACGCAGCGGCTATAGTGCTGACAAGGATAATCAAAAGCTTCAGCCGTGCCGATATACGGCTGACAAGCCTTGCTGTCAGTGCGGCAGCTGCGGCGGCAATGGCGTTCATGCCTGAGGACACAGAACCGATGATGGCTCTTTATCCCTGTTTCTTTGCTATGGCGTTTCAGTGGAATTCCTTTCCCGGGGCATACGGTTACGCAAGCGCCTGCATCTTTTCGAGCAACAATTTCCGCCAGATGACTGACGGAGCGGCAGAATTCTTCTGCACCGGAGACCGCGAGGCAGGGCGCAGAAGTCTGTTTTATGCCGGAACGCTGCTCTTCTTTCATATCGGCGCAGCATCGTCTCTTGTCTGCTGGCGGATACTGTCGCAGCGTGCAATGCTCATCTGCCTGCCGGTGCTGGCTGCAGCCGCAGTGATGATTGCTCTGCAGCGGAAAATGGAGACAGAATAGGAACGGCATATGGTATTGATTAAGGCAAGCGTGAGGATTTCCATGGTATTCAGAAATCCCGTCTGAGACGGTTATTCTGAATGAAAAACAGCCGGATATTGTAATATTACGTAAATAAATTACAATGAGTATTGCGAATTAAGTGTAAAAAATAACACAGCGGAAGACCTGTTGTCCTTCGCTGTGTTGTTTTTTGTATGATCCCACCCAGCCGTATCGCACTTGTGATAACCTGCTACAAAACAGCAGGTGGGTGCCAGCCCAACAGGTTCACGCTCCCTTCGTCCAACACAGCTCAGAGACTGTGCCGGGAGGTCTGCAATCTGCTGCCGGAGACCCGGCTCCCGGAATTATCAAGTGTAGGGTTATAAAAGCGCAGTCCGCGCACTGGGCAGGGGTCAAACGTTTTTGCGATAGGGTATCATGTGAAAATATTATGTGCCGGTACGGCGGATATTATTCACAGCACCCTCGTAGGAACGGATTATTCCTCTCCGTACATCTCCTCAAAGCGGCTCTCGAAAATCTCAGCGAGAGTGTCGAGCATTTCCTCGTCCTCAACCTCGATAAGCTCCTCTTCGCCGTCAACCTCGACGACCTGAAGGATATAATATTCGCTCTCCTCAGCGGCATCTTCCACGCCGTCTCCGAGATAGGGGAGAAGTGCGCAGTAGCGTCCGTCATCGGTTTCGATAGCGTCAAGCACTTCAAACTCGTGGGTAACGCCCTCGTCATCTATCAAAGTAATCAGATCTGCATTGTATTCGTTATCAGCCATTGGAAAGAACCTCCTGTGTTTATAGATAGATTTTAACCGCAAACGGCTTTGATGTCAACACATATATTTTTTGCGCGCCAGACCGGAAGAATCAAATGGCACAGCTATGCGGTAAAAACACTGTGCATGGCTGTATGTCAGGGGATTTTGAGTGTTGATATCCGGCTGGTTCTGTGGTATTATATATACGAATATTTTTAACTGATGTTCTCAATGTGATACAGCATTGAAACCAGAACGGAGGATAATCATGCGCAGTATTCTTCTTCACATCTTCAAGTATCTGCTCTGGGCGCTGCTGATAATTGCAGTGCTTCTTTACATGACCGGTTATGATATCCAGCAGCAGGCACCTGTACTGCTCGGCGGCATCGTGGTTATCGATATTGTGTTCTGGGTTACCGAGCTGGTATATAAGGTTATCGCGAAAAAGCGCAGAAAGAAGAACGCTAAGGCTGTTTCTGATGCAGCTCAGAAGGCGAAGTCTGCCGGTGAGGCAATGGCTGAAAGCGTAAAAGGCACAGGCGTAGCGATTGCTGAAAGCGTGAAGGGTACAGGCAGTGCAATTGCAGATGCAGCCGGAAACACATGGGGCGCTCTCAAGGAAAAGGGCTCAGAGATGACCGCAGCAATCAAGGGAAAGCTTTCAGGCAGCGAGGAAAAATAACTGTCAGCTGCAGGATACACAGCAGAATAATTGCCTGTTATCAGCACCTGTCCGGTTTCGGACAGGTGCTTTTTCGTGCAGGCGTTTTTTGAATTTTGAAACAGTGCAGATGCCGGAAAATGTATGCAGGACACAGGCTGAAAAGGCGTGTATCTGCCTGCGCTGTGCCTGCAGACGGTGTGTCAGCCCGATCGAAAAGCTGTCGGTCAGCTTATTCAAATACGCTTTCAATAAGCTTTCCGGCGCTCTGCGGGGAATAGACAAAACGCTTTATATGGCTGCCGTGAAAGAAGTATTCCGGTGGGCTGTCCGGCTGCTCAAGCCTGAAGGTATCCACCAGCACAAGCTTGATTTTCATTCTTTCAGGCGAGATGCTCTTTATAAAGACGCTGGCTCCGCTGCCGACGGCGACACCATCGCGGTATTCTGCAAGTCCGGCGAGATTAGGCGTCAGTTCAACGAAAATGCCGTATTCCTCCACCGAGCGGACGATTCCTGCGACAGTTTCGCCCGGACGGAAACGGGCGGCATTCTCCGACCACGAGCCGAGAAGCTCGCGATGACTGAGGACGATTCTGCCGTCCGCCTCACGCGAGCGCACCACAGCGCGGATATCCATATCCACTGAGAAACGGTCGCGCGGGTGGGAGATGCGCGAAACCGAGATGGAATCAATGCTTATCATTGAGGGCAGACCGGCGCCTATATCAACAAATGCGCCGAAGGGCTCGAGATGGGTCACGCGGGCATCTATCACATCACCCGGAGTGAGCGCGGATATGTATTCAGCAGCGCATTGCTCCTGCACTGCCCTGCGTGAGAGAAGCGCATAAGGAACACCATGAGCGTTGCTGAGTATCTTTTCGACTATGAAGCAGACAGGCTTCCCGACCCGTGAAATGATAGCAATGTCGCGTACTGTACCCTCGGGTATTCCTTTGGCGGCATCTTCGCGGCGGATTATGCCCTTCATGCAGCCGAGGTCGACTATGATGTTGTGCTGGCTGTCGCACAGAAGCGCCCGCGATTCGAGTATCGTGCGGTTTTCCATTGCGCGTTCGAGCGAAGATATATCCCGCATGGCGCTGCGGTTTTCGGGTGTATTGACAAGCCAGCCTTCCGGCAGATATCTGTTCATTGATGAAATTCCTCCCTGTTTTGGTCTGTCCCTTAAGATATATGCCGGAGAACGGGCGGATATTTCTGTGCGGAGGATTTTTGCAGGAAAGAAAATGGCAGCACCGGAGTGCTGCCGTGGATTATGACTGTATCTGGTTGTGAACTGATTCGAGCGCGGCGGTTTACATGAGACTGCTTTTCAGATATTCAACCGAGCGTGTAAGTGCTTCGGCGGTTTTCACCTCGATTACACAGCGGCAGTCATTCCTGCGTGCAAAGGAAAGCCGGTCGCTGAGAGCAATCCCGCCTTCTCCGAGCGGCAGATGGGGCGATTTTCCGGCTGCATCGTGAAAATGCATATGTTTTACTCTTTCCGGACGCACAGCTGTGATGAATTCCATATCCTTTTCACCGGTGCAGAATGAATGTCCGATATCCCAGGTAAGAGCAAAGCAGTCCTTTTCCAGCATCAGTTCAATTGCTTCAAGCTGGAAACCGGTGAAGCCGTCGGTGTTTTCAATGCACAGCAGCGTGCCGGAGGTGCCGATGTGCTGAGAAACGGCATCACGGAAGCTGACCACCGAGCGCAGGTATGCATCGCGGTGGGTGCTGTAGAGAAACTCCCTGCGGTCAGGCAGTGTAAAATATATTCCTCGCTGCAGATGCATATTGATTACGGATATGTCGCACTGCAGTGCGCAATCAACCGCTTCGAGGGAGGTCTGCCGCCATGCCTGAGCCACCAGCGGATTGAAACAGAACGGATCAAGGGTCTCATCGAGATGGAGGGTGAAACAGCAGCCGTAATCCTTCTGTACTGCGGACAATGTGTCTTCTGTAAGCTCAGAAAGCTGACAGTACGGCAGATTCATGTTAAGCTCAATGAAATCCAGCCCGAGCTGTGAGCAGAGTGACGCATTTTCGCGTATTGACGGCAGTTCGATGAGTGTTGGCATTCCGAAATCCATAAAGATGATCCTCCTGCAGGCAGCTGAAAATACCATATGATCAAATTATAACCGTACGGAGGCAGATGTCAACTTTATTCCGGAGAGACAGCGGAAATCGCTACGTATATTATGTATAAATATGTTGTTGAATATTGGAGAATAATCTGATAAAATAAAATTTACGCGATAAAGCGTTTGTTCAGGGTATATTTTGATTTATTGGACGGTGTTTGATTTGCGGAGAGCGGTCAGAAAGGCTGAAGAGCGCAGAACGGCGCGCAGAATGCGTGTTCAGGAGCGCCGCACAGTGCGCATGAAGAGACGTGCGCAGAGAAAACTGAAGAGAAACAGGATCTCCATGCCAAATCAGGCTATTTATACTGTTGCCTGCGGCGTGATGAAGGCGAGACTTGATAATTTCAATGTCAATATTATCCGTGAGGATATGGGTGATATCAAGCCGCCGTTTGTAGTGCTCGCCAATCACGGCAGCAAGCAGGACTGGATATTTGTAGGGGCGGGAATGTTCCCTGATCTGCTGAACATCGTTATCACAACATATTATTATTCGAAGCCCAAGCTTCGCACACTGCTCAGACTTATGGGCACTATCCCGAAGGATCAGTTTGCCCCTGATGTCAGTGCAATCAAAAACATACTGTCGGTTGCTGACAGAGGCGGCAATATAATGCTTTTCCCTGAAGGAAGAACAACTCCGAGCGGTGAAAGTGAGACCTTTGAACGTTCCACTGTCAAGCTGCTCCGCCGGCTGAACAGACCGGTAATCGGAATTCATTTCGACGGATTCTACCTCACCATGCCGAAATGGAATGATAATCCGAGACGCGGCAGGGTGGATATGCGCATATTCCCGATGTTCACACCGGAACAGATGAAGGGAATGAGCGACGATGAGATTTACGACCGCATGGTCAGCTCGCTTTATACCGACGAATACGCGTGGCAGAAGAAGAACCGCGTGGAATTCGAGGGCGGAGACTGCGCTGAGGGTCTGCATAATATTCTTTTCATGTGTCCGAAGTGCGGAGCTGAAATGACCACTGTCACAAGCGGTGATACCATAAGCTGCAGCGCCTGCAGAAACGGCGCCCGTCTCAATAAATTCTATGACCTTATCCCGCTTGATGAAGAATGCGTTATTCCTGAAACCATCAGCGAATGGTATAAGTGGCAGGTGGCACAGCAGCGCCGTGCCGCCGAAGAAAATCCTGACCTGAAATATACAGGCAAAGTGCAGCTGCAGCGCATAGTTGACAGCAAAAAATGGCTGCAGCCTGTCGGTGAGGGAACTCTGACCCTTGACCGCGAGGGGTTCCATTATGATGGAACCGACAGCGGCGAGCAGATCAAGCTGGATATTCCGCTTTCGATGCTTCCTGCGATAGCTTTTGACCCGGGAAAGTCATTTGAGCTTTATTACAGAGGGGTGTTCTATTCCTTCGAGCTTGAGCAGGGACAATCGTCTCAGAAATGGTCGATGCTGACCGAGCAGATGCACAATGTCCATTGCGGCGACAGATGAATTCTGCCGCTGAGGGCTGATTTCAGAAAAATGCCGCACATCGATAAATTTCGGTGTGCGGCTGTATTTCGCCTTCGGTAAAGGATTTCAGAAAGACTGATGCGGTCCGGTCTGCCGGACAGAGGTTTCCGGTACTGCCAGTTCCGGCGTCTGTCAAAGATATTTATTTAAACATATATGCTGCGTTCTCGAGCAGATCTTCCATCATGCCGGCAGCGTGTTTCATGCGGTATTTCAGGGAGCGCTTGCGCTCGCTGGCGCATTTGCATATTACGCCGGCGGCTACTCCGGCAGCGATGCCAAGACCGATTGCCTTGGCGCAGTTCATTGCGTTGCTGGTCATTTTCCATATCCTCCATATCACCGCGCAGATGCCCGCCGCGGCAGAGATTGTTTTTGAGTTCATTTTTTCAGCTCCGGTCTGCGAAAATATTGGTCATCAGAGGCTGACAGTGTCTGCGCAAGAGTGTTGCAATGCCTGTCAGATACTGCGCACGACCGGTGCGCAGCCGGAATGGTCTTCGGTCTGCTTTGTGCGCAGACAGTCGGAACGGATTCCGGCGGCACCTGTGAATATTATCTGCCGGAAATGGCGGATAATACACGGAAAATGCCGTTTTATCATGAAAAAATAAAATTGCGAAGTTATACAGAATTATGCAGGGAAGTGATGTTTTGGCAAAACTCAATATTGTGCTGGTTGAGCCTCAGATACCTCAGAATACGGGCAATGTGGCGCGTACCTGCGCCGCAACAGGCGCACGTCTGCATCTTGTCGGGCCGATGGGATTCAGGGTCGACGATGCGAAACTCAAGCGGGCAGGTCTCGATTACTGGCATTTGCTTGATATAAATTATTACGTCGATTTAACAGAATTTTTCGAGAAAAATGAGGGGGAGTTTTATTACTTTTCCACAAAAGCCCGCCATGTATACAGTGATATCGAGTATCCTGACAATGCCTATCTCGTTTTCGGAAAGGAGACGGCCGGACTGCCGGAGGATCTCCTTTTTGCCAACCCTGAAAGCTGTGTCAGACTGCCGATGATTTCCGAGGCGAGGAGCCTTAATCTGTCGAATACAGTGGCTATCGGAGTCTATGAAGTGCTGCGTCAGTGGGGATATCCTGAGCTGCAGAATTACGGTCAGCTTACACGCTTTGACTGGGAGAGCTGACGGGCTGAAAAGCACACTGCCACGCTTGACAGGCGGGGTGCAGTGTGTTAAAGTTATCGGGTGAATAATTACTCTTGCAGGGCGGCTTGCGGCGGCTTTGCAAAGATATGACGGAGGATGCTGAAATTGAATAAATTCCGCTTTTTTGCGCTGATTGCAGCGCTTGTCATGATACTGTGTCTCTGTGCCTGCGGCGGTGATGATGCTCCTGTGAGCGGTACTGACCTGAGCGGCACTGATGTCAGCGCAACAGACGTCAGCGATTCTGATGCTGACTGGTACGCAGAACTGAGCGACATTGAGCGCGCAGCCGCAGATGTTGTGCTCAGCAGCACAGATGCCTTCAATGCAGAGGATGAGGATGCCTATATGGCGACGGTTGATCCCGAGAGTGAAGCACTTGCTGAGACTCTCGAGTACATCCGTCTTGTTTTCGAAAAGTATTCCCTGACAGCTGAAGTTGAGGAGATCGAGGTTGTCAGAATGAAGGGCAGTACTGCAGAGCTTCTCGTGACCCAGACAACCGTCAGAAACGGCGAGGGCAAGGCATTTGCTGATGTCCGCACCCTTCTGCGCCATTCCATGATCTGCCGCGACGGCGTATGGTATATAAGCTCTACCGTTGTCGAGTCAAGAACCGAGCTGGATACCAGCTGGGATATTGCCGGTGATTATCTTGCAGATCAGAACACCAGCGGCAGTGATCTGCCGGCTGAGGAATAATCGCGAAAAGACAATTTACGGCGTAATAATGCCGGAAAACACAAAATATACGGGGGCAGCTTCGGGCAGATGCAATATGTGTCTGCGGAGAGGAAGCTGTCCCCGTATCTGCATTTTTTAACTTAATTAAATAATGGAGCTAAAATTCTTGAAATATCTGGTAAAAAAGGCTTCCGGCACGTTGACTTTACCAGCAGAATATGTGAAAATATATGCGTATATAAAGCCTCTTTGCCATAGCTGTATCTTGTGGACGGCTTCAGGCAGGGCGGGCGTACCGCGAACATTGGGCAGATGCTGATGCACAATGGCGCGGATATTTACAAAACCCGTAAAGAAAAAGAAGGGGGTTCATTTCATGAAAGGGTATCATGAAGGCAAAAAGCTGAGCAAAGTCTTGATGGGCGCAGTTTCGATGATCTTGTGCGTTATGATCGTCGCTCTGTCCACCATGACTGCGTTCGCAGGTTCAGCTGTTGATGCGACCGATGGCAACATCCTCGTTTTCAACAGCATCGATGACATCATGACTGATGAAATCTGCCTGATCGTTTTCGACGATCTCGAGCAGACCGGCGCTGACTCTGAAGGACGCGCACTCATCGGTGGTGATCTCATCGTCGACATGGGATGGTCGGCATCCGTCAAGAGCAGATTCCAGAACGACTTCGCTCTTGTCGTCGGCGGCGACATCGATGCAACCGGCTACCTCTCCGTAGGCGGCTGTCTCGCAATCACTGCTGATGCTGCATTCACACACAGCGGCTGGGACACACAGGGTAACTGCCAGCACTGCAACACCGACTGCGTACAGTGCACAAAGTGCTGGGCAAAGGTAAGCAGAAACATGGCAGATACCGACTGCTCACTGCACCATCAGGGTCACCAGCATCCGCACATCGACACCACTGGCTGGATCGATGCATACATGAACTCTGCGAAGACAGCATTCATCGCAGCGTCCGCACAGTATGCAGCAAGACCTGACAGCGGTAACATTTCCATCAATGGTTCCACTGCAACTCTTTCTCCTGCAGCAGATCATTCGGATGGCAATCCGCACGTTTTCCACATCGATGGCAACGCTATCACCGCAGTTAACTTCTCCGGTGATTTCGGCGGCGACTCCATCCTGATCAACGTCAGCGGAAAGAATCCGACCTGTTATCCTGCACAGGACAGTGAGACCTATCTGCAGAAGCACGCTGTATGGAACTACTACGAGGCAACTGAACTCAGCATCTCCAGTAATTCCGTTCAGGGTTCGCTCCTCGCTCCTTATGCAACCTTCACCGGTTCCAACGGTCACGTCAACGGTACCACCATCGTCAATAAGATGATCGGTGCCGGCGGCTTCGAGTACCACACCGGTAACTTCTTCAAGGATCCGCTTAAGGCAGCACTTTCCGTTACCAAGAAGATCTCCGACGGCTCCACTCCTGACGATGAGTTCGGCTTCGCACTCTATCATCAGAACGGCAGTGAGTGGGAACTTGTTGACGAGTTCAACCTGAAGGCAGGCGAGTCCAGAAACTTCGCAGATCTGCCCGAAGGCAACACCTACAAGGTTGTCGAGGTTGACTCCGGAGCTTACGAGCTTCTGACTGTCACCGGCGGCGAGGTCAACAGCGTTTCCGATAAGTCGGCTATATTCACCGTATCCTCTCTGGTTTATGCAATGGTATTCACCAACGAGGCTACCACCGGTTCTCTGACCGTCAACAAGGACCTCGTCGATTCCATCGACCCGAACGCACAGTTCTCCTTCAAGGTTCAGAAGAACAACAACGGTTCATGGGATGATGTTACCGGCGCCACCTTCACCCTTGGTGACAACGGTTCCTACACTGTTGACGGACTTGAGTACGGTCAGTACCGTGTAGTTGAGTCTGTTGACGGCACCATCTACACCACTACCGTTAACGGTACTGAGACCAAGAATGCTGAGATTGAGATCAACGCATCCAATCCCAACCCGCAGGTCTCCTTCAAGAATGAAAGAAAGACCGCAGTCCTCACCGTCGCAAAGACCATCAAGAGCGGCGACAAGGACAACGGCGAGAGCTTCACATTCCAGCTTTACAAGCAGGAAAACGGCGCTTGGGTCGCAGAGGGCGAGCAGTTCTCTCTTAACGCAAACGGCACCAAGCAGTTCACTCTCCCGGTAGGCGTAAACTATAAGGTAGAAGAGATCTCCTCCGGCAACAGCTACCAGCTCGAGAGCTCTTCCAATACCGAGATTCTTCTCACTGCAGATGCAACCGCTTCCTTCGTCAATGCCATCACAAGAACCGGCATTACTGTTTTCAAGCAGGTTGAGGGCAACGGCGCAGATGCTGATGATGAATTCCGATTCTCCATCACCGGTCCGGAACTCGACGAGGAGTTCACTCTGAAGGCAGGCGAGAGCCAGACCTTCACAGGTCTCCAGCCGGGCGACAATTATGTCATTACCGAGATCGGCATGGACAGCAAGTATGAGTTTGTAAGCGTAGACGGCGGCAATGCAGACGGTCAGTCCACAACCTTGGCTGTTGCTGAAGGCGCTAAGGCTACATTCACAAACAAAGTTAAGACCGGCTCCATTACCATCACCAAGAATCTTATCGACAATGTTGCTCCCGATGCAAAGTTCACCTTCATCGTTTACGATGCAAACCGCAACATCGTTGAGACCATCACCCTCGGTGCTGGCGAGAGCTACACCCTCGAGGGTCTGCCCTATGGCTCTTCCTATTATGTAAGTGAGCAGTCTGACGGCAAATCCTATACCACTATGCACAGTGTTGACGGCGCAACAGCAGCCGGCGGTCTCACCGCAGGTCCTGTCACCATCAACGGTGCACATAATGTAGATTATACCAATACAAGAGCAACCACCGTTATCAAGGTTACCAAGGCTCTCGCAGCCGGCGCTCTTGATCTTAACGAGACCTTTACCTTCCAGCTTTACAAGAAGGTAAGCGGCAGCTGGATTCCGCAGGGCGGCGCTGTTACCATCGCTGCAGGCGAGACCCAGACCTTCACTGCTGATGTCGGCGCAGAGTACGCTGTAGTCGAGACTTCCTCCGGCAACAGCTACGTTCTCGACACCGTCGCAGGCGGCACCGAGACTGTTTCCATCGGCGGCGCTGAAGGTACTGCTTTCGTAGTCGAAGGCGAGACCGAGCTTACATTTACCAATAAGCTCAGAACCGGCAGCATCTTCGTTTACAAGAAGCTCAATGATGCTATCTTCACTGACAGCTCCTTCACCTTCACCCTCCAGCGCAACAACGGCACTGGCTGGGAGAACGTTGAAATGATCGCTATCAAGAACGAGCAGGGTTATGAATTCAAGAACCTTGAGTTCGGCTATGAGTACCGTATCGTTGAGACTGTTGATGCAGACGCTTATACTACTTCTTATAAGGTAGAAGAGGCTGAGCTCGACAATAACGCACTGACCACCGGCAAGACTGTCGTTTCCGGTATCTCCGGCACCACCGAGGGCTTCGTTCTCGATCGTGATGCAATGGCAGTCACCTTCACCAACACCCGCAACACCGCAAGTCTGACCATCAACAAGGCTCTGGCTTCCGGCTCCAGCAATCTGGGTGAGACCTTCACCTTCTCCATTGAGAGAAT
>JAZNOP010000014.1:0-5355 GCA_045580875.1 Acutalibacteraceae bacterium
CTGCAAGGGCGTTGCCCTTGACCCACGACCTTTTGAAAAAGGTCGATCAAAACTTTTGCTCCGCTAAACCCAAATTTACATTACATGAAAAGGAGCGATAAATATGAGAATCGGACATGGTTATGATGTTCACCGCCTTACAGAAAACAGAAAGCTGATAATCGGCGGTGTTGAGATTCCGCACGAGCGCGGTCTGCTCGGACATTCCGATGCCGACGTGCTGACCCATGCTGTTATGGATGCGCTGCTTGGAGCGGCTGCAATGGGGGATATAGGTCTGCATTTCCCCGATACTGACGAGCGCTTCAAGGGCGCTGACAGTATTGCTCTGCTCCGTCATGTTACTGCGATTCTGCATACAAACGGCTTTACTATAGGAAATATTGATGCAACAATTATTGCTCAGGCACCGAAAATGCGTCCTTATATCGATCGTATGCGTGCGAATATTGCTAATGCCTGCGGTGTTGATATCAGTGATGTCAACGTCAAGGCTACCACAGAAGAAAAGCTTGGCTTTACAGGCAGCGGCGAAGGAATTTCAGCCCACGCTGTTGCACTGATAGAGAAAATGCAGGTCAGAAGACTGTAATATTCAGCGTTGAGAAAAGGAGTGAGGAAATATGAGCGCAAAAAACGGCACACTTAAGCTTGATGGTACAATAATGGATTACATATCGTTTGGCAAAGGTCAGAATGTACTTATCATGATACCGGGGCTTGGCGACGGTCTGACAACCGTAAAAGGACTTGCGCTCCCGTTTTCACTGCTTTACAGAGAGTTTGCGAGAAAATACCGCGTATATGTTTTCAGCCGCAAAAGAGTGCTCAATGAAGGTTATACCTCTCGTGACATGGCGGCAGATATCAGGAAAGGCATGGATATGCTCGATATTGATAAAGCTGCAGTGCTCGGTGTTTCTCAGGGCGGAACAATAGCTCAGTATCTGGCAATCGACTATCCGGAGAGAGTCAGCAAGCTTATTCTGACAGTTACATATTCCAAACAGAATCAGACTATTCAGGATACGGTTTCAAAATGGATTGACTGGGCGGAAAAAGGGCAATACGGAGATATTTCAGTTGATACTGCGAAAAAATCATACAGCGATGTTTATCTGAAAAAGAACAGCGCATATTTTCCTTTGCTCAGACTCATAGGAAAGCCGAAATCAGCTGAAAGATTTCTTATAATGGCAAAAGCGTGTCTAACTCACGATTCCGCCGGTGAGATTGGATCAATAACCTGCCCGACGCTGATCATAGGCGGCAAAGAGGATAAAATTGTCACAGGAGAGGCTTCGGAAGAGATAGCCGAACTGATTTCCGGCAGTGAATTGTATATGTATGACGGTCTCGGTCACGGTCTGTATGAAGAAGCGAAGGATTACAACCGGAGAGTGCTGGAGTTTTTGCAGAAATAGCAGGCAGGAGGAAAAATGCTTAAAGAACTGCTTAAATTTATAGTTGAATTGATAGCGAAAATACACGATAAAATTCTTTCAATAAATGACAACCACGATTTCGGACTGGGCGACAAACAACTTCATCTGATAGTTATCGGTCTGCTTGGTTTCGGAATATTCGTTGCTGTACACACAGTTTTCAAGTGGCTGTCAAAGCGCAGCATAACAGCCGTTTCATGGATATACACCTTTACACTGATCGTTGTCATTACATTTGCAATAGAAATAGGGCAGTATGCCTCAGGTTCCGGATTTATGAGCTTTGCGGATATAGCCTACGGAATATGGGGGTTCCTGCTTTGCTTTGCTGTCTACCTTGTCGTGCGTGGTGTCATCCGTGGCATCAGACGGCTCAGAGGACCCGAAGACCGCAACTATATCGGGCAGCGATTCAGAAATTGATAAAGGAGAAATTTTTATGGGAAATGTGTATGAGAATTGTCCGCAGTTTGAAAATGAGCAGTATCTGATGAGATTTGTCAGTGAGGATGACTGCGATGACCTCCTCAGGGTCTATTCAGATGAAAAGGCTGTGCCGCTGTTCAACAGTGATAACTGCAATGGTGATGATTTCCACTACACTACTGCAAAGCGTATGAAGCAGGCGATAGATTTCTGGCATTTTTCCTACAACGCCGGATATTTCGTTCGCTGGAGCATCATTGATAAATCCAGCAGCGAGGCGGTTGGCTCAATAGAGCTGTTCCACCGTGATGGCAACGACGCTTTTACCAACTGCGGACTGCTGCGGCTTGACCTACGCAGCGATTACGAAAATGTGGATGCAATAACCTCCATATTGTCGCTCATTCTGCCGTCGGTCAATGAAATGTTCTGTTGCGATATCATTGCGACAAAGGTAGTCCCTGAGGCAGAAGAGCGGGCAATTGCTTTGCGCAGCGCCGGATTTCAGCCGACAGCAGAGAAGCTTATCGGACATGATTACACAGAATACTGCAACTATTATGTGCTGTAAAAAAGCAGGATGAATTTTAGAAGGTTCAGGTTATAGAAGATGAATAATTCAGTAAGTGCAAAAAGAAATAAGAGAGAGTCGGTTCGCAAGAAGAATCTGCCGCTTATAAAGCGGTTTCTTCCGTATTACAAGCCGTATGTAGGCATACTTGTGCTTGATATGCTCTGCGCGGTGCTCACCACTGTCTGCGAGCTCTATCTGCCGATAATCGTGCGCGATATCACCGATAAGGGCATGAAAGATCTGACTCTTCTCACATCGCAAATGATAGTCACTGTCGGCGTTACCTACCTTATACTCAGAATTATAGATACCGCCGCCAGTTTCTACATGAACAGCTTTGGACATATAATGGGAACAAAAATAGAGACGGATATGCGCCGCGACCTTTTCGGCCATCTGCAGAAGCTGCCGTTTTCCTATTATGATGAGACCAAGATAGGTCAGCTGATGTCCCGAATCACCAGCGACCTGTTTGACGTAACAGAATTTGCTCATCACTGCCCGGAAGAGATATTCATTACCTCGATAAAGGTGATAGGCTCGTTCACAATTCTCTGCTTTGTCAATGTACGCCTTACGCTGATAATATTCTCCCTGTTGCCCCTTATGGTAATCGCCGTAACGATATTCAACCGCAGAATGAGAGCAGCATCAAAGGAATCAAAGCAGAAGATAGGCGAGCTCAACTCTCAGGTAGAAGACAGCCTGCTTGGCGTGCGTGTTGTCAAATCCTTTGCAAATGAGAAAATCGAGGAGCAGAAGTTTGCTGAGGGCAATAAAGCTTTCTTCAAGGCAAAGAGCCGTCATTACCTTTATATGGGCGGATTCTTCTCATCTACACGCCTTGTTGACGGTCTTATGTATATTGTTGTAGTTGTAGCAGGTGCATTCTTCGTTAAAGAAGGATCGATATCTCCGGCGGATCTTATTGCTTATCTGCTCTACGTAAATACACTTCTTACATCTATTCGCCGTATAGCTGATTTTGCAGAGCAGTTCCAGCGCGGTCTCACCGGCATTGAGCGTTTTGCTGAGATAATGGATACTCCTGTCACAATATATGATGCTCCCGACGCGGTGGAGCTCACCGATGTAAAGGGTGATATCGAATTCAGAGATGTTTCCTTCAGATATTCCGATAAGAATGACGAGGTCTTTGCTCACATAGACCTTTCAATTGAAAGCGGTGCAAACATTGCCGTTGTAGGACCTTCCGGCAGCGGCAAGACCACAATGTGCAACCTGATACCGCGTTTTTACGACGTTACCGGCGGTGCGGTATGCATTGACGGAAAGGATATCCGTACACTTACGCTCTCTTCACTGCGCTCGCAGGTAGGTGTTGTCCAGCAGGATGTATATCTTTTCAGCGGTACGATTGTAGAGAATATAGAATACGGCAAACCCGGTGCATCTCGTGAAGAGATAATTGAGGCAGCAAAGCAGGCAGGCGCACATGAATTCATCATGAAGCTGCCGAATGGCTATGATACTTACGTTGGTGAACGCGGAGTCAAGCTTTCCGGCGGACAGAAGCAGCGTATAAGCATTGCGCGAGTTTTTCTCAAGAATCCGCCGATACTTATCCTTGATGAGGCAACCTCGGCGCTTGATAACGAGAGCGAGCATATTGTTCAGAAATCCCTCGAACGTCTGGCAAAGGGCAGAACCACATTCACTGTTGCCCACCGTCTGACCACCATAAAGAATGCCGACAGAATACTAGTCCTCACCGAAAACGGCATCGAAGAGCAGGGCTCGCACGATGAACTCATGCAGAAGGACGGCATTTATAAAGCGCTTTATGGAATGTATACAGCATAAGGCAATATGCCGTAAATCGAAAGGAGCCGGTCGGTTATGATACCGTGGGATGAGGTCACATTCAATGAGCCGCTCAGCGAAGATGCAGAAATTCCGTCAGAAATTGCCGGTGTAAAGCTTTCGGAAGATTATATTGAGTTTATGAGAAAACACAATGGCTGCGACGGCTTCACCCGGAATGCGGCGGTTGTTCTTTTCAGAATTGATGAACTTGAAGAAGTCAATGACGATTACGGCATAGCGGAATATCTTCCCGGTTCCTGCATTGTCGGCGGTGATGGCGCCGGTGAGCTTTACGGTATAGATTCAGCCGGAAACTACTTCATGGTGCCGACCATAATCACTCTGGAGGATAAGATTGTGCTGGGAAAAACACTTGAGGAATTTTTGGAAAATCTGGACAGGTGGCTTTCCGGATATTTACTGAACCAGTGAAGCTCTGCTGCGGGGGAGGATATTATGCCGTTATTTGAAACACTGTTCATGGCTTCAAAGGGACAGCCGACAGAGTACAATGGAGAAACGGTTTTTCTTGCAGATACCCTGAATGCCGGAAAACAGTTCAGATTGCGTGTGCGGTTGATATCAACCGACTCAGAGTGGATTCAGGCAATTCAGCTGCGGGTCGGCAAGGGAGGATATCTGACGTGCGAAGGAAAAAGCAGCCGGATTATTCAGCTGACCGAAAATACCATGTCGAGCGAGGTCGAGCTTATCGGCACCGCAGAAGACGGCAAAGTTACAGTGAATAACGCATGGATAGTCAAAGGACATGCAGGAAAAGAGACTGTACATTCCTGGCACAATGGTGCGGCAATGAGAAAGGTTATAAATGACAGCGTTGTTCGTTATTACTGCTGCGATGGACACCCAGACGGCAGCTTTGATAACCTTGTGTTTGAAATTGAAATAATTGAATAAACTGCGCTCCCTGAGCTTTTGCAGACTGCACAGGTCCAGTAAAAACGGACAATAGACAAAACACCCCCTAATGTAGGATAATAAAACTACATTAGGGGGTAATTGTATGCCAAGAAAATATACACACATAAAGAAATTTGAAGCAGAACTGATAGTAATGATAGA
>JAZNOP010000015.1:0-1718 GCA_045580875.1 Acutalibacteraceae bacterium
TTCCCATAATGAATGTACCTCCTGTTACTTTGATTTTGCAGTTGGCAGACCGCTCTTTCATTGTAACAGGTCTTTTTTTACTCTTCGCCATAGGCTATTTTTGAACCACTCGTCTAACGAGTGGTTTTCTATATACAAAAAAGGTCTGCCAAAGTCAATCTTTGGCAGACCTGAACTTTTGTACTTATGCTATTATTCAGCTTCGTTTTCGGAATCATCGTCCGAGTGGGTTATTTTGTAGCAAAGAGTCAGCATACTGTCGGTGATATGGACGTTTTCGACAGTAACATCGTCGTATCTCATTGAAATATCATAGTGGCAGAAATTCCAGAATGAACGAATACCGACATTATACAGAGTGGCTACAACCTGTTCAGCAGCAGCGGTTGGAATACACAGGATAGCAACCTCAGGAGAGTTCTCCTTGCAGTATTCAGCAACAGCCGACGAATCGAGGACAGGAATACCGCCGATCTCGGTACCGATCTTTTCGGGATCGGTGTCAAAAACAGCCTCCAGCTTGAATGCACGCGGGCGATCAAGCATA
Organism: Acutalibacteraceae bacterium; assembly: GCA_045580875.1. Lineage (GTDB taxonomy): Bacteria > Bacillota > Clostridia > Oscillospirales > Acutalibacteraceae > SIG598. Next base: position 548 of record JAZNOP010000015.1, read on the forward strand.
AATGAAGTAACAGCATGTCCGAGATTACCGTATCCTATGAGAATAGCGGAATAACAGCTGTTCACGCCAAGAATATTTCCAATCTCATTGTAAAGATATTCAACGTCATATCCATAGCCTTGCTGACCGAATCCGCCGAAGCAGTTCAGATCCTGACGGATCTGTGATGCGGTAAAACCCATGTGTGACGCAAGTTCGCGTGAGGATATCCGCATTGTGCCGCCTCGCATAAGCTCCGAGAGATAACGGTAATATCTCGGAAGACGGCGGATGACTGACATTGATATGTTGTCTTTCTTTGCCATAATTATAACCTACTTTTCAGGTGACCGACTCATTCGGACAAAAGCCGTATGAGCGATAGCACAGATTTATCAGAGAGATTCAATGGTCTCCATGACGTAGTTACCAAACTCTTCACAGGTGCAGCCGGTGTCGCGGCCGGTGATGGTCAGCTTTTTCTCCTCGAACATACAGATATCAAGAGCGCGCTCGAGCTTGTCAGCCTCAGCCTGTCTGCCGATGTGGGAGAGCAGCATGACAGCAGCTCTGAGCATGGAGCAGGGATCAGCATAACAGCCGCGTCCCTCAGCGATCATACGGGGAGCCGAGCCGTGGATGGCCTCGAACATGGAGTAGCGCTTGCCGTAGTTTGCGCTGCCGGCAGTGCCGACACCGCCCTGGAACTCTGCAGCCTCATCGGTGAGGATATCGCCGTAGAGGTTGGGAAGAATGAATACCTTGAAGTCACGACGGCGCTTCTCGTCAACCAGCTTTGCAGTAGTGATGTCAATGTACCAGTCATCAGTGGTGATCTCAGGATACTCCGCACCGATTGCCTGGCAGAGTTTGAGGAATTTGCCGTCAGTTGTCTTTACAACGTTTGCCTTGGTGATGATGGAGACGCGGTCCTTCTTGTTCTTGCGAGCGTACTCATAAGCGAGGCGGGCGATGCGCTCAGTACCCTGTGTGGTGGTGACGGTGAAGTCGACAGCGAGATCCTCGTCAACATTTACACCGCAGGAGCCGAGGGTATATGCACCTTCGGTGTTCTCACGGAAGAATGTCCAGTCGATGCCCTGCTCGGGAACCTTGACAGGGCGGACGTTTGCAAAAAGGTCAAGAGCCTTGCGCATTGCAACGTTTGCGCTCTCGATGTTGGGCCAGGGAT
>JAZNOP010000016.1:0-19460 GCA_045580875.1 Acutalibacteraceae bacterium
GCCGATATTCTTCCGGCTCGGTCTTGGGGTGTGTGCGGTTGGTGCATCACTGAAGGTGAGTGCGCTAAACCAAAATTTACCGCGCACTCGCAAAAATAACAAAACCCGGTGCTCTTAACGAACACCGGGCTGATTTATTTATTTGTATTCATTCATACGTCCTTCAGCTGTATGAACAAGATTGAGCAGCGATGTGCGGAATGCAGGATAATTCTCTGCAAGCAGCTCGTCGCTGAGCTCGAGAACTTCAGCATTCTCAAGAACATCGAAGCCTTCCATTTCTTTTCCGGCTACGATGGCTGCCAGACGGGACTCGATTATGTCCATTGCAGCAGAGGAAGTTCCTCTTGCCATGACCTCGGATACCGAGAAGAAATTCTTCGGATTCTTCTGATTGCCGAAGTATACAATCCGGAATATTTTATACACAGCAAGCATCAGATAAAGCGATGCTTCACTGGTCAGCGAACGGCAGTTGGCCTTCTGAAGAAGATCAAACAGCACATTCAGCGAATTGGCAATGAGCTTTTTATTGAGTACAGGAACCATAGAGCCGCGAGAACGCTTGTCTACAGCGTTTGTATCAGGCTCCGGAATATCCTCCACTGTAAGCTGAGCACCATTTCTGTCAGGTGCGCGTCCCAGCAGATAATCACAGGAAACACCGTAAAAATCAGCTGTTTTAACGAGAAAATCCAGACCGCACTCTCTGATTCCACGCTCATAGTGTGAAAGCAGGGCCTGAGAAATTCCAAGAGCAGATGCAGCTTGTTTCTGTGTAAGCTTGCGTTCGTTGCGCAAAAGTGTTATAATACGCGGAAAGCTGTCATTCACTCAACATTACCCCCTTTCTCCACTGTTTTATCTTTGAGCAGTCGTGTAGAAGTTATAATAACATAAACTAATTGTAATTTCAACCTATAAAATCAAATTTTGTCGAATTGTGATTTTTGATGAAAATAATAAATTTTTCGCTCGAAAGGAATGACAAATCTTATGAAAACATATCAGATACATTTTATACGCCACGGACTTACCGAAGGCAATCTCAAAGGCCAGTACATCGGCAGCACTGATCTGCCGTTATGCGAACAGGGCGCCGAACAGCTCAGACAGCTTGCTGAACAATTCGACTATCCCGGCGCAGGAATTTTTATTTCCAGCCCCATGAAACGCTGCGTCGAATCAATGAGTATACTTTATCCGGATGCCAATGTTCTCACCATTGACGAACTGCGCGAATGTGATTTTGGCGAATTCGAGGGACAGACAGCCGAGGAGCTCAGGGATTCCGAAGCCTTCAAGGAGTGGATGTCGGCTGACGCTGACTATGCCCCCTACGGCGGTGAATCAGGAAACCACTTCGCTAACCGCGTGTGCTCTGTATTTGAGCAGATTGTTGACGGTCTTATGAAAACTCAGACCACATCAAGCGTAATTATGACACACGCCGGCATCATCTCCATGCTGCTTTCGCGTTACGGACTTCCTCAGGCTTCTCCGGCAGAATGGGTCTGCGATGCCGGATACGGCTACTCGGTAAGAATACACCCGCAGCTCTGGATGAGTGGAAAAGTATTCGAGGTCTACGCTCTTCTCCCCTTTGAAAAGCAGAACGATGACGACGATGAATAATTTTTCTCACCAATGAATAATCACACCTCCGGTTTCAGATACTATCTGCAGGAAAGGAATTCTCTTCCATCTGCCTTTCCAGCATCAGACCGGAGGTGATTTTTTTGAGTCCCAAGGAGCTTCTTTACATTGAGGATGCACTCGGTCACTGCAAATTTCTGATAACCCAGTGTCAGGACGCTGCAATGAATCTGAACGATCCTCAGCTGCGGCAGCAGGCGCAGGATATGCTCATGAAAAACCAGAGCATATACAACAGTTTTCTGAATCTTATGTGAGGTGATTAACTACCATGGACGACCGGAATATCATGGAAAACCTTCTTCTGACAACAAAGGGTGTATGCGACCTTTATATGCACGGTGCAATTGAATCGGGCACAAAAAACGTCCATTCAGCATTCACCTCGGCGCTCAGTGACAGTATTTGTATGCAGGAGCAGGTATATCAGAAAATGAGCGAAAAAGGCTGGTATTCGTCAAAGCAGGCTCAGCCGGCTGAAATCAGTCAGGTTCGTCAGAAATTCGCTCAGCAGCAGAACTGAGCAGGATAATCTATCAGGCGGCAGAACATGAGCGATTGTTCTGCCGCTCTGTCTTTCTTCAACACTTCTTGAGAATTCTCTTTTTTTAGAAAAAATTGTTGTCTTTTGTCGTATTCATCAGTATAATTATTGTATATATATTCTGATACTGGCAGTCAGAATGTTTTAATCTGGCATTTTTCCGGCACTGACACAAAAGAATCAAGGAGATGACGAAATGGCAAAGCAACCAAAGGAACTCAAGCGTGTAAAGGGTAAAGAATTTTTTAACTATAAGAAACGCCGCGGAGACCGTAAAGACGGCTGGCGTGTAAAGACCTACAAGGATCCCTATTTCCAGATTATGCCGCACATCATGCCGATGCGCTGCGACGCCCAGGTTTTCTTCGAGGACGTTCTTGAAACTGAGACTCTCGATAAATTTGTCAAGGAAATACGCCGCGACAAATCCATGGAGATGCCCGAACTTTCCCGTCTTGCAGTTGTCATGGCTGCCTGCGTAAGAGCATTCTCCCGTTACCCCAAAATCAACAGATTTGTTGCCGGCAAAAAAGTTTACGCAAGAAATTATTTCAGCATTTCATTGACGCTTAAAAAGTCTCTGCACATTGAAGGCGAAGAGGAAACCATAAAGCCTTGTTTCAATCCTGATGCAACCCTCAAGGACGTTTACGACACCCTTGTCACCATGCTCAGCTCGGCAAAGGAAGTTGATAACAACACCGCTGCGTTTGTTGACAAGCTCTCAAACCTTCCGCAGTGGCTGCTGCGTGCGGTTTTCCGCTGGATAAACTATGCAGACAACCGTAAAGGTCTGCCTACCTTCCTCTATAATCTCAGCCCGTTCCACACTTCGATTTACATTACTGATATCGGTTCCACCGGAATCGGCTCGGTTTATCATCATATCTACAATCTCGGCACTACCTCTGCATTTGTTTCCATCGGACGCCGCGAGAAGAAGCTTGTACTCGATGAGAACGGTCAGCCGAAGTACGTGAACACTCTGAAGTTCTGCTACGTTATTGACGAACGTATCTGCGACGGCTTCTACTATGCAAAGGCAGTTCGCTACATAACACATCTTCTCAAGCACCCCGAAGAGCTTCTTGAGAAGCCCGAGGTCATAAACGAGGATCCGCTTTATTAACCGGTTTATTTCTGATAATATACAAATAAACATAATCACTGCATATTCAAACGGCTGGCGAATTACCGTCAGCCGTTTTCATTACGTATAATCCACTGCGCATAAGCAGTAAAAAACCGACGCCGTGCACATCGCTCAGCGTCGGTTTTGTTATTGATTTATTTGTGAGCCTGCTCGTCCCAGAGCACTATACTCCCAGCCGCTCTCGTCTCAGCCATGTCAATTATACGCTGATTCGATGATCCGCGGAAGCGCAGCGAGATATCCTTGAGAGCTTCGACATAACGTCCGTCAACAAGCACATCTATCAGCGATAGCATCTCATCGGTGACCTCGCAGCGGGGATATGAACCGTCTTTAAGCAGCTCTTCGTCTAGGGTGAAACCGCTGAAGCACCAGATTGTTTTATCCGGACATTCACTGCGCACCTTGCGCAGGAAAGGAACCAGTTCGCGCTGATTTGCCGGCTCGAACGGCTCACCGCCGAGCAATGTAAGCCCGTTGATGAAATAGGGTTTTATACTCTCAATAATCTGGTCTGCAATCTCGTCGGTAAACGGTTCACCAAAGTTGAAATCCCATGTCTCCGGCTGGAAGCAGTTCTCACAATGATTAGTGCAGCCTGAGACGAAGAGCGTGGTGCGCACGCCCTCGCCGTTGGCTATATCACATTTTTTGATATTACAGTAATTCATAGCTTATCCTTACAGATGCAGAACGCGCTCCTTGATTTCCTGGGTTCTGCCCTGATTCCAGTACTGAGTACCGATGTAACCGCAGGTACGGCGGGCAACGTTCATCTTTGCCTGATCGGTATTGCCGCACTTCGGACACTTCCAGATGAGCTTGCCGTCATCTTCAGCGATCTCGATCTCGCCGTCCCAACCGCACTCCTGACAATAGTCAGACTTTGTATTGAGTTCGGCGTACATGATATTCTCATAGATGAACTTCATGACCTGAAGAACTGCCTCGAGATTGTTCTGCATATTCGGAACCTCGACGTAGCTGATTGCGCCGCCGGGAGAAAGTGCCTGGAACTGAGCCTCGAATGCAAGCTTGGAGAATGCGTCGATCTCTTCCGTAACATGGATATGATAGCTGTTGGTGATATACCCCTTATCGTTTATGCCGGGAACAACACCAAAGCGCTTCTGCATACATTTTGCGAACTTGTAGGTAGTAGACTCAAGCGGAGTGCCGTAAAGGCTGAAATCGATATTGTGCTCTGCCTTCCACTTCTTGCAGGCATCGTTCATGTGCTGCATTACATCAAGAGCGAAAGGAGTTGCTGACGGGTCGGTATGGCTTCTGCCGGTCATGTACTTGACACACTCATAGAGACCTGCATAGCCGAGGGATATGGTGGAATATCCGCCATAGAGCAGCTTATCGATCGGCTCACCCTTCTCAAGACGTGCCAGAGCGCCGTACTGCCAGAGAATGGGTGCTGCATCGGAGAGTGTTCCCTTGAGACGCTCGTGGCGGCACATGAGTGCGCGGTGGCAGAGCTCAAGGCGCTCATCAAATATGCTCCAGAACTTCTCGGGATTTCCGCCGGAGCTGAGTGCTACATCAACAAGGTTGATGGTAACAACACCCTGATTGAATCTGCCGTAATACTTCGGCTGACCGTTCTCGTCAATATACGGGGTCAGGAAGGAGCGGCAGCCCATGCAGGTATAGCAGTGACCTTCACCGTTCTTGTCAACCTTAAGTTCGAGCATCTTCTTCTCGGAGATGTAGTCAGGAACCATGCGGCGTGCGGTACACTTTGCGGCCAGCTCGGTAAGATAATAGTACGGAGAATCCTCGTGGATATTCTGCTCCTCAAGGACGTAGATAAGCTTCGGGAATGCCGGTGTGACATAGACACCGGACTCATTCTTTACGCCGATATATCTCTGGCGGAGGGTCTCCTCGATGATAATTGCGAGGTCCTTCTTCTCCTGCTCACTCTTGGCTTCACCGAGATACATGAAGACTGTAACAAAGGGAGCCTGTCCGTTGGTAGTGAGCAGGGTGACCACCTGATACTGGATAGTCTGTACCCCCCTGTTGATTTCTTCGCGCAGGCGGGTCTCTACTATCTCGGAAAACTTCTCATCAGGGATAGTAACATTGATGTCTGCAAGCTCCTTGGTGAGAGCTGCTGCAATCTTCTCGCGGCTGATCTGAACAAAGGGAGCAAGATGTGTCAGCGAGATGCTCTGACCGCCGTACTGGTTGCTGGCAACCTGTGCAATAATCTGTGTTGCGATATTGCAGGCGGTGGAGAAGCTGTGCGGACGCTCGATGAGAGTACCGGAAATAACGGTGCCGTTCTGCAGCATATCCTCGAGGTTGACGAGGTCGCAGTTATGCATATGCTGTGCATAATAATCGGTATCGTGGAAATGAATGATACCCTCTTCGTGTGCCTGAACGATATCCTCCGGCAGCAGCAGACGTGTGGTAAGGTCACGGCTGACCTCACCTGCCATATAGTCACGCTGAACGCTGTTGACTGTGGGGTTCTTGTTTGCGTTCTCCTGCTTGGCCTCTTCGTTGAAGCACTCGATAAGGCTGAGGATCTTGTCATCAGTGGTGTTTGCGCGGCGCACAAGATTTCGTACATAGCGATATGTGATGTACTTCTTTGCGACCTCATAAGCGCCGTGAGCCATGATCTGGGTCTCTACCATATCTTGTATTTCCTCAACGCTGGGTGCGCGATTCATACGTATGCAGTTGAGCTCAACTGCCTCAGCAATGCGGTTGACCTGGAGAACGGTCATTCTTGCATCTTCCTCGACTGCCTCATTAGCCTTGGAAACTGCTGTGATTATCTTCATTATGTCGAAATTGACTTCTGCTCCATTTCTCTTGATTACTTTCATGACGTGAATTTCCTCCTTCTTCACTGTCTGTCAACGTGTTCCACCCAATACATTCACTTGTATGCGTGCTGTTCCATTATATCCAATATCTTGTGTTTTGTCAACCAAATCCGTCCTGTAAAAGGCTACATTTTTCAGCGCTGTTTTTGTTCAAACTGACCATACACTTTCTTCACACTGTATAATGATGCGAAAAAAGCCGTTTGCCGCAGTCATGCACTCTACATAAACATACATTGATTTACAAGTAAAAATTATGTAATGTCATTTCACTTGACAGCCATATTCTCTGATTGTTTGATTATTATCAATCCCCGTTATCAGATACCTAAGGCTCACCACAATATACTGTGTCATATAAAAATATCCTCCGCAAGCTGCCTGCGCCGCGAAAGATATTACATCAACACAATATATAGTTTCTGAGTTCGTCTGCATCGTGTGCGATATGCTCTGCACCGCACTGTATCAGCAGTTCTTCATCCCTGAATCCCCACGCAACTGTCACACAGTCTATGCCGGCATTGCGCGCTGTCTCGATATCAATGTTCGAGTCTCCGATATACACCGCCTGCTCTTTCGGCACACCGAGACCAGCGATCAGTGCATTTACTGAATCGGGCGCAGGCTTGCGCGGCACTCCCGCCCTCTCGCCTACCGCCTCCGATAGCAGACCGGGAAAATACTTTTCGCACAGAGGACCGACTGCAGAATCCGCTTTATTGGAAACAACTGCAGTGATATATCCCTTTTCGCGCAATTCGCCAAGCAGACCGGGTACGCCTTCATACGGTCTGGTCTTATCAGCACAATGCTCCGCATAATACAGTTTGAATTGCTCAAACATACTGTCTATTACTGTCTGTTCTGTCTGCGGCGGCGCTGCACGCTCAAGCAGTTTACGTATACCGTCACCCACAAAGCTGCGCACCTGTGAAACTGTTCTCGGAGGATATCCGAAGACTGAAAGAATATAATTCACACTGTCCGCAAGGTCATCAAGCGTATTTAGCAGTGTGCCGTCAAGGTCGAAAATTACCAGCCTGTATTTATTATACATATTAATACACCAATCCTTTTATATGAGCTCAGCTGTCCGCGGTCTGCTTTCTTCCGAGCAGGCGCACCAGTCTGGGGCGATTATAGCGCTGCATTATGACAAAGCTGCAATCAAACACTGCGGCTATAACTGAAGTTATCAGAAACACCGCAAACGTTCCCCATACCAACGAAAACAATAGCGGTACAAAGCTGAATACCACTATCACCTCATGAACCAGCTCAGAAACGCAGGTGCTGCGGACTATCTCATCAAGAGAATGTTTCTCAAGCGAAAATGTATCCGGCGAGTATGTCGGCATTTTATCCTTCCAGTTCTTCACCTTTAGTCTCTTGTACAGCTTTTTCTCGAAGGATTTCTGCCTGAACCAGCAGCTTTCGGGATCAAGACGGCATTTTTCCGCTATTGCAGGAACCACCGCTCCGATCAGCAGGCGCGATGCAAAATGATAGAAAAAGGTCAGCGAGGTTATAGCAAGTGTTTCAAAAAGCCCGGTATTCGTAAGATGATAGACCGCAAACAGAACCGGAGTCAGCAGACCGAGCACGACTGCTGACCCTTCCATTGTTTTCTGGAATGTACTTTTACCTTTCATCTATGACACGGCTTTCTTTTATGTATTTTTGCTTGTTAACCGGCATATAATCCAACAAAATAATTTTGCGGAGGTTACAGCATGAGAAAATTCCTGATTATTGCACTGACAGCTGCGGCGGTGATATTTTCACTCTGCAGCTGCACTGCTTCACCCGAATCGCCCGAATCACAGCCGGCAAAGGAGGGCTTCAGCGAAGTTTTCAACGACGGCGTAACTGTCGTTGAGGCAGGTCGGCTTCTGCGTCTCCCTGGCAGCAGCGACGGCTATGAATACTGCTTTCTTGAACTGAAGATAACCAATTTAGGCACCGAGCCGATATATTACAGCAGTATGCTTTGTCTGCGAGCCGGAGCAGACGGAGAGAGCTTTCCGGCAGAACACACGCTTGATGCTGTTCTCACTGCGAAGGCTTCAATAGACGGCTTTGATACGCTTGACGGCATCATTGAGCCGGATATGACCGCTCAGGGATTCGCAGTATTCGAAGCACCGGTCGGCGCTGAGCAGTTCGATATAAGTATTGCCACCGACTTCAGCGAAGACGAATGGCTGAAGTTTGCCTGCGGCGTACAGTAATCAGCAGAATCCGCCTGTGACAGGCAGAGTTGCTCCTGTAATGAAAGAAGCTTTATCAGAAGCAAGAAAAACTACAGAATTTGCGACATCTTCCGGCTTTCCGGTTCGTCCTGCCGGTGTGCGGTCGATAATATCCGCGACGGTTTCTTCATCAAATCCGCCGTTCATCTCTGTCTCGATATATCCCGGAGCAATGCAGTTGACCCTTACACCGGAAGGTCCGAGCTCCTTCGCAAGCGCCTGAGTCAGACCGATTATGCCCGACTTTGCCGCTGAGTAGCTTACCTCACAGGAGGCGCCGTATATCCCCCACACTGAGGAAATATTTATAATGCAGCCACTGCCGCGCGATATCATCATCGGAGCGGTCAGCCGGCAGCAGTTGTATGTACCGGTAAGGTTTATTCCTATCATGCGCTCCCAATCCTTCGCTGTGGTATCAGTGAAGAGTCCGATATTTGCTATACCGGCGCAGTTTACCAGCAGGTCGATCTCGCCAAGGCAGATTCTCACCGCTTCGATCATAGTCTCAACCTGTTTTCTGTCAGAGATATTGGCACAGAGCGTCACAGCCTGACGTCCCTGTTCTGTCACAAGAGCCGAAACCTCTTCCGCTTTATCTCTGTTATTGAAATAATGCACACCGATGTCGTAGCCTGCTTCAGCAAGAGCGAGAGCAACTGCTCTGCCTATTCCGCCTGAAGCACCTGTTACAAGAGCAACCTTTCTGCTCAATTTATTCATTCCTTTCGATGGTGATTATCAGGTAATAAAATGGGGTGAATTCTGTTCTCTGAACACCCGGATTCTTATATCTTCTTTCGCATGCACACCAGAGGGATTCGTTCGCCGTCAATTACCAGCGCGCTTCGCATTGTTGCCGCACGGCGGAAGCCAAGCTTTTTATACAGTGCTATTGCGCGCGTATTCGATCTGCGGCAGTCAAGTCTGATTTCATTGAAACCGCATTCTTTCGCCATAGCCATAGCCGTAGTCATAACCTCACCGCCGATTCCTCTGCCGCGGTATTCCGGCATCAACCCAACACCGATGAAGCCTATCCGTGCCGGATATTCCTCACGCGTGACAATATCACACCAGCCGACGACCTCATCCTGAGAATCAACAACAAGCAGCTGCGGAAAGTTATTGACTCTGCAGTATTCATAGAACGCAGCAGTATCCGTCTCCGAAAAGCCGGTATTGCGCGAAAGATATTTTCCCTCTTCAGCAACATAGGTAAGCGTTCTTGCGTGTCCGGCGCAATACCGCCGCTGCGCCGGAATTATACGGTAATCAGACATTCATCTTCACCTCTCCTCAACCGGAAAGCCATTTTGCTTTATATGCTATATTTCATACTCTGAAATAATCTGCTCGGCACAGCGTATTCCATCTACTGCGGCAGATGTTATTCCGCCGGCATAACCTGCGCCTTCTCCGCACGGATACAAGCCTTTCACCGAAGACTGCAGCGTATCATCACGCAGAATGCGCACTGGAGAGCTGCTGCGTGTTTCCGGCGCTGTGAGCACAGCATCAGGCATTGTAAAGCCTTTCAGCTTTCTGCCGAACTGGGTCAATCCTTCACGCATTGCCGTCACAACAAACTCCGGCAGACAGCAGCTAATATCGCCATAGACTACTCCCGGACGATAACTCGGCTCTACTTTACCTCCCGTTTTCGACGGCTTTCCGCTGAGGAAATCGCCAACCAGCTGAGCCGGAGCTTTTGCGCTTCCGGTAGCCTTATACGCTGCACGCTCTGCTCTGCGCTGGAATTCAACACCTGCCAGCGGGTGCTCCGAGCCGAAATCACCCGGTCCGACACCGACAAGAACTGCGCTGTTTGCGTTTTTATCGGCACGGGCATACAGGCTCATTCCGTTTGTGACAACGCTTTCCGGCTCACTTGCGGCTGCTACAACACGTCCGCCCGGACACATACAGAAGGTATACACGCCGCGTCCGTCGGCAGTCTTTGCCGCCAGCTTATAATCTGCCGCGCCAAGACCTGCCGCACCGGCAAACGAACCGTACTGCGACTGATCAATAATCTCCTGAGGGTGCTCTATACGTGCGCCTATCGAGAAAGGCTTCTGCTCCATGCTGATACCGTGAGAATGAAGCATCGCAAAGGTATCTCGCGCAGAATGACCGGCAGCAAGCACCACCTTTTCGCAGGGAATCTCGCGCTGCTTTCCGTTTTCTGAAACGACTATGCCTTTGATTTTTCCGTCGGATATTATCAGATCATCAAGGCGTGTTCCGAAAAAGTAGCTGCCGCCGAGCTCTTCGATCTGACTGCGTATCTCAGCAACCATTGAAACCAGCTTATCTGTTCCGATGTGAGGCTTTGACTGCCACATTATCTCAGCTGGAGCACCGGCTGCCACAAATTCTGTAAAAACCCTGCGGATACGGGGGTCTTTTATTCCGGTATTCAGTTTTCCGTCAGAAAAGGTACCTGCGCCGCCTTCACCGAACTGAACGTTGCATTCAGTATCCAGCGCGCCGCCGGAGAAATAATGTTCAACCGCCCTGGTACGCTCATCAACAGGAAGTCCGCGCTCTATCACTATCGGACAGGCACCGGCACGGGCAAGAGTCAGCGCACAAAGCATACCCGCCGGTCCGCTTCCGACAACTACCGGACGTATCTGCGGCTTTTTCTTCAGTCTGCGCACCTCCAGCAGAGGCAATCCGGGCAGCTTCTCACCTTTTAACGCACACTCTGCCGAATAGATTACAGACACTGCATCTTTCTTTCGCGCATCGATTGAGCGTTTGATTATTCTGACTTCTCCCAGTTGCTCAGGCTTCATATTATGCCTGCGGGCAACTGCTCTTTTTATAGCCTCTTCACCGTCCTTGTACGGTGAAATTTTTATATTATCTTCTCTTATCATCAGTATTGTTCCTCATTCAGTGATGCTGCCGCATTTTCTCCTGCGGCAATTCCTGACGTCCATGCCCAGTGCAGATTATATCCGCCGCAGTCGCAATCGCAGTCAAGCAGCTCTCCGCAGGCATAAACACCCGGCACAATGCGTGACTGAAGGTCCGTGCCGAACTCACCGAGCCGTATTCCGCCGGACATACACTGTGCATGCTGCCAGGATGCGGCCCCCTGTACCGTAAAGCTCCACACCTTTATATTGTTTGCCAACTGCTTTATCTGCTTTTCGGTCAGAACAGATGCCTGTTCAGTCATCGGAAGGTCGGATATCGCCTTGATAAGGCAGATGCCTATCTTTTTATTGAATATACCCGACAGGAAGTTCTCCAACGTCAGATATCCCTGATTGCTGCGCCGCTCGCTGAGCATTGCTGCAACCTGCTCTGCTGTTTTCTCCGGCATAAGATCGAGCTGAAGCTGAGCCTCCTGCACACCGGCGCGCGCGAGTCTTGCTGAAAGCTGGAAGACCACGATTCCGGAAATCATCTGATCGGCAAACTGAACTTCACCGTTGTCCTCGTAAAGTTTTCTACCTTGACACGCAACACTTGCCCTGCAGCGCACTCTGACACCCTTAAGCGAACGAAGCATGGCTGAATTGCACCTGAGCGGCACAAGCGAGGGACGCATTGGGGCTGATGTATGACCGAAGGCTTTCAGCATACGTACCCCTGAATCACTTCCGCCAAGCTGAGGCGATGCCTTTGAGCCGTTTGCAAATATCACACGGCAGGCTGAAATGGACTGCGATGCCGTATGCAGTCTGAATCCGCCATGCTGCCGCTGCACCTTTGTTACCTCAGCATCGCATATAACTGAAGCACCGAGCCGCTCGAGCTCAAAGCGGAGCATATCCAGCACCGAGGAAGCCTGACCGCTGCGAGGGTACATTCTCCCCTCTTCCTCGTCCATCAGCTCTATTCCGACGGAGCTGAGAAAATCCCATATCTTCTGCGGAGAATACTCACGATATAAATTTTTAACCAGCTTCGGAGCATCGGTACGGCAGGATTCCGCCGACACATTTCTGTTTGATATATTGCATCTGCCGTTGCCTGTTGCAAGCAGCTTCTTGCCGGCGCGCGGAAGCGCTTCAAGCAAGCATACTCTGCACCCTTTGCGTGCAGCTGCAACAGCTGCTGTCATGCCTGAAGCACCTGCACCGATTACGGCTATATCATAATCCATTCTCATTATCCGCGATACATTCCTTTCGCAATGGATTTATTTTATATTATCATTTTATTTTATCATATATTGCGGATAATTCAATGCCAATGTGACAGATAAAAAAATCAGAGGCAGCCACCTGAGCGACTGCCTCTGATTTTTATTTATGAGGTAAAACAATGATATTGTCTTAATATTCCGGTTTCACCTGTTCCGATCAGTCATACATGATGAATCCCGAATCTTTTGCATCATTTATCACCAGCTCGCCTGTCTTCTCAAAGCTTTCTATATCGAACCTGCTGAGCAGTATATCTGAACAGATATAGAAGCTGTCTCCGATGAACATTCCGCGCTGGGCGCTATGATAATAATTATCATTGAGTTCAAGCTCGAAACGCTTGTAGAAACCTTCATCGCCATAGCCGCAGACGATGTATCCTCCGTTTGTCGGGAATGCGATGATGTTCCGGTCGGCATAGACCATTATAGCCTTGTGGTCATAGAGGGCATCTGACCAGTAAATCGTATCAAATATCAGCTTGTGTTTCTCGGTTACATTTGCCGGATCGCTGATATCAAACATACTCAGCTTCAGACCACCTGCCCAGCCGGTCGCCTCGTCTGCATCTCTTCCGAATCCGAAAAGAAGTCCGTCACCATAGGGGTGCATATACTGCGAGAAGCCGGGAATCTTGAGCTCACTGAGTATCACAGGTGACGACGGATTGCTCAGGTCAACCGCAAACAGCGGGTCAACCTGACGGAATGTCACGAAGTATCCGATATCGCCAATGAATCTCACAGAATAGACCTGCTCACCTTCAGCGAGACCGTCAAGTCTGCCTATCACGTCGAGGTTTTCATCAATGGTATAGACTCCATTTGCTGTATAATCCTCAAACTCATACCGGTCAACACCGTCTGTGTATATTGTCTGCTTCCATGAACTGGTTGTGGTTACAACTCGAATTATGCCGTTATAGCGGTCTATTGAAAACTGGTTGAGCAGACTTCCAGGTACAATACAATCGCCGGCAGGAGTTATCTCTCCGTTGTCTATCATAAAGCGGATTATATGACACTCCTGAACTCTGGTATTGACGGTCACATTTTCACCGTCTTTCTGGGTTTCTTCCTTTTCGATGACATTCTTTGTGTAGGAAAGAAGAATGGTTTCTGTGTCGGCATACACTGCCGGAGCACAACCGAAGGTCGCCTCCACACTGCTGAATTTCTCGCATGAATCCACATTCACTGAGGACATAACAACATACTGAGCGCTGTCCGGCTCTGCTGTGATGCAGATATCATGCGATCCTATCGGCTTGCACACGCCGTTTTCGTCTATGCCGGGAACGAAGGTTTCCGGCTGCTCCTCGATTATCTCCTCGTTCGGCACTGAGTAGCTGCTTATGAGATAGACATTGCCGTCTATCATACGCGAAGAAACCAGACTGCCGTCCTGAGAAAGGCATGCAACCTGCTGCGGTGTGCTTCTGTCAGAGATATCGTAGATGACTATTCCGCCGGAGACCTTAAACTGCCATCTTGCCTCGGTTGGAACGTGCTTATTAAAAAGCACCGCCAGCCTGTCGCCGCAAAGATACATATTGTTTATCCAGAAGCTGCACTCAGGGGAATAGTCCTTTTCATCAATGCGCAGCTCACTCTCTGCCGCCCTGTCCGCATCAGTAAGCGGGTCGGGCTCTATCTGAGAAACGACCGTCATCGCCTGCGGGTCGATTATGACTATTTTGTTTCCGGTGAGGCGGTAAATATACCGTCCGTCAGTCTTCATTATATCCGCCTCATCAACACCTTTGACCTGAGTGTTGGTTTCTGAATAGTCAGCATCTGCTGACGGCTTTGCTGTCGTGGGTGCAGTAACAGACTCCTTCAACGATTCATTTGTTTCATTCATTACCAGCGAATCATCAAAGCGCCCTGCACCGTCTTCCACAACCGCCCCTAAACCAAGTCCGGAGAAGTAATACATATCATATCCGCCGTTCTGACTTCTCAGTTCGGTGATTATATCGTATATCTCACTGTAGTCGGCAGCGTAGCTCATATCGCCCATGCTGACGGTCTCCTCGACGGGCTTTGTCTGTGTCCTGTCTATTCCGCCGAGCACAACAGTAGCGGCTGCTACAGCTGCTATCATAAGGCAGGCTGCCGCTATCACCGACTGTCTCACGCTTACACGGCGGGTTCTTCCCGTATTTTTTATCATTTTCACGATGTCCTCCTGTGTCATTTCCGGAGCCTTGATAAGCTCATTGTCTCTTCGATATTTTTCTCTAAACATCGATATCCTCCTTGAGCATCCGGCGAAGCTGGTCTCTGGCACGCATAAGCCGGGATTTTACCGCTGACTGGCTGAGCCCTGTCAGCTTTGCTATCTCTGATGTAGTACAATCCTCGTAATAATACAGATGCACCACTGTGCGAAGACCGGGAGCGAGCTGCATTACCGCATGATAGACCTCAGTGTCGCGCTCCATACGGCTGAAGGTTTCATCAGCCGGCTCTGCGCCGAGCTCGGTATGCCTGCGCCACGCCGATGTCAGCAATGTTTTGCTGCAGTTTATTGCTGTGCGGATAAACCACGCTCTGCAGTGTCCCTCGTCCGAAAATGACGGCACTGCCCGTATATACCGCCAGAAAACCTCCTGCAGTATATCCTGGGAGTCGCTCTCATTCAGCGTACGCACGTAGGCTATGCGATATATCATGTCCGCATACTGCTCATACAGTCTCGCCACAGTTCCGCTGTCTGCCCGGCGCTGTGGCTCATTCGCCGGAATTGTTGATATAATCGAAAAAAATAACACAGGTGATCACCCCTTGCACTTATATAACCACGAACATGGGCTTTTGGTTGCAGCCTGTCCGGAAATTTCTGCAAATTTTTCAGGCAGAAGGAAATATAATCTACATTATACACAAATAGCTTATTGAGTTAATATTCAGGATTTATAATAAATTGTCTTTTATTACCGCATCTTGCGCAATATTTCACGCAATAATATTGCATATATTGCGTTGAAAATTATTTTAAACGTTGACATTGCAACTTCTTTGGTGTAAAATTATAAATATTGACAAATCAACATTTTTTGTAATTTACCCGTTATAACAATTTATCATAGAATATAACGGATAAAAAATTAAAGGAGATTCACTATGAGCAACTACGTTATATTTACTGACTCTGCCTGCGATATCAAGCCGGAGCTTCTCAAAAAATGGGACGTGCAGAGCATCAGCATGACCTTCCGTTTCGAGGACGAGGACAGAGAGTATTCCAACGAGGATATTCAGAGCAAAGCATTCTACGACCGCATGAGAAATGGCGGCATCGCAAAAACAGCAGCGATAAATCCGGAGCGCTTTACTGAAGCTTTTGAAGCGATCCTTCAGCAGGGTAATGATATTCTTTATCTCGGTTTCTCAAGCGGTCTGAGCACAACATTCAATTCCGCAAGAATCGCTGCTGAAGAGCTTCTGCCAAAATATCCCGACAGAAAAATTCTTGCAGTTGACTCACTCGCAGCATCAGCCGGACAGGGACTTTTCGTATACATGGTTGTTGAGCAGAAAAAGAAAGGACTCTCCATCGAAGAAGCTGCTGCATACGCAGAGGGTATTAAGCTGAACGTCTGCCACTGGTTCACTGTTGATGATCTTGTTTATCTCAAGCGCGGCGGCAGAATCAGCCCGACCGCTGCATTTGTCGGTAATATGCTCGGAATAAAGCCCGTCCTGCACGTTGACAACGAAGGTCATCTTGTAAATGTTATGAAGGTAAGAGGCAGAAAAGCTGCACTGAACACCATTGCTGATAAATACGGTGAGCTGGTCAGAATGCACGGCGAAGGCTCCGTCTTTCTTTCTCATGGTGACTGTGAAGGCGATGCAAAAGAGCTTGCTTCCATCATCAAGTCAAAGTATCATGTTTCTGTCGACGTAACTACCGATATCGGTCCGGTCATCGGTGCTCATTCCGGTCCCGGAACCATCGCTCTTTTCTTTGTCGGCAACGAGAGATAATAACCGATAATAACAACACCAAAACAAACAACCGCCTCGCGCTGCTTTTGTGCAGTTCGGGGCGGTCTTTTTTTGATGCACTCTCAGCTAATGATTCTCAGATCATAGCATAAGATATATGAGTGCAAGTATCAGCACTGTATCGGCTTTTTCTGCCAGAAGAAGCACAAGTATCGCCAGAAGAAGCATCTGTTCAGGATCGCCGTTTGCTGCTGCGTACTTTTGGCTGTCCGGTAATTTTGAACACTGTGTTCTGCTTTCTGACCGGTCTGTATACTGTATACACTGTTCTTCTGTACACTCTTCTTCTGATTCCGGTGATATCCGAGCCGGATCCTCCGTGCACTCCTTTTCTGTCACCGGCGGCTGCCATACTGCACTGCTGGCGCGTCGCTGCATTTCCAGCACACGCCGTCTTGCATCACTCTGCATCGTGCCGTAGTCAATATATCTCAAATTGATTCATCCCTTTTACATTTTGTAGCAGGCAGCGCAGTACATCAGATTATCCCCTGCCGGCGCATTACATTCATCACACCGAGCAGCTTCACCATACGCTCTGCATCATCAAGCCTTTTCGCCCTGTCTCCGTGAAGGAACGGTCTTAACGCGCAAAGCAGCCGGCTTGAATCATCCTGCCTGCCCGAGCCGGTCAGAAGAGGCAGAATACTTCCGAGCATACTGCTTACGCTGTCACCGTCTGAGCAGGTTTCTTCCACGGGCTTTTTTCCATCTGCCGATGACACAGCAGCGCTTTCGTCTGACTCTCCCGTACCGCCGAGCAGTTCTCCGAGACCGAGCTGCTGAGCTGCCTGCGCAATTCCGGCCATTGCTTCGGGGTCATTGAGTATCGGAGAAAGCAGCGAGCTGAGCTGGTCAAGATTATCCATTGTCAGTCACCGTCCGGTCCTTTCTTTCTGCCTGTATTACTGTTCTGCGAAAGTGTACGCATAATAGCCTGTGCCTGAGGTGTAGCCAGTATGCTTTTGGCCTGCGCCGGATCGTTAAGTACCTTCATCAGCTGCGCCCTGTCTGTATCTGACAGTTTTGAAAGCAGCCCTGATATGCGCGGATCACGCTGTGCCGCCTGCTCAAGCATACTCTTCCCGTCAGCCTGTGACGGACTCTCATTTCCTGAAAAAAAATTGCTTTTCATCGTATCACCACCTTGCAAAGCATTATATGACGTTTATAATAATATTATACGTATTGTAGAAGGAGATGTTACAATGAGAATACTTGTCGTTTCTGATACCCACGGTCGGTGGGGACGTCTTTCGCAGGTCATACTTGCCCAGCAGAGTGCTGAAGTGGTAATTCATCTTGGCGACGGCGAAGAGGATCTCGAAAATGTACGTTACGAGTTTCCGGACAGAATGATGACAGGTGTTTCAGGCAACTGCGATTTCATGTCAAAGCTTGATGGCATAGCAACGCTGACGCTTGAAGGAAAGCGAATATTTTTCACCCATGGTCATATATATAATGTAAAATACGGATACGAGCGTGTAATCGAGGCTGCCCGCCGCAGAGAGGCTGACATCTGTCTTTTCGGACACACTCATGTACCGGTTACCGAATACCATGACGGGCTGTATCTGATGAATCCCGGCTCTCTCGGACACCCGCACGACGGCGTGCCTACATACGGAATTATCGATATTGTAAAAGGCGGTATCGTTACCAACATCGTAAAGGCAAATAAACTCTGAAAACTTGCCTGTCTGTCAGGAAAAAGTGCTTTACATTTCGACATAATATGATATAATGTTTACAGAAAATTCACGATTCCGGAAATATATTCCGGACGGAACAGGAGGTGTGCTGTGTACGTTGATGTAGTCGCATGCAAGCGTGAGCGTATCAAGGTAGATGTGACACTTGCAAAGAGAAGCGCTGGTCGTGCTGAACACAAAAGAATAAGCATTCCGGTAAAAAAAGCAGCCGCCCCTGAAGCTGCTTTCGAAGACACCGCTGATATTATTGAAACTATTGATATAGTAGATGAACCTGCAGAAGAGCTGACCGAAGATATCACAGAAGAAGCTGCTGAAACCACAGAGGCTGATGCTGCCGAACTGAACGCTGAGTGTGAGCAGGAGCTGGAATCGGTTATGGAACTCCTTTCCCTCGCCGGCGATGACAGTGATGATGCTGTTTTTTCCGTTCCTACTGATATTTTCGATTCTGAAAGCACTCCTGACGAAGAACTTTCTGCAATTGACGAGCTGCTTGCCGGTACTGATGACGATGTATCGGAAGAAGATTTTGACGAGCTTGTTGCCGATGCTCTCGGTGAACTTGATGACATGAACCGCCGCGCTGATGATATGCGTGAGCGTCTTGATGATCAGCTTGCACAGGCTCTTGAAGAGATTTCCGGCAGTGCTGACGAGGAATCTGAAGAACTTACAAGCACTATCGGAAAAGAACTCGAGACACTCGAAAGTGTACTCAGTCAGCGAGAGGAAGCTGCAGCTTCTGCTGCTGAGCCGCCCGAGGCTGACATTCCCCACCCGGCAGAAGGAAGCGCATATATGCGCTATTTCGACCGCGACACACATGGCGGACGCGTCGAGGTTTCGCGTGATGTTGCTACCGGTCAGGAGGTTGTCTGCTACGATGAGGCCAGCGGAAAACTCTCACGCGTATGCGGTATAATCAAAAAAGACGGCGACAGTTCTGAAAACTGATAAATAAATATCCCCCGGTCAAACCGGGGGTATTTCATATGCGGGCAAAGCCCTATGTTCTTCGCGTAACACGTCAACGCGTAAGTACGATCTGCCAGCTGCTTAAAGATTGTTACTTGCGACCTGTAAACGGGCTGACT
>JAZNOP010000017.1:0-1564 GCA_045580875.1 Acutalibacteraceae bacterium
TTTATGTTAGTAAGACGAGCAGTGACGTAAGGCGGCTCCCTCCGACGAGGGGGCTGGCAGCGAAGCTGGCTGGGGGAGAGACAAATCGCAGATTTAAGCCAATTTTTTCTCTCCCTCCGGCTCTGCGAGCCACCTCCCTCGTCAGAGGGAGGCTCCTTAGGTTTCCGCTGACTTAATCATATAAACCAAAATTTACCGCATTAACTTTACAAAAAAAGAGGGCTGCTGTTTTTTTGAACAGCAGCCCTCAGGTGTTAAATTCAATGAATAATATTACTCAGCAGCTTCAACCTTTGCAACGCCGAGAGTGACGATATCACCGTTGATATCCCACTCCTTGACAAAGCCGTCAGCCTTGCCGGTGGAAAGACCGTCAGCAAGAACGCTGCCTGCAATCTTGTCGAAGTTTGCGGTAAGCAGACCGACGATCTTGTCGCTGCCCTCTGCGGAAACAGTGATGTGGTCTGTAACGACAAAGCCTGCTTCCTTACGCATATTCTGGATCTTGCTGATAAGCTCACGGACATAGCCTTCAGTGATGAGCTCGTCAGTCAGCTCGGTGTCAAGAGCAACAGTGATGCCGCCCTCGCTCATGGAGAAGTAGCCCTCGGTCTGAGAGGTCTCAATGAGCAGATCCTCCGGAGCAAGCTCAATCTGCTCGCCGTCGGAAAGTGTGAGAATAAGCTTGCCGTTCTGGTCAAGCTCCTTCTTTGCAGCATTGCCGTCGAGATTCATCAGGCAGTTACGGATATCACCAAGCTTCTTGCCGTACTTCGGACCAAGGGTTCTCATCTGCGGCTTGAAGCTGTAGGAGGTGAACTCGGTTGCGTCCTCAACGTAAACCACCTCGTGGAGGTTGAGTTCTTCCTCGATGATGCGAGCATAGAACTTGTCAAGTGCCTCAGGAGCAACAACGTACATTCTGCTCAGCGGCTGACGGTTCTTGATGTTTGCGCCGTTTCTTGCAGCACGACCGAGAACAACAGTATTGAGAACAGCGTCCATGCGGCGCTCGAGCTCAAGGTCGATAAGGCTTTCATCAGCAACCGGGAAGTCGCACAGATGTACGCTCTCAGGAGCTTTCTTGCTTACGCTGCAGACGAGGTTGCGGTAGATATCCTCAGCCATGAAGGGAGTGAACGGAGCAGTGACCTTTGCCAGAGTGACAAGGGTGGTGTAGAGGGTCATATAGGCATTGATCTTGTCCTGAGTCATCTCAGTGCCCCAGAAACGCTCACGGCTGCGGCGTACGTACCAGTTGCTCAGCTCGTCAACAAATGCCTGCAGAGCTCTTGCGCCCTCCGGAATGCGGTAGTTCTCCAGATGACCGTCAACAGTCTTGATGAGAGTGTTGAGTCGGGAGAGCAGCCACTTGTCCATAACGCTCAGAGTGTTGTACTTGAGCTTACGGCGTGAGGGATTGAACTTGTCTATATTTGCGTAAAGTACGAAGAATGCGTAGGTGTTCCACAGAGTACCGAGGTACTTTCTCTGACCCTCAACAACAGCCTTGCCGTGGAAGCGGTTGGGCAGCCAGGGAGCGGAGTTGATGTAGAAGTACCAG
>JAZNOP010000018.1:0-2567 GCA_045580875.1 Acutalibacteraceae bacterium
GCATAATCGCCGATGCTCGTTACACTGTCAGGAATCGTCACAGAAGTCAAGCCTCCGCAGTGGGCGAACGCATAGCTGGCGATACTCGTTACACTGTCCGGAATCGTCATAGAAGTTAATCTAAAGCAGCAACAGAACGCATCTTCGCCGATGTTTGTCACGCTGTCCGGAATCGTCACGCTGGTTAAGTTGGTGCAGTAATAGAACGCATAATCGCCGATATTCGTTATACTGTCAGGAATCGTCACGGACGGCAAGTCGAAGCAGCCATAGAACGCATAATCGCCGATACTCGTTACACTGTCCGGAATAGTATAGCTTACGGCAAAGCCTGCCGGGCATTGGATCAGTGTCGTCATATTCTTGTTGTACAGAACGCCGGATGCATCAGAGGCGAAGACCGTATTCCCCTCTGAAACTCGGATTTCCGTCAAGCTGCCGCAGCCAGAGAACGCCCCATAGCCGATGCTGGTCACACTGTCCGGAATCGTCACGCTAGTTAGGCTACTGCAGCCAATGAACGCATCATCGCCGATATTCGTTACACTGTCCGGAATCGTCACAGAAGTCAAGCCGCTGCAGTTATCGAACGCATCATCACCGATACTCGTTACACTGTCCGGAATCGTCACAGAAGTCAAGCCGCGGCAGCGGGAGAACGTCCCCTCACCGATGCTCGTCACGCTATCCGGAATTGTTACCGAGGTCAGGCTGTCGCAGTTATAGAACGCATAATCGCCGATGCTCATTACACTGTCCGGAATCGTCACAGAGGTCAAACTGCTACAGTAATAGAACGCATAATCGCCGATGCTCATTACACTGTCCGGAATAGTCGCGGAGGTCAAGCTATTACAGCCGGAGAAAGCAGAACTTCCAATGCTGGTCACGCTGTCGGGAATCGTTACGGAAGTCAAACTGCTGCAGCCATAGAACGCAGCAGTTCCGATACTTGTCACTCTGTCAGGAATCGTGCAGTTTCCGGCAAAGCCTCCCGGGCATTGGATCAGTGTCGTCATATTCTTGTTGTGCAGAACACCGGATCCATCAGAGGCATAGGCTGTATTTCTCTCCGAAACCCAGATTCCCGTCAAGCTGCTGCAGCCAAGGAACGCATCACTGCCGATAATCGTCACGCTGTCCGGGATCGTCACGGAGGTCAAGCTTCTGCAAGATTCAAACGCAGAATAGCCAATACTTGTCACGGTGTCGGGGATCGTCACAGAGGTCAAACTGCTACAGTAATAGAACGCATAATCGCCGATGCTCGTCACACCGTCACCGATTGTCACGGTTTTAATAATGTCGCTACTGTAAATATACCATGGCACATAACTGTTGCTCTCATAGTCGGTCATAGCTCCGGTGCCGGAAATGGTCAATTCTCCGGTATCGATATCCAGTGTCCAGGTCAGGTTGTCACCGCAGGTGCCGGAGCAGGTGTTGGCTTCCGCTTCGAATACTGCTGCCGGGAGCAGGCTGCAGAGCAAGCAGAGGATCAGCAGGTAGCTGATAAGCTTCTTTTTCATATTCTCTCCTCCTAAAAATAAAAGTGCGAAGCCGGAGCTGCGCACCGGAAAGGTGCTCGCTCCGATTGCCGCGATATGATTCTTTAGTTATCTGTAAATATGTAAAATGGAACATATATTGTTACCGAAAGCAAAGGCACACACTCGCAGATAACAGCACAAAGAAACGTGTCACAGGATAAGTATAGCACGGGTATCTATGCTTTTCAAGGGCAGCGGTGATTATTTCCCGTACAATTTGGAGGGTCGGTAGTGCATAACGGAAGCGGCGGAAGCTCCACTGTTCTATGGTGTTCTGTGGGAGATGCGGCGGAGGTCGGGCGTGCATCGAGGCGACACAGAGGCCGCCCCAGTAAAGATAAATTGACTTTTACGGTTCTATAGACAGAAAAAGCGCCGTGAGGAGGCTTTCCTCACGGCGCTGAAGTTATGTGTTTTGCTTATCTGTTGAAGTATGCGCAGGCGCTGTCGCCGTAGTACATACACTTGGTGAGCATTTCGGCCATGGTGCCGCCGAAGGCGATGTAGACCTTGGCGTAGCCTTCCAGGCTGAAGCCGTAGCTGTCGCTGGCCAGTTCTTCGCCTACATAGGCCTCAAAGTAGAACATCTCGCGCATCATGATGGAGGTGACATCGTTGAAGGTGACCTGCAGCTTGCCACTAGAGAGTACTTCGATGTCGGTAAGGGTTGCTACATCCTTGCCGGTAGAGTCCTTGACTTTCACGCAGGTGATGTCAGAAGCGGCATAGCCCTCTGCCAGAGTCATCTGGGTGTTCATCTTGGTTCTCTCGTCGAAGACGAAGGAGAAGGACATTGCGCTTACAGCAGTGATGCTGCGGTCGGTGGTGACTACATCCTTCACATCGTCCAGGATCTCGCTGAAGCTTACAGTTGCATACTGCTGGTAGGCATCGAAGCCCGCATTGGCCAGGGCATCGGTGCGGCGCTGGAAGTGCAGCTGAGCGGCTGCGCCGTAGTTCAGCAGGTCGATGAGCATGGGGTAGATCTTGGGGTTATTCTCGTAGGTGTAGAATTCC
>JAZNOP010000019.1:0-17332 GCA_045580875.1 Acutalibacteraceae bacterium
CGAGGGAGGTGGCTCGCAGAGCCGGAGGGAGAGAAAAAATTGGCTTAAATCTGCGATTTGTCTCTCCCCCAGCCAGCTTCGCTGCCAGCCCCCTCGTCGGAGGGAGCCGCCTTACGTCACTGCTCGTCTTACTAACATAAACCAAAATTTACACCTCTCTCCCCAGCCGCTGCAATCAGGCATAAAAAAGCGCCTGACCGGTCATCTGACCAATCAGGCGGCTTCTGAGCTTAATTGTAATATATTCTGTCGATTACTTGGACTCGATTGCAGTGATTGCCTCTTCTGCAGTCTGCAGACCAAACATGACAGAAACCAGACCGTCACCGTAGCGGTCGATCATCAGTGCCGGAATCATGATGCCGTCAGCAATGATAGCCTTGCTCGGGATAACTCCGTCGCAGTTGTTGAAGCTCTTGTAGCGGAGCTCGCCGTCACGGAAGTCCATCTCGAAGTTGCCGTTGCGAAGACCGTAGTTGGCTCTGGTGATGAACTCAGCAACTGCTGCGCGGCAGCCCTCGTCAGCGTTCATCTTGATTGCTGCGTATGCGGTGAAGTAATCGTCGCCGACCTTTACGCGGATATCAGTGCTGCCAAGCTTGCACTTGAGGTTGACACCCATCTTGAATATACCGTCTGCCTCGTCGAATCCGTAATGCCAGTCATCTCCGTCAAGGAAGTTCTTGATTGCCTTTGCAATTTCAATTGAATAGCTCATTTTGTTCCATCTCCTTAATTGAATTATCAATTCACAATACAGCCGTCCGGCTTAAACGACTGATAATGGTATTGTAACTGACCACCACAATATATATTGTCTGAGGTCACAATTATTCTACCATACACCCAACCCGTTTTCAAGCTATCAACACAAACTTTATAAGAATAATGTGTGTTTTGGGTTCAAAATGCCCTGATATTGGCTACCATATGTCATTTTGCCGCTTAGGGCAGGTCATTTCTTTATTCATTCGTTCTGCAATGCACATTTTTCTTTACAGTTTTAAATTTTCAGGTTATAATATTAATTTGTAATATAATGTAATATTATAAGGAGGCATAATCAATGTCCTGCAACGCAGAACTGCTCGAAAAAGCCATGTGGGAATACGCTGCCGCACGTGACAGTGCAGGTTTTTCCTCGCTTGTAAGCGCAGATGCCGTTATGGTCTGCGGCGGGTACCGCTGCACCGGAGCTCAGTACGCTGAAATAATAAGCCAGTTTGATATCGATTCCTACGAAATATCCGGATTTGAAACCGTTGCCTCCGACGAAGATACTGTTCAGATCCATTATGTTATAAACATCGTCTCTCAGGGAGCACCTGACCTTGCCGGACGTTTTCACGTCACATCTACGTGGCAGCGGCATGAGGACAACTGGAAGCTGATTTTTAACATGGACTCGCTTATCCGCTGACAACAGGCACTCTCTACATCATGTAATCTGAGGAGAACAATATGTTCGGAATCTTTCACTCAAACGGAAACTGGAGCTGCATCTCCACCGATGCACCGTCAGCTTTTCCTTCCGATAATTTCCGCACAGACGCCGGAAAATATACCGTCCTGTGCGAAGGCTGCGTTCTTCAGCCTGCTGAATTCACGGCACAGACCATAGCCGACATTTTCGATGATTCGCCCGAAAAGCTTTATTCCGCTTTCAAGGGCTCGTTTGTAATTGCAATCATAGACAATGAAACCGGAAGCTGTACGGTTTTCAATGATCTTCTTTCCAAAAAGCCGCTCTATTACTTCAGCAATGAAAATCAGTTCTGCTTTTCAACCTCCTTCTGGCAGCTTTACGACCACCTGAAGGCAGAAGGCACTGCCATGACTCTCAACGAAGCTGCTGTGCGCTCCATGCTGAAAAACGGCTATCTCATCAGCGACATAACCTACGTTTCGGAGATACATTCGCTCATGCCGTTTCAGGTCATTGTTGACGGCGATACCGTTAATCTGCCTATTCCGTCAGACGAACGCGAAATATCCGCTGAAACTGCTGTTGCTGAGCTTGACAGGCTGTTCATGGAAGGCTGCAGACTTCAGCTTCAAAAGAACGCCGCTGCAGGATACCGTCAGGTTTTCTCGCTGAGCGGCGGAATGGATTCAAAAGCCGTACTGCTGTGCGCCAAAAGGCTCGGAATTTCGCCCGACAGCTGCTTTACCTATGCCGAAACAGGCTCGAACGACGAGCAGATCGCCCGTCAGATTGCCGCGGACATCGGTTGTGACCACCTCTTCTTCCCCATGGACGGCGGCGGATTTCTTGCCGACCGTGAATCGAGGATAACGGCTAATGAGGGACTTATCCACTACGCCGGAACCACCGGACTGATGGAGGTTATCCGTCAGCTTGACTGTTCGAGCATCGGCATTGTATCAGCCGGCATAGGCGGCGGTGAAATCATGGGCGACGTCAACATGATAACCCCTCCTGCCGACCGCAAAAGCTACATTGCACGTACTGTTCAGCTTCTTAAAATCAGCGATACTGCAGCTGAGCGTGAACTTACCGACAGCATGATGTCATATTATGACAGCGGCAACCAGTTTGCAAATCTGCGGGAAATGCGTGTATGCACCAACTTTGCACACACTGCTTCCGGCAGCTTTGAGGTCGCATCACCCTTCCTTTACGAGGATTTCTTCTGCTATGCGCTGAGCCTTCCTGCTGCAATGCGCACCAACCGCAAGCTGTACCGTCTATGGTATGAGAAATATATGCCCAACAGCTACGAGACCACCTTCCGTCCTGACGACAACGCTGACATTTCGCTGACATTCTTCCGCAGAGTTCTGCGCAAGCTCAGGTTCACCTTCAACGGTCTTACCGGCAGATTCGGAAGCGGCAAGCCCTCCAAAACATCTGCACAGATGAATCCCTACGACTACTGGTGGGCAACAAATCAGCAGCTGCGCGAGGATATAAATGATATGTACACCGATGATATGAGCAGACTGACCGACCTTGAGCCATGGCTCAGCAAGGCTGTCAGCGACAGCTTTGACGGAAGCTTTCCTGACAAACTGCGCACGCTGACCGTCACATGGGTACTTAACCGCATGAACAGATAACTGCGTACATCAAGACAACCACACAAAGAGCGGAACGATCACCCTGATGCGTCCCGCTCTTTTGCTCTATTTTGCATTATATTCCTTCGCCAGTTCCAGAAGGGCGTCCTTCTCATTGGACACACTTTCACTTATAACCAAATCAAGAAGATAGCTGAGCGTTCTGCCTATTTTCTTTCCCTCCGGTATACCTGCCTTCATCAGGTCTCTGCCGCTTACTGCAAGCTGGGCTATTGTAAAACACTGTCCCTGCTCGATTATTTCACGTGCTATGCGCTCAACCTCATCAACGATATCCAACCTGCCGATATAATCCGGCGACTGAGCTCTGATATCAGCACGTTTCAGTTCGAGCAGCGGAAAGAACACCTCCGGCTCAATCACTCTGAGACGCCGTCTGACCTGTCTGAATCCCGGTTCCAGCTGCACATCGTGCCAGTGAACTAGATCGACTATCATTGTTATCGATGCTGTGTCTGCCTTCAGCCGGCGCATGATTTTTTCTGCAAGTTTTACACTGACATCAGCATGGAGGTAAAAATGTCCGACGCCGTTTTCGTCCATGGAAAAGCTTTGCGGCTTTCCTATATCATGCAGCAGGGCCGCCATACGAAGCACCGGCTGAGCCGGAACACTCTCAACCACCGCTGCAGTGTGCTCAAGCACATCATATATATGGTACGGATTATGCTGTTCAAATCCCTTCATCGGGAGTAATTCAGGGAGAATCACACCGAGCACATCGGTATATTCCATCAGAATCCGGCGAACATTCTTACCACACAGAAGCTTCGACAACTCAACCAGTATGCGCTCTGCGCTGACCTTTCTGAGTCCTTCACAGCAACGGCGCGCTGCCGCCGCTGTATTCTGTTCAATCTCAAAGCCGAGCACAGACGAAAACCGCAGAGCCCGCATGATACGCAGAGCATCTTCGGTAAAGCGCTTCTCCGGCTCACCGACGCAGCGGATTATGCCCTTGCTGATATCCTCTGCACCGCCGCAAAGGTCGGCTATACCGCCGTCTTTCGTGCCTGCTATGGCATTCATCGTAAAATCACGTCGGGAAACGTCTTCCTGCAGGCTTCTGGTAAAGCTGACAGAATCGGGGTGACGGCTGTCAGAATAAGTCCCCTCAACGCGGAATGTGGTTATCTCAAGCGGCATTCCGTCTATAAGCACCGTCTGTGTACCGTGCTTGAGACCCGTTTCAATTATCCTCTGTCCGTCAAAAACCTCTGCAACCTCTTCGGGCAGAGCAGAAGTTGTTATGTCATAATCATCAGGCTGAGCGCCGAGCAGACTGTCGCGGACACAGCCGCCGACGATATATGCCTCATATCCGGCAGACTCCAGCATTTCCAGCGCAGTGCGCACCGGTGACGGAAGCATTATCATCAGCTATCACTCCTTTTCTCTTTTCTGTTAATATTCCGATTATAACTCATTCACAGCGCAACATCAACCCACCCGCGCCGCAAAACACACGCCACAGGAGGCAATTATGAATAATTCTCTTTCAGAAATACAGCACCGGCTCTTTGCCATACAGGACACAGGATATCGCGATTTTCACTCCCGTCTGATGCCGACAGTTGACAATGAAAAGATAATAGGTGTACGGATTCCTCAGCTTCGTGCGCTGGCAAAGGAAATTGCCGGAAGTCCGCTTGCAGAGCAATTCATATCCTGCCTTCCTCACCGTTACTACGAGGAAGATAACCTTCACGCTTTTCTTATTGAGCATATAAAGGATTATAGCAGGTGCATTGACGCGCTGAACATTTTTCTGCCTTATGTAAACAACTGGGCTACCTGTGATTCCATGTCTCCGAAGGTGTTCCGGAAACATCTCCCCGAACTGCTCATTCAGATTAAGCTCTGGATTTCCTCTGATAAAGCCTACACTGTCAGATATGGCATCGGAATACTGATGAAATATTATCTCGATGATGCTTTTGATCCTGAATATCTCAACCTGGTTGCTGAAATACATTCCGATGAATATTATGTAAATATGATGCGTGCATGGTTTTTCGCAACTGCGCTGGCAAAGCAGTACGATGAAACAATAGTTTTCATTGAGGACCATAAGCTTGATGAATGGACAAGGCAGCGCACTATTCAGAAAGCTGTTGAAAGCTATCGCATAAGCAATCAGTGCAAGGAGTATCTCCGGTCGCTGAGGAAGCAGTGAAATTTCTCCCCCGCGGCAATTATACATCATAATTGCATAATCATGAATATTTATACATCAACCTGTTGCATATAAATATATTACATATTATACCGCATTTCTGCCCGTACTCGCTTCACTGCCAGCCGCAAGCGTCATCGCAGCAGATAATTTGGCTTGAAACTGCTTATTCTCGCAGTATCATGTGAAATTATGCACAATATTTCCGCGCATAATTTGTAACTATTTATACGAAAGCAAGAATTTGAAATTATTCTCATTTAGACATTGAATATTTATTCACGCCATGATACAATATGTGCATAAATCAATTATCATATTGAATATAGAAGGACGGTAATCACCAATGAACAAGAATTACAAGAAGATCGTTCTGGCTTACTCCGGCGGTCTGGACACCTCCATCATCATTCCCTGGCTCAAGGAAAACTACAACGATCCTGAGATCATCGCTGTTTCCGGCAACGTCGGTCAGGCAAGCGAGCTCGAGGGACTTGAGGAGAAGGCCATCAAGACCGGCGCTTCCAAGCTCTACATCGAGGATCTTACCGAGGAATTCCTCACCGATTATGTCTTCCCCTGCGTTGCTGCAGGCGCCAAGTACGAGGACTATCTTCTCGGTACTGCTTTCGCAAGACCTCCTATCGCAAAGAGGATTGCTGAGATCGCTCTGGCTGAGGGCGCTGACGCTATCTGCCACGGCTGCACCGGCAAGGGCAACGACCAGGTTCGTTTCGAGCTTGCAATCAAGGCTGTCGCTCCCGATATGCCCATTATCGCTCCGTGGCGTGAGTGGGATATCAAGTCCCGTGAGGAGGAAATCGACTACGCTGAAGCTCACAATGTTCCGCTTAAGATCAGCCGTGAGACCAACTATTCCAAGGACAAGAACATATGGCACCTTTCCCATGAGGGTCTTGACCTTGAGGATCCGGCAAACGAGCCGCAGTACAGCAAGCCCGGCTTCCTTGAGATGGGCGTTTGCCCCGAGCAGGCTCCTGATGTTCCCACCTATGTCACCATTCATTTCGAGCAGGGCGTTCCCACCGCCATTGACGGCAAGGAAATGGGTGCTGTTGAGCTGGTAGAAACCCTCAACAAGCTTGGCGGCGAAAACGGCATCGGTCTTCTCGACATCGTTGAGAACCGTCTTGTCGGCATGAAGTGCCGCGGCGTATACGAGACTCCGGGCGGTGCAATTCTCTATAAGGCTCACGAAGTTCTCGAGAGCATCTGCCTTGACAAGGAGACTGCACACTACAAGGCACTCATCGCTCAGAAGCTCGGTGAGCTGGTCTACAACGCACAGTGGTTCACTCCGCTGACCGAGGCTATCCTCGCATTCGTCAAGACCACCCAGAGAACCGTCACCGGTGACGTAAAGCTCAAGCTCTACAAGGGCAACATGATCAACGCCGGTGTTACCTCCCCCTACTCCCTCTACGATGCAGACATCGCAACCTTTGATGAAGACGAGGTCTACGATCAGACCGATTCCGCAGGCTTCATCAACCTCTATGGTCTGCCCATCAAGGTCATGGCAAAGATGAAGGAAAAGAACGGCATCAAATAATCAACCCCAAACACGATCCGCAACAGCTATCCATCCCGAAGGCAGTCCCTGACGGATGGATAGCTGCACATTTTCAAAGCGGATATTTGCTGAAATGTACATATCGGCGGCTGTAATATCCATTTTGAAAATGCGCAGACATTTACTTTTACACACAGAAAGGAACTACACCATGGCTGAGAAAATGTGGGCAGGAAGATTTCAGAAGCAGCTTGACAGCCTTGCTGACGACTTCAATTCCTCCATTCGCTTTGACAGCAGAATGTACCGCCAGGATATAACCGGCTCGATGGCACACGCCGCCATGCTGGGAGCAAAGGGCATAATCACACAGAGCGAAAGCGAGACAATAATTGACGCACTCGAGGGCATTCTCGCTGACATTGAAAGCGGCGAGCTTGAGATAGACATGACCGCTGAGGATATTCATATGTTCGTTGAGTCGGTGCTGACACAGCGCATCGGCGACACCGGCAAGCGTCTGCACACCGCGCGCAGCCGCAACGATCAGGTTGCTGTTGATATCCGTCTCTATCTGCGTGACGAGGCAAATGAGCTTGTCGACCTCATCTGCGAGCTTATCGAGGCAATAGTGGGACAGGCTTCCGCTCACAAGGAAACCATCATGCCGGGCTACACCCACCTGCAGCGTGCTCAGCCGATAACCTTCGCGCATCATCTGATGTGCTACGCTTTCATGCTCAGCCGTGACGTACTGCGCATAAAGGATACAGTGAAGCGCATGAATTACAGCCCGCTCGGCAGCTGCGCTCTTGCCGGCACCACATACGACACCGACCGTGAGATGACCGCTGCCGCTCTCGGCTTTGACAGCATCACTCTCAACAGCATCGACGGCGTTTCCGACCGCGATTTCTGCGTTGAGCTGATGAGCGCTATGGCTCTTGTCATGGCCCACCTTTCCAGATTCTCCGAGGAAATAATCCTCTGGTCTTCATGGGAATTCAAATTCATAGAGCTTGACGACAGCTACACAACCGGTTCGAGCATAATGCCGCAGAAGAAGAATCCGGACATGGCAGAGCTTGTCCGCGGCAAGACCGGCAGAGTCTACGGCGACCTCATCGCACTGCTTACCACCCTCAAGGGCATTCCCCTTGCATACAACAAGGATATGCAGGAGGACAAGGAGGCAGTATTCGACAGCATCGACACAGTTAAGATGTGCCTGAAGGTCTTCGCACCGATGGTCGAGACCATGCGTGTGCTCGAGAAGAATATGTATGCTGCAGCAGGCAAGGGCTTCATCAACGCAACCGACCTTGCTGACTATCTGGTCAAAAAGGGTATGCCCTTCCGCACCGCCTACAAGCTGGTCGGTCAGACAGTTGCTCTTTGCATCGAGCGCGGCATAGTTCTTGATGAACTGCCCCTCGAGGAATACAAGCAGCTTGATGCACTTTTCGACGACGATCTTTACAATGAGATAAGCCTTGAGACCTGCGTTGCAAAGCGCATCTCAGCCGGCGGCACCGGTCTTGCATCGGTTGAAACACAAATAAATTATATGACGGAGTTTATAAATGAGCATAAAGGTATTCATTGACGGAAGCGCCGGTACTACCGGCCTTAAGATATTCGACCGCCTCGGACAGAGAGCTGACATAGAGCTTATCAAGCTGCCCGAAGAGCTTCGCAAGGACATAAACGCACGAAAGGATGCCATCAACTCTTCTGATGTTTCCTTCCTCTGCCTGCCTGATGCAGCCGCAAGAGAGGCTGTTTCTCTGGTGGAGAATCCCGACACAGTCATTATTGACACCTCTACAGCACACCGCACCAATCCGGCATTCGCCTACGGCTTCCCTGAGCTTTCCGAAGGACACCTCGAGGCACTGCGCACCTCTAAGCGCATCGCTGTTCCCGGCTGTCACGCAAGCGGCTTCATCGCACTTGTCTATCCGCTTATCGAGGCTGGCATCATCAGCCGTCAGCAGGCACTCACCTGCTTCTCCCTCACCGGCTACAGCGGCGGCGGAAAGGCTATGATCGCTGATTATGAGAACGACGAGCGTAACGAAGAGCTTTCCTCCCCCCGTCAGTACGGCATTGCTCAGCAGCACAAGCATCTGCCTGAGATGAACGCTGTCACCGGTCTTGAGACTGCTCCGGTATTCTGCCCAATCGTTGCTGATTATCACAGCGGCATGGTTGTCACTGTTCCCCTCTTCGCAAAGGACATCAACGGCACTGCCGAGGATATAAAGAGAATTTACGCCGAGAAATACAACACCGATATCGTCCGCTATGTTCCCTCAATGGACAACGGCGGCTTCATCGGCTCAAACAACAAGAGCGGCAAGGACAGCATGAGCGTCACCGTTTCCGGAAATGACGAGCGCATTCTGCTTATCGCTCAGTACGACAATCTCGGCAAGGGTGCTTCCGGCGCGGCTATCGAGTGCTTCAACATAGCTGTCGGCGCCGACCCCGCAACCGGACTCGTACTCTGATTATTTCATCTGTATAAAATTTTCCGCCGCAAGACGGCAGAATGGAGATAGAACATGGAAATCATAAACGGCGGCGTTTGTGCCGCAAAGGGCTTTACTGCAAACGGTATTCACTGCGGCATCAGACGCAACCGCTCAAAGCGTGACCTTGCACTGATTTACAGCGAGGTTCCGGCAAGTGCGGCTGCTGTTTACACCACCAATCTCGTCAAGGGCGCTCCCCTGCTTGTCACAAAGCGCCACCTTGCAAACGGCACCGCTCAGGCAGTTATCTGCAACAGCGGCAATGCCAACACCTGCAACGCCAACGGCATTGAGATAGCTGAGCAGATGGGTCAGCTTCTCGGCGATGCACTCAGCATTGATGCAAACGATGTTGTCGTAGCTTCCACCGGTGTTATCGGTGAGCCGCTCGACATCACCCCGATAAAGAACGGTATCCCTGAGCTTATCAGCGGTCTTTCAGCTGACGGCAGCCAGAACGCAGCCGAGGGCATCATGACCACTGACACCCGTCTCAAGGAGATTGCTGTCAGCTTCACAGTCGGCGGCAAGGAGTGCCGTATCGGCGGCATAGCAAAGGGCAGCGGCATGATTCACCCCAACATGGCCACCATGCTGGTTTTCATCACCACCGCCTGCGCCATCAGCCCGGCGATGCTTCAGAAAGCACTCTCCTCTGACATAAAGGACACCTTCAACATGGTCAGCGTTGACGGCGATACCTCCACCAACGACATGGTCACTGTACTGGCTAACGGCATGGCAGGCAATGATGAGATCACTGCTGATGGCGAGGATTTCAACGCATTTATGAAGGCTCTCAACACCATCAACGTAAATCTCTGCCGCCGCATCGCAGGCGACGGCGAGGGCGCAACCAAGCTTCTCGAATGCAAGGTAACCGGCGCAGCTGATATCGCAACCGCAAAGACAGTTGCCAAGTCGATCATCTGCTCCTCTCTCACCAAAGCCGCAATGTTCGGCGCTGATGCCAACTGGGGCAGAATCCTCTGCGCTATCGGCTACAGCGGTGCTGACGTTGACGTTACCAAAATCGATGTCCGCTTCTCCAGCACAAAGGGCGAGATTCTTGTCTGCCAGAACGGCGCAGGCGTACCTTTCAGCGAGGAAATCGCCAAGGAAATCCTGCTTGAGGACGAGATAAATATCCTTGTCTCTCTCAACAGCGGTGAGGCTGATGCCACCGCATGGGGCTGCGACCTCACATACGATTACGTCAAGATCAACGGCGATTACAGAACCTGATTTACGCAGAGAAAGAGTATTGGAGGACAGTTAAAATGTCGATAAAGAACATAACCAACGCGCAGCGCGCTGAGGTACTTACTCAGGCTCTGCCATACATAAAGCAGTACAACAACAAAATAGTTGTCGTAAAATACGGCGGCAACGCAATGATAAATGAAGACCTCAAGATGCAGGTCATGCAGGATATCGTTCTGCTGTGGCTCATCGGCGTGAAGGTTGTTCTTGTTCACGGCGGCGGCCCTGAGATAACCGATATGCTGAGCAGAATCGGCAAGGAGACTGTATTTGTTGACGGTCTGCGCGTCACCGACAAGGAGACTGTAGAAGTAGCTCAGATGGTACTTGCAGGCAAGATAAACAAGAGCCTTGTAAACCTGCTGGGCAGCATGGGCGGCAAAGCAATGGGAATCTGCGGCATCGACGGTCATCTCATTGAGGCAGAGCAGAAGGACGAGCGTCTCGGCTACGTCGGACGCATCACCAATGTCAACGTCGAGCCGGTTCTCGACCTTCTCGAGCATGGCTATATTCCGGTCGTTTCCACTATCGGCTGCGACCGCGAGGGCAATGTCTACAACATCAACGCAGACACTGCAGCTGCATATATCGCAGGTGCAATGAAGGCTGAGGCACTCATTTCCATGACCGACATCGCAGGAATACTGCGCGACAAGGACGACCCCGAATCGCTTATTCCTGTTGTTGACACCAAGTCGGCTGTTACCCTCTTTGAGGAAGGCATCATCTCCGGCGGCATGATACCCAAGGTTGAGTGCTGTCTCGATGCTATCAACCGCGGTGTTGAAAAGGTATTCATCATGGACGGCAGAGTCCCCCACTCGCTGCTCATCGAAACTCTTACCGACGAGGGCGCAGGCACCATGGTTGTCAACGCTCAGGATTAATCACATTTCACCGACTGACACAGAAAGACGTGATATAAATGGATATCAAACAGCTTGATAAAGAATTTGTCGCCGGCACATACGGACGCTTTCCGCTTGTGCTCACCCACGGCAGCGGCTCGCTGGTGTATGATGAAAACGGCAAGGAATATATCGACCTCTCTACCGGCATTGCGGTAAACTCCTTCGGCGTTTCCGACACTGTCTGGCAGAATGCTGTCACCGCTCAGCTTTCTAAGCTGCAGCACACCTCAAACCTCTACTACACAGAACCCTGCGCACGTCTGGCTCAGCTGCTCTGCGAGCGCACCGGCATGAAGAAGGTCTTCTTCGGCAACTCCGGCGCTGAGGCAAACGAATGCGCAATCAAGGCAGCAAGAAAGTACGCTGCTGAGAAAAAGGGTGCTGACTGCTTTACCATCATCACTCTGGTAAACAGCTTCCACGGACGTACAATTACCACCCTTGCAGCCACCGGACAGGAGGTATTCCACAAGGATTTCCTGCCGCTGACAGAGGGTTTTGAATATGTTCCTGCAAACGACTGCGCCGCACTTGAGGCAATGGTCGAAAAGTGCAATCCTGCCGCCATCATGTTTGAGGTTGTGCAGGGCGAGGGCGGCGTCCTTCCGCTGACCGAAGAGTTTGTTCAGAAGATCGCTCAGCTTGCAGCTGAGAAGGATATTCTGATGATAGCCGATGAGGTGCAGACCGGCAACGGACGCACCGGCAAGCTCTACGGCTACATGAACTACGGCATCACCCCTGATATTGTCTCCACCGCAAAGGGTCTTGGCGGCGGTCTTCCGATTGGCGCCTGTCTGCTTGGCGAAAAGGTTGAGAATGTTCTCACCGCAGGCTCTCACGGCTCAACCTTCGGCGGCAATCCTGTCTGCTGCGCAGGTGCGATCAGTGTTATCGAGCGCATCGATGAGCAGCTGCTGGCTGATGTCCGTGCAAAGTCGGAGTACATCATCAATGCACTGACCGGCGCAAAGGGCATAAAGAGCGTTTCCGGCATGGGTCTCATGCTTGGAATCGAGACCGAGCGTGATGCCGGTGAGGTCATCGCTGAATGCATGGAACTCGGCATTCTCCCCATCAAGGCAAAGAACAAGGTCAGACTTCTTCCGGCGCTCAACATTCCTCAGGAGCTGCTTGAGAAGGCTGTTGAGATAATCAAGGAAGTCTGCGCAAAATAAATTCAAGCGGCATCAGACTGATTGATAAGCCTGAATTTGGCGAGGAGGATTTTTTATGAAAAAGAAAATTGCAGTAATTCTCGTCTGCATTGTGTTCTTATTATCTATTTGTTCCTGTGCAGGACCAGAAGATAAAGTAATTGCTTCATTAGGCGAATATGAAAAGAATGAATTCTTCACATCAGGTGGATTTCAGGATTATACCGACTATGCAAAATATTATTTCGCCTTTCCAAATGTCGTGGAGAATGAGTACTTTAACAAAGTACAGGAAACTGACTTTGCTATAATTAACGCACATTTGGACGATTTCGAGAAATGGATTGAAATTACTAAGAATAGTGAGCCTTCGAGCGAAGTTGCTGTAAATTATGACTTTGACCGCGAAATCATTGATACAGAAGATTTCTTCTATATCGATTCCGAGGAACACACTTGGAGCGATGGACACACTTCACTTGTAAATTACAATATTTACTTATTTGATACACAGACCCAAGTCCTATATTATTTTCACAACAATATATAATGTCATCAGACAGTTAGACAAATTCCAATTTATCGAGCTTACCAGACCTTCAGATTTTCTGCTTAAAAACACTTATTACGAAAGGAATGGATATCATGGATCTTAAAGGAAGAGATTTTCTCAAGCTGCTTGATTACAGCCGCGAGGAAATGGAATATCTGCTCGACCTTGCTGCCGAGCTCAAGGCAAAGAAGAAGAACGGCGAACTGCACGACACCAAGCGTGGCAAAAACATCGCTCTGATATTTGAAAAGACCAGCACCAGAACCCGCTGCAGCTTTGAGGTTGCCGCAAGTGATCTCGGCATGGGCACCACCTATCTCGACCCCACAGGCTCACAGATAGGCAAAAAGGAAAGCATTGCCGACACCGCACGTGTTCTTGCCGGAATGTACGACGCTATCGAGTACCGCGGCTTCGGTCAGGAGATAGTCGAGGAGCTGGCAAAGTATTCCAAAGTTCCGGTCATCAACGGTCTGACCAACGAATTCCACCCCACCCAGATTCTTGCCGACCTCATGACAATCCGTGAGCATTTCGGCACACTCGAGGGAATCCGCTTCTGCTACATGGGTGATGCCCGCTATAACATGGGCAACTCGCTGATGGTTGGCTGCGCAAAGATGGGCATCGATTTTGTCTGCTGTGCTCCGAAGAAGTACTTCCCCGATGAGGCTCTTGTCGCTCAGTGCCGCGAGATAGCTGCCGCACAGGGCTCTGAGATAATATTCGACGAGAATCCTGAGACAGCGCTCAAGGGTGTCGATGTTGTCTGCACCGACGTCTGGGTCTCCATGGGCGAGCCGATGGAGATATGGGAGGAGCGTATCCGCGATCTCTCCCCCTATCAGGTCAACGCACAGGCTATGTCCTACGCAAAGGATACCGCTATTTTCATGCACTGCCTGCCCTCCTCCGAGGACCTCAAGACGGTGACCGGCAAGGAGATGGGTGAAAAGTTCGGCAGAGATGCAATGGAAGTAACTGACGAGGTTTTCGAGAGCGAGCAGTCGGTCGTCTTTGCTGAGGCAGAGAACAGAATGCACACCATCAAGGCTATTCTCGCCGCAGTTATCGACTAATCAACTGTAAATAC
This sequence comes from Acutalibacteraceae bacterium, assembly GCA_045580875.1. GTDB lineage: Bacteria > Bacillota > Clostridia > Oscillospirales > Acutalibacteraceae > SIG598. The sequence continues at coordinate 14,330 of JAZNOP010000019.1, forward strand.
AATTATTAAAGCCCCGAAAATGAGCATTTTCAGCTCGTTTCCGGGGCTTGTTTTTGTTTCGCGGTATTCTGTTAATTAACCCTTATACTTTATCGAGCAGGTAAACATACGCCTGCCGTCTTCCGACATACCTTTGACCAGTGTGGCGTTTTCTGTTACTGCATGGCTGAGATTCAGCGGCTGACCGCACATTACCTCGTTGATATAATCTATCTGGAAGATATCAATCTCTCCGCTGAGACCGCCGAGAGATGCAACAACGAAATCAGCGTATTTTGTGTTGTTTACGTGGTTGTTCTTGTCGATATGTGATTGGTCGGGGCATACGGTAAACACTTCGCTCTCTGCCTCGAAATCACGCAGACGGCGGGTTTTCTCTTCGAAATTCTTGTCTGTCAGGTGCTCGCCCTCGGGATATACTCCGGCAGTGGACGCAAGCTTGCGCTCTGCAGTATCTATAACCGCCCAGTTTGATGTACCCTTTACAAGGATATTACCCGCTTCATCACGAAGCAGATATTCTCTCTCAAATCCGAGACGTGATGGCGCAAGCGGCCACGATTCGCCGACCACTGTCATTCCCTTCTCAAGCTTTCCGCAAACCTTATATTTTATCTGCGTTACAACCCACAGCAGACCGCGGCTGAACATTGTATCAAAATCAACACCCATAATCGCGCCGTGTTTATCCGCCATTGCCTGAAATACCGACAGCATTGTCGAAGGGTTTAGATTCTCCTGAGTATCAAAATCAGCCTCTGCCAGTGTATATTCTGCGGTATACTTCATCGGAATTGCTTCCATTTTTTCTTCTCCTTTGCTCTCCTGCGGTGTTTCGGGCACATACTCCGGACACTGATATCTGACCTTGCCCACGCTCTTTTTGCCATACTCTATCGCGCCTGCAGGACAGCCGCACAGGCATGCCATGCAATGTGTGCAATCACCTGTCCACTCCGGCTTTCCGTCTTTCATGATTATTCCGTTGACCGGACAGTCAGCAGCGCATTTCCCGCATGATACACAATTATCCTTTGCAAAAAACGCCTTGGATTTTACGCAGAACGAATAGAAAACCGGATTGATGACCGCCGACTTGAATCTGTCTGCAAGAGTGACTTTACTGCGTTTCATCGGCTTTTCTTCGGATATCTGCTCACCTGCACGTCTGATAACACGCTCTGCAGTTGCTCTGATTCTTGCCGATGTTTCCTCATCGGGAACTTCAAACATTGCAGCGTAATTTTCCGGCATGACTATTTCTTTTGCACCCGTGAGTTCGAATTGCTTAGCCTTGCAGAGCTTTCGCAGATATTTCTCCGCATTACCCATATCACTGCCGCAGGTAAGCAGGAAGTAAGCCTTGCTGCTGCCGGAAAAAGTTGTCTTCTTTATCCATTTTTCGAATATCCGCGGCAATCTCCAGTCATAAACCGGAGCGACAAAAACAAGCGGCCTGGTACAGGTTTTGTCAAGGATTGTTTTCCCCGGTTACACCGCGCCAAAGGCCCCCTTGTGTAAAGGGGGCTGTCACGCGAACAGCGTGACTGGGGGATTGTGCAAAATGAAATAATTCTTTGTTTTTGGTCTGTGTACAATCCCTCAGTCAAAAATCAAAGATTTTTGCCAGCTCCCTTTACACAAGGGAGCCTTTTCTCTGTAACCTTAAGATAGCACAACACCACCGGCAAAGCCGGTGGTGAGTAAGTGCGCCCTTAGTTCGACACGGGTTCTAAAGTGTTTAGAACCCCATAATCAGATTCCAAACATGGATCAAAACATTTTTCATACTTCCAAAGAAACTCACATTCCGGCCATCAGTAATAGTCAGCACCAAATTCTCATTTCCGTCACAAGTAATCATGTATCTATGTGCCGAACTTAGGTTTGAAAATGTGAATGCTCTTATTTCTGGCGTGATTTTTCCGTAGAGAATGGTCACAGGGTTATTAGGATCATCTGCATTCCACAGCATCACTTCACCGGAAAAATCTGCATCATTATCGACAGAAACCTCTATCTTTGTATTGTTCGTGAAGAAAATGTAATCGTCAATATCCGCAACAGCGACTTCAAGATCGTTGGATGTCAAATTGTATGTCCCTGTTTCCACTTCATATATTATTGGATTTGCATAATTGTGCATATCTTTTAGCGTCAGAAATACCAACGAAAGCAGACAGGCAGCAATAACTGATATTGCAACTACACCGATAGCTAATTTGATGCGATGTTTTCTTACCTTTTTTGCATATTTGGTTACTGTTATCTTGCCAGCAGACTTAATTGTTTCCGATACAACAGTATCAGACTGCATTCTTTCCAGCTTTTTTCGACACGCTTCACAAGATGCCAAATGTGCTTCGATTGCTGCTTTGCTTTCTTCTGAACAAGCACCATCCGCATACAGCGGAAGGAGATCATCAATAATACCACAGTTGTAATTCATATTTTCCCCTCCATATCCTCAATCAATTTGCTTTTTGCCCGGTAGAATGTAACCTTAGCCCATGATTCTGACTTGCCGCATATATCGGCGATTTCTTTGAAGCTCAGATCACCAAACACTCTCAACATAAATACTTCCCTGTAAGGCTCTTTTAGTGTGTGGAGATGCCTATGTATCTGCAATGCTTGTTCCTTGTTCGCTAATGCTTCAAAAACATTAGTGTCAGCGACAGTGTTTTCTAAGGTATTTGGAGAAGCAAAACGACTTCTCCGTTTTTGCTCTTTCATAAGGGCATTTTTCGCAATTTGGCACAACCACGTTTCAATTTTACAGTCCCCACGAAATTGTCCTATATGAAGATACGCTTGATAAAATGTTTCGGAGGTCAGTTCCTCGGCTAAACTCTCATTTCCGCAAAGTGATAACAAGAAATGATAGACTACCGGGGTGAACTCTTTGAATATAGCGTCGAACTCTTTCATTTCTTATCACCTCGTTTCGTATATTAGAGTTAGCAAATCAAAAAAAGATACAACAATTCCAAGAGTATTTTA
>JAZNOP010000020.1:0-121454 GCA_045580875.1 Acutalibacteraceae bacterium
TCCTGCGGTGCTGCAGAGCATCAAAATGATTGAGGGACTCGCTGCACTGGTGGAGATTTTCACCAAAGGCGTCAGTCTTGCGATCAGCGTAATACTGATGCTCCGCAGGCGATCGGACGAAAAATCATGATACATACAAAACCGGGAGGTGCTGCAATAGCATCTCCCGGTAAGTTCATATTGGAGGTTTTATTATGGCTGGTTTTATTGAGGACTTTTACTACGGTAATATTGAACCGCAGGAACGAAGCAGACGAATGAGCAAGGCAACTCAGAAGCAGCTGGAGATTTTATGTGATAGCGAAGAACTGCTGACAAAAACTCTCTCTGACGAGAACAAACAGCGTTTTCTCGAATATGTCAACGCATGGCATGAGGTGAACTGCGATTCAAACCTTGACAGCTTCATTATGGGCTTCAGGCTGGGTGCGAGATTTGCGTATGATGTGTTTGTGTAAGTTCGCATATTGCAAAAGAATATAATGACGCTATTTTGAAAAGGGAGTTACGTTAATAATTAAAGAATATCGACGCAGAACAGAATTCAGCCGATACAACTAATGGTATCGGCTGAATTCGTTTTGTCATTTCTGTTTTTGTCTGCTTGAGTGGTTTTTGTAAGCGAACACGCCGTACGGATTGAGTTCAAAAAAATGATAACTTAACATGCATAGTATGAGAGTACAACCGTCAACTCTTTTGCTGCTCGCAAAGCTGATGATTGACTGCTACATAGTATTCCATCTGCGATATTTTGCTCATGTCCAGAATGCCTTCAACACTTTCACGGATAGGTCTTATTTCGGATTCAGCGCAGTCAAAGTAAGTAATATGATAAAGAATCCCGCCAAGCATTGTATCAGCTCCGTATATCTTGCAGCTCTCTTCATCAACGTAAACACCAAGCATCTGCCCCCAGAACCACGAGAATTCTGTAACGCAGGAAATGCTGTAATTATTATTTTTCAGTTCGCTCAGGTGTGTAAGTGTGACATAGGGAATAGCCGTTTCGTCTGTTTCGATTGCCACAAAGCAGAAGTCAGGATTATCCAGAACCCAATCCTCATTAGAAGCCTTTAACTCGTCAATAATCAGCTGGCATCTCTTTTCTAAATCTACTGAATCTTCTTGTGGACATTTCGCCATCTCTGCTATTACACGGGCAACACCAGATACGGTACAACGATTCAGCAAATCCTTTACTATCATCAGAAATCGCACCTCTTTATGCAGTTTTTAATGCTAAGTCTTTTGTGAAGTGTTTTACCAAGAGAGACTTTCTCTATTTGCTCTGTAATCATAGTTGGATTCTTAATCATAATTTCATATGCTTTGCCTTCTTCTAAATACGAAAAGGCTTCCAGCATTTCCTCTGTAGTGCGAAAATGAAGTGGCGGATGATAATCATTGATATCAAAACCTTTTGCTTCTCGCATCTTCAGCCAAAGCACCTGCTCCTCCGGCTTGCAATAATGTACATCTCCGGTTGCACAAACCGGTATATCAAGCGCTTCACCTAACCTAACCAGTATATGATTAAATTCCTGCAAATGTGCATCACTCAAAGTCGTGTTTAATTTTAGTAAGTGCTGCTTTGTATCGATTGGTTGGACTTCAAGGTAATCATAGAAATTTGCCTTTCGGCACAATTCAGGCTATGGTGCGGCATAAAAGACTGCATTAAATAATTCGTTATTCTCACAGGCACTGCCAATTAACAATCCATCACGATGTTCGATAAGCTCGCTTTTATAAATCGTCGGTCTGCCTTTATGCATATGCGAATGACTAAGGGCAACTATTTTTTGCAAATTCGATAATCCCTTTTCATTTTTTACAAGAATTGTTAAATGGTAAGGCAATGTCTGCAATATGCTTGAATCACCACAGCATATTGCATTTATTTGCTGTAATGTGCCGATTCCTTTTGTTTGAAGAATTGAACATAGTTGAGTAAAGACTTTTGCTGCTGTATCTGCATTGTCCATCAAAGAACTTTCGTCAGATACTTCTATGCCAATATTCTGTGCAGTACGCTTTATGCTATAATTTCGTAGGTCTGGCTGCAGGTCGGCACACAATTGCTGCATATCCAACAGAGTATAGTTCCATTCTCTTCTAATTCGCTGTGCTGCTGTGTAGAGGAATGCTATACAAAAATCGGCGCGATAGGCAACAAGCGGATCAGTACCACAGAAATCTAAAAAATTACAGATAACTGTATCTACTGCCGGAGCATTTTCGAGCATAGAAGCTGTAATTCCGCACAATTGCGAGATCTTTTCGGGGATTGTTTTATGAGGGTTAATGTAAGAATGGAATGTGTCTGTAATACACCCGTTTATGATTCTTACAGCGCTGATTTCTATAAGTTCGGAGGTTATAGCAGATGTACCTGTTGTTTCGATATCCACGACGACAAAAGTGTCTGTTAACGATTGATCTCCGTCACCTTTTACAATCAATGGCATATCGTCCAAACAGTACGCTTCCATACCGTAAATAACTTTAATTGTCTTTCCTTCTTTTTCTAGCTGAAGTGCCGTTGTTTGAGCAACCGGAAAAGCCTCTATCAGACAGTGATCAGTAATGGCTACTGCGTTGTTCCCATATTCAACTGCCTGACGAAGCAGATTATCTACCGAACAAATCCCATCCATATGAGAAAAAATTGTATGCGCATGCAATTCTATTCTTTCGTCTTTCATTTTCGGCTCCTTTTTGTTGTGTCATAGATACAACGTAACGTATGAGGCTAAAACGTCCTGCTAATTATATGTCTTAATTCGCTATATCATAAAAGTACATCGCTTTGGATTCCACTGTAGTTTTAATGTGCCCAGTTCGCCACAGCGGTTTTTCCTTATTATGCACTCAGCGATGTCTCCAAGCGGTGTATTCGTATTGTAATACCGATCACGGTATAAAAACAGAATCTGATCGGTCGCTTCTTCTGATATACCACTGTCACGCGAGTCCGAAAGCATCGGATGTTTGTCGGCACGATGCTCAAGTGATCTTGAAAGCTGGCTTAAGCATATGACAGGGACATTCAGTTTTTGCGCAAGCTGCTTTAAATCGTATTGAATACGGATCATCTCAGCGAACCGATTTCTCTCTTGTTTGTGGTCTTCTTCACTTGAAAGCAACTGAATATAATCAATGATGACAGCACCGAGGTTCTCTATGCTTTCGCATATTCTCTTAATCCCTGTTACTGACATAAAATACTCATCATATATCAGAATATTAGGGGGGATCGCTTCTGAATGACTATCTTTCATTCTCAGCCGAGCTATTACCCACTCTACTGACAATTCCAACGAGAAAAACACTATATTTCTTTCGCTGTTTGCTGCCAGTATTTTTGCGATATCCAAGGCAAAGCTCGTCTTTCCCATGGCAGGGCGGGATGCAATTACCGCCAGAGAGCCGCCTGTAAAACTTGTTGTCAGTTCGGATAGACATTTAAACGGTATATGTATTTCTGCTTTCTGAGGATCTTCTTGTGCTGTTTTCTCTTGTCCTGGAAACATATTTGCAGATGTCATAGTGACATCTGCATTGTCCCTGTTATTCATTGTGGCATCCTCCTTAATAATATCTGTCTATAATTTAATCTATTGGGTGGGATAAAAATAGCACATAAAGAAATACGGATTGCTCAATTGATGATGAGTTGCTTAATAAGAAAAAAGCGAGGCGAATAAAGCCTCGCTTTTCTATGGTTACAACCTGGACTTATTCTATCGTAAATATCGATTACCTGAAATCTATTTTGGTGCTTTGACGTTCTAAAATCGGAGTTACATCAAAGGTGTTTATGTTTAGTTTGTACCATTCATTGTTATAAGAAATAATAAAAACTCCATCACAGATTTCGAAACGTTCGAAATCTGAATAGCAATTCTCTTCATTTTTCAGTCTGAGTAATAGAGATGCTGCAACAGCTGTGATGATATCAGACAAGGTGAATTTTTCGTAGACATCTATCTTCTCAATGATTCCCAAAAGACAAATCAGGTCAACAAGCACTTTGGGTACAGTATCATCTTTCAGATAAGTCAAAAACAATTGATATGTTTTTGCTGCAATTTTTCCGAAGTCACCCTTATCGATCTGGGATATGTTATTGAGCACATAAGTCCAGCAGCGTTCCAATGCAGCAATATCATATTTATCGTCAGGAATCAAAAAATTCGTTGAAGTCATAACAAAATCTCCTCTATGTTTTCTATAATGCTAATTAATCCATATCAGAAATAATGAGAAGCATTACAGATTTGATTTCTCTGCGGGCGAATTCCTCAGGTTTTACAAAGAACCAATATGCCTCGGAAATATCATCGGTGCCATTTTCTGATGGATTGATGCGAAGGAGCGGATATGAATATTCCGGGTTTTCCTCAAATAATCTGAGGTTTTTGCCGTACAATTCGCCTGTGGTTACCAGTCCGCCTACTATTACGCCGTCAAACTCCTGGCTTCCAAAGGGAACTTTTATATCATCTGCACACAGCTTCATTGTTGCGCCTGTACCGATGTACTTTTGCCCCTGAATAAAAACAAATCTGCTGTCCTGCGCAGCATCATGGCAGACTCTGTCCATTATTTCATCTTCGTTATCAAAAGTTCCAAAGTCAGAGTTTATAAAATCAACAACAGCATCAAATTCTTCGGCGTTGTAAAACTCCACACGAATGTCATAAGTTGTATATATTCCGCTGCATTCCATAGCCTCATAATCATTCACGGTAAAAATGCGCATGATTCCCAGATCGGAGATGGCTTCAAGTTTCGAAAGCTGAGAAAAATTCACCTGAAATAGAAGACTCATTTTGTTTCCGTTCATATCACAGGGGACGTCTCTTCCCTCAGGGAGATAATAGAAGTCATCACCGCTGTGACAATCAAGAGTTTCGGGGCACTCATCGGTTCGCTCCAGAAAATACGCTGAATATGTTCTTTTATCTTTCATAGTGATTCCCCTTTGTTTTTTAATGGGTGACTTTTTTACTTTACTGTGCGCATAATGTCTCTCAGGCTCTGCGGTACCATTTCAATGTTATTGGTTATAATTATAAAATTAGCATTAGCTTTGTCTTCGTTTATCGCATCGGCAATTATTTTTTCAAACTCAGCAGAACGTGCGAATATATCGCTCGACAGAACAAAATGTGTTGCCAGAAATAAATTGTTGATTTCTTTTGAAAGAAAACTTGGGTCAAGATATTCAGGAGTGACTGTCATCATATCGCAGAGGTTTTTTCCGGGTGTGAGGCAGGCATCTAAAATTGCAGCAGTTCGGAAACCATCTGTGTGTAAAATTATAATGTTTTCTTTCGAATAATCTGGAATCATAGCGCTGGTAAGCCTAAGAGCGTCTTTTACCTTATAGACTACATCTGATAATTCCTCGGGAATGTTGCATTCCAAATCGTTGAGTCTTCCTTCGATGTCATTTATTCTCTCACTTAATTCATCCAGCTTTTCTAAAATTGCGTCCAGTTTTTCCTGCATGGTAGTTGCTCCTTTCGTTGTCAATATACAGTTTCAGTATACCGTATTTTAATTGTATAATCAATCATGTTCCTAAAATGGTCCATCATCTGTGATAAACTGATGGACGTAAGGGGTGAATAATATGAAATACGAAAAGCATGATATCCCAGCAGTTCTGGATGAATACAGCAACTATCGCTGTCCGCGAGATGCATTTGAGGTGGTTTTGCCTGAAGGGCTGCAAAGGATAGATTCTGATACATTTTGTGGCTGCAAATATTTGGAAAGGATTACTTTGCCGCGCAGTCTCAGGTATATGGAAGTTGAAGCATTTTCTGGGATGAAAAAGCTCAGAGAGGTAATCTTTTCTGATGGTATAGAATACATAGGCGACTGGGCTTTCCACGAATGTCAAAGTCTTGAAAAAGTTGTTTTGCCGAATACACTCAAAAGGATCTATGCTTCAGCTTTTAGTTGCTGCTGCAGCCTGAAAGAAATTGAACTGCCTGACAGTATCGTGCAGATCCAGATGAGGGCTTTTGAAAAGTGTACAAAGTTATCGCAAATAAAACTCCCATCAGGTATTCAAAGTTTAGATCCTGCTGTCTTCCGCGGCTGCACATGTCTGACCGATATAATATTGCCGGAGAACTTACGGTTTATCGGTGATAGAGCCTTTGCCGACTGTAAAAATCTCAGGGTGATACACATACCGGAAGGCGTTCTGCATATTGATGATAACGTGTTCGAAGGCTGCGATGTAATCGTCTATGCTCACCGTCGCCCCGAGGAATACAGCGGCAGGGATATAATGGACGGAGTGAGGGTATGGCTTGTTGAGAGGGACGTAAATGCAGAACAGCGATGGTAGGCATGCTGGTGAGGACTTGCAAATAAAAAAATCCCGCAGTTCCGATCGACGGTACTACGGGATTTTCTGTTATGTGTTTTTTATGACGTTGCTCAGTATTAGTTCTTCAGCCCATTTTACTGCTCGTTCATCGTCTATTACAAACTCCTGACCTCGGTTTGCCGCCTGTAAAATGCAATGATCCTCTTCAATGCTCCAGCGCCAATCTTTGTTGCCGCTCATTCGGTGTTCGTAAAAATGCAGAGGTAGTTGCCATCGATTATATATGGTGCATTTATCCCCACAATTCTGAGAAAGCACGAGATCACGGCCAAATCTGAATACACCATAGCCTGGAACGTTCTGAGCAAAGGACAAGCATTCTGCGGCGTGATATGCTGTGTTTCGGCTGGAATAGTTTTTCCAGTTGAAATAATGAGGGTGACGGTAATTGTTTGGATTACCAGTAATATCGACCGGGTCGTCACCAATCTGCATATATCCCCAGATAATCTGCTTTTCAGTACCCGGAATAAAAGAATATCTTTCGTTTATCTGCTGCACATCCTGATAGAGCCCGTAGAACAGAAAAATATCGCCTTTTTTGATTCCTTGATTGCGCAGATGCCCCTGGGGGTGTCCCTGCTGGCCAAACATCGGCATCCAATTAGGATCGGGGTCATAAAACAAATTGTGCCGTAGATCGGGATCGGTGTGTGCATGCATATCAAGTGTGCTGATACCGAGCTGCGCCATCAAATCTCGACAGGACATGGATTCACTGAACCTCAGGTCAGCATATGAATAGTAGTCGCTGTCTTCGCCTGGAATAGGGATAGAATAAAGTTCACCGGTTTCAATGATATGCGGACTGGGACCTCCTCCTGAGCCCTTGTCAAAACCTTTTCGAGAAAGTATGATTTTCATTTTATTATCTCCCGCATTTACATGCAATGATTATTTCTTCATCGTCGCAGTTTTCGTTTTCATCGGGAATGTATTCCTGATTAATGCCGTGATCTGAGTAGGTAATATATCGGGAATTAGCGGTTAAACCTAACTGAGTTAAAATACTGTTCATATCGCAAATAAGATTTCGGTCAACCATATATCCGCGGCAATGATGCGTGATACTCTTCTTTTGCTCAGTATCGGCGAATATGCCGGCAAAGGCGTTTTTTATAATTTCACCTTTTTTATTGCCACAGTCATTTCCCCAGTATACAAAACAGTCTGAGAGGATTACATATCCTCCGCCGATGTCTTTTTTTATATCTGCAGCACTGTCTTTATGCGGATTATTTTCAGTGCTACGAAGCTCTCCTCCTTCTATCGTGTACGCTTGATAATCCGTTCGCTCTTTATGATTACTGTCAGGACTGAAATATTCCTTCATAGTCGGAGCGTCAGTGGCCCTTGCAAGAAATACCGGACTGTATTCCTGTTCTGGAGTATCAGCAAGGCGTTTTCCACAAACGCCCATTACCCATATCTGATCATCGGAACCTGCTTGTTTTATATTGTTGAATTCCTGACCGATTTTTCCTCTCATTCCACCATTGATGCCTCCCTTGCAGCAGGCAAGAGAGAGTAAGCCATTCTGCACGCAAGGAGCAAATCCTGAATCATTAGTCATTACATAAGCATAAAGAATCATAGAATGTGTCTCCTGTTTATTTGAGTTTCGTTCACAGTTTCATTATATCATCCATCATAGCGAAAATCAATGAACGAAAAAAGAAGAAAATTACATACCAAGCGCCAGCATTTTCTCTTTTGCCTCAATAAAATAACTGTTATGCGGCTCTATCTGCAAAATATAATTTACCCTGCCAAAAAGATGGTTAAAATACCGTTTCACGTCAGCGTTTCCATAAGTGATGAACTCTTTTCTGTCAGCGTACAAAATGGCATTTTCAAACCCATATTTAAGCGCATAATAAACCTCCTGCCGAAGGGTGCGTTTGTAGTCGGGTGAAACAGAAACCTTTTCGTTTACCGTAAGTCCGGTTACGCTCTGACGATTGGCGTTGGTGATAAATACTGTTTTATTTTCGTTTAACTCAAATCCCATGTCTTCAAGTACAGCCTTAACCTTGCGATAAACCGCATAAAGCGGCTTGTCTGAGGAGAAGGTCATATCATCGCAGTAGCGTGTGTATGCGATGCTGCGGCGATTGCACCAAAGCCCTATGTAATCGTCAAATTGCTTCATGACAATATTCGACAGCGCAGGTGATGTTGAAGCGCCTTGCGGCAGAACATCATCAAGGCAGCAGAGCGTCGTCAGCATGGCTCCAATCTGCTTTGGAAAAATCCTTGTGTTAAATGCGTTGATGTAAATTCGATAAAAAAGAATACTGCCGAAGAAATCTGATATGTCGATTTTCAGAAGATAGCGCTTGCCGCAGTGGGGAAGAGCGTTATCGTATAATCTGCTGCCGACATGATATGCAGTTGCGTATTCTGATACCGGCAGCTTTGACAGCATTTGAGTCAGAATAGTTTTTTGAATAGCCTTGAGTCTGGCATCCGGTGCGTGCAATATTCTGTCCGCACCGCTTTTTTTCTTTATGGTTATGGTTCGATAGTGTCTGTTTATATGGCGGCATAGATAAAACAGCTCCTTGCGCTCTATTGAAAGAAAATGAGCGAGCTGATAGGTGTCATATATAAATGGCAGTTCAGATACCGACTTGAAGTCAAGAACCATTTCAGCAGCATTTTCTCTGCCGAATTTTCTGATAAAGTGCGCATCATGTTTTTCAAAGTGTACGGTGTCGTTCTTTATATACATTTCTGCACCCCAATAATAAAATCCCGATCCTCTGCAGCACAAATCGTCCTGATATAAACGAAGGCGAATGTCGAATCATGAAGTGATTTTTAATTCGTCGAGTGCTATCAGGTCAGCGATTCATAACTGAATCGCCCTTCCCGCAGTTACTATAAATACAGAGCAGCGACTCGCGGCTCTTTCCTGAGCAAAATAGTCAGGGTGTACGCTGCCGCAGAAGACCGGGAATTTTATACTAAATGTGATATAATGCTATGCTCAATCGCTGTAATTATCCATCGATTGTTTCAAATCATTTTTTATCTGTTCGACCAGACGCTCGGGCGAAAGCACACGTACGTGCCGCGCATACTGCAGTGCCCAGCAGCGCATGGCTTCATAGTTCATGCGTACCTTGGCAGTGAAAGTGTCATCATCTTCCTTGATAATATCAATATCTCTTCCAAGCCAGTCGATGACTTCGTTTATGATGTATTTTTTTGCCCGGAAGGTAACCATCACGCTCTCGCCGGCGAACATATAAATGTGCTCTGCCATGTGCTTTGGAAGGTCAAGTCCGTATCTGAGCCCATCAACCTGTTTCATGGGCTTTACGGGCGTGTCAAGCAGCTCGATATCCGAAATACGGTCGAGCCGATAGTTTGAAACCTGATCACTTTTATCATAGTTGCATATCAGATAATACTTCCCGTTTGCAGCCACCATCTGATATGGATTAATTATGTATCTCCGTATGCTTCCGTCGCTGCGGCATCGGGGGTGCTTTTTTTTATCGGTACGATATTCGTTGTAATAGAACGCAACCTGTCGGCCTTTGCTTATCGCCTCGTCAAGCACCTCGATGGTCATGAACAGCTGTGCGTTTGGGGATGAATTATCGGGCATGGAGCGTATATGCTTTACCCTTGAGCGGAAATAGCAGTTTGAAAGCCCCTCAAGCTTTTCCACAAGCTCCTTGCACTGGCTGTAAGGAATGTGCTTTGAGAATAGCAGACCGTCTATCAGCAGGCGCAGCTCGCTGTCGGTAAACTCACGCTCAAGGTAGAAATCGGACAGCATGCAGCTTTCTTCCATCTGAGGCTTTCCTGTATCAGGGTCGATGAGCGCTTCTCCAGTTTTTGTATCCTTTATTGGCACCATGCGAACTGTTTCGCTGTATTCAATGTTATAACCAAACTCAAGCAGGTTCATCAGATTGCGCTTGATTGCCTTGCGGTCGGCTTTCATATTGTATTCGGTTTCGAGGATTTCTGTTATATCTCTCTGACTGAGCCGATGATTTTCATCAGTGTATTTACGAAGAATATCAAGGATATTCATAATAAGGAGCTTCTTGTGCTGTTTTGCTGCCATTTCGTTCACCTCATTCTCATTTTATCAGCTTTGACTGTATCATACAATGTGTGATGCGACATTTTTAGAACATATCAAAAGGTTTTTATATCAATTTCTCTGTTTTCGTGATGCACCAAAAAAGGGACGCGCATAATGAGATAATTCAGTCAAAAATAGTTGGAGAGATAAATATGAGCGAAGAAAACAGAAGAAAAGGTGAAATACCGAAGCAGCTCAGCCCTGAGGAAATAATCCGTTTATGTCTGTATGATGAATTTCTCGATCGTCTACGGCAGAAAGGTGTTAACATTTCTTCTGACGAGATAAACAATATTATCGACAAGCTTACCACAGCGCAGGAAAAAGCAAAGCAACGAGAGGAGAAGGAACAAAAACGACGAGAGGCTGCCGAGGCAAAAAGACAGAAGCAGCTTGCACAGCAGCGCAGACAGGAACATATCAGAGAGGTTACCTGCATGGACCTTCCTATGGACTGGGAAAATATTTTTATGTCCGATGAGCGTACTCAGAATATCCACGCAGAGAGCATAGCTGACGGGCTTGTTCTTTCGCTGACAACACTTGGCAGAGTGGATATCGAATATATATCATCAATAACAGGCGAGGATTATAAAACCGTCATATGTACTCTCAAGGGCTCAATTTATCAGAATCCCGAAACATGGGATGAATGCTTCTACAAAGGTTGGGAAACGGCAGATGAATATCTTTCGGGAAATCTTGTTTCAAAGCTGAAAGCCGCAAGGCGAGCCAATGATGATTATGACGGGTATTTCGATGATAATGTTCGTGCGATAGAAAGAATACTTCCGCCCCAGATAACGGCCGACGATATCTATATAACCCTCGGATCGCCGTGGGTGCCTGTGAGTGTTATAAAAGATTTTGTTGATCACATTATGGGAATCCACCAAATATGCGGCAGCATAAAACATGACGAAATAACAGGCTCATGGGAACTGCCGGATAAATGGGTCGGTTCGGAGAATATCCGAGGCAGAAACACTTACGGTACAGAGAGAGTAAATGCTCTGCATATCATCGAGCGAACATTGAATATGAGAACAATCGCTGTCAAGGACGAGGTGCAGGATCCAACAGCAAAAAGCGGAAAGAAGATGGTGATAAACAATGCAGAAACAGCTCTGGCGCTGGAAAAGCAGCAGAAGCTGATAGAAGAATTTCAGCGCTGGGTCTGGTTGGACGAAAACCGAAAGAAAATGCTTGTTGATATATTCAATGAGCGTTACGGTCAGATTCGCTGCCGAAGATATGACGGCTCGTTTTTGAACTTTCCCGATATATCACCCGATATCACTCTTTATCCGTACCAGAAGAACGCCGTCGCAAGGATACTCTTTTCGCCGAATACGTTGCTTGCCCACGAAGTAGGCTCGGGCAAGACATACATAATGATAGCTGCCGGTATGGAACTTCGCCGTATGGGGCTGTCGAAGAAAAATCTTTATGTAGTGCCCAACAGCATAGTCGGGCAATGGAAACGTATTTTTGAGATGATGTACCCGAAGGCAAAGCTTCTGTGTATTGAACCCAAGGATTTCAAGCCAGATAAGCGCAATGATGTTCTCCATCAGATGAGGGATGAGGATTTCGACGGTATCATCATGGCGTACAGCTGTTTTGAGCAGATACCGCTGTCAAAGGAATTTATGATAGACGAGCTTACACAGGCGCAGGAGGAAATTCACAATGCACGCCGAGTACACACCAAATCCACCTATCATCTCGACCATAGAAAAAAAGCGATAGAAAAGGCTCTTGAGCAGCTTCGACAGGCGATATATGAAGCCGAAGACGGCACCTATTTTGATGATCTAGGCGTAACAAGGCTGTTCGTTGATGAAGCACACAACTTCAAGAATGTGCCGTTTGAAAGCAAGATAACCAAGGTGCACGGTCTTAATATGCAAGGGTCAAAGAAATGTCAGGATATGATGGACAAGGTGCATATGGTTCAGAAATCAAATAACGGCGGAGGAGTGGTTCTGGCGACAGGTACGCCGATAACAAATTCAGTTACTGATGTGTTTATCATGCAGAAATATCTGCAAAGCGGAGAGCTCTCTTTGCTTGATCTGCAGAGTTTCGACAGCTGGATTGGTATGTTTGCCGAAAGGGTAACGGAGTTTGAGATAGATGTTGATACAAGCAGCTACAGACTGACCACCCGCTTTGCAAAATTCCACAATATTCCTGAGCTGACAACTATGCTGTCCTCGGTTGCCGATTTTCACCGAATGGACTCATCTGCCGGAATACCTGAATTTGATGGCTATACCGATTCTGTCATTGAACGCACGGCGGAGTTTGCGGATTATCTTGACGACATATCGCAGCGCGCGGAGGCTGTGCGAATGGGGTTGGTAGACAGAAGCGTGGATAATCTGCTCAAAATAACGACTGACGGCAGGCAGGCGGCGCTTGATTTGCGTCTTGTTGATAAAAATGCCGCATTCACCTTGTCTTCAAAGGTCGCATATTGCGCAGAGAATGTCTTTGATATCTATATAAAGACTCATGCTGACAAATCAACACAGCTTATCTTCTGCGACAGCTCGACCCCGAAGGACAGCTTCAATGTTTATGATGAGATGAAGCGACTGCTGACAGGTATGGGCGTACCGTCAGAGCGGATAGCATATGTTCATGATGCCAATACAGACGCAAAGCGGGAAAAGCTGTTTGCTCGGGTGCGAAGCGGGGAAATACGCATCCTGATAGGCTCGACATTCAAATTGGGTCTGGGCGTAAATGTTCAGGACAGGTTGATAGCTGTTCATCACCTTGATGTGCCGTGGCGTCCGGCTGATATGACACAGCGCGAGGGGCGTATACTTCGTCAGGGCAATACAAATGAGCGAGTGCAGATATTCCGATATATCACCGAGGGCAGCTTTGATGCCTATTCCTGGCAGCTGCTCGAAACAAAGCAGCGGTTTATTGATGGTCTGCTGTCGGGTGTGTATTCAGAAAGAACGGGTTCCGAGATAGATGACACAGTTCTAAGCTATGCAGAGGTCAAAGCTCTTGCAGTTGGTAACCCGCTTATAAAAGAAAGAGTGGAAACAGCAAATAAACTAAGCCGATATATATCGCTGCAATATAAGGTGATGGAAAACAGATCGCGAATGGAAACAGAGCTGATGGAGCTGCCCGGTAAAATCGAACGGCAGAGAGAGTATGTGCGTGCCTGTGCCGCCGATGCCGAATATTATGCGCAGAGCAAAACGACCTTGACGAAAGAGGAACGAGCTGCAGTCAGGGCGCGACTTTTCGTGGCGGTGCAGGGGAATATTCTTACCGCTGAAGAGCGGACACTCATGACATATCAGGGCTTTTCAGTCATACTGCCTGCCAACATGACAAAGGAAAAGCAATATATCCTTCTGCGGCGCGAGGGAAGATACAGTGTTGAACTTGGCGTCAGTGAAACGGGCATGCTGATTCGCATTGATAACTTTCTTGATGCACTCGGACAGCACCATGAAAAGCTCAATGAAACCCTTGATATGCTGATTGAAAGAAAAACTGCCCTTGAGGCAGAGCTTGCCAGAAAGGAAAGCTATTCGCAGCAGATTTCTGACTGCCGTCAGAGGCTTAAAAAAATCGATAATGAACTGGGGGTTAAATGGAAATGAGTGATATAAAGCTGACAAATATCCCTGCAATGAGTGCAGGAGAGGTTGTCGGACAGCTCAGCAGCGTTTACAGCACAGTTATAAACAAAGGACTTCCAATAAAGTCAGTTCCGTCGGTTATGATGTGGGGTCCGCCCGGTGTCGGTAAGTCGCAGGCTGTGCGTCAGCTTGCGGCGGAAATTGGTAAAAGTACCGGAAAAAGTGTTAACGTGACCGATGTGCGTCTGCTGCTGTTCAATCCAATCGATCTGAGGGGAATTCCGACTTCCAATGCAGACAAAACGCTTGCTGTTTGGCTCAGACCGCAGATTTTCCAGATGGATGACAGCGCAGATGTTGTCAATATTCTCTTCCTTGACGAGATTTCAGCAGCACCTCAGTCGGTGCAGGCTGCAGCATATCAGATAACGCTCGACAGGGTGGTAGGTGAGCACAGGCTTCCGGATAATTGTATTGTCATAGCAGCAGGAAACCGATTGACCGATAAATCAGTTGCATTCAAAATGCCAAAGGCGCTTGCAAACCGACTGCTTCACATCGAGGTTGAAGGCAACTTTGAGGCTTGGAAGAAATGGGCAATACAACATGGCGTAAATCAAAAGGTGATAGGCTTTCTGAGCTTTCGTCAGGATTATCTCATGGGCTTTGATTCATCGCATGATGACCTTGCTTTTGCAACGCCGCGTTCATGGGAAATGGTAAGCAATCTGCTCAACAGTGTCAGCGATGACATAGATCAGATGTATCAGATGATTGCAGGCATTGTCGGTACAGGAACAGCGATAGAGTTTCGCACATGGGCAAGGGTGTATGACGTACTCCCATCCATCGAAGATATCTTTGCCGGCAGACAGCCGTCCTTGCCGACCAACACCGATGCAATGTATGCGCTGACCTCTTCGATGGCGGTCTATGCCCGGGAGCATAAGGATGAGATAGATCGCATAGCAAATTCGATTGCCTACGCCGACTGCATGCCGCCGGACTTTTCGGCAATGCTGCTCAGAGATTATATGTACATTGAGGAAGGCTACAAGGAACGGCTTATGAGTATTCCGGCGTTCTCACGCTGGCTGTCATCGAAAGGAAGGCTGATCAATGGCTCTGTCTGATGAAAAGATAAGGGAATATATCAGACGTCTACTGCTCTCGCGCATGAGAATACTGTGCAATCATGGCTTTTACGGATTACTGCTTATGCATATGGTTTATGCAATAGATGAAAACATGGACACCGCCGGAACGGACGGCGTACGCATTACCTTCGGTGCTGATTTTCTTGAAAGCCTTTCTGACAGTGAGCTGGATTTTGTGATGATGCACGAGATTCTTCATGTTGTTCTGCAGCACTGTCTGCGTGAGGTAGATCGCGATCACGAGCGGTTCAATATTGCATGTGATATAGTAGTCAATTCAAATATCCTGCTGGAAAACGGTATGAATGCCGGAAGCATCACTCTGCGCGAATATGGAGAATCCATGCACATTGCGCCCGATGGCAGGGAAGGTTCAAATTATACAGCCGAACAGGTATACGAAATGCTGCCTGCAAGAGGAAAGAAAAGAGGAAGTACAGACAGCAGCGGTACTGCGCAGGGACGAGCCAAACAGCAGCGGGCAGAAGGTCAGCATAAACCAAGCTGGCGGTGGGATGACCACTCGAGCTGGGGGATGTATGAAAAGGATCCAACCCTGCGTGATGTATGGGTCAAACGTTTTGAGGATGCCGCAGAGGCTGTATCTATCCGCGACCCGTCAAATTCACGCGGACTTCTGCCTGCCTTTGCAAAGCGCATACTTGATGAACTTAGGAAACCGCAGACCGACTGGCGAACAATCCTGAATGATTTCATTCAGGAAGAGGTCGTTGATTATTCCTTCACTCCGCCCGACCGGCGATTTGATGACTGTCCGTTCTTTCTTCCTGACTTCAACGGCAAGGAGGATATGGTCAGCGACATACTGTTCATGATAGACACCTCCGACTCTATGTCAGATGCGATGATAACAGCAGCTTATTCAGAAGTGAAAGGTGCTATCGACCAGTTTGACGGCAGACTGAAAGGCTGGCTGGGATTTTTTGACGCAGCAATTATAGAACCTAAGGAATTTTCAAACGAAGATGAGTTCCGCGTTATACATCCTGTAGGAGGAGGCGGAACGGATTTTCAGATAATTTTTGAATATGTTTACCATCACATGAGCGACCGCCTGCCGGCGAGCATCATTATTCTGACCGATGGATTTGCTCCTTTTCCTCAGCCTCAGCTTGCTGGCGGAATCCCTGTGCTGTGGCTGCTAAATAATGAAGAGGTCAATCCGCCGTGGGGGAAGGTTGCGAGAATAAAGATATAGGAAGGATGAGAAAAAGTGAAGTATTGTCTGAATTGCGGCAGAGCTTTTGCTGACAGCTATATTTATTGTGATAACTGCCGTACATTCCTGGCAACAAATGAGCAGTTTTATTACATACAGCAGTATAACCAGCAGATGCAGGCATCGCAGCAGTATATGCAGCAATACATTCAGCAGTATTTGCCGTATAATTCAAATCGGAATATACAGCAAAATAATACTATGCATGCAAATAAATCTATCCCGAATACTGGGTTATCTCAGAATGAACAAAAGAAAAATCCGAACTGGCTCAGAATTTTATGTTTCATAGCGTTTGCGTGGGTTGGATTTGTTCTGGTGCTTGCGGTACTTGAAACAGCGGGCAGCACAAGCAATGTGGGGGAGGAAAATGTGAACACAAACCTGCCTGCAGAACAGCAAACAGAAACGCAGACGCAGACAACAACTCAGACTGAAACTCAACCGACAGCACTGCCCGAAGCTGAAGTAGAGCGCAGAATTTATGAAATTCTTGATTCGACAAATGTTGTTGAATCCTTTGCACCGACGATTGGTCAGATGGTGGTTACGGTATTCAGCAATTTTGAAATAACCTATGAGCTGCAAGCTGATACGACTGATACATACCGTGTATCCATCAGCGGCGATTATTATCCTAATCCAGAAATACCTTATTTGATAATGAGCGGTACGATGGTTTACAGGATAAATATCGAAAGCGGAACCTGTGTTCTTGTAAGTGATCCGAATAATATCGAAGCGACATTTGCAGCATATATTTTTGACTCTTTTTGATCTGTAGAAATTGGAAGGTGAGATATATGGCAACATATCCGGTATATTACGGCCGTCAGCTGATTACAGACGGAGAAATTGTGTGTTGCTGCACCTGTGAGAAGAGCTGGGATGATGTAACACATGAAGTCTGCCACACAGTGAATAATCTGATGGTAATAGGCAGAATAGGAGAGAGTACAGGATTTAAACCGCCGGGGAGCATGTGCGGTGCAACTATCCGGCTTATAGGCGGAGCGAACATATATCAGAAAGGCAAAGATTTTGATAAGCTGTTTTCTGAATCGGTTCAATTCAAAAACACTCCCAGAGCAGTGCTTATCCCTCTGGCAAACAACAAAAATGCAGAGTACGTTTATGCAAAACCGGAGCCTGATTCGAATTATCTGACGTTAACATCGCAAAGCTCAGAGTACCTCATGCTCGGGAAAATACCGCTGCTCACAGCCGGTTTCAGCGGGACAGCACTTAAGACACTGTACTTTTCAGAAGCTTCTCCAAAGGAGATACCCGGCTCAGCATTTGAAGAGTGCACCTCACTTGAGCATGTGCATATATGTTATGGAACAGAGCGTATCGGTTCATATGCATTTTCAGGCTGCAGAGCAATTGAACAGCTTCGTTTGCCGGAAACACTTCGGCATATTTCAGAGGCGGCATTCATGTCAAGCGGTGTCAGTGCTGTGACTATTCCTCCAAAGGTGCAATACATTGGCGAAAGAGCCTTTGCAAGGTGCATCAGGCTGAAAACAATGATTATACCGCCGTCTGTGAGAATTATTGCAAAATCGGCATTCCAGCATTCGCCAAACGTGCGAATAGTAGCATTCAGCGGAACATATGCACACAATTTTGCGCTGACCAATGATATCCCTTTTGTGCCGATAGAGAAACTGATGATGTGCCTTGAATAAGATGGTTATGTATTCAGAAGATTAGGTGATTATTTATGGATTATCTTGCAGTATTGAACGACAAGCAGCTTGAAGCTGTTGAGCATACAGAAGGTTTTCTGCGCGTTATTGCAGGTGCTGGCAGTGGCAAAACCAAGCTGCTTGTTAGCCGATATGCCTATCTTGTAAAGGAATACGGCATTGATTCAGCCAATATTCTCTGTGTTACATTTACCAATAAAGCAGCGGCGGAAATGAAGCAGAGAATTCGTTCGCTTATAGGCAGTGAATATGATACATCACTCATCTGTACTTACCATGGATTTTGCGTGCGCGTGCTTCGTGAGAATATAGAGAAGATATTCTATCCGAAGGAGTTCCAGATAATCGATATATATCAGCAGAAGGCTATTCTGAGCGATATTTATCAGAAGTTTGAATTAAAACTCGATCATGCAAGCTTTGAAAAGATAATACAGCAGATAACACTCATTAAGGCAAAACGCGCCTATGTCGCAGGAATGTGCACCTCAGGCAAATGTCAGATACTGACCAGCGTGACAACACTTGATGAGCAGATAATCGAAGAATATCTGCAACGGCAAAAGCAGATCTATGCGATGGACTTCAGCGATCTTTTGTATTTTACGCTGGATATATTCGACAGATGCCCGGATGTGCTGGCAAAGTGGCAGGACAGGCTCAATTATATTCAGGTGGATGAATTTCAGGACAGTTCAGCTACTGAAATGGAGCTTGTTGACCGTCTTTGCGCTCGGCACAGAAATCTTATGATTGTCGGCGATCCGGATCAGAATATTTACGAATGGCGAGGTTCTGATGTCAGGCTGCTGGTTGATTTTGACAAAACTCACACCCCGACGCAGACTGTCTTTCTTAATCAGAATTATCGATCAACACCACAGATACTCAACTGTGCAAATACACTCATAGAGAAGAATGTGTATCGTCTGAAAAAGGATCTGTTTACAAACGGTGCAGACGGCGTGCCTGTGTATCATTATCATACAAAAAGTGAATTTGATGAGGCTGATAAAATAGCTGAGCTTATACAGTCAATAAGCAGTGATACAGGTCTTGGATATTCTGATTTTGCCGTACTGTACCGCTCTGGATTTCTTTCCCGTGTGATAGAGAAGAAGCTGACCGAAAACGGGATTCCCTATGAGATTTTCGGCGGTGTAAAGTTCTATAATCGCATGGAAATTCAGGACATGATGGCGTATCTGCGTTTGATTGCGTTTGATGACGATATTGCCTTCAAGCGAATTATAAATGTTCCTCGCAGACGATTCGGTCGGGCTAAGATGCAGTTTTTAACAAGTCAGCAGCGTGATGGCGAGTCACTATTCCAGGTTTTGCAGAGAACAGCTGATGACAGTGCGCTCAAAAACAGCGGAGCAAAGGATTTTATCGGAATAATTAAGGCGATAAGAAAGCTGGCAAAAACAACACCGCTGTCTGAAGTCATTGAAAAGACCTGTGCAGACAGTGGATATGAACAGTATATAAGAGAATTGGGGGATATGGAGCGCTTTGAAAATCTGGCAGAATTCAAGCGGATAGCAGCTGAATATGAGCGTAACTTCGGTGAGAATGTGACCCTTAGGGAGTTTATTAACCAGATATCGATGCAATCAGATGACCGAGAAGATTCAGCAGCGGATATGGTCAAACTCATGACTATTCATGCGTCAAAGGGTCTGGAGTTTCCGGTTGTATTTATTATGGGATTTTCCGAGGGTATATTTCCGTCATCAAAAACAATAGAGGATCGCAAGCTGATGGGACTCGAGGAAGAACGCAGGCTTTGCTATGTTGCGATAACCCGGGCACAGAAGCAGCTCTTTCTGCTTGACAGCGAGGGTTTTACACAGAACAGCAGACAGAAGCTGCCGTCGAGGTTTCTCAGAGAGATAGGCGAAGAAAACTACATACGCATAGGTACAATATCGAGGGAACTGCAGCAGAGTGCAGATGATTATGCAGCACAGCTTTCAGGTGACACACAGACTCGGGAGGAAAATCAGGGTGCTGGTGATAAGGTTATTCATCCGGCGTTTGGTGTGGGGAAAATCCTCGAGTACAATCCAAGGAAAAATACATACAGAATTCAGTTTGATAAGCTTGATAGCCCGAGAGATATTTCTGCGGATTTCTTCAAACGTGAGCATAGCCATCACGTGCATCGCTCACATAATGAACATGCAGATAGAACATCGGCTGCATCCGCTGCATCATCTGGCAGAGCAGAACAGCTTCAGGTGCAATCTGTCAGGCAAAAGAACAGCGCTGAAAAGCAAGAATCAAGCAGGGGAGAGATAGATGAAAAGCCACATAAAAAAGATTCGTCAGACCCTGATAATTTGTGGGAGCGTGATGATGTTCCCAAAACTGGATGGATATGCACAGGTGTTACAGATATGGGTAAACCATGTGCAACATGTGAAATGTGCGGTCATCAGATCATTCGATACGTACACCACATGCAGCACCCGGATTATCGATCGATTGATGTTGGTTGTATATGCGCCGGAAAAATGGAGGGGAGTATAGAAAGAGCAAAACAGCGCGAGCAGGCATATAAAAGCAGGCAATCACGAAAAGTGAGTTTTATGCGCCGTGAATGGAAAACATCAAAGAACGGCAACAGCTATACAAAAATCAAGGAGCATCTGATTATTCTGTATTATGACCAGAGGAAAAATTTATGGAAGTATGCCATTGATAATCAGTTTTGCAGAGAAAAATACAGCAGCAGAGATGAGTGTATTGACGCTGCCTTTGAAGCGTTGGAAATGCTGACTGGAAAGTAAAAAGTTGATTGTACTTATGTTGAAGCAGTTGGAAAGGCGTGTATCTGTGCGGTGTGCGCAGAAATTATAATCTGGGATATAGAAAAAGCCTTTGTGCAGATTAATGATGTGGTTTTGAAACACTAAAAAATGCCTCCGCCAATGGAAATGGCGGAGGCATCCTGCGTTATTCAGTTAAACAGATTCAATAGATGTATGATTAGAAAATCCGTACGGTGAAAATCTTCAGACAGCAGTTTGAATTATATATATTTCTCAGAGTTTGCTTCCGGTTTTCCTTCCGGGAAAATTATTTTGAAAACGAAGAAGAAAATCACCATGGAAACACTGCCGGCGATCATTGTAACCAGAATATTATAAACAGCAGGTGAGACATATGCGGCCGCAACAGGCATCCAGAGATTGTTCAGACCATTGCAAAGCAGTGATATTGCGACCCATGCGATAAAGTACCACATAGCCTGATACCATGGGTTTCCTTTGCTCTTGAAGGTGATGTTTCTCTGCAGCGGAAAATTAACACACTGTGCAAGAAATGAGCCAACCTCAAAGCTGATGAAGTAGCCAAGACCGCCGCCTATAACAACTGCGCCGGAAGCATCTCTGATTACATTATAACCAAGCAGACTCCACGAAAAATCAACGCCAAGAATTGATACAGGAAGCTGTGGCCACATAAATTCTTTTGCCGCCAGTCCTATTCCCAGCATACCAGGCATAAAGGTAAATACAAGGTACTGAAGGATAGTAACGCCCATACTGAACACAAGGAAGTAGAATATCTGATACAGCCATTTGGACAGCACAGGATGCTTTTTGGAGAATTTACTCCAGTTATTTTTCAGACTATTTAGCATGGCTTCCTCCCGTATTACTTCTTGCTGATGGTGTGCTTCGTAAATTTCCAGAATCCGCTTTTTTTATAAAGGTCGATAAATTTTTTGAAAATTATTTTATTCAGCTTCAGCGGTTTCTATTTCAGCTCCGGAAGCAACCTTATCGTAGACAGCGGTAACCTCGTCGCTCGGCTTTTTGGTGATGAGGGAGAAGACAACGGCGGCGATAAGACCGCAGATGAATCCGGGGATGATCTCATACAGACCAAAGTCCTTGAGGAAAACAAGCCAGAGAATGTCAACAACAGCACCGGTGACAATACCTGCAACAGCACCGGCGAAGTTAAATCTGCGCCAGAAGAGAGAGAGCATGATAACCGGACCGAAAGCTGCGCCAAAGACACCCCATGCGTTCTCAACAAGACCCATAATTGTGCCGGAGTTGGGGTCAGATGCAATAAGAACAGCGATAACAGCTATTGCAAGAACAACAAATCTGCCTGCCCACATCATTTCCTTATCCGATGCCTTGTTGCGGCGGATGATGGGCTTATAAACGTCACTGGCAAATGCAGAGGCAGATGCGAGAAGCTGAGAATCTGCGGTGCTCATAGCTGCTGCAAGAATTGCGGAAAGCAGCAGACCGCTGACAACAGCCGGGAAGATTTTTCTTACCATGGTGATGAAGACAACAGAGCTGTCAGCTATCTCACCAAGGAAGATATGACCGATGATTCCGGATGCGACGGAGAATGCAAGGATAAGAACAGTCCATGTGATACCGATCTTTGCGCTCTTCTTGAGGTCCTTGTCAGAACGCAGAGACATGAATCTGATGATTATATGAGGCATGCCGAAATAGCCGAGACCCCAGCCAAGACCGGAAAGGACATCCTTCCAGTTGGTGAAGAGATTCCAGTAACCATCAGGAAGCTGCTGCATAGAACCGGCAGCGTCACCTGTGCTGATGAGTGAGAGTGCAAATATCGGTGCAATAAGCAGAGCACCCAGCATGAGCAGCCCCTGGAAGAAGTCTGTCCAGCAAACAGCAGAGAAACCGCCGAGGAAGGTGTAGCCGATGATGATAACAGCGGCTACATACATAGCAACAGTTGCATCAATTCCGAGAACGGTGTTGAAGAGAGTGCCGCAAGCCTTGATGCTTGAAGCAGCGTAGATGGTGTAGGCAACAAGGAAGATAACAGCACTTATGACCTGCAGAGCGCGGCTTGAAGAAAGAAAACGGTTGGTCAGGTACTGGGGGATAGTGATAGAATCGTTTGCAGCAATGGAATATCTGCGCAGACGGGGCGCTTCAATTATCCAGCTGAGAGCATATCCGATAGCAAGACCAATTGCGATCCAGGTCTGACCAAGACCAGCGGCATAGATGGATGCCGGAAGGCCCATGAGTGCCCATGCGCTCATATCTGATGCGCCGGCGGAAAGAGCGGAGACCCACGGTCCCATCTTACGGCCGCCGAGGAAAAAGCCCTTTTCTCCGCCGCCCTTTGAGCGGATAAAGAAGAAGATGCCTATGCCTATCATGAATACCAGGTACACACAAAAGACGATTAATTCTGCATTGAACATAATTTGCTACACTTCCTTTTCATGATGATACACATCAAAAAATTCGATACATGAGAAAAACTAATATAAATTATTACTTGATTTCATGTATTGAGTAGATTATACTTTACTACGAAGCGAATTGCAAGAGGTTTTTCTTATGACAGTATCGAAATATAAGATTTTTGTAAAAGTTGTTGAGCTTGGAAGTCTGACAAAGGCGGCAGAGCAGTTCGGATATACCCAGTCGGCGGTGAGTCATGCGATAAATGCGCTTGAAAGCGAGACAAAGCTGCGGCTGATAACGCGAAGTCGTTCCGGAGTGCGTCTTACACCAGACGGGGAGCGTCTTATGCCATACGCCAGAAGGATAGCAGATGCTATGGATGATTTCGGCAGAGCTGTCAGCTCTATATATGGGCTTGAATATGGAAGTGTGCGTATAGGTGCGTTTACCAGCGTTGCGGTGCACTGGCTGCCAAGTATGATAAAGCAATACCGTGAAGATTATCCGAATATAGAGCTTTCTATGCTTAATGGTGATTATCACGATATTGCTCAATGGCTTTCAGAAGGCAGCATAGATATTGGTTTTGTAACGCAGCAAACAAGCATTCCTGGCTGCGATTATATTCCGTTGATAGAGGACAGACTCTTAGCTGTCCTGCCTAAAAATCACCATCTTACCGGGCGAAAGATTATTTCGGCCTCTGAGCTTGATGGCGAACCGTTTATCAGCCTGCTTGAAAACAGCGATCAGGATGCGCGCGGTGTGCTTGAACAGGCTAGGGTAAAGGTGGACGTAAAATTCACAACAAAGGATGATTATGCTATTATAGCAATGGTGGAGCAGGGGCTTGGCATCAGCATAATGCCAGAGCTTTTGCTCGAAGGTCATTCAGATGGAATATGTGCTGTTCCGATAGACGGCGGACAGAAGCGCACTATTGGCATAGCAATATCATCTGCTGCTGCTGACAGTCCGTGCGTGCAGAGCTTCACGCAGTATATTCAGCACTGGATAAAAGAAAAATATAATATATAAATAAAGGCAGGATATGTGCAGCGAAATTTTTTTGCCACAGCATATCCTGCCTTATTTTATTGCAGTGCGAATTCTGTCAGGAGATTAGCTGACTGGAAAACAAAGTGTAAAAGAGTAAATCGGAATTAAAATTGAATTTTTATCAGCCGTCGCTTCAGATGGGATATATGTGTGGAGTCAGTAGGTTGTATGATCAGGTCAGTTAAAAAGGCTGCATCGGAGGATGCAGCCTTTTTTGCTTAATCTTACAGAACAAAAAATGTGCAGGTTGCGGGTGCAAGCTCTATGATGCCTGCTTCAACAGCTTCACCGTCCAGACAGGGAAGCTCGTCGTTTTCGCCAAGCTGAAGATCACGCCCATTCAGTGTCATAATACGACTGCGGATGCCATCTCTGCCGGCAAGAGTATATCTGACAGCATCTTTCGGCAATTCGACAGTTGTGGATTCGGATGCTGAATTGTTTATTACCAGATAGACGCAGCCGTCCTTGCCATCCTTGCGGGAATGGCAGAACACATGGGCGCCTTCCTGAATTTTAACACCGCTGTTGTATACAGTGGTGCCCATCAGCCTTGTCCACAGAAGCACTGCGAAATAGTTCGGGCGGGGCAGATAGTCGTGATGGTCAAGGAATCCGTAATCAGATGATGCAAGGGTGTTGTGGAAGATAACGCCGTCGGTGATGGTGCAGAATTCGCCCAGCTCGTTGAGAGTGCGGAAAACATCTAGATAGGTGGAGGCCCAGGTGTCACCACCGCCGCCTGCGTCACCGGATTCTGTGACCCATGCTTCGCCGCCGGGAACATACTTGTCACGAAGAACTGCACCGTTGCGTGCGCAGCAGCCTGCCATAGCAAGATAGGGCTCAGAGATGGCCTCCTCAGGCTGCCAGTGCATCTGGGGCATCATAGAAGCGAGTCGCTCGGATATGCCGTTATAATAATGATAGCTGAATACATCGAGCTTTTCGGTGCAGCCCTCCATCAGATCGTCTGTGGTGCAGAGGGTGCCGAATGCCGCGCCGATTCCGGCTGCACTTTTGCCGCCGGGCAGATCGGTGGACATAGCGTCAATGGAGCAGGGACCGACGATGAGAGTATCAGGATAATTTTCTCTTACCCACTTATGGAATATATCCTGATCGCGGCGGAAGTGCTCTGCGGTATAGCCGTGTGGGAAGCCAGTTATTTCCATCATATTGGGCTCGTTTGTGAACTCCACAGCGTCAATGGAGTGACCATGCTCGGCGCTCAGGGCGAAGATCTTTTCTGCCTGACTGGGATTCCAGGGCTCATCGGCAGAGTGAAGTCCCTCGCAGTTTGCGACCGAGATAAGCACCTTTGCACCGACAGCATCGGCAAAATCGAGGATATTGATCCACTGCTCACGGGTCATTCTGTTCTGATATCCATCTGGAGTGACTCCGGTGCCCTCAAAATCATAATAGGTCTTGGTTGCCCAGGTGCCGGAAACACGCATCCAAGCAGGACCAAATTCCTTTGCCAGTCTGCGCAGACGGGGATTTGTGGATTCGATGGGATCATACCACTGCATCAGATTGCCCATGTCGGCTGCAGAGGTGATTGGCGGAAACAGCTCAGTTCCATCAATCTGCTCAGGGGTATATGCTTTCCAGAAGGTACCGCCGGTAACCTCGGTCATCTCCACATTATAGGACATGAGACTCGGGTTAACGGTATGCAGAACCTCAAGATTTCCAAATTCAAGCTTTATATTGGCCATGTTTTTTCTCCTTATCTTTGAAGTATAAAATAATAAAACTAAAAATGATAATAATATTATACCCCCTGCACATTATGCTGCGAAAGGGGCAAATAATGATATCTGTTCCTTTTTTAGAGAAAAAGAGCTTTGTCATTTTACGAACAGCACAAAGAATGTGCGACATAAGCTGTTACTGCTCGCCGGTACGGATAGGAGGATGCGTGAGCAGATGATACATGGTTTCTGCCATTTCATCTACGCTCCTGTCATAGCCTTTATGATGCCAGTCGATTATAACGCCGATTATTCCACATAGGTTAAAAAGCACAGTCTGTGATGAATTTGGCTGGGAATTATAGCCGATTATATTAGCGATATTAGGGCTTACTTGAAAAACGTGTATAAGACAGCGTTCGAGCAGAAGTGTGCTGCATCGATTGCTGCTCAGAGCATCGAGTAAAGGACGGCAGTGATACCAGTAGGAGAAGAAGCGCACGAGTTCATAGTGTGCAGAATTTGAATTATTCGGTACTGGGCAAGTGAAGGATTCGTAATCGAGGAAGGTGTGATCAATAAGTGCAATGAGCACATCATCCTTGCTCTCGAACAGGCGGTAGAAGGTCTTGCGAGAGAGGCCAGAATGTTCGCATAGACTGACAACGGTTATTTTTTGTATGCGGTGCGTTTCATACATTCGAGCAGACTGTGCTCAATAAGTCTCTGCTGGGAAGCGGATTTGGCAGTAGAGCAGCATGAATACATATCGTTCATCCTCCCTAAATATATAAGATTATAATAACATAAAATACTTGCGTTGTCAAATTGCACAAACAACGACGCTACTATTTTTAATAAAATGTCACAGAAAGCCAATAGTGTACCTATCAAATATTGGTGCTGCTCATATATAATTACTATATATAAGGCTCGCCAGAGCTGCGAAAAGGAGGAATATAAATGGCAAAAAACGTCAAGTTGGACGAGAAAGGTTTCCGCAAATTCAGTATTCGAGATAAGCTTGCCTATGCTGCTGGTGATTTTGGCTGCAACATGAGTTTTGCGCTGAAAACTTATCTTATGGTTTACTGGACCCAGTATATGGGTATGACCGAAAGTCTGTATGCCCTGCTTCTGGTCATCGTTCAGGTATGGGACGCAATTAACGATCCACTTATCGGTGCAATGATTGATGCCGATCGCCGTAAATATAAGCGAGGCAAGTTTCTTGCGTACATAAGCTTTGGCTCCATCGGACTCATCATCGCCGGTGCGCTGAGCTTTGCTCCCTTCCCGAACGCATCTGAAATAGCAAAGATCGCTATGTATGTAGGCGGTTATGTTTTCTGGGATGCATTCTACACCGTAGCAAATGTACCTTACGGATCTATGCTGCCGCTGATTACCGAGGAAGTGGGCGAGCGCGCTCAGCTTTCCTCTTGGCGTACTGTAGGCGCTATGATCGGCGGAATGGCTTCTGGTATCCTTATCCCAATTATCATTTACGATAAGGCAGGCTATCTGCTTGGTGACAGAATGTGGCTGATCGCTCTGTTTATGGGCGTTCTGGGCTTTGCCGCATTCCGCCTGCTGATAAGTAAATCGACCCTGCGCGTTGATGTTGATGTCCGCTGCAACGAAGGTCAGAAGTTCAATATCTTCAAGGCAATCATCAACTTCATGAAGAACCGTCCCGCACTGGGTGCCACCCTTGGTGCCTGTGCTTCTTTCATCAGTATGTACGGCGCACAGGCGGCTGTGTCGGTACTGTTCCAGGCGTATTTCAAGAATGCACAGATCTCCGGTCTGATGCAGATTGTATCTATGTTGCCCATGTTTATCTTCATGCCGTTCATCGCCAAGATCGTCCGCAGATTCGGTAAAAAAGAGGCTGCATCCTTTGGCGGTATCTTCTCTATTCTGGCATGTGTTCTCATGCTGGTTCTGCCTATCGGTCCCGACAGCATCGGCATGCTGACATATGTTGGCTGTCAGGTGCTCAATGGTCTGGGCATGGGCGTTTACATGTGCGTTTCCTATTCTATGATGGCTGACGCCATTGATTACAATGAGTGGAAGTTTGGTGTCCGCGATGAAGGCACCATTTACGCTATCCATTCCTTTTTCCGCAAGCTCAGCCAGGGCGTGTTCCCGTCCATTGGTCTTATCATTGCTGCTGCTCTTGGTTATGTAGCTGTTCTTGGTCCTGACCAGAGCCCCGACGTAGCTCTGAAAATGCGCTATCTGGTTGCTGTTATGTATCTGATAGCTGCAATCGTTCAGTTTATCAGTGTCAAGTTCGTATTCAATCTTGACAAAAAGACTCTCGCAAAGATGCAGGAAGAGCTTGCAGAACGCAATATTTCCACAGAGAACGTGGAAGAGAAGATTGTAGAAGCCGCAGACACTTCAGCAGAAATTGAATAGGTCGAAGCAGAAGCTGTAACAGAGGCTGCAAACGAAGAGACCGGCACAGAAAAATACAGACGAATAATTAGTACCTTATGTCTGAACACATAAATATAAACTGCAGTCATAAGTTATAAGTAACCAAAGGGTATGCGGCAGATAACCGCATACCCTTTTTACTGCTTATATGTGGTTTGACAATTAAATCAAATATGTTCCTTAAAACACACCGGGGGATATATGGTGTTAATTCAGAGTAAGGTGTTAATTCAGAGTAAATAGATGTGTTAATACTGTGGTTTTGAAACGTTATAAAATGCCTCCGCCAAAGGAAATGGCGGAGGCATCCTGCGTTATTCAGTTACACAAATTGAATAGATATATGCTTAGAAAATCTGTACGGTAAAAATCTTCGGACAGCAGTTTGGATTATATCTTTTCGGAATTTTCTTCCGGCTTTCCTTCTGGAAAAATGATCTTGAATACAAAGAAGAAAATCACCATAGAAACACTGCCGGTGATCATCGTCACAAGAATGTTATAAACGGCTGGAGAAACATAAACAGCAGCAACCGGCATCCAGAGATTGTTCAGACCATTACTCAGCAGAGATATAACAATCCAGGCGATGAAATACCACATAGCCTGATACCATGGGTTTCCTTTGCTCTTGAAGGTGATGTTTCTCTGCAGCGGAAAATTAACACACTGCGCAAGAAACGAGCCGACCTCAAAACTGATGAAGTAGCCAAGGCCGCCGCCAATAGCAACTGCTCCGGAAGCATCACGCACGACATTGTAGCCAAGCAGACTCCACGAAAAATCAACGCCAAGAATCGAAACAGGAAGCTGTGGCCACATAAATTCCTTTGCCGCCAGTCCTATTCCCAGCATACCAGGCATAAAGGTAAATACAAGGTACTGAAGGATAGTAACGCCCATACTAAACACAAGGAAGTAGAATATCTGATACAACCACTTTGACAAAACCGGGTGCTTTTCAGAAAAGCTTTCTCAGAACTTTTTTAGACCAGTCAACATGATTTCCTCCTGTATCACTTTTTACTGAAGGTGTATTTCATTAATTTTCGGAAGCCACCCTTTTTCCGGTTTATCATATCGATGAGAGCAAGCACCTGCTCATCTGACAGAACGCCGGACATTCTTGCAACTCCACGCCACGGCAGATTCATTACAAACATTACGTTGTTGCCGAGTTCCTTTTTGCCAAGAGCCATTAGAAATTTGCGAACAAAACCGATCAGTCTGTATATGCTCCTGCCAAGACCGCCTTTAAGATACTCACCCTGTGAAATCGTATCATTGAAACCGATTGGTGCATTGCGATCCCATTTTGCATTTGGAATTGGATGTCCAAGCAGCGCAGTAAAGCTGTCGTCGGAAACATCCTGTACCAACCCATTGTGATAAGGCGCAAACAAATCTCTTTCATAAGGATTTATCACCTGACTGCATTCCTTGCGCACTTCTGTACAGAGTCTTATATCTCGGCTTGAAGCACTAATGCGAATTTCGTATATGCCCGGTTCAATTACCCAGTTGTTTTCAATAATACTCCATACAGCAAAGCTGCGGTCGTTCAGTGTAAAGGAAACTTTCTTTTCCTCGCCCGGTTCTAAAGCAACCTTTACGAATCCTTTAAGTTCCTGCTCCGGACGGAACATACCTCCTGTTTTTGAGTGTATATACAGCTGAGCGATTTCTTCACCGGCGGTGTCGCCGGTATTGCTAATTGTGAAAGATACAGTGTCGTCTGATATCTGAAGATCGCTGTAATAAAAATCAGTATAGCTTAAGCCGTATCCGAATGGATATTTTACGTCTTTTTTTGCGGTGTCAAAGTAACGATATCCAACATACAGTCCCTCACGGTATTCAGATGTTGCCTCTGTGCCGGGATAATAGGGGGCAGAAGACATATCAGAATAACAAAGGGGAACAGTTTCCGACAGCTTGCCGCAGGGATTTGCCAGACCAACAAGGAGCTTTGCCATTGCCAGTGCACCTGACTGACCACCAAGATAGCCATGCATAACAGCCTTGGCGTTGCTGT
Source organism: Acutalibacteraceae bacterium (assembly GCA_045580875.1). Lineage (GTDB taxonomy): Bacteria > Bacillota > Clostridia > Oscillospirales > Acutalibacteraceae > SIG598. The sequence goes on from JAZNOP010000020.1 coordinate 30,708, forward strand.
CCCACTGCATTTCTACGCTGCAGCCGCAGGATAGAACCACAACGATGTTAGGGTTCACCTGTGCAAGTGCTGAGAGCAGAGTTAATTGGTTTTCCGGCAGACACATAGTTGCCCTGTCTATGCCTTCGGCTTCGCCGCCTTCGTCAAGACCAAGCCAAAGGAGTACGGTATCTGCCTTTTTTGCAAGTCTGCACGCTTTGCGGATAAGAGCTTTATCCGGTTTGCCGCTGCGACGAAAACCTTGAGCATAGCCGACTACATTTATACCGATAGATGTCAGTGCATCATATCCGTTTACCAACTTTGTGGGATTTATCTTTGAACTGCCAGCACCCTGATAACGGGGTTCGGCTGCAAAATCACCAATAACAGCGATTCGGGCTTCTTTTTTCAGTGGCAGAATATTATCTTCATTTTTGAGCAGAACTGCAGATTTTTCTGCCACGCTGGCAGCGAACAGGTGATGTTCTTCTGAGTCGTAGGACTTACCTTTGATTGCATTCTGTGTGGAATAGATCATATCCAACAGCCGGCTCACCTGTTCGTCCAGAACAGCTTCATCTAAACGTCCTGACTTAACCGCCTCTACAATATGACGGTCGGTCTGACCGTTGGTTGAAGGCATTTCCAGTGTGCCGCCAGCCTTTATAGATTCTACTCGGTCGTTATTGCCGCCCCAGTCGGAAACGACAACGCCCTTATAGTCCCATTCGCCATACAGAATTTCATTCAGCAGGTGGTGGTTTTCGTGGGCATAAACACCATTGACTCTGTTATAGGAAGTCATCAGACATTTTGTTTTGCCCTCTTTCACCGCCATTTCAAATGCAGGCAGATAGATCTCCCTCAATGTGCGCTCGTCCAGTACGGAGTCGTTAGTCATTCTGCGCAGTTCCTGAGAGTTGGCTGCATAATGCTTGACACAGGCAGAAATGCCGTTGTTCTGTATTCCGCGAATAAGGGCGGCTGCCATTTTTCCCGAAAGGTAGGGGTCTTCGGAGAAATATTCAAAATTTCTGCCGCACAACGGGCTGCGTTTTATATTGCAGCCCGGTCCCAGCAGAACGCTTACACCCTCACTCGCTGCCTCAAGACCGAGAAACTGTCCCATTTTTTCTATGAGTGCCTCGTCCCATGTGTTGGCAAGCCCAGCGGCAGATGGATAACAGGTAGCGGGAATGGATTTGTTCAGACCAAGATGGTCAGCTTTGCCGCCCTGCTTGCGCAGACCATGAGGACCGTCGGTGAGCATGATGCTTGGAATACCAAGTCGTTCTATCGGCTTGGTATTCCAGAAGTTAGCACCTGACATCAGAGAAGCTTTCTCCTCCAACGTCATCTGATCAATCAGTTCTTTGTTTTTCATCGTTTGATTTGGTATATCAATATTGTTTATTCGTTTTCTGCAGTTTCAACTGCGTTTGTATAATTTACTATTGAGTAGCAAATATTGTGGGCGCACTCACGAAGTCCCAGCATAACACCGACAGGGTCAGCCTTGCAAGCTTTTTCGACTGCACTTGCAGCACCTGCAAGACCCATATCCAACATCAGGTCGTTACCATTGCGGCAAGCCAGACCTGCATTCATAAATCCACCGGGCATACCGGCATCGGTAGAAACTATGCCGGTGAATCCCCACTCACCGCGAAGAACTTCGTTCAAAAGCTCGCTGCTGGCACCAGACCACTTGTAGCCGATGTGGGTAAAGCTGGACATTGCACCGGTAGCACCGCCATCCTTTACTGCGATCTCAAATGGACGAAGATAGAGTTCACGCATTGCCTGCTCGTTGGTCCAGCAATAGATACCAGAGCGTGCATTTGTTTCCTCGTTATTAAGAATAAAGTGCTTGATTGTAACCATAACACCCTGTTCCTGTGCACCTTTTATTGTGGAAGCAGCCATCATACCGGACAGAACAGGATCTTCTGAGTAATACTCAAAGTTTCTGCCGCCCATAGCGGTACGGTGCAGATTCATAGCAGGTGCGTACCAAACCTGAATATTGTAAGCAGCAGCTTCGGCACCAATATGTGCACCCAGCTGATAAGCAAGCTCGTCATTCCAGGTGGAAGCAACCATCATTTCAGTGGGATAAGCCGCAGCTGAAACAGGCACAAACATAGAGTTGATGCCGGCAGGACCGTCCAGCATACGAGTGTCGGGGATACCTAAACGCTCAATAGCCTCGGTGTGCCAGCCGCCCTGGGTGAACAGCTCCATCAGTTCTTCATATGTGAACTGATCAAGGAACTCCTCCCACATAGGATCGTCGTAATCAAGCCCCTTGAGATCTGCCAGCATAATCCCATTGTCCGCACCAGTGGTGGGCATTTCCTCTGCAGAGGGTTCTGGGTTATTGTATGCCTCAATAGCAGCCAACAGTTCTTCAGATGCAACGTAATTTGCATTGCTGTCATCCGGATATGTACCTTCCCAGTCATTACGGGACAGGTAGGTCAGACCGCCGTCGGCATATTCAAAACGGTTTTCGATGGCAGTACCGGTAACCTCGTCGGCATCATAAACGATAGTCTTATCGACTATGTGTTCCTGTACTTCAACTATATCGTGGACGTTGCGTGCAAGCTTGATTTCGTATGTGCCGGCATCAAGGACATAAGCCTCCTCATTGTTCATATCATAGCTTGACATATCACGAATCGGGAAGCTGATGGAAAGGGTCTCGCTCTCACCGGGCTGCAGCAAAGATGTTTTTGCATAGTCTGCAAGTTCAATGGCAGACTTTTCAATGCCGCCGGGAGTGTAAGGAGCGGAGAAGTACAGCTGTACTACATCTTTACCAGCCATGTCGCCGGTATTGGTGACCTTGACTCTCCATACAACGTTCTTTGAATTAACGGTGAAATCAACAGTTTCCCAATTAAATTCGGTATAGCTCAGACCGTAGCCGAAGGGATACTGAACTGCGTTCCAGTATCCGCTTTCATCACCCTCGTAGCGGGTTTCATAATAGCGGTAGCCTACATATATGCCTTCGTTGTAGTTGATAAAGGCTTTGCCGCTGAGGTTGGTGTACTTATAATCACCAAAATTCTCAGTAGCAGGAGCACTGCTCACATCGTAAGCATAGGTGTCTACCAGTCGACCGGAGGGGTTGATTTCGCCGGTGATGATCTTACCAAGAGAGATACAGCCCTGAGTGCCGGGAATACCGGTCCAGATGACTGCTTCGATGGAATCATACTCATCAACTATACCAAGTTCGGTTGCATTGCCAACATTGACAATGATGATAACATGCTCAAAGTTTTCTGCGACAGTGCGGATGAGTTCCTGACGGTTCGGAGTAAGCTTCAGTGCTTCCACTTCACAGTCAGAGGATTCCACAACATCATTGCTCAGTACCACGATAGCCTGATCGGAGTAAGCCTTAGCCGCAGAGAGAACATCATCGGTCAGATACTCGTTGGAATTGATGTCCTCGGTCTTGTTGCCGAACATAAATGAAGTCAGCATATTGAAGATATTGTTGGATCCGGAAGCTTCCGCTGAATTGCCCATATCCTGATACAGCTGGTGCAGCTCGGGGTTGATTTCGATACCGGCCATTTCCAGTCCCTCAAAGAGGGTTACGCAGTTTGTCAGATCAACAGCACCGGAACCGCCGCCGCTGTATTTGAAATTGTAAGCGTCGTCACCAAAGATGTTTACCTTCTTATTATTAAGCGGAAGCAAATCATTTTCGTTTTTCAGCAGGATAATGCCCTCGTCGGAAATAGCAGTTGCAAAGGATTCGCCGGCTGCACGGGCAGCCTGTGCTTCTTCAGTCTGGTCGGTATAGGTCAGAGAAAGTATTGAGCTGATATTAGTTATGATAGGAGCTGCGGCATTTATGATAAGTGCAACTACCAACACCACAGCCGTCCAGACAGCGATTCTTCTGATGCGTGAAAGACGGCGCTTGTAGGCCTTATATCCCTTCTTCTGAGCCTTGCGCTCGTCCTTTTCTTGAGTCTTGAGTGTCTTCTTCCAGTCTGCAATTTTCTCTTTCTGTTCTTTTAAGACAGCTTTGCGGTCATCGCCTTTGGTCTCCTTTTTACGCTTGAGAAAAGCCACGGCTTTAGCTTTTCCTTGCTTTTTGTATTCACTTACATTCACAGTTGTTTTTTCTTCTGCCATAATAATACCTCCTATAATTCGTGAATTAAACAATATTTTTTGCTATTGTTTAATTTTATTATAGCTTTTTGCTAAAGGGTGTGATATCATAAATCTGCACATTTTAGCACAATTCTGCAAAGTTATAGGAGAAAATAAAAATGATCGAAGATTTTATGGATCGAATTGTTTATATAGAAACTGATGGTGACGATGCTGTTTTTGCACAGAGAGAAAAAGAATTTCAACGAATGCCATTTGAACTTGAACGTACGCTTCTACGGTTTGTTGCTGAGGGCAAGCCGAAAGAGCTGGTGGATTTCTGCATAACCTCACTGGTGCAGTCGCCAAATCTGCGAATTCCGGTTGGCCGGACATCAAAGGACAGGATTCGCCAGCAGAAGTATAATGTGGTGTCGGGAATAGCGCTTGTGTGCCGTGCAGCTATAATGGGAGGTGCGCCTGAAATAGAGTGCTATGCCCGAAGTGACAAGGCGATAATGCAGATCGACGAAATGAATAATGAGCTGTCTATCTATAAGGTGCTTGTCCAGTCTGCTGTAGATTATGCTGCACTTGTACGGGATACAAAGACCAATGCGCACCATCCGAAGGTCGTTCGTCACTGTATTCAGTACATTGCAGCACATACACATCAGAGCATTACGCTGGAAAATATTGCCGAGGGCACCGGGTATTCAAAGGAATATATTGCAAAGCTTTTCCATAAACACATGGGTATATCTATCAGTGATTATATCCAGAAAGTCCGTATCGATGAGGCAAAAGAGCTGCTGAGACAAGGGAAGAGCTGCGGCGAAGTGGCGTATATTCTCAATTATTCAACCCAGAGCTATTTCATCCGTCAATTCCGAAAGCTGACTGGGATGACTCCGAAAGCATATACAGACCATTGGCGCAGCAGCGAAGCATCGGTTTGATTAAATTAAACAGAGCTGAAAATATACTATAAATCACAACCACCGCATAACGGTCAAAAATTGACGACTGCTATGCGGTGGTTTGCAATTTGTATGAAAATATGAAAATTAGAGCAGGGGATACCTGTAGTGGATAATATGTGCCGTTAACAGTGAGATTGATACCCCCAAAAAAGTATGTGGTTTATAGTTTTTTATGCATTCCAACTGCTGCCAATGTATCAACATCCCACTGTATGCAGTACATATTAAGCTCAGCCAGCGTTTCTATCAGCAGATCGTTGTATTCGCCGTAAGGAGCACGGAGCAGGGTAGGGCGGATGCCGGTTATTGCCTCGATCTTGCTATTGCAGGCTTCTATTTCACTGACCATCTGTTCAGCGGAAAGTTTTGACATATGAGGGTGTGTATCAGAATGGTTCATAATCTCGTGACCTGCTTCATGCAGAGCCAGTACCGATTCCGGGTATTTGTCGACCCATTCGCCTACGACAAAAAATGTTGCCTTTATATCGTATTTGGCAAGAATTTCGATGAGCGTCTGTGTATCTTCATTGCCCCATGCTGCATCAAATGAGATACTGATGGTTTTGTCGTCATCATTTCTGCCGACAGCGTATATTGGCAGCTTGCGCGGAGTGGCTGTAGTGCTGACAGATGCACCGCTGAGTGCTGTGGTAAAGACTGTCGCAAATATTATTGTAAACAGCAGCAGTGCCAGCAGCTGCTTCTTCCCGATAACCTTGAAGTAATCCATAATTATAACCTCCATTAATTGATTTGTAATTTATATGCCTGAATGTTGTAAAATATAAACACATTGTTATCACTTCAGTCATAGTGTCGCTTCAGGGCGGAGGAGCATGCATCTATGATTTATCCTCACGAAGAAGAAATTTAACCTATATGTTTTTATTGACAATTGAATGTTATTAAAATATAATAAAACCAATGATGTAAAACGCTTGTTTTAGAAAGGTTGCTGTTTATGCCTCCAAAGCCTAAGTTTACAAAAGAAGAAATTGTTGCAGCTGCACTTGATCTTGTAAGTGAAAATGGAATTAATGCTTTGACTGCTCGTGAACTCGGAAACCGACTTGGTAGTTCGGCTCGTCCTGTATTTACTGTATTCAATTCTATGGAAGAAGTTCAGGAAGAAGTGCGTGCTGCCGCCCTGAAACGTTTTGAGTCTTATGCGGAAAAAGCTATGCATTACACACCTGTGTTCAAGCAGGTAGGAATGCAGATGATTCTCTTTGCAATTGAAGAGCCGAAATTGTACCAGCTTCTTTATATGTCTGAATGCGCCGGTGCAAATGATTTTGAGAGCATTGTCAAGCGGCTTGGTGACGTGGCTGATCTTTGTGTGAGTGTCATTCAGCGGGATTATGGACTGGTTGAAAAGGATGCAAAGCAGCTTTTTGAACACGTTTGGATTTATACTTTTGGAATAGGCGCATTGTGTGCGACAGGAATGTGCAGTTTTACGCAGGAAGAGATCATACAGATGCTTGGCCAGAATTTCATTGCAATGCTTATGTACGCAAAATCAGGAAAACTGACACAACCGACAGTTGTTCCCAAAGAAGTATGAGAATATTGATATGAAGATTATTTTAGAAACAGAGAGATTGATTCTGAGAGAACTGACATACGAAGATTTTGATGCTCTGTATGCGATTCTTGGTGATTCAGATATTATGGAGCACTATCCGTATACTTTTGATGAAAATAGAGTTCGTGGCTGGATCGAGAGAAATATTCAGCGATATAAGACTGACGGCTTTGGCTTGTGGGCAGTGATATTGAAAGAAACAGGTGAGATGATAGGTGACTGCGGTATTACCATGCAGAATATTAATGGAACAATGTTGCCTGAGGCAGGATATCATATCAGAAAAGATCACCAGCGAAATGGGTATGCATCTGAAGCTGCGGCTGCCTGTATCGGGTATGCTTTTGAAACGTATAATTTTCCGGCAGTGTACTCGTATATGAAATACACAAATATCCCTTCTCAGCGTACGGCTGTGAAAAATGGAATGAAATTTATAGTAGAATATGCTGATCCTGACAATACATACACAAGAGTTTATGCTGTCAGCAGGGATGAGTGGGACAAATAAAAGCCAGATACATTGCGTTTTGTCAGGGAAACCTGCCTATTATAAAATTTCAAAAGGAGTGGAATAAATGAAGAAATCATTATGCGGTGCTGATTGCACCAACTGTCAGTGGAACGAAACCTGTGCGGGCTGCTCGGAGGAAAAATGCTTCATAGCCAGATACATAAAGGTAGATGGCAAGGAGAAATATGATCAATTCAAACAGACTCTTATAGAAGAATTTAATTCGCTTTGTATACCGGGCATGCCCAAAATTGATAAATTGTATGAGTTGGTCGGTAATTTTGTTAATCTAGAATATTTTCTTCCGAATGGTCAGAAAGTAAAATTTCTTGATGATAACAGCGTATACCTTGGAAATCAGGTTGAATGTGAATTTGGAGAGGACAGATGTTTCGGGCTTATTGCCGGACTCGACTTTATGCTTGTTTGTGAATATGGCGAAAACTGTGCAGATCCTGAAATAGTGATATTTAAGCGCAGATAAATGATCTGATTAAGAGGTGAGAGAATATGGCTATGTGGAATCCGTGGCGAGGGTGCAGAAAATGCAGTGATGGGTGTCTGCATTGTTATATTCATAAAGGAGATTCCAAACGCGGTATAGATACAAGTGAAATTATCAAAACCAATGATTTTGGTAAACCGGCAGACCGATTGAAAAATGGAAATTACAAGATGAAATCGGGAATTGTATACACCTGCTTTTCGTCAGATTTTTTAATTGAAGAAGCTGACGAGTGGCGCGGTGAATGCTGGCGGATGATAAAGGAACGGTCAGACTGTACATTCCTTTTCCTTACAAAGCGTATCGAGCGATTTATGGAATGTATTCCCTATGATTGGGGAGATGGATATCCAAATGTCGTTGTTTGCTGCACAGTTGAAAATCAGATGAATGCCGATAAGAAGCTCTCAATACTTCAGACACTTCCGATTGCTCATAAGTGCATCACAGCTCAGCCTCTGATCGAGAATATTGATATTGAAAGATATCTTGATGACATAGAATTGGTTGTTGTCGGAGGAGAGTCGGATATCTCGGCAAGACCGCTTGATTATGCATGGGTTTTAAATATCAGAGAACAGTGCATACGTAAAAATGTATCATTTGAATTTCGCCAATGCGGAACACATTTTATTAAAGACGGAAGACAATATAAGATTCAGGCCAAAGATTTATGCAGTCAAGCCAGGAAAGCGGGAATTAATTTTAACACAAAGACCGGTCAGTAATATCGAAAGATCATTTACATTGAATCGTTAGGTTATATAGTGAATTATTGAGGTAATGAAAATGAAAAACGAAGGATTTCAGAATATAGTTCAATTCGTCCAGTATACGGACAATGACTATCAGAGGGTATGTGATTTTTTGGTTGAACTTTGCGGTCATGGAACTGCTCATATGAACTGGAACTGGGCGAGATTTGAGTGGATGTATCATCATCCTTACTGTAACCGAGCACAGCTTGGATCAATAGGCTTATGGAAAGATGATAACAAGGTCGTTGGAGCTGCAATTTTAGATCTGTACTATGGTGAAGCATTTTGTGCTTCTTTACCGAAATACAAATATATTCTGCCTGAAATTTACAATTATGCTTATAAGAATCTGAGTGACGAAAACGGAATTGGAATATCAGCATCTGATACGGATACGGAAACTCAGTCGCTGCTTGAATCACTTGGTTTTGAAAAAGCGGAACAAACCGAACAGTTATACTTCATTGAACTTGACGAAATACAGCCATATACGCTTCCTGAGCCATTTATTATTCGCTCAATTAATCTTCCGGAAGAAAAAGAAGCGTATAATGTTGTTATCTGGAAGGGATTTGATCATGAAGGCGATACGGAAGAACTGGAAAAGATGCGAAGCAATACTGCAGCGATACCGCCGAATCTTAAAACTGAGCTGTGTCTGGCGGTAGACGACGGCAATGAATTTGCAGCTCATTGCTCTTGCTGGTTTGATAAGCGAACAGATTATGCCTATATCGAGCCGGTTTGTACTATACCGAAATATCGCGGCAAGGGATTAGGTCGTGCGGTGCTGCTGGAGACACTTGCCCGTTGTAAAGCTATGGGAGCGGAAAAAGCTATTGTACTGTCTGACCAGAGTTTTTATCAGAAGCTTGGTTTTGAACCGCTTGAAGGATACAGTTTCTACTGGAAAAAATAAACGATTGAATTAAGGAGAATAAATTAATGATCAGAATACTCGACCTACGCAGTATTGAAGAACTCAGGCAGTGGGCAGAAAGAATACGTGCCTGTGACTGGGACGCCGCAAGACTTCTGGCTGATCTTATTGACCAGAACAGATTTTTCGAATTACTCGGTGACGGATGTCTTCTGATAATGGCAGACGGAGAAAAAGTCGTCTCATTCTGTACACTTGCGCCAAGAGACTGTGTGGACGATGATACCCTTTTTCCGTGGATTGGATTTGTGTTTACTGCTCCTGAGTACCGCGGTAACAGATACAGTGGTAAGCTCATTGAATATGCCTGTCAGGAAGCTAAAGAACGTGGGTGTGAAAAGGCATACATTGCAACCGATCATATAGGTCTTTATGAAAAGTACGGATTTACATATCTTGAAAGTCGTTTGGATATTTATAACGACATCAGCAGGATATATGTCAGAGAATTATAAAGGAGGATTTGCTATGATAAGAAAAATGAAAAAAGGTGATATTACTGAATGTACAGGGATTCTTTGTAAAGTGTATAATAATGATATGTGGCAGTGCCGCTGGACAGAAGAAACCGGTTCTGCATATCTCGAAGATTATTTTGAATCAAAAAAGTTTGTCGGATTTGTTCTTGAAATAGATGGAAGAATTATCGGAGCGATGTTCGCCCATGAAAAAGTCTGGTGGAATAACAGTGAACTATATGTTGACGAGATGTTTGTTCTGCCTGAAATGCAGCGTAAAGGATTTGGCGGTATGCTGATAAATGCGGCAGAGGATTTCGTCCGTGAAAATCGACTTGCCGGGCTGACACTCTGTACTAATAAGTATGCACCGGCGCCGAATTTCTATAGGAAAAATGGTTTTACCGAAAATGAGTTTATTATCTTCATGTATAAGGAAATGTAACGACTAATCCGAAATTATCTAATCAAGTAAATGCATGAATCCACCTGCAATAAACTGGAATTTCCTTAATTTTAGTTTATTTATCAGGTGGATCTTTTGTTTGTTGCTGATTGAGAAAATTGTTATATATGTAAGCTATTATAGATATATTGTGATAAATCAACAAAAATGTTATAAAAACTGTGGTTGACTATTCTTTTTGTTTGATATACAATATCCAACATATTGTATATAAATGAATATTTATAAATACAAAGATCAAAAGAGCAGAGGTAATAAAAATGGGCATGAATTTTCAACGGAAGATGCCTATTCCGCAAGAAGTAAAAAAGGATTTTCCTGTAGATGAAAAAATGGCTCAGATTAAAGCTGAGCGCGACGAAGAGATAAAAGCGATCTTTGATGGCAGATCTGATAGATTTATTCTGATTATCGGACCATGCTCAGCTGACCACAGCGAACCGGTTCTTGAGTATATGTCACGTCTTCGTAAGGTTGCAGATCAGGTAGCTGATAAAATACTCATGATTCCGCGTATCTATACGAATAAACCGCGTACCACCGGTCAGGGATACAAGGGTATGCTTCATCAGCCTGATCCTGATGAAAAACCGGATATGTACAAAGGCATAGTTGCTATCCGCGAGCTTCATATGAATGCTCTTCGTGATTATGGATTTTCATGCGCTGATGAAATGCTTTATCCGGAGAATTATCACTATCTTTCTGATCTGCTTTCTTATGTTGCAGTAGGAGCAAGATCTGTAGAAAATCAGCAGCATAGATTAACAGCAAGCGGAATAAGTGTTCCGGTAGGAATGAAAAATCCGACCGGCGGAGATCTTCACGTAATGATGAACTCTGTAAAAGCAGCGCAGTCCGGTCATACGTTTATCTATCGCGGATGGGAGGTAACCACCGACGGTAATCCGTATGCACACGCTATTCTTCGCGGATATGTTGATTTTGCAGGCAAAAGCAGTTCAAACTATCACTATGAAGATTTGCTTCTTGTTGACGAGCTGTATGCTGAGTCGGGTCTGATGTATCCTTCTGTTGTTGTTGACACAAATCACAATAATTCCGGCAAGCAGTATCTTGAACAGATAAGAATTGCAAAGGATATTGTACACAGCCGAAATCAGAACAAACACATCAAACGTATCGTCAAAGGTCTTATGATTGAAAGCTACATAGAAGACGGCGCACAGGGTACAGGCGAGCATATTTTCGGAAAATCTATTACCGATCCGTGCCTCGGCTGGGAGAAAACAGAAAGACTGATATACGATATTGCTGATAAGCTTTAATTCAATATTTGAGTATTTATTGCTGTCAGCAGATTAATAATAAAAGCTCCAGGGAATTCATTGATTCCCCGGAGCTTTTATTGGTCGCCGAAAAGGCATGAAGAAACCACTCGTTCAAAATAAAGCAAAATGTAAGGCAATAATTGCATATTTACGATAAATTACGTTATAATATAAAATAAATTTAATCACACAAAATTATTAATAAGGAAGAATAAAAAGAATGAAAGATCTTATCCAGGAATTCGAATCTGGCTTTGATCAAAGCTGGCTCCCTGAGAAACTTCTTAAAAATTATTCACCGATTGAGTGTCTTGCTGATAATTCGGGTTGTATAACCCTTCTTTTGCAGAATAAAAACGATGATTCTATATGTGTGTCAAAATGCTATTTAAAAGATGAAATGCAGATAGCTGTTGCAGAGAATGAAATTTTATCTGAAGTGTCTCATAGAGGTCTTCCAGAGTACATAGCAACATACGAAAACGAAGAAACTGTCTGTGTCCTCAGAGAATATGCTGCAGGAAAAAATCTGTCTGAAATTATAAGAGAGCGCTGTTTTACATCTGAAGAAGCGGCTGATATTATATTGCAGATATGTGATATTCTTGATTATTTGCACAACCTGCCGCTGCCGGTGCTTCATCGTGATATAAAGCCGGAAAATATTATTATTGACGGCAACGATGTATGTCTGATTGATTTTGGTATATCAAGAATCGTTCGTGATTCAGAGAAAAAGGACACAAAAATTGCGGCAACAGCACAATATGCCCCGCCGGAACAGTTTGGGTTTCTGCCAACAGATGCACGCTCGGATATCTATGCTCTTGGTGTTGTTATGAACGAAATGCTGACAGGTAGTCCGGACATTTCAAATAATGTTCGTGATAAAAGTGTAAAAAAAATAATCAGCAAATGCACTGCGTTTTCGCCTGAAGATCGATTCAAGAGCGCCAGTCAGCTTTCAGCGGCGATAAAAAGATGGAAAAATCGATATGTATTACTCGCTGCCAATATTGTTATGGCGATAACTTTGATTATTGCGGTTATACCAGCTACGGTTAATATGATCAATTCGGCGGCAGAAAATTCATTCAACAGGATATCTGAAAGTCACGGTGTTTTTGCAATAGAAGATAATAATACTGATGTGTATTGGTCTTTTGCTGCTGATAGCGGAAGATTGATAATATCAGGAAATGGAGCCCTTTCTGAAGATTTGCTTGTAATTTCAGATGAGATTGATGCGTCTTATGTTACAGAGCTGATTGTCAATGAAGGAATAACAGGAATAAGCAAAGAAGCATTTGGACGATTTATTAATCTCAGAAAAGTAACATTACCCGGCTCTGCAGTCGGAGCAATAGATAATGATATTTTTATAGCCGCTGGATGGTTAGATGAAATAACTGTAAGAGCGGATGCCGTAACAGGTGTCGGCTGGTCATTCAATTTTGAATCACAGGTGCTGACTATTACATATAACGGCAGAGGTACCGGTGTGGTGGCTGGAGGGGATTACTGGCATCATTTTGAATGCATTAACTTTGATTTTATCAGATATGTTGTTGTAAATGAGGGAATAAGAGAACTTGGCTTCAATGTATTCTGGAATCACCGGAAACTTGAAAGTATTGAACTTCCGGAAACAATTGAGATAATAGATAACTCTAATTTTGCCGACACGCCGTCGCTTGTAAATGTATTTATCCATCAGGATAATAAGTATTTTTACAGTTCAGACGGAGTTTTGTACAGTACCGAAGAAATGTACAACAGATTTCATCAGACTAAAACTCTGTATTTTGTCCCAAGAAATATGGAGGGGAGGTTTGAAATAGATTCAGATACAGTAATTATAGGTAAATTTGCTCTTGCTGATTGTACCGAAATAACTGAGGTTGCCTTTTCCGGTTCACTCAAGGAAATTGGCGGATCTGCTTTTGTAAATATGAGTTCGCTGAATAACTTTGAAATTTACGAAGAAAGCCATTTTCTTTTTGACGCGGACAAGTGCATACTATATTCTGTAAATGAGAGACCTGATGGAGATGGTGTATTTACAACGATGAGATTGATTCTTGCGCTGCAATCAATTTCGGGACATTATAAAGTGCCGGAAACATTCAGCTGCGTGTTAATTAATGATGGCGCTTTCAGTGGATGCAGATACCTGACTGAAATAACAATTCCAATAAACGTCAGATCAATGGGGGATGGTGCATTTATTAACTGCACATCACTGAAAAGAATTAATATGCCTGAAAATCTGGACGGGATTCCGAAAGAATACTACGGAGATACTGCCAGCGGATATTTTGGATATGCGCTATTCTGCGGTTCAGGGCTGGAGTCGGTCAGAATTCCATACGGAGTTGATGCGATTCCGGATTACTGTTTTTCTGACTGTTCTTATCTGACTTATGTTGAAGTGCCGGAAACAGTGGAAATTATACAGGAAAGAGCATTCAGCGGATGTGGCTGGCTTGAATACGTTGAATGTGCAGCACAGGATATCGAAATACATGAAACATCATTTGAAAGCTGCCCGATGCTTGATAAAAGCAGCTTGCCGGGCAGCTGACGACAAGATTTTTCAGATCAACTTAAAATCCCGTAGCCGTACAGATACGGCTACGGGATTTGCTGTTTTTATTTTCTGTTGTCAAATTTATCGGAAACTTCTTTCATCAGCTCCACTATCGGAAGATGCTGAGGACAGACCGCTTCACACTGACCGCAAGCAATGCAGTCCGAGCCTTTTCCGCTATCAGCAGTGAGACCGCCATAAAAGAAATGGGGACGACCATCTGTAGGGAATTTTCGAAGAGTGTTGAGTGCGCGGAATATATCGGGGATTTTAATATTCGATGGGCAGCCGTCAACACAATAACGGCAGGAGGTGCACTGAACAAGTTCAACCGCAAGCATTTTCTTCTTAACCTGATCAATCACTTCATATTCCTGCTCGTTGAGAGGCTTGAATGATCTGAATGTATTAAGATTATCTTCGACCTGTTCAATGTTGGACATACCGCTTAGAATTACATCAATTCCTTCAAGGCTTCCGACAAATCGCATTGCCCAGGAAGCTGCGGAATTTTCAGGATTTACTGCCTTGAACATATCGAGTATATCTTCGTCGACTTGTGCAAGGGTTCCGCCTTTGACAGGTTCCATGACAATAATCGGCATATCACGGTCACGGAGAATTTCGTACAGCTTTCCAGAATGCACGATGGCGTTGTCCCAGTCAGCGTAATTAAGCTGTATCTGTACAAATTCAACCTCAGGGTGCTTGTCAAGTACTTTTATGAGCAGCTCAGGGGTTCCGTGATAGGAAAAACCGAATTTTCTGATCTTGCCTTCAGCTTTTTTCTCCATGCACCATCTGAAACAGTCGAATTTTTCGTAGGTATCATAATTTCCGCCATCCTCAAGGCTGTGAAGAAGATAGTAATCGAAATAATCAACACCAGCGCGTTCAAGCTGCTCATCAAGTATACGGTCACGGTCATCTTCACACTTCAGCGCCCATGCAGGAAGCTTTGTTGCAACAGTGTAGGAATCTCTTGGATATCTGCCGACAAGTGCATCGCGGACAACAGATTCGGATTTTCCGCCATGATATACATAAGCTGTGTCAAAGTAATTGAATCCGCTGTTCATAAACGCATCGATCATAGTGCGTACGGCTTCTATATCGATCACACCGTCCTTTTCGGGCAGGCGCATAAGTCCAAAGCCGAGACGGGGAGTTGTGCTGTTAATAACAGATCATCCTCTCATAAGTAATATAAAATAATGATACCAACAGATTTATTTGCTGTCAACAAAATGTATAGGGCAGTAAAGCGTTGTAAGTGTTTTATTTATTTCAATTTTTTATTTAATTTAATTATTGCAGCATCCAGCTGTCTGAAGAACACTGACCGTAATCATCAGCTCCGAATGTTTCGACTGATCCATCGCTGTAAAGCAGGGCAAAATGTGTGCTTCCAAGTGAGACAGAAACAACAGCTGCATCTGGTGCAGAATTTATTGTCTCTTTTGTTCGGAAACAGAATACTTCTGCTCTGCCGTCTGAATTGATAACAGCTGCATATGACAAAGAGGCATAAACAGCAATTATATTTGTCCAGTTTTCCGGAATTTCAATGCCTGAGACAACCTTTCCGTCAGAAGTCAGGGCAAGTGAATATCCAGCTGAAGCTGCGGCGTCAACATAGAAAGCGTCAGGGGAGATATCGCCTGATGCGTGTGTGGTTAAAATGTGACCGTTATTGTAAAGGCAGCCGGCTGTATACGAATCAGCAAAAATATATCCGACATTGTGCCAGTTTTCGGTTTTCTGTGAGGAATGATATCCGCATGAAATTACAGTTCCGTCTTTCCGAAGCGCAAAGGTGTTATAGTCATTTGCTGCAATCTGAATGATATCAGACCAGTTTTCAACATTACACTGACCGAATTCATTGTTTCCGCAGGCAACAACAGTACCATCGTTCAACAGCGCCGCTGTGTGATATGCTCCGGCAGCAATCTGCACAACATCGGTCCATTTTTCTGTATCGCACTGACCGAAATCATTATTTCCGCAAGCCACAACAGTTCCATTATTGCACAGTCCAACTGTATGAAAGAAACCAACGGATATACGTCCGTTTTTGATCTCTTTTCTAGCCTCAGCCAGAGAGAATGAAAGTTCAAGCTGTTCATTTGAAAGATTTCCGCTGATTCCAAGGGCTGCACTGACATCATTTGTGCCGGTGTTTTCGAATAAAATGGATTCAGCCTTTTTCTGTGCATCAGCATAATCCTTAATGCTCCAGAAAAGCTGTACAGCACCAAACCAGTTGCCATTTTTTGACTCGGTGTCGGCTCTTTTATACTGGCATTCATTATAAACCTGTGATGCATTGCTGTAATTGAAAATGTCAGAAAGTATTTCTGCTGCAGATTGATAATCACTTTGCTCCAGCAGCAAAAGCGCCATCTGAAGTTTGCATTCGTTTATCATTGCCATGCTGTCGCGGTAATCACCGAGTACGCCAAATGTATCGATTGCATTCTGATAGTCATTATTACCGAACATGATCAAAGCAATTTCATAAAGTCCGGATTTCTTTATTTCATCAAATTCATCGTCTATAGACATTACTCTTGCAACAGCGCTTTCATATTCACCCTTTTGGGCTGATGTCAAGGCAATGAATTTATTTAACTGCGGTGAGAATTTTATAACTGTACCGCCTAGTGCGAAAAGAATCAATGCGGCAATTACAGATACTGTTAATATCCGCCGGAGACTATCTCTGGTGTTTTTATCCATGTTAAATTGCTCCTTGTCATGAAATGATATGCACTGTCAGTAAAGATTTTCAAGCAGGCATTCAAGCTGAGTATTGGAGTTTACACTGTTTGCTTCAGAAAAGATAAAATAAATGTCGTCTATTTCATTACGTTTTATCATATCTTCAACTGATGTTCCAAGCTCATTCCGGTCAAAATATGTAGGTCTTATATCAGTAAGATGAACCTCGTCGTAATACGGGAGCAGATAAGGTGTGAATGAATTTACGAACGAATCTCCGATAACCAGTGCTTTTCGTCCGGTATTAAAACCGGTTATAATGCGGCGCCATGGTGTCTGTGTGCTTGCCAGATAAGCGTGGTACATATCCGTATCGTAATACATGAGAGGAACTTCTGTTTCTTCAGTTATGTTGCTGACAACAAGGCTGTGTGTCGGCTGAAGTGAGTACAGAAGGTGAAATTCATCGGTGTTTCCGTTTATATCAGGCGAATTCTCGTTGATTTTATATTCATATTCATCGTAAGGAATAACCGGCAGACCCTGAGATGCAATCATTTCAGCAAATACATAATATGCGCCGAGTGCAGTCCAATGATGATCGGTCGTATAGTATATATATTCGTTGTCAATGATATGAGGTTCAAGAATGTCGACAACGCTGAAAACATGGACATCATCATCAGTTCTTTTATCAAGCTCTGCTTCCAGCGAACTGCTCCAGCCGCTGTAGACGGATCTGTTGTCAGACCATCTGAGCGCCAGCTTCGGGAACGGAACCTGAGCGTAATATACAGAACCGCTGTCAGGCAGGAGATCTCTGTATATGTTTATTGTTTCGGCGACAGTGCTGATATTTTCCTGCGGATAAGTGTAAATGCTTGTTATTCCGCCGTCATGCTTGTCTAACCATAATGATGCTTCACAATCTGATTTGTTGTCTCCTGATACAGATTCAGCTGCAGTGTCTGAATTATCATCAGATGCCGCAGGGGATCCGGTATCAGTGATTTCGTCGTTTACTGTATTTCCGAAATCTGCAACTGCATCCTCTGTGCGGTCAAGAATATAGTCATCTTCAGGTGTTGTAGCTGACAGTAATCCGAGCAGCTGATTTGAAAAATTGATTATGCTGGAGCGTTCAAAAAATCCATCAGACATAAAAGATTCAAACTCGCTTGAAAATGTTCCGTTCAGTATACTTTCAGCTGATAACTCGGGCATCCCCTGAAGCATTCTGTTTTCAGTGTTTGAAACGCGTGATGTGCGTGGTGCAAAGCATATAATGAGTGCTCCGGTTACAGCAAGAAGCAGTAACCACCACAGAGTAATTGTAAAAATGCTTTTTTGCTTCATTGTAAATGTCTCCTGTAAATCAGAATCTGAAATAAATAAACGGATTGTATGTTTGTCCTATCAGGAAAATAACAGACAATATCAGCAGAATTGATACAGCAATATAAGTAATTATCTCAACAACAGGTGAATTGCCGATTTTTTTTCTGATAACTGGAACAATGGGGGTGCTGCATACTGCGGCTATGATCGGCAGGATTGTGTATTTCCTGATTACAGCCATAGTAACAGGGTCGGTAAGCGCAGCTGAAGCAGCATTTCCATTTACGGAAATATCGAAACCGAACATTGCGGCAAGATGCTGGGCGACAAGTGAAAAATCTGTGTAGTAGAAAATAACCCAACCGACAACAGTCAGCAATAAAGTCGGAATGAGTCTGATGATATAGGGGAGGCGGTCGGCTTTCTTTCCAATGATAAAGCGCTCTGCCATGATCAGTATGCCATAGTATGCACCCCATGCAAGGAAATTCCAGCTTGCACCGTGCCAAAGACCTGTCAGACTCCAGACGACAAGCAGGTTAAATGCATTTCTGCTCTTTGACACTCTGTTGCCGCCAAGGGGAATATATACATACTCGCGGAAAAAGCTTCCGAGCGATATATGCCATCTGCGCCAGAATTCGGAAATGCTTGAAGATATGTACGGATAATTGAAGTTTTCCTTGTAGTCAAAGCCGAATACTGAACCAAGGCCGATAGCCATATCGGAATATGCGGAAAAGTCGAAATAAAGCTGAAAAGAGTAAATTACAGCGGAATACCATGCACCCGCAACAGAAAGTGATACACCTGCAGCTGCAAGCGGAAGTTCATTCAGAATTGCTCCGCATATGTTTGCAAGTATTACTTTCTTTGAAAGTCCGATTACAAAACGGCGCATACCCGAAGAAAAACCTTCGACAGTTGAGGTACGGTTTTTAAGCATTTCGGCAACATCTGCGTATTGTACTATCGGTCCGGCGATAAGCTGCGGGAAACAACAGACGTAAAGAAGCAGAAGTAAAGGGTTTTTCTGAGCGGCGGCTTTATTTCTATAGACATCGACAGTATAGGTAAGTATCTGAAATGTATAAAATGATATGCCTATAGGAAGCTCGGGTGAGCTCATCGTAAATTGAATATTAAATAAATCAGTAACTGAATTGACTATAAAAGCGGCGTATTTGAAATAAACAAGAAAAATTAGTGACAGAATAGCACCAATGGTAA
Organism: Acutalibacteraceae bacterium; assembly: GCA_045580875.1. GTDB lineage: Bacteria > Bacillota > Clostridia > Oscillospirales > Acutalibacteraceae > SIG598. Next base: position 50,204 of record JAZNOP010000020.1, read on the forward strand.
GTGCTGTTATTCTTATTGATTTTTTTTGACTGCGTTCAATAATCAGTGCGCATACATAGTTTACAGCAGTCGACAGAAGCATTATAGAAATCCATACAGGTTCACCCCAGCTGTAAAACAAAATTGAAAATATAAGCAGAATGGCATTGCGCCAGTTTATGTTTTTTACCGGGAAGTACAGTGCTAAAAGCAAAGGTAAAAACAGAACAAGAAAAGTCATGCTTGAAAAGACCATTCAAAAGCCTCCTTACCGCAGTCAGTATATCTGACCTGTAAATTCAAAATAACATAATAAATTATAAATATAATCAATATTTAATTCAACCGCCTGAAGGAAAATTATATATTAAAAGAGAGCTGATCACTCAGCTCTCTTTTGGGTCTAATCTATTCTCTTGTTATGGTGTATCGGATATTTGCAGTGCTGTCGGTAAGTGTATCTCTTACTGTGAGTATTACATAACAATCACTTTCTGTTCCATCAGGAGTAAAGGTGAACACAAGCTCGTCCCAACCGATTCCTTCAGCGACCGAACCGCCGACAGCGCGGTATACGCTGTCAATTACACACTTATCAAGTTCGAAGTCGTCCTTGATGTTGAGTGTGCAGGTTACTTCGGACTGATTGAGCGGAATTGCAATGTAATTACCGTTGCCTGCTTTTGGCGGTTTGTTTTCAGAAATATTGCATGTCAGCGTTACTGTCGGACTCTGAGCCCAGCCATCAGAACACAGCAGCTGAATTACCTCAACGGTATTTTTGTTGATATCAGGTGATATCTGATATCTGATCTCAGAGCCGTCTCCGGTTATTATGCGGCTGCCATTGCCGGTAAGTCCGTCTGTGAGAGAGGAGATTACAGTCCATGTAAGCGGATCGCCGTCCTTGTCATACGCAGGCAGGTCAAGTGTGTAGAAATAATCTCCGCCATAGCATATAAAATCCTGCGAGTATTCAAGAACATCAATAAGGTGATTTTCGAGTGAGATTGTAACTGTAACAGCATCAGTTGTGATAAGTCCGTCGGTTGCGGTAAAACTGAAAGATGCGGTAGGACCGGAATGTTCGCTGTCTATACTTACAAGATAACTTCCGTTAGGAGAAAGGAGAACTGAACAGTTTACAGAATTAACAAGACTGAATGTGATCTTGTCACCATCCATATCTGCAGCGGAAAGCCTTCCGGCGCCGGCACCCGGATTAGAGGGTGTGTGTACAAGTGTCAGTGCAAGGCTGGAAGTGTCAATCTTAGGAGCATAATTGCTGACGATAATCGGTAATGTATATACAATCTGCTCACCAGAGCTGGTGCAGCAATAAGCAGTGATACTGTCAAGACCTGCACGTTCATCAGCTGTGTATATGAGTTTATCCTCTGTGTAGCTGATATCAAGTGTACCATATTGCGGATGAATTATAATTGCTTCACCCGGTGCCAGGTCACTTGCAGAAACAAAGTTTTCAGCAGAAATAATCTCGCAGTTATCAAGTTTAAAGGAATCAAACAGAGTAATGTCTGTTTCTTTGCCATGGGAAACCGATACAAAGGTATCAACAGTTCTTACATCGCTGCAGGATATTTCGGGTATGTCAATGACATTTATATATGCATACGAGGTATGACCGTCGGATGAATGAGCTGAAATATTATATAATCCGTCAGCTTCAGCTATACAGCAGTATTCATCTTTATCGTATTGATAAAGACTTATATTGCCTCCGGATACGTCAGTTGCAGAAAGATATTCGGTAATAACACGGTCCGGACCGAGAAGCTTAACAGTAATCGGAAGTGTACCGCTGTTATAGGCATATCCATTTGCATCTGCCAGCTGTACATTTGCGTCAAGTGTAACCATATATTCCGGATTCAGACGTGAAATCGAATCAACCATAACAGTTGTGTCGGAGACAACTGTATTATCCTGAGCAAAAGGATTGATGCAGATAAAGGCAATTGCTGCAACAATTACAGCCACCATAGCCATTATGACGACTACGCCTGTTGTGCCGGAATAAACCGGTGCATATCGGGGCATTTCGGCGTTTGCTTTGTCTACAACCTTATCCACAAGTTCAATAAGGTGCTCAGCCGGCGGCAGAACAGACTCATCAGGCGTTATGCTGGGGTTATGAAGATTCGCAAACTGAGGTTTTGAAATCAGCTGTTCCACTGCATTTGCAATTGCCTTCTCCGGTTCAATCTCTTCGCCGGTTTCCTCGTAGTATTCACGCAGAGCAAACACCTTGCACAGTGCATCAACTGAAATTCCGCAGGCTGACATTTCACTGAGAGTAGCTTTATATGCCATCAGGTAAGTCGGCTTGATGAATTCTGTGGCGAATTTTTCAAGATTATCAAGTGTAAGTTTTTCTTTCCATTTAAGTCCCATATCCATACCTCACATACTCATGAGTTTGTGTTAATACCGACATAAAATTACAATGATATTTTATTATACAACATAAAATTAATTACATCAACAAAAAAATAGTATTATAAGATTTCAATAAGCTGTGATGAAGATAAAACGATCAGTTTAAGTGATATTGGCTCATAAGCAGAGCAGGAAATAATGCACTCAGGATCTGAAAGTGAAACTGTTTCATAATATGCATAACGGAGATTGCCCGCGGCTATTCTGCCGTCAGATGCAGAAATCAACTGCATGGAGTGACGGTCGATTCCTGTGCCGGTAAGCTTAAAATAGCTTTCCTTTGCTGTCCATTTTTTCAGCAGGCTGATGTCATCTGTGCGATCGAATAAATCTCTGTTTATTTCAGAGTCTGATAAAATGTAATTTTTTATACGACTGCTCATTTTACGCGGTACTTCAATATCAACTCCGACCGGAATTTCTGATAATGCACATACAGCCAGCCCGCCGGAATGCGAAAGACTGATATGTTTACCTGTGAGATTAAGTATCGGCTGGCCGTTTTCGCTGTATGTGTAAATCGAGTCAATGGGGTTATATCTCTGTAATTTTAGTGAAGCGAGCAGCGCTGATTCAACTCCGGCACTCATTTTTTTATCACTTTCGTGACGAAGATGTGAGATTTTTTCAAGACGTGAAGCAGTGAACAGATGCTGCCATTGTTCATATGGAAAAATATCATCGCATCGAACAACTGTCACATTTATATGTTTCATAATATCACAGCCTGACAAAAAATAATAAATTAATTATATCAAATCTAAAAATATAAACAATATTTTCTTTGATGTATTATCAAACTGTATACAATAATATTTGAATTGTGATATAATCAAATAAAAAGAATTAGCGGGTGTTTATTTAAATGAAGATTACAGTTTTGTCTGGATCTCCGCATAAAAACGGATTTACGGGAATTCTGCTGGAGGAATTTCTTGCATTGGCTCCGGAAGGGAGCGAGATTCAGGTTTTTAATTCGTATATGATTAATGCCAGACCCTGTATGGGATGCGGTTTGTGTGCAAAATCTGATTGTTGTGCCTTCAGCGATCTTGATCTGTGTTTTGATTCAATAGAAGACAGTGATCTTATTGTCATTGCATCGCCGGTTTACTATCTTAGTTTTCCGTCACCGCTCAAAGCTGTTATTGACCGTATGCAGCGATTTCATGAAGCGGAAAAAAGAAGCGGAAGCAGAATGAAATTAAGAGCAAAAAAATGTGCAGTGCTTCTTACGGCAGGTGCTCCGAGTGAAAAAGGGGAAGTTATTGCCCGTCAGTTAAGATGGATAACCGGACCGCTTGGAATAAGTGAATATAAGATCGCGGTTTGTGCAAACACTGACAGAATCCCTGTAAATGAATTCAGAGAAACAGCTCGTTCTGCAGCTTCAGAGCTGATGAATTGTTTTTATTGACACACAACAATCACATTTTCATCACACGGCGAGAATAGCATATAAGTTGTGTACATGGCATTTAGGTTCATGTATACCTGAATGAGTAAAATATGTGAGGTGCATACAGCATGAGTGAAAATAATGCAGTCAGAATTCTGGTGGCGGACGATGAAGAAAGAATAAGAAAACTCATCGGTGATTTTCTTATTAAGGAAGGATATGAAGTATCTGAGGCTGTTGACGGCGGTCAGGCTCTTAATATGGCTCTTGCTCAGCCGAAACCTGATCTTGTGATACTCGATGTCATGATGCCGGTTATGGATGGGTGGATGGTTTTGAATGAGATAAGAAAAACTTCCGATATTCCAGTAATTCTTCTTACAGCAAAATCTTCGGAAAGTGATCAGCTTTCAGGTTTCCGTCTTGGTGCTGATGATTACATCACAAAACCTTTTTCGCCAAGTCTCCTGGTCGCAAGAGTTCAGGCCATGCTTCGCCGCAAGGGCGCTATAGGCAGTCGCAATACACAGTGCGGTGATGTCTATATTGACGAGCTGGCACACGTTGCATATCTTAACAAACAGCCGCTTGAACTTACACCGAAGGAGTATGATCTGCTCCTTTATTTCATCGAAAATAAAGGAGTTGCACTTTCGAGAGAAAAGATTCTTAACGGTGTATGGGATTATGATTATTTCGGAGATCTCCGTACTGTTGACACACATGTCAAACAGCTTCGTTCAAAACTTGGAAGCGCCGGGGAAATGATTGTCACGGTCAGAAGTGTTGGTTACAGACTTGAGGTGAAGTAATTGAGATTTTCTGTAAGAACCAAAATGATGGCATTGCTTTTCGGATCAGTGCTTCTTTTTGTTCTTGTTACACTGCTGCTAAATTCCACATTACTGAAGCCGTACTATAAAAAAATGAAAGAACAGGCTCTTACGACCAGTTTCAATACCATCTGCAGCCTTGACTTTAACAGTAAAGACATAAACAGACAGCTTCAGACAATCGAAGAAAATGACAATGTGCAGATATTGATAATTAATTACCGGCGCAGGGTTTTCTTCTGCAGCAGTTCTGTACGTGATACGTTATTTCTTCCGACAGGGGAGAACAGTGGTGTTGAATCCGGTGAGCAGTGGTTCAGCGACTGGATGCTGCCGGATTCTTCAGAATATGATTCGGTCGAGATTTTTTCTACAAAGCCAAGGTTTGATACTCCGTACAACAGTGCTCTTTCTGCTTCATATTTGAGTCTATATGCCAAAGCAATCAAACAATATGATGGAGTTCAGCTGCCTTTTTATATTATCATTAATGCGCCGATAGCAGCTATCGATGACAGCGTTAAAATTGCGAACAGTTTTACATTGCTGATAGGTGCATTGATACTGCTTTCCGGCGGCGCAGCAACGATAGTAATGACGGACAGACTTGTTGAGCCGATAGTTCATGTCAGTAATACAGCAAAGAAAATGACACAGCTTGTATTTGATGAAAAGGTTCAGGTCAGATCAAGTGATGAAATCGGTGATCTTGCAGGAAGTATTAATGAGCTGTCGTCGCAGCTTGAGGAGAAAATAAATGAACTGAGTATTGCAAACGAACACCTAAAGCAGGAGCTTGAACACCGCGAAAAAATCGATAATATGAGACGGGATTTCATTTCTGATGTCTCGCATGAGCTGAAAACTCCACTGGCGATTATACTCGGATACTGTGAAGGTCTGCAACTTAATATTAACAGTGATGAACGAGAATATTACTGCAGTATCATAGAAGACGAGGCAATTAGAATGAGTAAGCTTTCAGAGAAACTGCTTAAGCTTGCAGAGCTTGAATCAGGAGAAGTTCAGCCTGATATGTCAGAGTTCAATCTGGCACAGCTTGCTGAAGAGAGACTGACCAAGCTCTCATATCTGCTTGAAGAACGCGGAATCAAAGCTCATTTCGGATGTACCGGAAATTCGACAGCTTACGGTGATTATGATCGTATTGAAGAGGTTATTAATAACCTGCTGACAAACGCAAAGAATCATACTCCGGATAATGGTTCGATCAGCGTTATTGTCAGGGAAGATGGAAATCAGGTTTACTGTGAGGTGTATAATTCCGGCAGTCATATTCCTGAGGACAGTATTGATCGCATTTGGGAAAGTTTTTATAAAGTCGACAAATCGCGTTCACGTTCCTATGGCGGTTCAGGTCTTGGTTTAAAAATAGTCAGCACTATTCTCCAGTCGCATAATGCGATGTATGGTGCTGAAAACACCGACGACGGAGTAAAATTCTGGTTCTGCCTAAAAAATAAATCAAATTAAATTCAAATTTAATTGACAAAGGGGATAAATAAAATGAATGAAACTGTCAGATCGATTTTAGACCGCAGAAGCAATCGCGGTTACACTGGAGCTGCTGTAACCGAAGAACAGATTGAGATTCTCAAGCAGTGCGCACTTGCTGCGCCCAGCGCAAGAAATGAACAGTCATGGCATTTTACTTTTGTGACTGATTCAGAGCTTGTCCGTGAGGTTGAACTGGAAGCAATTGCAGAGGCTGAAAGAAGAAATGATGAATTCTTCCTTAAAATCACAAACTCACGCAACGGTAAGATTTTTTATGATGCTCCGCTGGTTGTTTTTATCTCAGGTGACAAAGATTCCAAATGGCGTCAGCTTGATGCGGGTATTGCAGCACAGAATCTCACTCTTGCAGCTCATTCCCTTGGGCTTGGTTCGGTTATGATTGGTCTGTGCGGTATTGCGTTTGAAGGCGAAAAGTCTGCAGAACTTGGCGAAAAACTGGCATTTCCTGAAAATTATGTATTTTCAATTGCAGTCTGCATTGGTGAGCCGTCGGTTTCCAAAGAAGCTCATCCGGTCAAGGAAGGGAAGATTGCTGAAATTCGCTGATACTTAAGTTTTTTGCCGGCATTTGCCCACGCGGAAACAACGCAGTGCAAATGCCGGTTCAGTTATTTTTCATGATGGTTTTTTGATATTGTATTTTTTAACGTTTTGTAATATAATAAACTGTAAATCTGTTTGGATGCAATTAATAACTTAGCAGAAAGGATATAATTATGCTTTGGTTCATTGGTGCAAGCTGGCAGCAGCTTATCATAGGCTTGCTTGTTCGTATAGTTATTATAATTGCTATACTTCCTGTTCATGAATATGCTCATGCGAGAATGGCGTATAAGCTGGGCGATGATACAGCAAAAAAAATGGGACGTCTTACACTGAATCCTGTAGCTCATATTGACTGGATAGGTGCGGCACTGCTTATTCTTTTTGGCTTCGGCTGGGCAAAACCTGTACCTGTAAATCCATATCGGTTTGATAATCAGGCAAAGCGCAAGCGCGGAATGGCACTTACAGCACTTGCGGGTCCGCTTTCCAATATTGCTGTTGCAATGATCAGTATTTTCATTATGAGAATCGTTGCATGCTTCAGCATGAGCTATTCTACGGCAAATCTTATATATTTTGCTCTGACCTGGCTTTTTACAATCAATATTACACTTGCAGTGTTCAACCTTCTGCCTATTTATCCTCTTGACGGTTCAAGGATACTTGGCGGTATACTTCCTAATAAATGGAATGAGTTTATGGCAAAGAATTCACAGATTATTTCTATTGTTGCCATGATCGTGCTTGTCACTGGTGTACTTGATCCTGTCATCAATTTTTTCTCAGACGGATTGTCGGGTTTCATGCTCTTCTGTGCCGACGGCCTGTTTGATCTGATCGGACTTGAAGAAACAACTATGTGGAGCGGAATATTCTGAAATGAGTATTGAAAAAGAAAAGCTTTCATATAAGCTTGAGGTTTTTGAGGGTCCTCTTGATCTTCTGCTTAGTCTTATTACCAAAAATCAGCTTAATATTTATGATATTCCTGTATCTGAACTGCTCGATCAGTATATGGAGCATATACGGAAGATGCAGGAGGCGGATATTGATGTTGCCAGTGAATTCCTTACCATGGCATCAAGACTTATCTATATTAAAACGCTGACACTTCTTCCTAAGCAGGAGGAGCAGGCAGAAGAACTTAAGCGAGAACTTGTAGGTGAACTGATAAACTATCAGCTTGCCTGTGAGGCAGCAAAAAGACTTGCATCTCAGGCGAACTTTGACCAGTTCACAAGAAGTGAGATGGTTATTGAGTCGGACAAGACATACCGTCTTCAGCATGATACCATGGTGCTTTACAATGCGTATATTGCTGCTGCAGGCAGAGGCAGGGCAAAGGAGCCGCCTTCAAAACAGGTTTTCACTCAGATAGTGGCAAAACCGGTTGTGTCTGTCAATACACGTATAATTCATATTTTAAAAAGACTGTACAAGTCTCCGTCAGTAAATGTTGAGGAGCTTTTCATGCAGTCAGAATCAAAGAGTGAGGCCGTCGCAACTTTTCTTGCGGTTCTTGAACTTCTGCGTCATAACCGTGTAATAATTGACGATGATGCCAATATACAATTTTCAGACGGCGGTGAAAGAAAGTGGAAACGAAAGAAATCTACCGGGCAATAGAGGCTATGCTGTTTGCAAGCGGCGAGCCTGTATCGGTTGGGCGATTGGGCGAGGTTCTTGGTCTGGATGAGAAAGCTGTTACAGCATTCTGTCTGCAGCTTACGGACAAATACGAAGAAAAAGGCAGTGCTCTGGAAATAATAAGAATAGAAGATAAATTTCAGTTATGCACAAAAGCGCAGTATGCTTCCTATATACGCGCGATGTTGGAAATGCGTCGCAATACACCTCTTTCTCAGGCGGCTATGGAAGTGCTTGCAGTAATAGCTTACAATGAGCCGGTGACAAGAAATCTTGTTGAACAGGTACGAGGAGTTGACTGCTCAGGCGTTATTTCAAGTCTGCTTGCAAAAGGGCTTATTGAAGAGAAAGGCAGACTTGATCTGCCTGGTCGTCCCATGCAGTATAAAACAAGCGATCTGTTCCTCAGATGTTTTGGTATGCAGTCTCTGGCTGAACTTCCGAGACTTCCCGGTGATGCAGACGAAGAGCAGATTGAAGGACAGCTTTCGGTCGATGACGTACTTATGGCAAAGGCTGAGTCTGATGAATATGACAATTATGATGTTCAGTCAGATGATGAATTGATTGCTGACGACGGGGAATAGTTTATTTTTGCTGAGCGTTAGGCGGTGAATTATTGGATATGATATTTCTGTATATATTAGCCGGTATTTTGGCGCTCATTATAATTTTGCTGATTATTCCAGTTCAGATTGAGCTGAGGTACAGTGAAGAACTGCTGATAAGAATCAAATATCTGTTTATCCCGTTTCAGGTTTTTCCAAAAAAAGAAAAAGCAGAAAAAAAGGATACCAAGGTCGGACGATTTATTAAGGAATTCTGGATCAGACATTGTTCAAAAGGCTGGACAACCTTTAAGGTGAATATTTCACGTACAGCTGCAAAAATCCGGCATAAATCACGAAAAATCTTTACTGGAATCAAAGAAAAGCTTGGAGTCAAAAAAAAAGAAGCAGCACCCAAAGATTCTGATAGTGCACAGGTAAAAGAAAAGAGCGCTTTTGCACAGCTGCGTGAAGCACGCGGATTTTCCGGAATGGTTGAACTTATCTGGCGGATGGTATCACTGGCTGGCGGTGCATTCGGACGGATTCTGCACAGTATTACAGTAAACCGGTTTGATTTCAATGTAATTATCGGCGGAGAAGATGCAGCTGATACAGCTGTAAGCTACGGCAGATGGTGTTCTGTCCTTTATCCTGCTTTAGCGTTTATTCTTGGTAAAACATTGCGATATAATAAAAATATTAATATTATTCCTGATTTTTCAGGTAGCGGCACAAAGGTGGATGCTGATATACTGCTTACCGTTGTACCGGTTTCTCTGCTTGCGCATTCGGCAGGAGCTTTCCTTAAGCTTCTGTTCCTTGAGATAAAAGATGCAGTAAAACAGAAAATGGACGAAGCCTCTGCTCAGGCTTCTCAGAATATAAAACAAGGCGGTGCATTTTAATGACAGATCATCCTATTAAAGACATGATGGATACTACTCTTCAGAAGATAAAGGAAACCCTTGATGCTTCAACTGTAATTGGTGAGCCTATTATTTCAGGTGAAGTAACCGTAATACCTGTGTCGAAGATATCTTATGGATTTGCTTCCGGCGGCTCAGATTTCCCGAACAAGAATTCTCAGGAGTGCTTTGGCGGCGGCGGCGGTGCCGGCGTTACCGTTGCTCCTGTGGGTTTTCTTGTTATCAATGGTGCCGATGTACGCATGATTCCTGTTGATTCCGGACTCAGTGCAGTTAACCATGCTATCGACATGGTTCCTGATATTGTTGATAAGGTCAAGGAAGTAACCAATCGAATTAAAAAATAACAACTGAATTGGATAATTTCCGGCTGCCTGACATATCTATCAGTAAATGCCAAGATTAAGGCAATGATATGGAGGTGACCGGATGTCTGGTAATATGAAAATGACATTAATCAGAAAGATTGCTGCAATAATGCTGGTAATGGCAATCATGACCGTTTGCTGTTCGGCTGCTTTTGCCAGTCCAGTGGGAGAAAATGGAAGTAATACAACTGATATTGTTACTTCGTCGACCGATATCTCCGCGGACGGTTCTGCTGTATTTGTTTCAGATCCCTCAAAAATCGGAAGCAGTATTCCAGTACCGACAGTTGGGCAGGGTTCTGCAATTGTAATGGATGCTGATACTGGCGTGGTTTTATTTGAAAAAAACGCGTATCAGCAGCGTCCGATGGCAAGTACAACAAAAATCATGACAGCATTGCTTGCTCTGGAGCGCAGTGAGCTTGGAAAAGAAATTACAATCAACAGTGATATGCTTGCTTACGATGAAGTTGGTTCCACAAAGCTGGGGCTTAAGCTTGGTGACAGAATAACAATGCACGATCTTATCGTTGCAATGATTCTTCTCTCCGGTAACGACTGTGCCCAGTCGATTGCTGTTGAAATCGGTGGATCGTACGATGGATTTGCTTCGCTGATGAATGAAAAAGCTTCTGATATCGGAATGATGAATACTCATTTCATCACACCGTCGGGTCTGGACGATGAGGCTCACTATTCTACTGCATACGATATGGCGCTTCTTGGCGCATATGCCTCTAAGAACGAGGATTTCATGTCCATCTGTTCAATGAAGACAGCTACAATACAATTCGGCAACCCGATGGCAGATTTCTTCCTTGCAGCCCATAACTACCTGATGGAAGGTCTGAGCAGGGGAGTCAAAGGCTGTGATGGCATGAAGACAGGATATACTGATACAGCTGGATTCTGCCTGGTCAGCCATTGTGTGCGTGACGGAGTCAGCCTTGTGTGCGTAACATTGGGAGCGCCCTCTTACTGGTCATATCACAGCGATTTGTATGATTATGCTTTTGACCAGTATGTAGAGGTGCATGCTGAGCCATCGTTGGTCAATGACAGTCTTATGGTTGTCGGAGGGTCACAGCAGGCTGTTGATATAGAGTGTGTCGGTGTTGAGTCATTCAATATTTATGAACCGCAGATAGGCGGGATTTCTTCGGAAATCGTGCTCAGCAAATTTGAATATGCACCTGTTTCGCAGAATCAGGTCGTCGGAACACTCCGATATTATTACGGAACAACCCTTATAAAGGAGTTTCCGGTATGCTCAAAGGAAAATGTTGAGTGCGTTACAACAGATTGGCTTTCTGCCTACATAGATGCAATTAAATTTGATTTGGAAAATGAATAAAAGGACACCAGATGTCCGTGAAAATAAGAGGTATTTAAATTGGCTGGAACTGTAAGACTTCAGAAGGTGCTTGCTGACAGCGGCATTGCATCAAGGAGAAAATCAGAGGAACTTATTGAACAGGGAAAAGTCCGCGTAAACGGTAAAGTTGCTGTTGTCGGCGATAAGGTTGACCCTAAAAATGACCGCATTACTGTAAGCGGCCGACGTGTTGTTGTAAAGAATGATAAGGTTTATCTTATGCTGCACAAACCTCGCGGATATGTAACAACAATGTCTGACGAAATGGACAGAAAGTGTGTAGCTGAGCTTGTTTCGGCAGTAAATGCGCGCGTATTCCCGATCGGGCGACTGGATAAAGACAGTGAGGGTCTGCTGCTTATGACCAATGACGGTGATTTTGCCAATGCTGTCATGCATCCAGCAAAACACGTCCCCAAAACCTACAGGGTAACTGTGAAAGGAAAGGTTACCGAGGAGCAGCAGGCACACCTTTCGGCAGGACTTATGCTTGATGACAGAATCACTGCGCCCGCTGATGTTCACACACACAGCATAGGTGAAGACAGGACTACTCTGGAGATTACGCTTTATGAAGGCAGAAACCGCCAGATAAGACGTATGTGTGAAGCTCTTGACCTTGAGGTTATCCGACTCAAGCGTATTGCTATCGGTAAAATAAAACTGGGCGGACTTAAATGCGGTGACTGGCGTATGCTTAATGACGCTGAACTTCGTTCGATCAAGACTCTTGTACAAATGCAATAAATCGCAAACCAACAGACATACTTGCTATTTTATGCGGTAAGTCTGTTGGTTTATTTAATAAAATGACAAAAATTTAGCAATAATAAGAAAAATGACTTGTTTGATGATTAACATTGTTATATAATATATTTTGCGAAAATTTGGATATCATTATCCTCAATTATTATATTATCCAGGAGGTAACAAATGGGTGCAGAAAGCAAAGCCGCAATCGCTGAGAGTGTAAGAGCAGCTGTAACCAAGAGTGCAGCATATGCTCGTCTTACCGCTCTTTTCGACAGTGGCACAATGACAGAATTTGAACCCCTCGCACTTTCCGAGGGCAAGCCTGCTGAGGTCATCACCGCCTTTGGCATGGTAAACGGTGTTCCGGTATGTGCATTCTCGCAGAACAGCGAAATCGCAGGCGGTGCAGTTTCCAAGGCTTCGGCAACAAAGATCTGCAAGGTTTATGATTACGCACTTAAGACAGGTGCTCCGGTGGTTGGTATTTTCGACTCAACCGGCGCACGACTCAAGCAGGGCGCTGAAATGCTTAATGCTTTTGGTGACATGCTTATACGCAGCAATAATCTTTCCGGCGTTGTTCCTCAGATTGCAGTTATCGCAGGTACTTGTATCGGTACTTGCTCTCTGCTTGCTTCAAGTGCAGATGTTATTATTTGTGCAGAAACTGCTGATTACGGTATTGATACTGCTGGCGGCAACATGACAGCAAAGGAAGCTGCTGAAGCAGGTGTTGCACATATTGTCACACCTGATGCACACAGCGCTGTTGCGGCTGCAAAGAATCTTATCTCAATTCTTCCGCAGAACAATCTTTCTGCTCCTGCGGTATGTGATTATACTGAGCCGTCTGTATTCCCGGCTGCAATCGCTTCCCAGAAGATCGGCTCCGGTGCAGATGTAACTGCAGAAATGCTTTCCGGTATTGTTGACCTTGGAAGCATCATTGAGCTTTCTGCAGGTTTCGGCAGGCAGACCTATACTGCTCTTGCAACCATGAACGGTGCAGTAACAGGTATTGTATCTGTTCACAGTGATGAGAAAGAGCTTGTAAGCCGTGATTCTGCTGCAAAGGCAGCACGCTTTGTCCGTTTCTGTGATGCTTTCTCTATCCCGGTCATCACTTTTGTTGACTGCTGTGGATTTGCATCTATCCGTGAAGCTTCCATGCTCGCACATTCCTATGCTGAAGCAACTACAGCAAAGATTGCTGTCATTGTCGGTGCAGCTTACGGTGCAGCTTATGTCTCCATGGCCGGTGCAGCATCCGGCTCCGATTATGTAGTTGCATGGCCGACTGCAGTTATCTCTCCGCTTGCTCCGACTACCATTGCTGCAGTTCTTTATAACGAGCAGCTTGTGGGCAGCAAGAACCCCATTGAGCAGAGAAAGGCTCAGGTTGAAGAATATACTGCAACTCTCGGTTCTCCGTATACCGCAGCACTTGGCGGTCATATTGAGGACGTAATCGATCCTGCAAATACCAGAAATACTCTTCTTGCTGCACTTAATATGCTCGCTGGAAAGCGTGTAAGCAAGAGCCCCAAGAAGCATTCAAATATTCAGCTTTAATTTTAGGAGGAAATACAGATGAAGAACCTCAAGATTACCGTTAATGGTGTAACATACGACGTTCAGGTTGAAGACCTCGGCGGTTCATCTGCCGGCTACGCAGCAGCTCCCGCACCCGCAGCAGCACCTGCACCTGCAGCAGCTCCCGCTCCGGCAGCAGCACCTGCAGCAGCTCCCGCCGCAAAGGCTCCGGTTTCTGCTGATGCAGAGGTCGTATGCGCTCCGATGCCTGGTACCATCCTCAGCTGCAATGTCAAGGCTGGTGACGTAATCAAGTCCGGTACTGTCATGTTCATTCTCGAAGCTATGAAGATGGAGAATGAGATTATGGCTCCGCATGATGCCACCGTTGCTGCTGTTCACGTAAATAAGGGCGAGGCTGTTGAGTCTGGTACCGCTCTCGTATCGCTTGCATAATTGCAATAAGGAGAAATTGATATGCCGCAGATCAAAATAACTGAAACTGTCCTGCGTGTTGCTCATCAGTCGCTGATTGCAACACGTATGACCACTGAGGAAATGCTGCCCATGCTGGCTGATCTGGATAAGGTCGGTTTTCATTCTCTTGAATGCTGGGGCGGTGCTACCTTCGACTCCTGCCTTCGTTTCCTTGACGAAGATCCCTGGGAGCGTCTCCGCACAATAAGAAAGGCTTGTCCGAACACCAAGCTTCAGATGCTTTTCAGAGGTCAGAATATGCTTGGTTATCGTCATTATGCTGACGATGTTGTTGAATATTTCGTTGAGAAGTCCATCGCAAACGGTATTGATATCATGCGTATCTTCGATGCTCTTAACGACATCCGTAACCTTCAGACAGCTATCAATGCTGCAAAGAAGTACAATGGTCATGTTCAGGCTGCTATCTCTTATACTACTGGTCCTGTTTTTGATCTCAAGTACTACACTGATTATGCCAAGGCTCTTGAAAATGCCGGTGCAGATTCAATCTGCGTAAAGGATATGGCTGGTCTGCTTACTCCTTATGGCACATATGAGCTTGTACGCGCACTCAAGGAAACCGTAAAGGTTCCCATTCAGCTTCATACTCACTACACCTCCGGTCTTGCATCCATGGTACTCATGAAGGGTATTGAGGCTGGTGCAGATGTTATCGATACTGCAATGTCTCCGCTTGCTCTTGGTACTTCTCACGCTCCGACAGAGTCCATGGTCGCTGCACTCGCAGGCACTGAGTGGGATACCGGTCTTGATCTTAACCTTCTTTCTCAGATCAGAGACTACGTTAACACTCTTCGTGAGAAATACATTGCAAGTGGTCTTCTCAACACCAAGATGCTTGGTGTCGACTCCAAGACCCTGCTTTATCAGGTACCTGGCGGAATGCTTTCGAACCTTGTGTCTCAGCTTAAGGAAGCTGGAAAGCTTGATCAGCTTGATGCTGTTCTTAATGAGGTTCCCCGTGTCCGTAAGGATGCTGGCTATCCTCCGCTGGTTACTCCGACCTCTCAGATCGTCGGCACACAGGCAGTTCTGAACATCATCGCAGGTGAGCGCTACAAGATGTGCTCCAACGAGTTCAAGGGTCTTGTACGCGGTCAGTACGGCAGAACACCTGTTGCAATTGATCCTGAATTCAGAAAGAAGATCATCGGTGACGAACAGCCCATCGACTGCCGTCCTGCTGACCTTATCAAGCCTGAGCTTGAAACATTCAGAACTGGAATGGCTGAGTTCTTTGAGCAGGATGAAGATGTTCTCTCCTTCGCTCAGTTTGATAAGGTTGCTACCAAGTTCTTCGAGCGCCGCAGAGACAGAAAGTACGGTATTGACGGCGCACATGCCGACATGACCGAGAAAATCCATCCCGTTTGATAAAATACGGAGGACAAAGATTTGATTAGAAGCATGACCGGATATGGCCGACATCAGGAGACCATATCCGGAAAGGATATAACTGTAGAAATTAAATCGTTCAACCATAGATATTTTGAGTTTTCCTCTAAGATAAGCCGTGGATACGGTTTTCTTGAGGATAAACTCAAGAACTTTATCCAGTCGCTGGTTTCCAGAGGCAAGATCGATGTATATGTTTCTATTATCTCTGTTGATGATGGGGCAGTTGTTGTTGAGATAAACAAATCCCTCGCTTCAGGATATGTAAATGCATTAAATCAGCTTGCTGAAGAATTCGGACTGGAGAATGACCTTTCTGTTTCTGCAATATCACGTTATTCTGATATTTTCACAGTTCGCAGAGCACCTGAAGATGAAGCTGCTGTATGGGAAGCTGTAAATACAGTTGCCCAGAAAGCAGTTGATAATTTCATTTCTATGCGTGAGCTTGAAGGTGCACGTCTGCGTGAGGATATCAGCCAGCGTCTCGAGACAATCCTTGAGGCTGTTGAACAGGTGGAAAAGAAATCCCCCGAAACGCTTGCTCATTATCAGAACCGTCTTCGTGCCAAAATCGAGGAAGTTCTTAATGATACAAAGATAGATGAGCAGCGTCTGCTGACCGAATGTGCAATTTTCGCTGATCGTATAGCTGTTGACGAAGAAACAGTCCGTCTGCGCAGTCATATAGATCAGTTCAGACAGATAATGCAGGCGGATGAGCCTGTTGGCAGAAAGCTTGACTTCCTTGTGCAGGAAATCAACAGAGAAACCAATACAATTGGCTCAAAAGCACAGAACACTGAAATTGCTCATACTGTAGTTGCAATTAAGAGTGAAATCGAAAAGATTCGCGAACAGATTCAGAATATAGAGTAATTGGAGTGCTGATATGCAGCTTATTAATATTGGCTTTGGCAATGTGGTTTCTGCTGAAAGGATCATTGCTGCGGTCAATCCCGACTCTTCGCCGGTAAAGCGCCTCGTACAGGAAGCCCGCGACCGCGGTACTTTGATAGATGCAACATACGGACGCAAGACAAAGTTGGTGTTTATTGCTGACAGCGGACATGTTATTCTGTCAGCGGTAATACCGGAGGGATTCAGTGATAATACGGAGGACAATACTGATGAATAATGTTCTTGTTGTTGTTTCCGGCCCTGCCGGTGTAGGGAAGGGAACAATAGTTGGTAATGCAGTAAAGGTTGCCGCTGAACGAAATGAGCCGATTTATCTTTCGGTCTCAAAAACTTCTCGTCCGATGTCATCACAGGATGCTGAAGGCGTGACATATTTCTTCGTTACAAAAGAAGAGTTTCTCAAGTCTGTCAGTGACGGTGATCTTCTTGAGTACAATTGCTATAATGATAATTATTATGGCACGCCGCGAGGAAATGTTCTCAGACATCTTAATGATAATGAAGATGTTATCCTTGAGATTGATGTGAATGGCGGCAGACAGATAAAAGAAAGCTATCCTGATGTCGTAAGAGTTTTTATTCTTCCTCCGTCAATGACAGAGCTGGAGCGCCGTATCCGCGGACGGGCACGTGATACAGAGGAAGATATTGTCCGCAGACTTGAAAAGGCTCATGATGAAATTGCACAGGCAGCTGATTATGACTACATAATTGTCAATGATACCGTTGAAAATGCAACCGAGCAGCTGCTTAGCATAATCAAGGCAGAAAAATGCAGTGTGCGTAAAAACAAAAATCTTATAAGTGAGGTTTTGGATAATGCCTAAATACACTATCGATGATATCTTCAACATGGTTGAAAGTCATTATGCTCTCGTAAGTCTTGTTGCAGAAAAAGCAAGAGAGATCTCTGAAGATGCAGAGAAGAGAAAGGAGCCGCTGCTTGAAAAGCCTGTAAATATTGTGCTGAACAATCTTCGCAGCGGTAGGTCCACAATCGTCAGTCCTACAGGCTCAACCAACATCTATCGCGATGTTGATTTTGATATGCCGATTTCCCTTGATGACTGATTATAACTGAATATTTCACAATCAGACAGAAAGCGGGTGAATGAGATAGCTATGAAATTTGCACGTGTAGCAGTAGAAAATACTGTCTATCATTTCGACAAACTCTTCGACTATCTCATCCCCGATGATCTGTCTGATGCTGTTTTTCCGGGTATTCGTGTACTTGTTCCTTTCGGCGGCGGCAACAGACATCGACAGGCTGTTGTTTTTGAAGTAACTGATGAATGCGGACTTGAGAAGGAAAGCACAATAAAAGCGGTTATCTCTGCACTTGATAAATCGCCGATGCTCAGCAGTGAGTTGATCGAACTGGCAAAGTGGATTTCAGCCACCTGTTTCTGCACACTTTTTGAAGCTGCGAAACTGATGCTCCCTACAGGACTTAATATCAGGTTGGTACAGCTGTATAAAGCAGAGGATTCGTTATCACTTGAAGATATTGATAATGATATTACACTGACCGGCGCTGAAAGAAGCATGCTTTCGTTTCTTGTAGCGAATCGCGGTGCAGTTGAGCGGGAAAAACTCAATGAAATAGCTGGTCTTGCAGAAAAATCAGATATAGCCGACCGTCTTGTTGAAAAAGGAAAAGTAGTCAGGGTAGATGATGCCGTCAGGCGTACAGGCGATGCGACTGTCCGCATGGTAAGGTTAGTACCGGAAGCAGAGTCTCTGCCAAAACCAACGGCAAAGCAGCGTCAGGTCATTGAACTTCTTGAACAGGCTGGAAGTGCATCAGTGAAGGAAGTCTGTTATTTTGCCGGCTGTACTCAGGCTGTTATAACAGGTCTCATCAAGCATGGGATTGTTGAGTACTACGATATGGAAGTCTATCGCCGTACGTGCGACGCTGACTCGTATCGAATAGATCAACGAAAGCTTGAATTAACTGAAGAACAGAATAAAGCATACATTAATATGCTTGAGCGTTACCGTTCAGGTAAAACATCAACCACGCTGCTTTATGGTGTGACCGGCAGTGGAAAGACCTCTGTTTTTATGCGCCTTATTGATGACGTGGTTGCTGATGGTCGCGGGGTTATTGTCATGGTACCTGAGATTGCACTTACTCCGCAGACTCTTGAGCGGTTCCGAAGCCGTTACGGCGAAAAAATTGCTGTTTTCCATAGCGGATTGCCTTTGGGACAGCGTATGGATGAATGGAAACGGGTAAAAAACGGTGATGCAAAAATTGCGATCGGTACACGCTCGGCTGTTTTTGCACCGTTTGATGATCTTGGTCTTATAATAATAGACGAGGAACAGGAATATACCTATAAATCTGAATCTTCTCCGCGCTTTCATGCGCGTGATGTAGCCAGATTCAGATGTTCATGGCATAAAGCTCCTGTGGTTCTGTCGTCTGCAACTCCTTCGCTTGAGTCGTATTATTACGCTGCAGAAAGCGGAGCGTATAATCTTGAAGTTTTAAGCAACAGATATGGTGAAGCAAAACTTCCTGTAGTTGAAACAATTGATATATCAGAACAAAAACTGACTGAAAATCTCATCAGTGAAGAACTCCGGTCCGCTATACGGGATAATCTTGATAATGGCAGACAGTCAATTCTGCTTCATAACAGACGAGGTTTCAATACTTTTGTTTCATGCCGGTCATGTGGTCACGTGCTTTGCTGCGAATACTGCAGTGTATCAATGACCTATCACCATGATATTGGCAGATTGGTTTGCCATTACTGCGGAACATCGCGTCCGTTTGCTGTAAAATGTCCAGAGTGCGGCTCTGAGTATCTCAGGTATGCCGGACACGGCACACAGCATGCTGAAGATCAGCTTGAAAGACTCTTTCCTGATGCGCGGATACTTCGTATGGATGCCGATACAACTGTTTCACGTATGGCATATTCAGATAAGCTTACAGCCTTTGCCAATGGCGAATACGACATTATGGTCGGAACACAGATGGTTGCAAAAGGGCTTGATTTTGAAAAAGTCACACTTGTTGGTGTACTGCTTGCCGATCAGATGCTTTATGGAGATGATTTCCGCAGCTATGAGCGAGCTTTTTCACTGCTGACTCAGGTTGTAGGTCGCTCAGGGCGGGGTGGCTATTCCGGCAGAGCAATTATACAGACGCTTACACCTGATAATCCGGTGATTGAAATGGCAGCGAGACAGGATTACGCTGAATTTTATTCAAATGAAATAAAAATCCGCAAGGCGATGCTTTATCCGCCTTTCTCAGATATTTGCCTTGTCGGATTCAATGGCAGCACAGAAGCTGCTGTTAAAAAGATGTCACTTAAATTCCTTGAAAGACTCAAACAGCTTGCTTCAGCTGAATATCCAGATGTACCGCTGCGTGTTCTTGGTCCGTCACCGGCTCTGATTAACAGAATAAAAGGAAAGTACCGATATAAAATTATAATGAAATGTCGACGCAGTGTACGTTTACGTCAGATGCTTGATGCACTGCTGCGTGAGTTTGGTTCCTCACGGGACTATAAAGATACTGCTGTCTATATAGATATGAACCCAGATAACGTTATGTAGAACTGAAAGGAGGCATGCCTTTTACAAGGCATGAAACTGAAATGGCACTTAGAAATCTTGTTTATAACGGAGACAGAACGCTTCGCAAGGTATGTCGTCCTGTCGAGAAATTCGATAAGCGTCTTGGAATACTTCTTGACGATATGGCAGAAACTATGATTGCCAGCAACGGACTTGGTCTTGCAGGTCCTCAGGTCGGAATTGTACGCAGAGTGGTTATTGTCGATATCAGTGAGGGAGAGGGAACTCTTCTCGAGATGGTCAACCCTGAAATTATTGAAGTCAGCGGTGAGCAGACCGGCTCCGAGGGATGTCTTTCTGTTCCAGGTGAGTTTGGAATTGTAACCCGTCCTATGAATGTTACCGCCAGATATCAGGACAGAAACGGTGAATGGCATGAAATAAAAGCAGAGGGTCTTACTGCAAGAGCTATATGCCATGAATGTGATCATCTTGAAGGCAAACTGTTTATTGATATCGCTCAGAGAATGCTTACTGAGGAGGAACTTGACTCTCTGGGGGAACAGGAGGGGGACGCATAAATGAAACTGATATTTATGGGTACCCCCGACTTCGCCGTTCCGTCTCTGGACGCCGTTATTGCGGCAGGCCACAGCGTCGTCGCCGTATACACTCAGCCGGACAAGCCAACCGGAAGAGGATTGAAGCTTACGCCTCCTCCGGTAAAACGACGAGCACTGGAGCTCGGGCTCGACGTGTATCAGCCAGAAAGTATAAAGAAAGATGAGTCGGTTCAACAGCAGATAGCCGATTTTAAAGCCGACTGCATAGTTGTTGCTGCGTACGGAAAAATGCTTCCGCAGAATGTTCTTGACGCAGCAAAATTCGGATGCATGAACGTGCATTCATCGCTTCTTCCTAAGTATAGGGGTGCTGCCCCAATTAACTGGGCAGTGGTCAACGGCGAAAAAATTTCAGGTGTTACCATTATGCAGCTCGATATCGGTATGGATACAGGCGATATTCTGCTGCAGAGCGAAACTGAAATCGGAGAAAATGAAACTGCAGGTGAACTGCATGACAGACTTGCAATAATTGGTGCAGATCTGCTCGTCGAAGCACTTCGTCTTGCAGAGGAAGATAAACTTGTTCCTATAAAGCAGGAAGAGTCGCTTTCATGTTATGCGTCCATGCTGGATAAATCATTGTCAGTTATTGACTGGAATAAGCCGGCGCAGCAGGTTCATAATCTTGTGCGCGGACTTCAGCCCTGGCCTGTAGCAGTCACATCTGTTGACGGAAAAAAGCTCAAGATTCACAAAACAGAATTTATTCCTGATGTGAACGGTGCTCCGGGTGAAATTGTATCAATAAAACCTTTCACTGTAGCCTGTGGGAATGGTGCTGTGAAAATTATTGAAGTACAGGCAGAGGGCGGTAAGAGAATGGCGGCAGATGATTATCTCCGCGGACACCCTGTCGCTGTTGGAACTGCTATTGAATAAAGAAAGGATATACAGATGACTTATTATCTTGTGATGTTAGTGACCATTATTATCTCGCTGGCTGCGCAGGCAATGGTCAAATCAGCATACAGCAAATGGAGCGGAGTGCAGAACAGCTGCGGTCTCACCGGCGCTGATGTTGCCAGAAGAATCCTCGATGCCAATGGACTTTACCATGTTCAGATTGCTTCAATAAGTGGCACACTCACTGATAATTATAATCCCAAAACCAATGTTGTTTCTCTTTCAAGCGCTGTGTACAGCGGACGGACAGTTGCGGCGATTGGTATTGCTGCACATGAGGTTGGCCATGCAATACAGCACAACAATGGTTATCTGCCAATTAAAATCCGTGCGGCTCTTGTGCCGGTTGTGAACTTTGGAAGCGGCATCTCCTGGTATCTTATAATGGGCGGCATTCTGCTCAATTCTTTCCTTTCTGCATCTTGCGGACAGAATGATGTTGGTTATACCATCGCAATGATTGGTGTTATTCTTTATGCTTCGGTCACTGCTTTCCATCTAGTGACTCTCCCTGTTGAACTGAATGCAAGCAACAGAGCAAAAAGACAGCTTCGTGAGATTGTTTCAACAGATTCTGATGAAAAGAAAGGTGTGCGCAAGGTGCTCAGCGCTGCTGCAATGACTTATGTTGCAGCGCTTGTTACATCTGCGATTCAGCTTCTCAGAATTCTTTCTATTGTTAACAGCTCAAGAAGGAGCCGATAATGAGCGCAAGAGGTATTGTATTAAGAGCGCTGAGACGAGTAGCAGAGAATGCTTACTCCAGTATTATTCTGGACAATGAACTGAAAAAGTCATCGCTTGATGACAGAGATAAACGTTTTGCAGCCAATCTGTTTTACGGAGTGCTGGAGAATGAGCAGCTTCTTGATCACACTATCAGGTCGCTCCTGACAAATAAAAAAACAAAAATCGAAAATGATGTTCGACTTATACTGCGAATGGGACTTTATCAGCTCAAGTTCATGGATAAAGTGCCGGACAGCGCAGCTGTCAATGAATCCGTTCTGATGGCCAAAAAGAATGGACTGCAGAGAGCGTCAGGCATGATTAACGGTATGCTTCGAAGCTTTATCCGTAATAATAAGCAGATTCCGCTTCCGGACAGAACTAAGAACGAGAAACTCTGGCTTTCTGTCAATTATTCGTGTCCGATGTGGCTTATT
The DNA here is from genome assembly GCA_045580875.1 of Acutalibacteraceae bacterium. Taxonomy (GTDB): domain Bacteria; phylum Bacillota; class Clostridia; order Oscillospirales; family Acutalibacteraceae; genus SIG598. The sequence goes on from JAZNOP010000020.1 coordinate 73,171, forward strand.
GAACTCTGGATAAACGACTATGGTACTGAAATTTGCGAATCGGTGCTTGAATGCATTTCTGGTCGTCCGCCGATATATGCGAGGGTGAACAGTGTCAGAACTGATACTGAATCACTTATTTCCGCACTTAACTCGGATGGTGCGGAAGCGAAAGCTGTAGATTGGCTTGAAAATGCTGTTGAGATATGCAATGCCGGCAGCATTGAAGAACTTGAAGCATACAGGAACGGACTGTTCCATATACAGGATCTTTCGTCACAGCTGTGCTGTGCTGTGCTCGATCCTCAGCCGTGTGATACAGTACTTGATGTCTGTGCTGCGCCGGGCGGAAAGAGTTTTACAGCTGCTGAACGAATGAATAATGAAGGTAAAGTGATTTCATGCGATATTCACAGCCACAGAGTTGGTCTGATTGACGACGGAGCCAAAAGACTTGGTCTTGAAGTTGTCGAGGCAACAGAAAGAGATGCTCTGACCGGTGATAATCTGCCGGCAGACCGCGTTCTGTGTGATGTGCCGTGCTCGGGTCTTGGAATAATACGCAGAAAGCCTGATATAAAAAACAAAAATGCAGAAACTATTGCGCAACTGCCTGAAATGCAGTATGATATATTATGCAGGTCTGCATTGAATGTAAAACCCGGCGGTGTACTGGTTTATTCCACATGTACTCTTTGCTCTGCAGAAAACAGTAAAATTGCAGAGCGTTTTCTTGATTCAAATGATGAGTTTGAACCTTATCCGTTTGAACTCCCTGCATCTGTAAAGCGGAAGATAAAAGACGAGCCTGATTTCATGCTTACTCTTTTTCCATTTACGGCTGATACAGACGGTTTTTTCATTGCACGATTCAGACGAAAAGGATGATAGATATTTCTGCGTTGATAGACATCAAGTCATACACTGTTGATGAACTGAAAATATTATTCAAAGAACTTGGACAGCCTGCTTTTCGTGCCGTGCAGATATTCCGCTGGCTTCATAAGGGCGTTGAAAGCTTCGATGAAATGAGTGATATTCCAAAATCACTGCGTGCAATACTTGATGAAAAGTGTTACATAGCAAATGCGATTATCGAACAGCGGTTTGCATCAAAAAAGGACGAAACCAAAAAGTATCTTTTCCGTCTTAATGACGGTGAGTTTATAGAATCAGTGCTGATGAAATACAAGCATGGCTGGAGTATTTGTATTTCAACTCAGGTTGGCTGCCGTATGGGCTGTGTATTCTGTGCAACTGGCAAAAGTGGTTTTTCACGTAATCTAACAGCCTCGGAAATGCTCGCACAGATTACCGCAGCGCAGAGAAATGAAGATATTCGTATATCTAACGTTGTTCTGATGGGCATGGGAGAGCCGCTTGATAATTTTAATAATGTACTCAAATTCCTTGAGCTTGTTTCTCATGAAGACGGAATCTGCATTGGACAGCGGCATATTTCAGTTTCAACCTGCGGTCTGGTTGATAAAATTTATCTTCTTGCAGACATGAAGCCGCAGTTTACACTCTCAATATCACTGCACGCACCTAATGACAGAATACGCAGTGACATGATGCCTGTAAACAAAAGGTGGAATGTTGATGTACTTCTTGAAGCCTGCAGGAAATATGCGAAAATCACTGGAAGGCGAATATCGTTTGAATATTCGCTGGTAGGAAATGTAAATGACAGTGACGAATGCGCACGGGAACTTGTAAAGAAACTGCGAGGGATGCTCTGTCATGTCAATCTGATACCTGTAAATGCGGTAGAGGGAACAGGTTGTTTTTCACCGTCATCTAAGCGCGTACAGATATTCTGCGATATTATGAATGAGGCCGGAATCACAACTACTGTCCGCCGGACTCTTGGTTCTGACATAAATGCCTCCTGCGGACAGCTGCGCCGCAGGAATCAGAAGGAATCAGGCAGCAATTAAGGAGCAAAAATGATAGCTTACGGAAAGACTGACAAAGGAATAGTCAGAAGCAATAATCAGGATAATTTTGCCTGCGGTGTATTTGATGACGGTGCAGCATGGGCTGTCGTCTGTGACGGCATGGGCGGTGTTATCGGCGGTGATATAGCAAGCAGCATTGCTGTTGAAACTGCAAAAAAAGTAATTGCTGAAAATTATAAGCCGCGATATGACAGCCGCCATCTGAAAAAGATATTTGCTGAAGCTGCTTCTGCCGCCAATACTGCTGTATACGAAAAAGCAAAAGAAACTCCTGACCTGATGGGCATGGGAACAACAATTGTAATAGCAATTGTCAAAAAGGGCAAGGCACACATCGCACATGCCGGTGACAGCCGCGCTTATATATTAAATGATACAGCCAGACCCGTAACAAAAGACCATTCTGTTGTACAGGAGCTTGTTGATTGCGGCAGAATCACTCCTGAAGCTGCACTTAATCACCCTCACCGGAATATCATCACACGTGCTCTCGGTGTCGGGAAGGATATCACTGTTGATTTTGAAACACACAGGCTTTCATCTGGCGAAAGAGTGCTTATATGCTCTGATGGCCTTACAAACTGTGTATCTGATACGGATCTCGCTTTGTTATCAAAGCAATCGTCCGGAGAAGTGCTTCCAGAAAAATTAATTGAAGCGGCCAATTCCAATGGCGGATTTGATAATATAACTGCTGTGATTATCTGCGAATGAATTCTGAGAAAGTGAGGTATCGTCGCTGCCCGGCGGCGTAATGTTGATTATGGATAGATTTATAGGCAAGAAAATTGATGCTCGATATGAAATCAAAGAGCTTATTGGTGTCGGCGGAATGGCTGTCGTTTACAAGGCTCTCGATCTGCTTTCCGGCATGACTGTTGCTGTTAAAATCCTTAAGCAGGAATATCTTAACAATGAAGAATTCTGCGAAAGATTCCGTATCGAAGGCAAGGCAATGGCATCGCTGAATCACAAGAATATAATTAAGGTATATGATGTCAGCGGCAATATAAACAAACCTTACATTGTAATGGAATATATTGACGGTATTACTCTCAAGCAGTATATCGAACAGCAGGAAGTTCTCAGCTGGAAGGAAGCAGTACATTTTACAACACAGATTCTTAACGCTCTTCAGCATGCACACGAAAAAGGTATTGTCCACCGTGATATTAAGCCGCAGAACATTATGCTTGTTGAAAGCGGCGATATTAAGGTCATGGACTTTGGAATTGCAAGAATTGGCGGCAACGACAAGCCTGCATCTTCAAATGGCAGTAATCAGGCTATCGGTACAGTGCATTACATCTCTCCGGAGCAGGCAAGAGGAGCTCAGACTGATGCAAGAGCTGATGTTTACTCTGTCGGTGTAATGCTTTATGAAATGCTTACCGGTGAGCTTCCGTTCGATGCAATGGATACAGTATCAGTTGCTGTAATGCATCTGCAGGCAGATCCGCGTATGCCCAGAGAGGTAAATCCTGATATTCCTGTCGGACTGGAAGAAATCACTATGCAGGCAATGCAGAAGGATACTGCATACAGATATCAGAGTGCTGCTGCAATGCTTGCGGACATCAATGATTTCAAGCGTGACCCGAATATTCGCTTTGAATATCGTTATATGGTAGATGATTCTCCGTCGCGCTATATTAATGCTATCAATAACACAAGACGTATGCAGGAAGAATACGAAAGACCTGAAAAGAGTCCTGTAATTCCTGTGCTCGCCGGAATCGGTCTTGCATTTGTGATCATAACTCTCGTCATGGTCTGGCTTGTTCTTGATGAATCAGGTATTTTTGCAAGCAACACCACTACCACAAGCGCAACACCGAACTTTATCGGTTACGACATTGATGAAGTAACAAGCAATCCTGAGTACCGCTATACATTCATTGTAGAATATGCATTCAGCAATGACTATAAGCAGAATCAGATAATGAATCAGAATCCTCAGGCAGGACGCGATGTTTACGACAATACAGAGATTCGTCTCACTGTCAGTATGGGTGTTGAGCGTCTGCTTGTTCCGGATTACACTGGAATGACCTATGATAAGTATTCCGAGGAATGTATACTTCTTGGACTTAAACCTTCAAAAATAGACGTTTATGATGATACGATCCAGACAGGATATGTTATCAACACATATCCGCTGCCCAGAACTGATATTTCCGAAGGTGATACAGTTGAAATCTATGTCAGCCAGGGTATAAAGCCGAACGTACTCAGTATGCCAAACTGTCACAATATGACCTATCTCGAGGCAAAAGCAAAGCTTGAGGCAATGGGTATTACCGCAACCAGCATTACTGAGGTTGACAGTGAAAAGCCTGCAGGTACCATTCTTTCTCAGGAACCCTCCGCCGGAACTGAGATTGATGAAGATGATACCATCAAGTTTACTGTAAGTAACGGTAAGGCTCCGACCAGCAGTGTCACGCTTGATATTGTACTCCCGGAAGGTCTTGATTCCACTGGTGTCCGAGTTGAGATTATTCTGGACGGAGAGACTCTTTACAATGAAGATATCGATGCAACATCCATGGATAGTGTTGTAACAAATATCTCCGGTTCAGGTTCAAGCCGTCAGGCAAAGGTTTATATTGATGGTAAGCTTTATCAGACAATTACAATCAATTTCACAACCGGTGAAATCCGAAGCATTACCAATAATCCTGATTTTGTAATAACCACAACTACCACTACAACTACGACAACTGCCTCCGAGGAAGCTGAGCCTGTCAGAACAACTACTTCCGCCGGAGCAGAAGGTTAATCAGATGACTCAATTAAACGGACTAATACTGAAAAGCACTGGAGGCTTCTACTATGTAGAGGCCTCCGGAAGCATATACGAGTGCCGCGCCAGAGGAATTCTTAGAAAGAAAGAAATTACACCTCTTGTAGGCGACAGATGTGTGATTTCCGTGCCGGAAAACGGCCTGCCGATGGTTGACGACATTCATGAAAGAAAGAACAGTCTTATTCGACCTGCCGTTGCTAACATTGATAAACTGTTCATTGTTGTTTCATCATGCCAGCCTGCGCCGAATCTTCTGATTACGGACAGATTGATAGCAGCTGCGGAATACGCAGATATTGAACCTATAATTGTACTCACTAAGCAGGATCTTTCTGAATGTAAGAATGTGAAGGAAATTTATTCCGGAGCAGGATTCAAGGTTATAAACATACGCTATGACGAAACAGAGGGTATTGAGCAGGTTAAGGCAGAACTGAAAGATTGCATAAGTGCATTTGCCGGAAATTCCGGCGTAGGAAAGTCAACTTTGCTTAATGCAATTGAACCGGACCTTGGTCTTGCAACTTCTCACATCAGTGAAAAACTTGGAAGAGGAAGACATACAACCCGTACAGTTGAACTGTTTTCTCTGTCCTGCGGCGGACGGATTGCAGATACTCCCGGTTTCTCATCTTTTGACGGCAAACTTGGTTTTGTCATAGAAAAAGATCAGCTTCAGTTCTGCTTCAGGGAATTCTCTGATCATATCGGTAATTGCCTTTTTACTTCATGTGCACATACCTGTGAAAAGGGGTGTGCGGTAATTGACGCTGTTAAATCCGGCAACATTTCAAGATCCAGACACGACAGTTATAAAGCACTTTATGAAGAAGCTCAGTCAATTAAAAGCTGGGAACTGAGAAAAAACTGATTTTCGTTTCGATAATTCCTCACACTATTGCAGATTCAGCGTAATATGTAATAACAGCGCAGGCTGAATCGCAATAAAGAGGTGTACTGAATGAAAATCGTAGTGTGGAAGAGCCCGAAGGTTCTGAGTTGTCTTCTTCGTATGATGTTTGGAATAAAAAAAGAATCATAAAGAACAGATAAGATACTCTGCATCTGTATGTGCAGGGTATCTTATTTTTTATTTTCAGCATAATCCGGACATATCCTGAATAATCATGTGACAGAAAACAACAGGAGGAGAGATTCTATGGATCATAAGATTTCAGGAGATACAGTCATAATTAACGAAGTGTTCAGCGATTCAGTAGTCGAAAAAGTTTTGCAGACAGACTTTACACTGCCGGATTATTGTCCTGATATTGGCAAGATACTTAAATGTAGAGCGACCCCGCGTATTACAGTCAGAACTCTTACGGCTTCTTCACTCGAGATAGAAGGTATTACACGTATTGATGTAATTTATCTCGATGGAAGAGACAAACATATCCGCAGTTGTGATCATGAAATTCCTTTTTCAGCAAGCATACCGTTTTCTGATTATCCTGAAAAGGCGGAACAGAAGCTTGAAGTAAAAGTTGAATATGTCAACTGCCGCGCAATAAGTCAGCGACGCGTTGATATCCGCGGTGCAATTTCAATACGTACAAAAATCACAGCAAGAAAAAATACCGAAATATTAAGTGATGCACAGGGTGCAGGAATAAGATTGCGCAGAAAGTCTTTTGATATCAGTTCATGTATTGGACATATACAGACACCTTTCACAATCAGTGAGGCTCTTGAACTCGCATCAGGCAAGCCTCCAATTGCTTCTGTTATACGCAGCAGTGCATATATTAAAGCGGCAGAATGCAAGGCAATTGCCAATAAACTTATAATCAAAGGTGAAGCCATACTAAGAATTGTATACACTACAGAGCCTGATGGCGGTGTGGAAAGCATGGAGTATTCACTTCCGTTCAATCAGTTTATTGATATGCAGGGTGTGAATGACAGCTGTATATCAGATTGTTCAGTGAATGTTACATCGCTTGAAATAAATCTTCGAACCGACTCTGATGGTGAATACCGCAGAATAAATGCAGATATCAGAGCTGTTGCAGATGTATCTTCTTATATACAGCATGAAATCACTGTAGTGTGTGATGCCTATTCTGTAGACTGCGAGCTCAGAGCTGAGAGACAGTTTTTGCCGCTTGAGAAATTTCTTGGTAATTTCAGTATAAAGAATACAGCGGCATTAAATATTGAATTTGAAAAGGAAATATCCAGAATTCTCGATATCTGGTGTGAGCCGGGAGATTTCACTTCAGCCGTACGAGGCAACTCTATTGCGGTTTCAGGTAATATTACATTATGTGCAATTGCAGGATGTACTGACGATGATAAAGAATATTCAGAGCGAACGGTCAAATTCGAATGTACAATCCCGATGAACGAAGCTGTTCATGAAGGTAATGCAAATATCTCTGTGTATATCCAGAATTGCTCCTATACAATGGCAGGTGCATCAGTTATAGCAGTAAAATGTGAAATTGAGTGCAATGCATCGGTACGTGAATCTGTGAAGATCGCATGTATCACAGACATAGAACCTGACGAAACAAAAGTTAAGAATCATACAGAAGAACCCGCTTTGGTGGTTTATTATGCCTCTTCCGGAGAGGAGCTATGGGATATTGCCCGCGAACATAATGCATCTGTTGAAACAATCAAAACCGAAAATGATTTAAACGAAGATACAATCGCACATGACATTGTGCTTCTTATTTCAGTACGGTAAACAGGGGAGGGTAAGCTTAATGGAAGATAACAGAATATACAGGGATATTGCAGACCGTACCGGTGGCGACATATACATCGGAGTTGTAGGTCCGGTCAGATCCGGCAAATCAACATTGATCAAAAGATTCATGGAAACCCTTGTACTGCCGAATATATCCAATAAATATCAGATGGAAAGGGCAGTTGATGAATTACCGCAGTCAGCAGCCGGTCGAACCATAATGACCACTGAGCCCAAATTCGTTCCCGAGGACGCTATTGAAATCTGTGTTGACGATACTGCAGCGATGCGTGTTCGTATGATCGATTGCGTTGGCTATATCGTCCCAAGCGCGTTGGGATATATTGAGGACAGTTCGCCAAGAATGGTAAAAACACCATGGTTTGAAGAAGAAATTCCGTTTAATCTTGCAGCTGAAATTGGTACTAAAAAAGTTATAACAGAGCATTCGACCATAGGAATTGTTGTCACTACCGACGGCACTGTAACCGATATTCCACGTGAAGAATATCAGGAAGCAGAAGAACGGGTGATCGGAGAGCTTAATGAAATAAAAAAACCATTTGTAATTCTTGTCAACTGCAAAGATCCGACAGAAGCTGAAAGCAGAAAGCTCGCTTCCGAGCTTTCTGAAAAATACGGGATGCCGGCAGTTGCAGTGAACTGTCAGACTATTACAGAAGAAGAAATCCGTGCCATTCTTTCACTTGTGCTTTTTGAATTTCCGATAAAGTCGGTTGCATTCAATATGCCGCGATGGCTGTGTTCTCTTGAAAATGACCATTGGCTTAAAAAAGAAATCTTTTCATTGCTGAGAGAAAGTCTGGGTACTGCTGAAAAGATCCGTGATATTGACAGAGTTTGTACAGATATTGCCGGTAGCCAGAACGTACTTTCTGCATCAATTGATAATATTCAGTTAGGAAGCGGAAAAGCCACCCTGAATATCAATTTTGAAGGTGAACTTTTCTATAGGATTCTCGGTGAAAAGACAGGAATTAAAATTGATGATGAAGCCGGCCTGATGCGCTCTATAATGGAACTGGCTGATATCAAGAAAAAATACGATAAAATCAGCTCAGCACTCGAAGAGGTCGAAGCAACAGGTTATGGAATTGTAATGCCTTCTCTTGACGAGCTTCAACTTGAGGAGCCTGAGATGATGAAGCAGGGTGGACGATATGGTGTTCGGCTGAAAGCATCTGCACCGTCAATTCATATGCTTAAAGCTAATATCACAACAGAAGTTGCACCGGTTGTAGGAAGTGAAAAGCAGTCGGAGGATCTTGTATATTATCTGCTAAATGAATTTTCTGAAGATCCTTCATCAATATGGGATTCGAATATATTCGGCAAAACACTGCATGAACTGGTCAACGAAGGTCTTCACAATAAGCTTTATAAAATGCCGCCTGAAGCCAGAGCGAAAATGCAGGAGACCATAGAACGGGTTATCAACGAAGGCTGCAGCGGACTGATATGTATAATACTGTAAGTTTCTGAAGTAAGTCAGAATACAATAACTCGGGTTGAATATATTGTATAGCTGCAGTTTGAGTATAATTACATCTTGATATACAATGAAGCACTCTGATAAATTACCGTATTGAATCAGAGTGCTTCAAAAATTTTTAAAAATAATTGGAAACGTTTCCAATTTTCTATTGATTTCTGAATCAACTCGCGTTATAATAGGTCATGCCACAAACGAAAAGGTGTATTTTACTTAGAAATGTGAAATACTAATCAATAAAACTGGAGGTAGCATTTTGGCTAAAGCGAAAAATACATTCCCGCGTGCGGCTGGAATACTTCTGCCGATAACCAGTATTCCGTCGCCATTCGGAATCGGCACACTTGGAAAACAGGCATATCGGTTTGTTGATTTTCTTAAGTCAGCCGGACAGCGTTACTGGCAGGTACTGCCTGTCGGTCCTACAAGTTACGGTGATTCGCCGTATCAGTCATTTTCTGCATTTGCTGGAAATCCGTATATGATAGACCTTGAGTTTCTGTGCGATGAAGGTCTGCTTGAAATTGAGGAATTGAATCAGATTGACTGGCACAATGGAAAATATATAGACTACGCACGTATTTATGAACTGCGATTTGATGTTCTCCGTAAAGCTTATGCCAACAGTGACCATGCTCTTTCTGAGGCATATATTGAATTCTGTAATGAAAACAGTGTATGGCTCAGTGATTATGCTTTGTTCATGTCACTTAAAAACCATTTCGACAATATCGAATGGCTGAAGTGGGAAGAGAATATAAGAATTCGTAAGCCTGAGGCGGTTGCGAAGTATACAGAAGAGCTTGCAGCTGATATCGGATTCTGGAAATTCGTACAATTCAAGTTTTACGAACAGTGGGAGCGATTGAAGTCATATGCCAACAGCAACGGAATTGAATACATCGGAGATATTCCTATATACGTTGCAATGGACAGCGCAGACGCGTGGGCAAATCCTGAGCAGTTTCAGATGGACGAGCAGCGCCGTCCGGTCAAAGTTGCCGGAGTTCCGCCGGATTATTTCTCTGAAACAGGACAGCTGTGGGGTAATCCGCTTTACAACTGGGATTATATGAAAGCTGATAATTATAATTGGTGGCGCAGCAGAATGAGCTTTGCATCCAGACTATATGATGTAATCCGCATAGATCACTTTATTGGTGTTGTCCGTTATTATTCAATTGATGCCGGTGCAGTTAATGCAATTGAAGGCGAATGGAAGAAAGGTCCGGGCATGGAACTGATAAAGGTTATTGATGAGTCGCGTGGAAAGACAAAAATGATAGCCGAAGATCTTGGTGAGGTTGTTGCAGAGGTACGTAAGGTGCAGATTGCATCCGGATACCCTGGTATGAAAGTTCTTCAGTTCGGATTCGATGATACTCCGGATAACCAGTTCCTGCCGCACAATCATACTCTGAACTGCATTGTTTATACAGGCACACATGACAACAATACTACCAGGGGTCTCATTGAATCCCGTTCACCGCAAAAATGGCGTTTTGCACGAGAGTATCTGGGCGTTCGCAGAACAGCGGATATTCCGGGTGGTATGATTCGGGCTGCAATGGGAAGTGTAGCGCATACTGCAATAATTCCGATGCAGGATTGGCTTGATATAGGCGAAGAGGGAAGAATCAATACTCCTTCCACACTTGGCAATAACTGGCACTGGCGACTTTCTGAGCATCAGATTACGCCTGTACTTGCATCAAAAATCAAGGAATTGACATATAATTTTGGGAGGATATCCGAATGAATGAAAAATTCAGAAGCTATGTAGAAAATACGCTTAAGCTTGAATTTAACCGCAGTGTTAAAGATGCTGCCGTGAAAGAACTTTATTATGCTGTAAGCCGTGCTGCAATTGCTTGTGCATATGATTCTGCACAGCCTGCAAACGCTGAGGCAAAGCGCGCATGTTATTTTTCCGCAGAATTTCTTATCGGCCGACTGATTTACGATAATCTCAATAATCTCGGACTTACCGCAGATGCCAGAGAACTTCTTGCTGATAACGGAATAGATTTCAGTATTTTCGAAGAGGTAGAAGATGCCGCACTTGGCAACGGCGGTCTCGGTCGACTTGCAGCCTGTTTCCTTGATTCTGCTGCAACTCATTCTATCCCGCTTGACGGTTACGGAATACGCTATAAATATGGTTTGTTCAAGCAGTATTTTGATAACGGTTTCCAGAGAGAGCTTGCTGATGACTGGCAGCGATTCGGAGATCCGTGGTCTGTCCGCCGTGAAGATGAATCTGTTATTGTTCGTTTCGGCGATGGCGCTGTCAAGGCTGTACCTTACGATATGCCTGTCATCGGTTTTGGCGGTAAATGCGTCAACACACTTCGCCTTTGGCAGAGTGAAGCTATAAATGAATTTGATTTTGACAGTTTCAATCGAAATGACAGAGTAAAAGCAACCTCACAGCAGTTTGATGCTCAGCTTATTTCTTCTGTTCTCTATCCGAACGATGAAACCTATGAAGGCAAAATGCTCCGTCTTAAGCAGCAGTATTTCTTCAGCAGTGCATCACTTCAGGATATCATAAGAAAATATAAAGCAAAGTTCGGTTCTGACTTTTCAAAGCTTGCTGATATGTATGCAGTTCAGCTCAACGATACTCACCCTGTTGTTTCTATTCCTGAGCTTATGCGCATTCTTGTTGACGAGGAAAATGTCAGCTTTGATGATGCATTTGAAATTGTAACCAAGGTTTTCGCTTACACTAATCATACAGTTCTCGCTGAAGCTCTTGAGAAATGGGGCTGCAGACTGTTTATTGATGTTATCCCCGAAGTTTATGACTTTGTTATTCTCATTGACCGTCGTCTGCGCGCTGAGCTCTATGCAAAGGGAATCAAGGGTAAGGATTCAGTAAAATATCGCATAGTTGATGCCGGCACGATTCATATGGCACGTCTGGCAGTATACGCAACTCATTCTACCAACGGAGTTGCTTATCTGCATACGGAGATACTCAAAGATGATGTTCTCCGTGACTGGTATGAGCTTTATCCTGAAAGATTCAACAACAAGACAAACGGAATCACTCAGCGCCGCTGGCTTGCTCTCTGCAATGAAGAGCTTTCTGCATTTATTACCGAGAGAATCGGTTCAGGCTGGATAACTGATCTTGATGAACTTAAGAAACTCGCACCTTATGCTGATGATGCAGCAAGCATGAAACGCTTTGCTGAAATCAAGCGGGCAAAGAAGGATCAGCTTGTTGATTATATCGAAAAACATGATGGTGTGAAGCTCGACAGCAGCTTTATATTTGATATTCAGGTAAAGCGTCTGCATGAGTACAAGCGTCAGCTTCTCAATGCATTTTCGATTCTTGATATATATTTTGGCATAAAAGAAGGACGAATCAAGAATTACACACCTACTGCATTTATTTTTGGTGCAAAAGCAGCTCCGGGATATTACAGAGCTAAGGGTATCATCAAGTTTATCAATGAAATTGCCCGCTTGATTGACAATGATCCTGATGTAGCCGGACTTATCAAGGTGTTCTTTGTTTCCAACTACAATGTATCGTATGCTGAGAAACTTATTCCTGCAGCTGATATCTCTGAGCAGATTTCTACAGCGGGAACCGAAGCGTCCGGTACCGGAAATATGAAGTTTATGCTCAACGGTGCAGTTACACTGGGTACTTTCGATGGTGCGAACGTTGAGATTGTAGGTGAAGCTGGCGAAGAGAATGAATATATCTTCGGCGCACGCGTTGAGGAAATCAATGCCATAAAACCCACTTACGACCCGGCTGCAATCTACAACTCTAATCCGAGAATCAAAAAGATTGTCGATACCCTTATTGACGGTACACTTGATGACAACGGCAGCGGAATGTTCCAGGAGCTCTACAATGCAATCCTCAAGGGTGCATCCTGGCATCAGCCTGATCATTATTTCCTGCTTCACGATCTCATTCCATACTGCGATGCAAAGCTTCAGACCAACGCTGACTATGCTGCAGGTGATGCATTTATCCGCAAGTGCTTCATGAATATTGTAAATGCAGGTAAGTTCTCCAGTGACAGAACAATCAAGCAGTATGCTGAAGAGATATGGAATGTCTGATAAACATTAACCAACATTGTTAACTGAATAAACTATCTTAATACGGGATATGCTATTAACAGCCGGTAACCGGCTTATGTTACAGCATATCCCGTTTTTTTATCGTTAAGTATCTATTCAGGAGAAATAGAATGAGAAAATTTATTGCATTGTTTTTGGCTCTGGCTACTGTATTATTATTCCCGATGCTTGCTGCGTGTAATTGCACCGGAACTCAGACAGATGGAAATGATAATACGGGTAATTCCGGAGCAGCTGCACAGAATATAAATCTTACCTTATGGGGCGCAGCTGATGACCAGCAGATGCTCAAAGATATGGTCGATGAGTTTATCAGGGGAAATCCGGACAGAAATTATTCGATTGAAGTCCGTGTTAACGGTGAAGATACCGCAAGAGATGAGGCACTAAAAGATATTGAAAGTGCTGCCGATGTATTTGCAATCACTAATGATCAGCTTGGAGCTCTTGTGAATGCAGGGGCAGTTTATGAAAACACTCGCTATACAGATGAAATAAAACGTACTGTAACCGAAAGTGCGTTTAACGCTGCCTCTGTTGACGGAAAACTGTACGGATATCCATCATCATCAGAAACCTATTTCCTTTTTTTTGATAAATCGAAGCTTAATGAAGATGACGTGAAATCTCTGGAAGCGATTCTTGCAAAGAAGCAGGATAATGATGTTGCAGAATTCGCTATGGATTTTGGTGATGCTTATTTTTCGTCGTTGTTCTTTCTTACCGCAGGATGTGATATCTATGGTGATTCAGGGGAGGACCCCGGTGATGTTGATTTTGACAGCGATGACGGTATAGCAGCAGCTGAATATATCGCCTCACTTAAAGATCTTGGGGCAGAAGATATATCCGGAGACGCTGCTGCATCAAGATTTAAATCCGGCAAGCTTGCAGCTTATATTTCAGGAAGCTGGAAGACAGATTCCTTTGCAGATGCTCTCGGCAGCAATCTCGGAGTTGCAAAGCTGCCGACAATAAAGATTAACGGCGAGGAACGAAACATGATCTCTTTTGCCGGAGGAAAAATGTATGTTGTCAATGCAACAACAAAACATCCTCTTGAAGCTATGGCTCTTGCTGCGTTTCTTACAAATGAGGACAACCAGCTTAAAAGATTCAATGAGCGAGCCATACTTCCATGCAATATTAATCTGATTCAGCGAGAATCTGTTAAAGCACGTCCATCGATATCTGCAGAGCTAAGACAGCTCGAACATTCAATTGCGACACCTTCGATACCTCAGATGAGCAGATACTGGGATCCGGTTGCTGCATTTACAAAGGATGCCTTTGACGGAAAAATACCGAAAGAGCAAATACCAGAGAAGCTAAAGCAGCTCGTGTCAGATATAACTGTTTCCAGATAACTAATTGGTCATAAACCGCCGGGAACATACCGGCGGTTTATGAATGGGGGAGAACAATGCAGAAAAATAATTTAACACATGATGATGCAGTAACCAGGATATCCTATTTTCTTATGGGGTATGGCTGTATTGTTCGTGGTCAATATCTAAAAGGCTCCATTTATTTAGCGCTTCAGCTGATATATATTATTTACATGCTGCTTTTCGGAATTGAATCTATCCGTGGTTTTCTGACGCTTGGAACAAACGAACAGCAGTGGGTATATGATGCATCGCTTGGAATAAACGTACAGCTCCCCGGAGATAATTCCATGCTTTTGCTTCTGTACGGTGTTATTACATTAATTATATCTGCAGGATTTATCATACTTTGGTTCTCGGCACTGAATGCAGTAAGATCTGCGCAGTATTTCTATGAGCAAGGTCATATACTTCCTTCATTTCGCAACGAGTTATATCAGCTTGCTGATTCAAAATTTCACCTCGTATTACTTTTTCTGCCGGCAGCAGGTGTGATTGTTTTTACAATTCTGCCGCTGATTTATATGATACTGATTGCGTTCACAAACTATGACTCCAACCATCAACCGCCCGGCAAGCTGTTCGATTGGGTCGGATTTGATAATTTTTCTGCAATTTTATTTGAAAAATCAACTCTGTCACGATCGTTCCTGCCGATACTTGTGTGGACTCTTGTGTGGGCACTGCTTGCAACATTATCAAACTATATATTTGGAATATTAATTGCACTTCTCATTAATAAAAAAGGCATAAGATTCAAAGGATTGTGGCGAACAGTACTTGTTCTGACGATTGCTGTTCCACAGTTTGTGTCTCTGCTGATTATGAGAAATATGCTGAACAACTACGGTGCAGTAAATGAATTACTGCTTCAGCTTGGTCTGATAAAAGAACGCATTCCATTTCTGACAGATCCTACACTTGCAAAGATTTCTGTTCTGCTTGTGAATTTATGGGTGGGAATCCCATATACAATGCTTATTTCAACAGGAATCCTGCTAAATATTCCTGCAGAGCAGTATGAGGCGGCAAAGGTTGATGGAGCCTCGGCATTTACTGTATTCAGAAAAATAACAATGCCTCAGATCATTTATATTACCACACCTTATTTAATAACTCAGTTCATTGGGAATCTTAATAACTTTAATGTGATATATCTTCTTACCGATGGCGGACCGTCAAACAGCAGCTATTACTATGCCGGAAGTACAGATCTTCTTGTGACATGGCTGTATAAACTTACTGCAGACCACAGGGATTATTCGATAGCTTCAACAATAGGTATAATTGTTTTTATCGTATCAGCTGCGATTTCAATCATTACCTACTCGAGATCAGGCTCTTTCAAGGAGGAGGGATCATATCAGTGATTGTCAGGCGTAAAATGGAGAATATTGCTATCTATGCCGTTTTGGTGTTGATCTCTCTGATATGGATATTCCCGCTTGTATGGGTTGTCCTTACATCTTTCAGAGAAGAACATGGATCGTTCACTTCCGGCTTCTTACCGGAACGCTACACCATAGAAAATTATATTAATCTGTTCGCAGATAATTCAGTGTTCAGCTTCGGGCAGTGGTTTGCAAACACTGCATTTGTTGCAGTCTGCTCTTGTATTCTGACAACCATTCTGACTATATCCACAGCATACGTAATGTCACGACTGCAATTCCGTCTCAGGAAGAATCTGTTGAGAACTGCACTTATCCTGGGTATGTTTCCATCGTTCATGTCAATGATAGCAGTATATTTTGTTCTGAAATCATTCGGACTTACACAGAGCCTTCTTGCACTGATACTTGTATATTCAGCCGGAGGAGGACTTTCTTTCTATATAACAAAAGGTTTCTTTGATACGATACCCAAAGCTATGGATGAGGCTGCACGAATAGACGGTGCAAATAACGCTCAGATATTCTGGCATATAATACTTCCTGTGTCAAAACCTATGATAGTATATACAGTTCTGACTTCTTTCACTGCACCATGGATGGACTTTATTTTTGCAAAGGTAATAATGGGGGATAATTACGCAAAATATACCGTTGCAGTCGGTCTCTACACTATGTTAAACCGCGAATTTATCGATGAATATTTTACCCGGTTTGCAGCAGGTGCAGTATGTGTAGCTATTCCGATAACCATATTGTTTATTGCTCTTCAACGCTATTATGTTGAAGGAATCACCGGCGGCGCAGTCAAAGGCTAAAGAAAATCGATAATCACCTCGGAAATAAACACGAATAGTATGATAAAAAAGGGGTTTCGGGGTGATTATCATGTATTATCAGAAGCATATTTCATCGCCGCGAATTGCGCGATGCAGAAGAACAATCATTGTGCTTGCGGTTCTGTTTATTATTTTGTCAATCAATGCAGGAATCAGGTCGGTTGTTGAGGGGGCAGTTACTACACAGGCAAGAATGGTTTTCAATGAATCACTTAATAATGCAATAAATTCATCAGCAGGCAGATATGGTGATTCATATCAGTTTGTTATACTTACAAGAACCTCCGATGGGGCGGTTGCCTCTCTTCAGACAAATTCAGATGAAGTGAATCGATTTCGCGCTGAACTGGGAATTGAGCTTGCAGAAAATCTCGAGCAATATCAGTATACGGGAATTAAAATTCCTTTAGGTAACCTTACCGGGATAGATATTTTATTCGGAAGAGGACCGGAACTTGAGCTAAAACTTGTGCAGCAGGGGAGTATACTAACAGACCTGAGCAGTTCTTTTTCATCTGCAGGTATCAATCAGACACTGCATACAGTTGATTGTACTGCAAGCGCGAAGTTTTATGCGATGATACCTGGATACAGTATACCAGTATCGCTTGAGGCTAATGTAATGGTTTCGCAGTCTGTTATAGTTGGAGCTGTACCTGATTCCTATACGAATGTAAACGGTGACCAGAATGATACAATAGGCAGAATATTTGACTATGGAGACCCGTACGGAACCGACGCGGAAGAACATAGCGAAAATTAAGTGATAAAAATATGATTATATCAATTATGGATAATTAGATATTGCAAACAGCAATTATAATTGATATAATATATGTAATATTTTGGAGGTGCAAAACATAATGAATCTTACTAACCTTTTCAATGTTCTTCTTAGCGCAAGCGCTACTGATGAAGCAGCTAATGCAGTTGTTACCGCTTCTGATGCTCCTATGTCCTGCATGTCTGCTATGGGCGGCAGCGGCGGTTGGACTATCATTCTCATGTATGCTGCTGTTCTCGGTATCTGCTATCTTCTCTTTATCCGTCCTCAGAACAAACGCCGTCAGCAGGAAGAGCAGATGCGCAAGAGTGTTGAAGTTGGCGATGAAGTTACTACCATCGGCGGAATCTGCGGTCGTGTTGTCAGCATCAAGGACGATGAGACCCTTATCATTGAAACCGGTACAGACCGCAACAAGATGAAGATCAAGAACTGGGCAATCAGCAGCAACGATACTGCACGTGAGCGTCAGGAAGCCGCTGCTCCTGCACAGGAAAAGAAAGGTCTTTTCAGCGCTTTCAAGAAGTAATTGAAAGTCTGGTAAATTAAATAAGAATATCCCTCCTGCGCTGCGAATATAAATAAAGCAGTACAGGAGGGATTTTTATGATATCAAGATATAAATACAAAACTGTGTCTGATAGCATCAGACCAGCTCTGATCGGTCTTCTGACAGCCTTGGCAGTAACAGTGCTGCTTATAGCAATATTCTCACTTGTGTTTGTAATGATAGAGAAGATTGCTGAATCAGCTATCGTTCCACTGGCGCTTATTTCTGCTGCGATAGGCTGTTTTGCCGGCGCATTTGTCTGCTCTGCAATATCGCAGTGCAGGGGAGTTGTTTGCGGCTTAATTGTAAGTCTTGTAATGTTCTCTGCAATTTGGGTTGCAGGTATATTTGGTTCTGATACTGTATTCGGAACTGACATATTGGTAAAATTAATTATACTCCTTTTCGCGGGACTTAGCGGGGGATGGGTTGGTAAAAACAGAAAATTCAATAGATAAGCAAAGAAGCACAAGTTTGGATATCCGAACTTGTGCTTCTTTCGTGTCTGCCACTCACGGACGATGAGTGCAGAAAATTGCACACATAATCTGTTTAACGTGTTGACATAATTTATACCAAGCGATGCGGTTTTATGGTTAATGAAATATTTTTATGTCAAATGCTTGAAAACTGAAATAGATTGTGTTATTATGTATCTCGCAAGGAATTGTGCATATTGACGTATATTATTCACATCAGATTTTGTACACAATATGTTGTGTTCACATAATTCAAGGAAGATAATTACGCCCTGTAATATTTACAATAAGTGCACATTTTTCTTTTCGCTTACCCAACATATTGTGAGGTATTTAGAATGGATCGTTCTACAATCGGATTTATCGGTGCAGGTAATATGGCAACAGCTATTTGCCGCGGATTGCTTTCATCTGTAAATGCTTCTGATATATATGTATTTGATATTGATTCAAATAAAACTGATGTCTGGAAAGATCTTGGCTGCTGCATCTGCAATTCCGCAAAAGAGACAGCATCGCTTTCAGATTACCTGATAATTGCAGTTAAGCCTCAGAACATATCAGAACTGTTGTCTGACATATCTGATTCACTTCGCAACGGTGGTGTTCTTGTTTCAATTGCAGCTGGAGTATCTATAGATAAGATCAAAGGTCTTATCGGTGATTATCCTGTTGTTCGTGTTATGCCCAACGCCTGCATGACTGTCCTTGAGGGCGCCTCCGCTGTGTCAGCATCTGGTGATGTCACTGCAGTACAGCTTGACAAGGTTTGTGAAATACTCAGAAGCTGTGGTGCAGCTGAGATAATCGATGAGTCTCTTCAGAATTCAATTATTGCGGTACACGGAAGTTCACCCGCTTTTATATTCCTTTTCGTGAAAGCTATAATCGACGAAGCAGAAGCAGAAGGTATCTCGTATGAGTCGGCAAAGAATCTGATCTGCTCCACTCTTATCGGCTCGGCAAAAATGATGATTGACAGCACTCGCAGCCTTGACGAACTTATTTCTGTTATCACCTCCAAGGGTGGTACAACAGAGGCTGCGCTTAAAGTTTTAGACAATAATAACTTCTACGATTCCATACGTGAATGCATGAAAGCTTGCCGTGACAGAGCAGAAGAGCTTGGACGTATGTAATTGTTGCTGTTATTTACTGGTGTAAATAAGTATTTTTACTTACTCATTCTCATATATATTGAAAAAATATATTGAGGAATGATATTAATGAAAAGAACTATCCGCCGCATTGTTTTATCTGGCGAATTACTGACCATGATATTTTATCTGTTCATGGTATTGTGCGGTTTTATTGCAGGCTGTCAGTTATGGTCTGTCAGTGACATACCGTCAGTGGTTATTGGAAATATAGTGTCTGCCGGTTTAAATTATGTATTTCTGTTTCTTCTCTTTCCGGCTGCTTTCTGTGTGATTGTGTTTTTTATACTGGCAATGTTTGCTGCAGGCTGGCTGCTGCTTCCTTTGGTTGTATATATTTTAGGCTGTGTCTCCGGAGTTGCAGTATGCTCTTTATTCGGAGCGCCGGTTTCCGTTTCTGTTTTATCTTCCGCTCTTGCGGTTTCAGCATGTTTATTTTGCACCCTTGTTGCTTTG
Organism: Acutalibacteraceae bacterium; assembly: GCA_045580875.1. GTDB lineage: Bacteria > Bacillota > Clostridia > Oscillospirales > Acutalibacteraceae > SIG598. Next base: position 93,291 of record JAZNOP010000020.1, read on the forward strand.
TGCTTTATTGCATCGCAAGCCCATATATTATCACGAAAGCTTGCATATTCCAATGGCAGCAAGATTGCTTATACATATTCTTGCGGCAATATACTTCTGGTTACTGCCGTGATTTCTGCTGCTGATTTCATTTTTGCAGGAATCATATATTACACGCAAGTATTATTCGCTTTGCAGAAGGAGTAATTACCATGAGCGATTACATTACTGAATTTAGAATTTATCTGGTTGACAGGAAAGGGGTTTCATCGAACACCCTTGAATCATATATCCGTGATGTTTCTCAGTTCATGAACTTCTGGAATTCTACTTTTGAGAAGACTGTAACTGACGCTGAAACAGCTGATATAGAAAGTTTTGTTGATCATTTAAGAGCTGAGAATAAATCTGCCGCAACAGTCACCAGAATGCTTGCCTCTGTCAGATCCTTCTTCCAGTTCTTTATGCTCGAGGGAAGGATATCTTCAAATCCCGCCAAGTCTATCAAGCTTGAGCGCATAGAGAAAAAGAGTCCGGAGATCATGACAAACAAGGAGATCAGAATGCTTCTTGCCGCACCGAACACTGATGATATGAAAGGTGCCCGCGATAAGGCAATGCTTGAACTTCTGTACGCTACCGGCATCAGAGTATCTGAGCTTATTAACCTGAACGTCAGTGATGTTCGCTGCCCGAGTAATGACCGCGGTGAGGTTATTTGCCGCGGAACTCGCGGAGTACGTAATATCCCGATGCATAATATTGCAACTGAAGCACTCAGACACTATATCACCTCAGTTCGTCCTATGCTTGTATCCGCAGACAGTGGAGATGCACTCTTTATTAATCTGAACGGCTCAAGGCTCACAAGACAGGGCTTCTGGAAAATCGTAAAAGCTTATGCTGAATCAGCAAAAATCAAAAAAGAAATCACTCCTCATACTCTCAGACATTCCTTCGCAATGCACCTCTATCAGAACGGTGCATCACTTCAGGATCTGCAGATGATGTTAGGTCACGCAGACATCTCATCTACACAAATGTACGCTGCCATCTCGAGACAGAATTCTTATTCCGATGTTTACGAGAGATGCCACCCGCTTGCAGCAGCTCAGCGTTCTAAAAACTAAAAATATAAAACCTCAGCGATGCTGAGGTTTTTGTTTTGTAAAAATTTATAATTTTACTTATTTGCATTGACTAATTATGTGTAAAATGATACGATATGTTTGAAATATACAGCGGAGGAAAGAAATATGAAAAAAACAAAACCAAACTATATGACGAAATTTTCAGAAAGGTTAAGTTATTGGACTTTCTTTGTAGGTCAGAATGTCTACTATAACATAACCGCCGTTTTTATCAGTACATATCTTGCTATGCAGGGAATAGACCTTGCAAAGGTCGGACTGGTTCTGCTTGCCGTTAAAATTTGGGATGCCGTCAACGATCCGCTGTTTGGATTTATATTTGACAGAACTAAATTCAAAAGCAAACTGAAGTGTCTGCCGTGGCTCAGAATTTCAACTGCACTTATTCCGCTTGTAACAATTGCACTTTTTGCCATTCCATCATTCCTTACTGAAACTGGAAAGCTGATTTGGTTTGGCGTAGCATATCTGCTTTGGGATACGGTTTACACTCTGACAGATGTTCCTGCTTATGCGATGCTTAACACCATGACCGATAATCTTCAGGAAAGAAATATCCTGCTCTCTGTGAACAGAGTATTCTCCGGCGCAGGCGTACTTATCTATGGTGTTGTTCTTCCTATTCTTATCAGCGAAACCGTCGGGCTCAGTTCTACAATTGCAGTTGCAATTCTCGCTATATTCAGCGCTGTAACAATGATTCCTGCGTGCGTAAACTGTAAGGAGCGCAATTACAATCCTGATGAGGAAGATGAAAACTTTACCCTCCGTCAGATGTTCAACTATCTGACGAAAAACAAATATCTCCTCATTTATTATGGCGGCTACTGCGCCACTGATGCGCTTAAGACCTCTGCCGCTGTAACTCTTTTCGTTTCATTCTATCTGTTCGGCAATTCGACATTCAGTGTTGTGCTTAATATCCTGAATATGGTCCCCGGCGTATTTGCCGCAATGCTTATGCCGACCATTCTGAAGAAACTTGATAAATTCAAGACACTGTTCTGGTGCAATATTATAAACATCATTCTTGGTCTAGCAATTTATTTCCTTGGCTGGCAGAACCAGACACTTTTCCTTGTTCTTACAGTTATCCGCTGCATACCGATGAGCATCGTTGGCATACTTGCTTTCATGTTCACTCCGGACTGCGCTGAATACGGTCAGTACAAATCAGGCACCAGTGCAAAGGGAATCACATTTGCAATCCAGACATTCTCTGTAAAAATAACCGGCGCAATCTCATCTTCACTTGCACTCTTCCTGCTCGGCCTGTTCTCCTGGATTTCTGTTGAGGCAGAAAGCTTTGCGGAGCTGGAGGCTCTTGGTATACAGCAGAGCGCAGCGGCAATCAACGGTCTGTGGATTGTTTATGCTCTTGTTCCGGTCATTGGTATGATAATCAGCACATTCTTCTATCTTGGCTACAAGCTCAATGATAAGGACGTGCAGATCATGGCTAAGTGCAACTCCGGAGAAATAACCCGTGAGGAAGCCGAGCAGCAGCTTTCAAGAAAGTATTGATTCTGAAAAATATTGAAGCTATTTATCGTTTTACAAATAACTAAATAATATAAGCCGTACCGGTCGACAATGAAGTGTTTTACCGGTACGGCTTTTCTTTATTCAGTTAGTACGTCTTCAAGAGGGAAGGTTATTTCCCAGTCACCGTTAATCAACGTATCGCAAAGCACAAATTCACCCATCAATGTTAACTCTGGATCGCGAATATCTTCAAGTTCAAAAATATATTCATAATATCTTGACTTATTATCCGCAGTACTATCTGAGCTGTCGAAAATAACAGCCTCGCCGTTAATTATTTTTTCTCCGCTTTCATCTGATAGATAAATCCATCCATGATTGTCTGTCTCGGCTATATTATCATAACGAACCTGAATATGAACTTTTCCGTCAATAAAGCCATATGCAGTCACAGCTGCGCCGTCTCCGGGAATAAAAACAGGTTTCTCGAACTCCGACAGAACTAAAGTACCGGTTTCGGCGTTGTATACGGTTTCCGGAGATTCAGGTATTGCTTCAGGATTTACTGCATCGAGTTCAATGTTAATAATATCCTTGCCGCAAAGCAGCTTGCTTACAGAAAATGTAATTTTCTTGCCGGTTATTTTCTGACCCTCCATGTGTTCAATTCTGATATGAAAAACCGCGGTTTTTGTTTCATCATCATAGCCGGCAAACTCACACATTCCAGCATATCCGAAAGCCGTGTTGATATCGTAACTGTCATACAGATCAAGTGTCTCATCTACGCGATCACCTTCAAGATCTGTCATTGCAATATATACTTCAGCTTTATCTTCGTGTATATAAGCCGAAATAACTTCCATCCGGATTCCTTGATCTGTGCACGAGCGTTCAACAGGTTTAAAATATTGTGCCACAGCGGGGGAGATGGCATACAGACCATCATATACAATTGAAACATTCGATGCAATCGCTGGAATTGACATCGAAAAACATAAAATAAAAATCGCTGCAGCTGCAACTGCGGCTTTTATTATTTTTTTATTGATCATGTTTTTTGATTTGCTCCGATCATCAGTGATCTGATTGCTTATTTTAGACACAAGAACCAGCTTTGCTTCGTTATCGAGCTTTATATTCATTGCAGCTTGTTTGAGTTGTATTAATTTATCACTCATGATCAAGAAACTCCTTTCTATATTTCTTTTCAAGTAATTCGCGACCTTTCTTAAGCCGCATCTTCACAGCTGATGGGGTACGATGTATAATTGAAGCAATTTCCGTAATAGTTCTTTCCTCAACATAATACAAAGTAAGAACTATTCTGAAATTTTCAGGTATAAGCATCAGTGCCTCAAGTATTCCGCTTGAGTGAACAATACTTTCGGTCTGCTCCTGTATTAATTCCGGATTGAGTTCCATATCACGTTTTCTGCGCCTCAATATGTCGCGGCAGATATTGGAGACAACGGTAATCATCCATGCTTTTTCGTGATTTTCATCACTGAAATGCTGTCCTTTTGTTATATATTTAATGAGTGAATCCTGAACAGCATCCTGTGCATCACTTTCATTCCCAAGCATTATGTATGCAATACGGTACATCATATCACTGTATTTTTCGACTGCCAGGCGAATTTCATCAGTCGATCGCCCTGATGAATCAACCATTTCTATCACTCCTTTCACTTATAAAACGAACAATTCAACGATTTGGTCAATAAAAAAATAAAAGCTGTATGTGCCATGCTTATAAACACATACAGCTTTTATGGTTATTCTTCTTTTTCGGATTTTAATCCTATGGTCACCATAGTTTCAATGATATTCTGACGTTGTTCTTTAGTCAGTGTTCTGTAACTGATGATAAGTTTTTTCTCTTCAAGAGTCAGATCACCGACTTTTGTGGTGCCGACACGTCTGTTGAGAAGTTCTTCCTCTTCAGGTGACATAGTAATCTTCTGACGGAACGAAGATGGTGCAAACTCATCACGTACATCAAGAAGAGCGTTGAGGGAGACATTGAAGATTCTTGACAATCTGACAAGATTATCAGAAGACGGTTCTGTGCGTCCAAGCTCATAATAGGAATATGTGGCACGGTGTATGTTGAGCTTATCTGCTATCTGCTGCTGAGAAAAACCGCATGCTTCACGGAATTTTCTGAGTCGGTCCGCTAACGTCAAGAATATCACCCCTTTTTCATGATTTTTCTTTATTATACACATATTTTTTGCTACTTGTGTGAATTGTGAATAAAATTCACTTCGTTTTTTCTTTTTTGCCAACTATCACAATATTTACACGAAAAAAGACGAAATCAATGGCAAAATCTTGATTATAAAGTTTAAGTATCTGCAGATTCATTAATAAAAATGTTGAATGAAGCAAACGCGTATGATATACTAATTTATGTATATAATTTTGAAATTAATCCGAGGTGCAATATGCCGATAAAAATTCCTAATTCGCTTCCTGCACACAAAATTCTCGAGAGTGAGAATGTCTTTGTAATGACAGAGTCTCGCGCTCTTATCCAGGATATCAGACCGCTCAGAATACTTATCCTTAATCTGATGCCGACAAAGATAGAGACTGAAACACAACTTTTACGACTTCTTGGCAATTCTCCTCTGCAGGTTGAGATTGAGCTGCTTCAGACTGCAACTCACAACAGCAGAAACACACCGATAGAACATCTTCGCGATTTTTATCGTGTTTTCGATGACATCAAGGATATGGCATACGACGGAATGATAATAACCGGCGCGCCGGTTGAGACACTTCCCTTTGAGGAAACTGATTATTGGAATGAACTGTGCACCATCATGGAGTGGTCAAAAAAGAATGTTTATTCTACACTTCATATCTGTTGGGGAGCACAGGCCGGTTTGTATTATCATTTCGGAATAGAGAAAAGAATGCTGCCCAAAAAGCTGTCCGGTGTATATGAGCATAATGTGCTTGAACCGCTTCATCCGCTGGTTCGCGGTTTCAATGAGCAGTTCATGATACCTCATTCCAGAAATACCGAGCTCTGCGAAGAAGAACTCGTAAAATGTGATGATCTCGTTGTTCTTGCAAACTCCGACCGGACCGGTTCGGCAATCATTGCAAACAAAAACGGCAGACAGTTTTTCTGCACCGGTCATGCTGAATATGATCGCTTCACACTTGCGTCAGAGTATACTCGTGATGTTGGAAGAGGACTTGACCCTGAAGTTCCGGAGAACTATTTTCCTAATGACGATCCCAACACTTTGCCGCATATGAGCTGGCGCGCTCACGCAAATCTTCTTTTCTGCAACTGGTTAAATTATTACGTTTATCAGCAAACTCCATATGATCTAAAAAAGCTTATCAGCATAGGCGAAAAAGAGTAAAATACAAGGAGATATTTTGAGATGGGTGTAAAGAAGCAGAAATATCGCAGGCTTCAAGTTGAAAACATCGCATTACGTACCGTTTTTGAAATAGTTATGCTTATTGCAGCAACAGTAATTTGCTGTGTTGCTGTAATAAATAACTATGAAAACAGTTATGCTCATTCATCAACAGACACAGCCGAACTCAGTGCAATGCAGCTGGCTCATAACATATCTGTCATAGCAGACCGCGATGCATTGATGACAGAAAACGCTGATCGCCGCGAGTATGTCAGCCAGGTGTTGTGTATGCAGCTTGAAAAATGTTTTATTGGTGATGATGTTCAGTATTCCGGCGGAATATTCACTGTTGATAATTCTGATATTGAGTTATTTGCATCAAGTGATGCGTTTGGTAAGCTGTATGCAAACCTCAGTGAAAATACAGAATTCACAAACGCCCTGCTGCTGGCCTCTGCAGGCGAACAGGTTAATATCAATATCGGCGATACATACATTGCTCTTTATCCTATTGCCGATAAAAACAGCGCATTTACTTATGCAATATCTTCAGCTGCGGTTGATTTTCGCTCTTCTACTGAATTTGACAGTCCGGTCAAAAATCGTATTGTACTTATTTCGATTGTCAGCGGATTACTGATACTTGGCTATTTTACTATTTCCGGAATACGTTCAGAACGTAAAAAGATAAGCGGAGAGGCGGTGTAAAAGATGGCAGTTAAAGAAAAGAGAAAGACCAGACCGAATATTCTTAATGTTTCACTCAGACTTCTCCTTATTGCTGTTTTTTCCGGCGGCGCTTATGCCATATACCGTATTTCCGGTGCAGAAAATCCTCCTGTTATATCGCTTGTAGGAATAGGTGCTTTGCTCCTCTGCACCGCTGTTATACTCATACAGCTTATTGTATGGGGACTGATATGGGTCAAAAATGAGAGAGTCAGTGAGCTTGGAATGCATATTGTGCGTTATGCTGTAACACTGACAGCAATTTCGCTGTGTGTGTTTGTTCTGCTTTCTTTAGACTATGGTAAATTATATGCTGCCACGCATATGAATGAGCTTAAGCAGAATGTCATATCCGGCAGTGTTTTCCTTCAGCCTGCAATAGGCGAAGGGGTAGAGGATGATACACAATATTTTATTCAACTTGGACAGTCCGCTGATTCTCTTCTTATTGACGCAGAAGAAAACGCTGACAGATTTGTATGTCTGTATCTTAAAAATGATGCCCTTTCACTTGGTGATTCAGGTTTTACTTCTGTTGAAGGCGGATACATCGGATTAAGCACTAACGATTATATCGGATGCAGTGCGAATCCTGAAATACTTGACCGTGTAATTGAAAGATTCTCTGTAGAATATCAGGAAAATGTTACAGTTGGTACATTTAATCTTACATCGGTCTATTCACCTGTTTTTTCTGTAAACGGTGAGCCTGTAGGTGTTCTTGGCATCTGTGAAATAAATCAGCCGGGAGCAGGAATTCTTCGATTTGCTAATCTCGAACTCTGTCTGAAACTGCTTGCTCTGGTTTCTTTCTTTTCTTTTGCATTCTACGGCTGTATGCAGCTCGTGGATATACTGCTTCGTCCGCGTCAGTTTGACCGTTCAAGACGTGTTCTTTCGTGCGGCCGAGAATCCGCCCGCCCGATTCTTTTCTTCATTACACTCTCCGCATCTCTGCCAGTTATGATGCTGCTGTTTGCAGACAATATACGTTCACTGATGGATATCTATGAATTACCATTTGGCATTGGAACGTATATTCCTTTCATTGCATATCTGGTTGGTATTGCAATCGGACAACTTTTCGGAAGAGGAAACAGGAAAACTCTTTCGGAAATCCCCGCCGATGCCGGTCTGCTGTTCTCTTTCCTGTGCAACCTTGCGCTCTGTCTCTTTATGGATTGGAAAGCTCTCAGTGGATTAGGTCTTGCTGAAAATGTAATATTTGTCCTTGTACTTGTTTTTATCTGCGGTTTAGGTTATGGTATCGCATATAGAATTACCGCAAAATTTCAGGCTCAGTCTGACGCCCTTTTTGGATATGACAAATATGTATATCTCTGCTCATGCCTTGGCGCAATAGCCGGTATTGTATTCGGCGGAATCCTTATTGAGAACTTCAGCAATGTCACACTTCGGATTATATCCTGCATAATAACTGCATTTACTGCGGTAATTGCAATATTCCTGCTTGAGGATCTCAAATCAACCGTTGAAATTGACGAATCCAGCAAGGATACATTAACATCCTATGCGGGCGGCATTGCCGGAATTATTCCTGTCGGACTGGCTTGCTGCTATGTATGGATATATCTTGCAGAGTATATGTTCACCAACGAAATTTCCATCGCAGCTATTGGATTCTGTTCTGTAATGCCAATTATTGCTTTCTGTTTCGGCAACAGACTAAGACTCAAGCATCGAATGGCACAGCGTGGTTCACTGATAATTTCCGCTGTTCTATCTGCCATTTCATTTATTCCTATGGCGCTTATTCCTTCATTCTCCATGGCAGTTGCTGCAAGTCTTATTGTCAGTATTGCCGTTATATTTGCTGCATCAGGTGTTTACTCCACAACACGCCATGGCGAACTGAAAAAGCTCACTTTCAGAGCAATGCCGCTTCTGTTTATAGGAATAATTGCGGCCGTAATCGCCAATAATGTCGGAAACAACATGATAAGTCAGCTTGTTGGTGCCGGTCTCTGTCTGGTCTTTATGCTTGTTTTCCTTGTCAGTAAGTATCCTTCCAGACCAATTATCGAAAGCAAACTTCCGGCAATAACAGCAGGTCCGCGTATGGAGAAAAAAGCACCTGTGCCTGCTGCGCCAGTAATCACTCCACAGCCTGAACAGAAGAAAAAACAGGAAGAAAAAATCCCTGAAGAGGATAAGCCTGCTCCTAAGAAACAGAACGAAAAGAAGCAGGAAAACAATAATGCTGAAACTATTCCGGTTATTCCGCTGATTGAGGAAAAACCAGAACCTGAACAAAATGAAAATGAGATGGCAAAAGAAGAGAAACCGGAAGATAAACAGCAAAAAAAATCTAAAAATGACACTGAACCGGAGCCTGCAAAGGAAGAGACTGCAGCTGAGTCCACATCAGATAATGATCCGGTAATCATCTTGCCTGATACATCGGAATCTCCTGTAAAGACAGATGAAAATCAGAACTCTGACAGCAATACGGCTGAACAGCCTGCACCCGCAGACACTGCAGAGGAAGCAAAGAAAGAACCTGTTGTTTCAGATGCTGTTGAAGAAGATGATCCTCTGCCGATTATTTTCATTGATGATCCGCAGGAGCCGGAGCAGTCAAATGACTCTGCTCCGGTCAATGAACCTACAACTGTCACAGTGGAAAATCAGGCTGAAAAAACACCTGCTGAAGATTCTCCGGCTCAGGAGGAGAATGATGCTGCCGCACTTGAAGCAGCCCGTGCAGAAGCCGCAAAAAGAGCAAGAGAAAGATGGCAGAAATACAATCAGTCACAGACTGATAAATAATCAGGAACATCGTTTACAGTTCTAAACACCCATGTGATGAAAAGTATTTATCACATGGGTGTTTCTCTGTTTATTTAACTTATAAATTTGAAAATAATTAACAATTAATTCGCTTATTTAGTTTGCTTTCCTGCTATATATAGTATATAATATTATATTGATAAAACTAGTAATATGGGAAAGGAATGTGATAAAATGTCAAAGGTAACTCTCCTGACATATACACCTGCTCCGGTTATGACAGTTGCAACCGCAGCCAAGCTCTGTTATTCTCCCGTCTCAATCGGCGAACTTCAGGACGGTCTTACTGAAGAAAAAGCTGCATCTTTCGTAAATATGCTTTCGGAAATTGGTCACGAAAGTCCGATAGAACATGCATCTTTTACTTTTGGTATAGAAGGTGTTTCACGTTCACTTCTTGCTCAGATAACCAGACATAGAATTGCCTCATACAGCGTACAAAGCCAGCGCTATGTTCGTGAAAAAGCATTCGAATATGTTTTGCCTCCGGCAATTGCAGAAATTCCTGAAGCTTTGGAACTGTACGAGGAGTCAATGAAAGCCGATCAGGAGTATTATGAGCGCATTGCTGCTCTGCTCAAGGAAAAGCATACTAAAGATCTTGTGGAGTCCGGAATGGCTGAAACCGATGCTGTTAAGAAAGCAGAGAAAATGGCAATCGAAGATGCTCGCTTTGTTCTTCCGAATGCATGTACCACGAAAATGGTTGTTACAATGAATGCACGTAGTCTCAAGAATTTCTTTGAGCACAGATGCTGCAACAGAGCTCAGTGGGAGATAAGAGAAATAGCCAATGAGATGCTTGCTCTCGTAAAGAAAGCTGCACCGGAGCTGTTTGAGCTCTGCGGACCTCCTTGTGTAAGAGGCGGATGTCCGGAAGGAAAAATGTCCTGCGGCAAAATGAGTGAGATGAGAGAATATTACAAAGGAATGAAATAATAATTGCGTGGTAAACTTATTGTTATAGAAGGTCTTGACGGCTGCGGAAAAACAACACAGGCAACGCGTCTTGCAGAACGACTTGCTGCTGAAGGCAAAGAAGTCAGATATATCACATTCCCGGATTATGACGATGATTCATCAAAACTTGTACAGATGTACCTTAGAGGTGATTTTGGAAGTAAACCCGGAGATGTAAATGCATATGCGGCAACCAGCTTCTTTGCTGTTGACCGATATGCCAGTTTTGTGCGCTATTGGCGCAGTGAGTATGAAAACGGTTCATATATTATTGCAAATCGTTACACTACTTCAAATGCCAATCATCAGATGTGCAAGCTGGATGAAAGTGAATGGGAAAAATATCTCACATGGCTTTTTGATTATGAATATAACCTGCTTGGATTGCCCGCACCTGATCTGGTAATACAGCTTACGATGCCTAATGAGGTTTCACAGCAGCTGATGTCCGGTCGTTATGACGGCGATGAAGCAAAAAAAGATATTCACGAGAGAGCTCTTGAATATCAACAGAAATGCCGTGTGTGTGCCGAATATCTTGCACAGAAATATAATTGGCCGCTTATACAATGCACAAAAGACGGCGATCTGATGTCGGTCGAAAAGATCTCAGATATAATCTGGAATAAAGTGACGGAAGCAGGTCTGATTTAATGATTGAATTCCACAGACCTTCCGTGGATGATAAAGATTGGATTTCCCATGTGCTGGAATATTCAGATCACCGCGGTTGTCTATATACATTCGCTCAATTCGACTTGTGGGGCGAAAAATACAATACAAGAATATGCCGTATCGGCGATGCAGTATGCGGCATAGCCGGTACTGATGACATTTATTATCTTTATCCTGCCGGCAGATACGATATAACTGAGCTTGTGGATATACTTTCCGGTGATGCCGCAGAACGAGGCATACCGCTCAGATTTTCAGCAGCGGAAGAATGGCAGGTAAATGAGCTTCAGGAAGCATTTCCAGGTCGGTTCATTGCTGAAGAGTGCAGAAACGATTTTGATTATATCTATAATGCTTCTGATCTCGCTGAGCTCAGCGGCAGAAAGTATCATAGCAAACGCAATCATATTGCAAAGTTTATCCGAAAGCACCCAGATTGGTCGTATGAAACGATATCCGAAACAAATTATAGTGAATGTATTGAGCTGGCGAACAGATGGCTTCTTGAAAATCCGGGAAGTCATGATCTGGAGATTGAAAATACAATCATCAGACGCGCATTGGAATCCATGGATTTTTACGGACTTGAAGGCGGAATGATCCGCATAAACGGGATTCCGGTCGCTTTCACAATTGGTGAAAAATTAAATGACAACATTTTTGTTGTACATTTTGAAAAATCACTGAAGGAATATGCGGAATGCTACTCGCTTATCAACCGTGAGTTCTCCTCACGAATAGCAGAACATTTCCAATTGATAAACAGGGAAGAAGACCTCGGCATTGAAGGACTACGACGCGCAAAGCTTTCATACTATCCGGTTATTCTTCTGAAAAAATATCTGGTTACCGAGGTGAAGCCGTAGATGCTTACACTGGCTAAGGACGGTATGCGCACCGACCTTGAAAAAATATGGCGAATGTGTTTTGACGATTCAGCCGACTATGTAAGATATTTCTTCGATTACAAATATAACCCTAATACCTGCGCTGTTTATGTTGATGAAACAATAGGCCGACCGGTAGCAATGCTTCATATGCTTGAAGGATTCATTACTGAAGACAGCGAGATAATTCCAATTCAGTATATCTATGCTGCAGCAACACGTCCGGATTACCAGAACAGAGGTATTATGAAACAGCTCATCGAGTTTGCACGCCGGTGCGCTGAAATACGTGGGCAAAAATATCTGGTTCTGGTGCCAGGGTCCCGTGAACTTTTCCGTTTTTATGAAAAACAGGGCTTCCATCGCTGCTTCAAACTGAGAAGTGTATACATGACCCGTCAGGATCTTATAATTCTCTCCGGCTACAATAAATACATCACAAATGAGAGTAAATCATCGCGCGGAGATAAGCTTACACTGAATGATATTCACTCTGTAAGACGTGATATTCTTATTGACCGCGAAGGATTCATAACCTGGGATTTCAGATCATTCAAGTATGCAGCCGGTGCTTTTGAGCGAGATGGCGGAAAGATAATAACCGCAAGCGGGGAAGGAACAGATGCCGGATATGCATTCTGCTATGCAGAGAACGGAACTGTTTATGTAACTGAACTGGTCGCACACAGCGGTTTTACAGCTCAGGTTATCAGAAATATTCTCAAAGAATTCAACGAAGAAAAATACGAGCTTCATCTTCCTGTATTTGATGAATTCTTCGCTCCTTTCGGAGAGATCAATGACTTCGGAATGATAAGAGCGGTCAATGACAGATATCCGACCAATATAATGACGATATCCGGAATTCACCTGCCTTATATCGGCTTAGCTCTTGACTGATAAGGAGATCTGGATTATGATATATGTATTTCTTGCTGACGGATTTGAAGAAATCGAAGCTCTTGCACCTGCGGATATTCTTCGCAGAGCAGGACTTGATGTCATAACCGTCGGAGTTTCAGGCGAATTTGCAACAGGAGCTCACGGTATCACTGTAAAGGCTGATACCATGACACCTATTTTTGATGACAAAACCGAGCTTATTATTCTTCCAGGCGGTATGCCCGGTGCAGATAACCTGAATAACAGCGAAATAGTACAGAATGCCATCACCTTCTGTAAAACAGAGAACAAACGAATAGCTGCAATTTGTGCGGCACCTTATATTCTCGGTGAAGCTGATTTGCTTTACGGTAAAAAAGCTGTTTGTTTTCCCGGTTTCGAAAGTCATCTCAATGGAGCAGAGATACTCTCTGACGTTGGAGTCGTTACTGATGGTTTAATCACAACTGCTAAAAGTGCCGGTCATGCAATAGCATTCGGAATTGAGCTTGTCCGGCTTCTGTGTGGTGCAGAAACTGCAGATAAAATCAGTTTCTCTCTTTCACAGCTATAAAGCTATAAAAAAGCGGGGTGCACTACGGCACCCCTTGGATTGATCAGATGTTAGTCGCAGTTGCTGCATCCAAGCGCAACAATAATAAGAATGAGGATCCAAAGGCAGCTGTCATTGCCGCAGAAAAGATTCTTAAGACACATTTGTGAGATTCACCTCTCTTTTAATTTATATTACATATTATGCTTTATGCATCAGAATGACACAGTTATTCCAATCTATATTTCAGCGAAAGGAAAGCTGCACACGCAGTAAAGGTAACTGAATATGAGCGACAGATACAACAGCCGCGGCGGAAACAACGGCTACAACGGTCAGCAGCCTCAGAAGAAGTTTACTGTCAATATATCTGACGAGGCCTATGAAAATGAAATACGCAACGACAGTGCGCACATACAGCGTCAGCAGAACCCGGCCCGCAGACAGCCTGCTCCTTACGGTCAGCAGTACAGTCAGCAGAGAGGCGGACAGCGACCTGCAAACGGCCAGATGCGGCAGTACGGTCAGCCGTATCCGCAGAACAGCGCTAACCCGCAGGGGCTTCAGCGCCGTGATTATCCTGTTTCACGCACACGTGTTGTAACCTCACGCTCGGGTGAAAAATATGAGATTCCTGAGGAAAACAATCTTCCGTCAAAGCTTCTTCGCCGCCAGAAGAAGAATTATAAGAGCAGAGGCTGTGTTGTTGCAGTTGTATATGCAGCAATAGTTTGTTCCATATCTGCACTTCTTGCTTTTTACATGATCGTCGGTATAAATGATATGTTCGGTCTTGTAAAGGAGAATATGGAGATTGTTGTTACAGTTCCGGCAGATGCTGATCTTGACGATGTAACAAAGCTCCTTGACGAAAATGATGTTGTTGACTATCCTTTCTTCTTCAAGCTTTATGCTATGATCTCCAACCCTGATGCAGATTTCAAGGACGGCGACTTCAAGCTTAACGCCAAGAGTGACTACGATAGTCTTCTTACTCGACTCACTCAGCCTGCAATTGCTGAAAACGGCGTTGTAAAGGTTGTAATTCCTGAGGGACTCAATGTTGAACAGATTGCAGAAAAACTCGATTATTACTGTGTCTGTGATTATGATAAGTTCTTCGATACACTTCAGAATTATCCCTTCAAGCATGAATTCATCAAGGATATTCCGATGGATGTTCCTGACAGAATCTACAGACTCGAAGGATATCTTTTCCCGGCAACCTATTCATTCTATATCAACGAAGGCTCGGTCAGTGCAATTAATAAGATGCTCAATGCATTCAACAGCAATGTAGTTGAGAGCAGCAAGGTGAATCTGGCTGAGAGATGCAATAAGCTCGGTCGTTCCATGAACGAAATCATTATCATTGCATCAATCATTGAGCGTGAGACTCCCGATCCTGATGAAATGAAAAACGTTGCCTCTGTTTTCTACAACCGTCTCAAAGGCAACGACAGCCAGGGAATAGGCGGAAGACTTCAGTCAGACGCAACCAGATGGTATCCTTTTGCCACTTCAAAAGATATGCAGGAAAGCGATAAACTGACCGAAGAACAGAAAGCAAACTGGAAGAGCGCATATTCAACGATTGACACTGCCGGACTCCCTCCAGGACCTATCTGCTGTCCGAGTCTCAACGCTATAAATGCAGCTCTTAATCCCAACTCAACTAAATATCTTTACTTCTTTACTGACGCTGAAGGCAATCATTACTATGCAGCAACTTACGAGAAGCACCTTCAGAATGTCGCAAATTACAGTTAATGATGAATAAGATTGAACTGCTTGCACCTGCGGGCAATATGGAATGTCTGGATTATGCACTTATGTACGGAGCTGATGCTGTCTATCTTGCCGGCACCAGCTTCGGCATGCGTTCCGGTGCAAATAACTTCGATGCTGATGAACTCGCTCTGGCAGTAAAAAAAGCACATAATGCCGGTGTATCTGTTTATCTTGCCTGCAATATTGTCGCAAGAAACGATGAAATCAGGCGACTTCCTGCATTTCTTGAGATTGCATCTGATGTCGGTGTGGATGCACTGATAGTCAGCGACCTTGGTGTTATGAGCACCGCAAAGAAATATGCACCGAATATCCCTCTGCATATTTCCACACAAACCGGTGTTGCGAATTACGAAACAGCGAATATGCTTTATTCTCTCGGTGCTGCACGAGTAGTGCTCGCAAGAGAGCTGTCATTTGATGAGATTATTGAACTTAAATCCAGAATCCCATCAGACCTTGAAGTTGAAGCCTTTGTTCACGGCTCAATGTGTGTATCTTTTTCCGGCAGATGTCTGCTTTCAAACTACATGACCGGACGTGATGCAAACCGTGGTGACTGCGCGCAGCCCTGCCGTTGGAAATATGCTCTGATGGAAGAAAAACGCGAGGGAGAGTATTTCCCTGTCTTTGAAGATGAACGCGGAACTCATATACTCAATTCACGCGATATGTGTATGATAGAGCACATCGGTCTTCTGGATAAAGCCGGAATCAGCAGCTTGAAAATTGAGGGCAGAGCAAAATCTTCATACTATGTTGCTGTCACAACCAATGCGTACCGCTGCGCAATTGACGAGTATATGGCAGGCGGACGCACAGAGTATAATCCGTCAGAATGGGTACTCAATGAAGTAAATAAAGTCAGCCACAGAGAGTACTCAACAGGTTTTTATTTTGGCACCGAACCCGGACAGGTTCTTGAAAATGGAGGATATGTCCGTGAATACGAGGTTGCAGCAGTTGTAACAGGCTATGAAGACGGTCTTCTCATTTTAAGTCAACGCAACAAATTCACTTTGGGCTGTGAGCTTGATATTCTTGTGCCAAAGGCAGAACCCGAAACGCTTACAGTCAATCTCATGTATAACGAGAACAATGAAGAGATAGAAAGCGCACCGCACCCTGTAATGACAGTCAAAATCCCTTATGGTAAACCATTGCCTGCAGGTGCGCTGCTTCGCAGACAGAAAAATTAAAACATAATAAAACCAAACCTCTCCGGAAATAATATCCGGAGAGGTTTTATTATTTCCGGAGGTTACAATATGCGTGAAGGCAAAATTGCAAAAAGAACGATCGCACTGTTTTGTGCAATGCTTATTTTTTTCTGTGGATTGATAGTACGTATTCTTACTCTTGCAACTCATAATGAATATGTTCAGGCAGCATCAGCTCAAAGTACGTACAGGATAACTGTAGATACTTCACGCGGAAGAATATATGACTGTAAAATGCGATCACTTGCCGGAGGCAGACTTTGCTACAGAGCTATAATTGAGCCATCATCAGAAACTATAGAGCATCTCAGCGGCATACTTAATGCAGATGAAATGAACAGTATAAGCGAAAAGCTTACTGGAAGAGCACCTTTTCTGTTTACTGTTAAAAATGCAGCAGTCGAGGGACCCGGAGCCAGAGTTTATCGCTGTGAAGAACGATATGGGATTAATTCTGTTGCTCATCACACCATTGGATACCTTGATGGCTCCGGCAAGGGAGTGTCGGGTATTGAATTGGCTTTTAACGATTATCTGACAGAATGCTCCGGCAGTATAACGGCATACCATACCGTGAATTCCGGTGGAAGAAGTCTGAGCGGAAGCGAACCGGTTGTTGTTGACACAACTTTTTTATCTTCCGGAGGTATCGTACTTTCTCTTGATATGGATATACAACAGATTGCTGAAGACGCAGCAGATAAATTCATCGAACGCGGTGCGATAGTTGTCATGGAAGCAAAAACGGGACGAATCAGAGCAATTGTCAGCAGACCGCTGTTTGAACAGAATAATGTTGCTGCAAGCATAAGCTGCGATGACGGTCAACTGGTTAACCGTGCCATATCTGCTTATGATGTCGGTTCGGTATTCAAGCTTGTTGTCGCAGCTGCTGCACTCGAAAACGGAGTAGATGCAAGCACTGTGTTCCTGTGTGAAGGCAGCACACAAATAGGAAATAATGTATTCCATTGCAGCAACAGAAGCGGTCACGGAGAAATAGATATGAGTCAGGCAACTGCTCGTTCATGTAATATATACTTCATTGAGCTGGCAAATCTGATAGGCGGTGAGCGTCTCCTCAGATATGCAGAATCCTTAGGATTTGGCAGCAAAATTAATCTTGCTGATAACTACAGTACACAGCAGGGATGTCTGCCAGAAAGTTTGGTTCTGCTAAATCCCGCAGCGCTAGCCAACTTCTCATTCGGTCAGGGTGAATTAATGGCAACTCCCGTGCATATAGCAAGATTAATTGCCGCTATAGCTAATAACGGGGCTATGCCTGACTGTACTGTGTATGAATATCTCGTTGATTATAACGGTAATAAATTCAGCCTTCATGAACCAGAAACTGTTCAGGTAATGAAAAGTGCTACAGCTGAATCACTCAGATTTTTTATGCGAGAAGCTGTAATTTCAGGCACCGGAAAACCCGGAGCTTCTGAATATATTTCTTCCGGCGCTAAAACAGGAACAGCACAGACAGGAATTGTCAGAGATGGAAAGAATATTCTGCAGGCTTGGTACGCGGGCTTTTTTCCATTTGAATCTCCGGAGTATGTATGTGTTGTTCTCATCGAAAATGGAGTATCCGGAGGAGCAGATGCCGGTCCGGTTTTCCGGTATATAATGGATGAAATCATGTAATTCACAGATACTGTCGTTATATTGACAATAAACCGAACATTTGATATCATTATCTTGATTTTTCTATGAAACTATGAGAAATGAGTGATAATGATGGAGAAAAGCTATGAACTTGAGAAAATGCTTAAGAGCGGAAAAGGTCTCAAAATAACCGGTTTCATTATTCTTGTAATCGGAGCAATGCTTGGATTTCTCCTTGGAAGCGATGAACTGAGTGCCGGAATAGGCATTTTCGTATTGTTGGCAATTCTTGGTGCTACATTTTTCATATGCGGCGCAGCTGTATCGTCAAGCAAAAGAAAAACGATTGACCGCCTTGAAGAAAATGGGGAAATGCAGGCTGTTATTGATGATTATAATGCTGAGACCACAATAAAACTTGACAAAAAAGGACTTTCTGCAATCGGCGAAAAGTATCTTTTTGCACTTACTGCCGGACGTATTTATAAATACGAAGATATTCTTTGGGTTTATATTACTGTTCAGAGACAGAATGGTATTCCAATTTCGCAGATGCTCAACATCCGTGACTTTGATGGAAAATCATGTGCTCTTGTCAATGAAAAGCCGGGCAAAAAAGGTGCAGAGAAACTCAACGCTCTTATAGCCGCAATTGCTGCGCGTAATCCAAAGTGTATGTGCGGATTCACAAGAGAAAACGCGAAATTATACAAGGCTGCTGTAAAGGAATATAAAGCATCGCGATAATGAGATTAAAGTCAACAGTCCAGCTGATAAAAATCAGTTAGACTGTTGACTTTGATTGCTTAAAACATTTGACATTCAGTATATTTTAGTATATAATTATTATGTTTTGAACAAACAATATTGATAAAGCATATTCTGAAAAAAATCACAGATCAGTGCTTTTCAGAGAGCAGCGTTCAAGGCTGAGAAACGCTGTATTGACACTTCTGTGTGGCCGTTTCAGATAGGTTTTTCGACCTGTGCCGCGGCGATGAGCCGTGCGTATTTCCTGCGTTAAAGGATATTCAAGGCGGCGGATAAGTTTTTATTCGCAATTTGGGTGGTACCGCGGTTCTTCCGTCCCATGTAACAACAGGGGCAGAGGAGCCTTTTTTAGTTGAATAATTTATAAAAATAAAGGAATGGTAACAGTAAAATGAAATGGACCGGTCTTAATGAACTCAGAGAATCGTATCTTTCTTTCTTCGAGAGCAAAGGTCACCTTCGTCTTCCAAGTTTTTCACTCGTACCGAATGGCGATAAGAGCCTTCTGCTTATAAACTCCGGTATGGCGCCGATGAAGAAGTATTTCACTGGTGAAGTTACACCTCCTCGCAAGCGTGTCACAACCTGCCAGAAGTGCATTCGTACTCCGGATATCGAGCGTGTTGGCATCACCGCACGTCATGGTACGTTCTTCGAGATGCTCGGCAACTTCTCTTTCGGTGATTACTTCAAGAATGAGGCTACTGCATGGGCATGGGAATATTTTACCGAAGTTCTTGAAATTCCTGCAGAGCTGCTCTATGTCTCCATCTACGAAAATGACGATGAAGCATTTGATATCTGGACAAAGAAGGTCGGCGTTGATCCGACTCATATTGTCCGCCTTGGCAAAGAAGATAACTTCTGGGAGCACGGCTCCGGTCCCTGCGGTCCCTGCTCTGAGATTTACTTTGATCGCGGACCTGAGTGCGGCTGCGGCTCTCCTGATT
Source organism: Acutalibacteraceae bacterium (assembly GCA_045580875.1). Lineage (GTDB taxonomy): Bacteria > Bacillota > Clostridia > Oscillospirales > Acutalibacteraceae > SIG598. The sequence continues at coordinate 113,135 of JAZNOP010000020.1, forward strand.
GTGCTGTCGGCTGCGATTGCGACCGTTTCATTGAGGTCTGGAACAACGTTTTCACTCAGTTTGAAAACGATGGCAACGGCAATTACACTCCGCTTGCTCATCCGAATATCGATACCGGCATGGGTCTTGAGCGTCTTGCCTGCGTAATGCAGGGTGTTGAGAATCTCTTCCTTGTCGACACTGTTCAGAATATAATGAAGCACATCAGCCGCATTGCCGGTGTTGAATATGGTGCAAGCGAGAAGACAGACATTTCTCTGCGTGTTATCACCGACCATATACGTGCTACCACCTTTATGATAGGTGATGGTGTACGTCCCGATAACAACGGTCGCGGTTATGTTCTTCGTCGTCTGCTCCGTCGTGCTGCACGTCACGGCAGACTGCTCGGTGTAACCCGTCCGTTCCTCTCTGAGGTTGTCGACACTGTTATCGCTGAGAATCGTACCGCATATCCCGAGCTTGCTGAGAAGAGTGAGTTTATCAAGAAAACCGTTCAGGCTGAGGAGGCAAGCTTTGCCAAGACTGTCGATCAGGGTATGCAGATCCTTGAGAACTTCATTGCAGAGCACAGCGGAGATGTCCTTTCCGGCGAGATCGCATTCAAGCTTCAGGATACATACGGATTCCCGATCGACCTTACTGTTGAAATACTCGCAGACAAGGGAATGAGTGTTGATATCGACGGTTTCCGCACCATCTACAATAATTACCGCGCAGAGACCCGCAGCAAGCGCAAGAATGCCGGTGCAGAAGCATGGGCTGGTGACAACAGCATTCTCGAAGGCATTGAGGCTACCGAGTTTGTTGGATATACTGACTACACCAGCGAATCCCGCGTTGTTGCTATCATTCGTGATGGCGAGCGTGTATCATCTGCTTCTGAGGGTGAGGATATCACCCTTGTACTTGATAAAACTCCGTTCTACGCTGAAAGCGGCGGACAGGTTGCAGATACCGGTGTTGTATCCTACGAGGGTGCAGATATCACAATTAATGATGTTTCCAGGAATGCCAACGGCATTTTCCTGCACAGCGCTGTGGTAGAGAGCGGTGAAATCAAGGAAGGTGCAGTTGTCAATGCCGCAATAGACAGCGCACGACGTGATGCTATCCGCCGCAATCATACTGCTGCTCACCTGCTTCAGGCTGCACTTCGTAAGGTGCTCGGTACTCATGTTGAGCAGGCTGGTCAGCTTGTAAATGAGCGTGAGGTCAGGTTTGACTTCTCTCACTTCTCCGCAATGACTGCAGAGGAAATCGCTCAGGTAGAAATGCTTGTCAACGCCGAGATTCTCAAGGGCGTAAAAGTAACCAGCAAGGAAATGCCTATCGCAAAGGCAAAGAAGATGGGAGCGATGGCGCTCTTTGGCGAAAAATACGGTGATGTTGTTCGTGTTGTCAAGGCCGGTGACTTCTCTATTGAGCTTTGCGGCGGTACCCATATAGATAATTCCGCAAAGCTTGGTCTCTTCAAGATCAAATCAGAATCAGGCATTGCACAGGGCGTCCGTCGTATTGAAGGTGTTACCGGCGAGGGAGTACTCGCTCTTCTCAACGAAACTCTTTCCACACTTAATCAGACTGCAGCAGCAATGAAGCTCAACAACGCTTCTGATGTTGTTCGCCGCAGCACCCAGCTCGTTACTGAACTCAAAGAAAAGGATCGTCAGATCGAGCAGCTCACTTCCAAGATCGCTGCTGCCGAAGTTGCATCTATGGCTTCTGACGCTGAAGATGTAAACGGTGTATCAGTTATCATCAGAAAGCTTTCCGGCGCATCTGCTGATGATATGCGCACAATGGGTGATAAGGTAAGAGATGCCAACGCTAATGCAGTTGCTGTTTTCGCATCTGTTACCGGCGAAAAAGCAACCCTGTTCACTGCAGTAGGTAAGGAAGCTCAGGCAAAGGGTGCTAATGCAGGTGCCATTGTCAGAGCTGTTGCACAGATTACTGGCGGCAACGGCGGCGGTAAGCCTGATGCTGCAATGGCTGGTGCTAAAGATATTACAAAGCTTGATGAAGCTCTTGCTCAGGCAAAAGACATCATCGCAGGAATGATAAAATAATCAGAGGGGGAGAAATAATATGGATTGCCTTTTCTGTAAAATAGTTGCCGGAGATATTCCTTCGTCAAAGGTTTACGAGGATGAACTTGTATATGCATTCAAGGATATCGCTCCGGTTGCTCCGGTTCATGTGCTCATTATCCCGAAAGAGCATGTACTTTCTTCTCCCGCAGAGATAACAGCTGAAAACGCTGCTCTCATAGCACATATATATGAAGTTGCCGCTAAACTCGCTCCTGAACTTGGTCTTGAAAATGGCTATCGCGTTATAACCAACTGCGGAGAAGATGGCGGTCAGACTGTACATCATATTCATTTTCATCTGTTGGGCGGCAAGGCACTGGATTGGCCTCAGCTTTAATTGCGCATTAACAGAAATTTTGAAAGAAGGAAATTCATAAAATGCAGGATTTCTATGAAATTACTATCGCAGGAAGCAAACGTAAACTGCCGATTTGTTCTGTGAATGAAAAGCTTGACATTGCTGCCTTTATTATGTTCGGCGATGTAAAAATTACAATTAAGTCAGCACAGGCATTACTCGAAAAATGTCCTGAATTTGACATTATTGTTACTCCTGAAGCAAAAAGCATTCCGCTGGCATATGAAATGGCCAGACAAAGTGGCAAACCCTACGTTGTAGCCCGTAAAGGTCTGAAACTTTATATGACAGATCCGATTGAAGTTAAAGTAAAATCGATCACAACCGATAAAGTCCAGGAGCTTTACATATCAAGCGAAGAGGTTGAGAAAATAAAAGGCAAGCGCGTTCTTATTGTAGATGATGTCATCAGCACCGGAGAATCTTTGATTGCTGTAGAAACTCTGGTAAATAAAGCTGACGGCAGAATCGTTGGAAAAGCAGCTGTTCTCGCTGAGGGTGATGCTGCTGAGCGTGATGATATTATATTTCTTGAACCCCTTCCGCTCTTTTTCAAATAATTCAGCTCTGCCATTCTAAATTGCAAAGGATGTGCTGTCATGAAGCGTCCTATGGCGGTAATTGGTATAACATATCTGCTTGCACAGCTGACAGCTATTGCTGTTGGTTCGACATTATCAGTTGTTTTTGCTGTTGCCGCCGCTGCTTTTGCTGCACTATCCTTCGTATTGCTTTCAGACAAGCACAGGAGGATAGTACTTCCTGTGCTTGTTTCTTGTGCTATAGCATTCTGTGCATACTCTGTTTATTATGCTGTAAAGGTAAAACCCGCACAGCATCTTTATGGTCAAACCATTTATATCGAAGGTGAAGTTGTACAGGAACCTTATAGCTCAAATAGCAGATTTTATTACGTCGTCGACACCGACTACATAGAAAGTACCAAAGAGATTCAGCATACGCGTATAAGAATATCTTCTTCACTGCCAGTTGAAGCAGAGATTTCTGATATTTTCAAGGGAACTGTAGTGGTTAATGCACCTGCAAGAATTGAAAACTTCAGCAGAGAAACCGCCAGAATCGCAAAAGGAATCATACTTACTGCATATATACCATTTGGAAATGAAATAGAGACTGAAGATGGCAGTCATAATTTCCGATACTTCATTGGCAGATTAAGAAAAAATATAGACAAACATATTAATCTGCTGCTTGACGGTGACCTTGCCGGTCTGCTGAAAGGTGTACTTCTTGGTGATAAGAGTGATATCAGCAGAGAACTTATCAATGATTTCAGAGTATGCGGACTGTCGCATCTTCTTGCTGTTTCAGGTCTGCATATGTCGATAATCGTATTCTGCATGACTGTCATTTTACGTCATCTCGAAATATCCTACCGGCCGCTTGCTGCAATTCTCATTGCATTTGTATGGTTTTATATGGCATTGTCAGGTTTTTCGTACTCTGTCTTAAGAGCAGGTATAATGACTACATTCATGCTTACTGCGCGCGTTCTGAACAGGGAAGGTGATCTGCTCAGTTCCTTCGGTTCGGCTATTCTGTTGATTTGCCTGTTCAATCCCTGTGCTGCAGCAGATGCCGGCTTGCTGTTATCAGCTTCCTCAACTTTAGGTCTGATAACACTCAGCAGTAAAATCAATAAGCGTATCTGCAGTTTGATTTCAAGCAGAATCAACGACCGCTACGGTGTAATTAAAATGATTGTTTCTGCTGTAATACCAAGTTTAATCGCTACCGCTTGTGCCTCTCCAGTACTTATGCTGTATTTTGGAGAATATTCTCTAGTATCGCCCTTAGCAAATCTTATATGTGTATTCTTCGCAAACATATTTCTTATCTTTGGCGCTATGGCTGTAGCTGTCTCTTATATTCCATTGATAGGAACACTTTTTGCAAAAATTATAATTACAGTTCCATGGGTGACCGGCGGAATCCTGAAGTTTGTCGCCGGGATTCTCGGCAATATGCCAAATGCAAGCATACCGGTTAATTACACATTTCTCCCTGTTTTCTTCGCCGGTGCAGCTATAATGTTTGTTCTGTGCTATTTTCTTACTAAGGGTTCTGAAAATCGGTTCAGACAATTCTGCATATGCCTGCTGATTATTATTGGCGTATTCTTTGGCGGCGTTATCACTGAATATGCTGTCAGACAGACAAAACATCAAGTAACCGTATATAATGTAGAAAACGGAATTGCCATTGCCGCCGTATCTGGCTACGATTGTGTTGTCGTCGGTACCGGCGGAGACAGGTATCTTGCATGGCAGATGTCAACCAAAATTCAGGATTATAACATTTCACGTGTAGATGCATTGTTCTATCCGGATTCGAGTGATGTATATGCCTCGTACGCAAATGAGTTTATTGAAGATCTGGCGCCCGAAAATGTTTATATTCCATCAACAGTTTCAGACAGCGACGATCTTAGTTACGCAGTAAGAAATATACCCGACAGTGTCAGCAATATCTCTTCGGCAAGTTATTCAAACCGAAGTAATAAACTGCAGGCCGAGGCATTTACAGACAGTGACGGCAAGGTCTGGATTTATATTAAGTGCGGCAAAATCACAACTCTTGTTTGTCCTGAAAACGGCGATTGCTCACTGCTGCCTGTTTATATGCGTAATCCATGGTGTGCAGTTGTAATGTCTGATGATATAATTAATCAATGGGCGCTTAATGCATCAGTGATCATTGTAAGTGCTGATAATAAAGAATGTGCAAACTCAGAGGCTCTTCTCAGATACCGCGGAGCCGAAACTGTATATACAACTGCTCATGGAAATATTACAGTCAGCGAATATGCAGGCGGAATGCTGATAGGTGGTGAAAACAATGCCTGAAATCGATATGAATAAACTTACGAAACAACTCCGGTCAGGACAGTTGTCTCCGGTGTACTTTATCTATGGAACAGAATCCTACACCAAAAGAACTGCTGTCGAAAAACTGCTGGATTGCTGCGTGAGTCCGGAAATGGCTGATTTCAATTATCAGCGATTTGTTGGCGACGGTATAGACCTCGTTGAGATTGCAGATGCAGTATCTCAGCTTCCCATGATGGCTGACTATCGATGTGTTCTTGTAGAGGACTTTGATATCGCTCATGCAGGTGCTAATGATCTTGATATACTGAGCGAATGCATATCCTCAGTACCAGACAGCACTGTTCTTATAATATGGCAGAATGATATTGAGTCTCCAGCCAAAGATAAAAAAGTCGATAAAATAGCAAGAGCCTGTGCTAAACATGGCTGTACACTCAGATTTGATACTCCTAAAGCAGGTGAACTTGCCGATATACTTTGCGCAAAGGCAGATGAAATCGGCTGTCGCCTTAACAAAGGCGATGCATATTATCTTATCGATCGATGCGGCAGGGATATTACGGCACTTTTCAGTGAACTGGAAAAACTTTCTGTCTATTGCGGCAAAAAAACAATTACAAGAGATGCAATAAATCTTGTATGTCCTCCTTCGGTCGAGGCTGACGTATTCCAGATATCAAAATCCATACTGAGCGGGAAGAGCGATGAAGCATTCAAAGTAACAGAACGTCTTCTTGCTCAGCGGGTAAACCCAATTGAGATATTCTTTCAGCTGGTAGGAAATTTTGTTGATCTGTATCGTGCCAAAGCTGCTGCAAGCACTTCAATGAGTGAAGAGGAAATATGCTCACTTTTTCCTGATGATTATACAGAAAAACGCAAATTCAGAGTTACAAACGCAATGCGAGATCATTCAAGATACTCTCTCGCCGATATACGCCGTTATATCGAACTTCTTTACGACGCTGAACTTGCGCTCAAATCAGGCAGAATAGACCGTCGGACCTGCCTCGAGCAGCTTATAGCCAGACTCTGCGCAGTAAAGAAGGAAGGTCGCAGATAATGGAAAGAATTAAAATACGCGAAGTCATACTTGTTGAGGGCAAGTATGACCGTATTGCACTTGAACCGATTGTCGACGGAATAATAATAACAACTGATGGATTCGGAATTTTCAAGGACAAGGAAAAACAATCCCTTATACGCCGATTGGCAGAGGAAAGAGGACTGCTTGTCCTTACTGACAGCGATGGTGCAGGACTCGTTATCCGCAATTTTATTTCAGGATGCGTTGACAGCAGCAAAATTAAAAATGCATATATCCCAAGAATTGCCGGCAAGGAAAAACGCAAATCGGCTCCTTCGAAAGATGGTTCACTGGGCGTTGAAGGAATGGACGTTACAATACTTGCCGAAACACTTCGCCGCGCAGGTATCAGTGTCAGTGAGGGAGATGAGCCAAGCGATCCTATAATGCATGAAACACTTTATGAAGATGGATACATCGGTCAGGACAACAGCAAAGAACGCCGGACTGCTCTTTTGACCCAGCTTGCGCTTCCAGCTTATTTGTCAACAAAAGCTCTTCTGAAAGTGATTAATCTGATATGCGATAAAGACAGATACCGTGAAATCACTGAAGAAATAAACAAAAGTAATACGCAATAAAAAAGACACTCTCGCAGCAAATGCACAGGTCTAGTAAAAACGGACAATAGACAAAACACCCCCTAATGTAGGATAATAAAACTACATTAGGGGGTAATTGTATGCCAAGAAAATATACACACATAAAGAAATTTGAAGCAGAACTGATAGTAATGATAGAAAATGGAGCGACGTTAAGAGAAGCCGGAGCAAAGTACGGATTCACGAAAGACCAGATGAAAGGGTTCAAAAAGAGATACAATGCGAGTCAGAGAAAAAAGGCATATGGTATAGAACCGTTGAAACGAGGCCGTCCCCGAAAGGGAGATACAGACACAGAAGAAAGAAAAATCGAATACTACAAGAGAGAATTGCGTCTTGCCAAATATAAGAATGACCGTTTAAGAATGGAGAATGAATTGCTGCGAGATTTTTTCTTGCTCACAGAAAGGAAGTGAAGCCATCGATTAAATATCTAGTAATATACAGGCACAAAGCTAAATATGCGATTAGTGAGATGTGCAGATTCTTTGGAGTATCACGTAGTGGGTATTATGATTTCGTCGCAAGAATGAATAAACCAGATAAAGATTTACCATTAGCAGAGAAAATAATGGAATGCCAGGAGACTTGCCACCGAGTGTATGGATATCGAAGAGTACACATTTGGCTTGAGCGCAGCGGAATACACAGAAATCCTAAAACTGTATTGCGAGTAATGCAAAAGTACAGTTTGCTTTCATGTGTCAGACGCAGAAAATACCGCAATTACGGAGAACACCTGCATCGATATCCTAATCTGCTCAATCGTGATTTTCAAGCTAACAGGCCTAACCAGAAGTGGGTCACGGATATTTCATACATTAAAACTGGAGAAGGATTCCTTTTTCTCTCGATCATACGTGATCTGTTTGACAACAGCATTGTTGCGTACAAAACCAGCTGTGAACAGAACGTTAATCTTGTTCTCAATACCATTAGAGAGGCAAAGAAAAAGGAAAAGGTCACTGCAGAGTTGCAGCTCCACAGGGACCAAGGCTTCCAATACACATCGCAAGCATATTTCCACCTTACAAAATCTTACGGCATTACTCCGTCAATGTCAAGACGTGGCAATCCGTATGACAATGCTTTAGCTGAAAATTTCTTCTCAATTCTTAAAGCAGAGTGCATCAACCGCATCAAACTGAAAACTCGTGAGGAGGCTCGCCTCCTCATTGATGAGTACATACATTTTTACAACCACGAACGCATTCAGCTTAAAACAAAACTGACTCCACTTGAGCAGCGAAGCCAGTTTGTTCCTTAATTTAATATTTCCTACTTAGGGGCTTTTTGTACTGTCCGTACAATTTGGGGCAGTTCAA
>JAZNOP010000021.1:0-1842 GCA_045580875.1 Acutalibacteraceae bacterium
CGGTCCTGAATGCGGCCGATAATGGCGTCGTAAACATCAATGGAAGCATCTTTTCCCTGAAGGGGCTCAATGCGGGTGTCAAAGCGGCCCTCAGAAAATTCATCCAATGCGCTCATCACGCGCTGCGCAAGCCTCTCCTTGCGGTCAAAGCGGTAGAGCATGAGGAGCATGAATGCAACCAGCGCGATCAAAACTACCGCGAAAATAATAAAGAGATGGTTTTCAGCCATCAGCTTCAACCCTGTTGTAAGCTCCCTGGAAAGAAGCAAAAAAGCGCCATCTTCAAACTGATAGATGGCGTAGATAGCTTCTTTACCCTCGGTGTTGTTGCGATTATATACCTTTACGCTGCCGGTCTGGGCGACGAGCAGGTCATCCTCCGTCAGGGGAAGCATATTCCTGTCAGAAGCATGGGCAAGACTTCCATCGGCATTATAAAGGCCGATGGAAATATCTTTATCCTCATGTGCAAGTGCGCGCAAAAGCTCAATACGGCTCTCTGTAGACTGATCTGCAAGAGTCGCGCTGCTTGCCTGACAAACAAAACGGATACCGTCCTGATAGTCGCTATTTTCTTTTTCCGCCAATACCGAACAGCTTTGAATCAGCAATACACCGAGCAGGATCAGCGTCAACAGGGTTACAATTGCTGTAACCCTTGTTTTCATAGGCGATTCTCCTGGCGATCGTTGAACTTATAGCCTACGCCGCGAATGGTTTCGATATAGTGGGCGTCATCGCCGAGCTTCTGGCGAATATGACGGATATGAACGTCTACAGTGCGGGTTTCGCCGTAGAATTCATAGCCCCAGATACGATCGAGAAGGAAGTCGCGGGTCAGAACCTTGCCGCGGCTCAGAACAAGCAGCTTGAGCAGTTCGAATTCCTTCAGGGTGAGGGACAGCGTTTCGCCGTTGCGGAAGGCTTCATAATTGCCGACGTCGATGGTCAGGCCGCCGACGTGCAGGATGCCTTCTTCCTCATTCTGAGGAGCCGCGCGGCGCAGCAGTGCCTTGACGCGGGCAATCAGCTCGCGCACAGAGAACGGCTTCGTGATATAGTCGTCCGCGCCCAGTTCGAGACCCAAAATCTTGTCCACCTCATCGCCCTTTGCCGTGAGCATGATGATCGGAATGTCTGCAGTGGTCGGCGCACTCTTCAGGCGGCGGCAAACTTCCATGCCGTCGATGCCCGGGAGCATAATGTCGAGCAATACCATTGCAGGACGCTCATGCGCACAAACCACCAGCGCATCTTCGCCGGTAGCGGCAGTAACAACACGGTAGCCGGAAGCCTCAAGGGTGAACGAAAGCAGTTCAAGAATATGAGCTTCGTCATCAACGGCCAGGATCAGTTCGTTTGCCATGTGCGTATCCTCTTTCCATTTAGTAATATTGGTTATCTGACTGCGGAATCGCTGTCAGGAGTACCCGGTTCAAAATCATCGAGCAGCTTGTTGAGTTGATCCCGGAAGGTCTGAATATCGCGGAACTGGCGGTATACGGATGCAAAGCGCACATAGGCAACTTCATCCAGCTCCTTCAGCCCGTCCATTACAAGCTCACCGATCATGATACTGGTGATTTCTGCGTCGCTCTGGCAGTAGAGCTTCTGTTCAATATCCCGAACCAGCCTGTCAATGCTGTCCAGGGATACAGGACGCTTTTCGCAGGACTTGATGATGCCGTTCCTGAGCTTGTTAATATCAAACTGCTCGCGGCTCTGGTCTTTTTTGACCACCATCAGCGGTACCAGATCGATGCGTTCATAGGTTGTAAACCTGCGTCCGCACTGCTCGCATTCGCGCCGCCTGCGGATGCTGGAACCATCTTCGCTCTGCCG
>JAZNOP010000022.1:0-1739 GCA_045580875.1 Acutalibacteraceae bacterium
GGTGCTTATGAAGCCTGCGAAAAGCGCGACGGCGACAAGAGCCGTTACCTCGGCAAGGGCGTTCTGCAGGCTGTTGAAGCCGTCAACACAGAGATCGCAGATGCACTTATCGGCATGAACGCTCTGAATCAGACAGAGATCGACCGTATGCTCATCGACCTTGACGGCACACCCAACAAGGCTCGCTTCGGTGCAAATGCAATCCTCGGCGTATCTCTTGCAGTTGCAAGAGCCGCTGCCAATGCTCTTGACATTCCCCTTTACTCCTATATCGGCGGCTGCAACGTCACCGATATGCCCGTTCCCATGATGAACGTATTAAACGGCGGCGCACACGCAAACAACAGCGTTGACATTCAGGAATTTATGATTATGCCCGTTTCCGCAAAGTCCTTCCGCGAGGCTCTGCGTATGTGTGCTGAAGTATTCCACACATTAAAGAAGGTTGTCCCCTCCTCCGGTGTCGGCGACGAGGGCGGCTACGCCCCCGATCTGGATGCTGACGAAGACGCTCTCAAGGCTCTCGTTGCTGCCATTGAAAAGGCAGGCTACAAACCCGGTGACGACTTCCGCATCGCTCTTGACCCCGCAGTTTCCGAGTGGTATAACCCCGAGGACGGCTGCTATCACCTGCCCAAGCGCGGCACAGTAAAGACACCTCAGGAAATGGTTGATATGTGGGTAGACTTCTGTGACAGATACCCCATTATCTCCATTGAAGACGGTATGGCTGAGGACGACTGGGAAGGCTGGAAGCTCATGACAGAGGCTCTGGGAAGCAAGATTCAGATCGTCGGCGACGACCTGTTTGTTACAAACACAGAGCGCGTTAAGAAGGGCATCGAGCTTGGCGTTGCTAACTCCGTTCTCATCAAGCTGAACCAGATCGGTACTCTCACAGAGACACTTGAGACAATCCGCATGGCTCACAGAGCAGGCTACACAGCCGTTGTTTCCCACAGAAGCGGCGAGACAGAGGACACAACAATTGCCGATATCTCCGTTGCTGTCAACGCAGGTCAGATCAAGACAGGCGCTCCCTCCAGAACAGACCGTGTTGCAAAGTACAACCAGCTGCTCCGCATCGAGGAAGAGCTTGACGACGCAGCATACTACCCCGGCATGAAGGCTTTCTTCAGCATTAAGTAAGATTACATAAAGTTACTCCCCTCACGTGATGTGAGGGGAGTTTTTCATATCTTCTCTAATTTTCCAACCTTGGCATCGGGAGAAACATCTGCGTTTTCCGTATAGCGCACAAGGTCTATACTGCAGCCTTCGCCGATTTTTACGCTGCGACCCGTAACTGTCTTTGCGCGGGTATTTTCAAGGCTTATCTCGTCACCTTCAATACTCTCGCTTACCTCAAAGCAGCCCTTTCTGCTGCCGAAAAACTTTTCAATAAGTCCTCTTGTTCTGCCGTTTTCGACGGTTATTTTGCTTCCGCCCACACTTTCCGCGCAGGAATAATTGCTGCCTGACGTATCGAGGTAAAACTCCTCGGCATTTATAAGACCGCTGCAGGAAACGCCGCCTGTTATTCTGGCATTTTCCGCCTCAATGTCTCCATCCACACCAAGTCCGCCTGAAACACGAAGCTCAACCGCCTTGAGTTTTCCGCCGACCTTAAATCCGCCCGACACCTTTACGACGTCCGCTGTCAGCGCAGCCTCGTTTTTTGCACTTCCCGATGCGGAAAACTCCTTCGCTTTTATTGTACCCGTATTTTTAGACGCCCC
>JAZNOP010000023.1:0-3527 GCA_045580875.1 Acutalibacteraceae bacterium
CTGTGTCGTATTCGCAGTTTGTGCCGGGGAATACGGGGATGAGAACACGGGGCTTTGCAAAGCTTTCCTTAGCGTGGAAAACTGTATCGCACTCAAAGGAGAATGCGGGCAGAGCGGATGTGTCCTTATCTGTGTAAGCAGGGTAGATGCCCTCAAGCTTGCCCTCGTAAATGTCAAGCAGCTTTTTGAGGCAAACCTTGTCAGCGCCGAATACGATCTCATTAGCCTCGGTTGTTTTACCAAGTACAACGCCAACGTCAGTATCATCGGTCAGCTCGAGGATAAATGCGCCGTAGTTGTAGCCGAATACGGTATTCAGGTCAACATCGGCAAATTCGAAGCCAATGCCGTTACCGAAGCACATCTTCATAACAGCTTCTGCAACACCGCCGTAAGTGGGTGTGTAAGCTGCGGCTACCTTGCCCTCACGCATGAGGGAAGTTACCTGACTGAATACTGCCTTCAGGGAAGCCGCGTCGGGCAGACCTGCCTCGGTATACTCGGGAGCGAGGAGCACGACCTTGTGTCCTGCTGCCTTAAACTCGGGAGATACGATGTTTGCTGCGTCCTCTGTTGTAACTGCAAAGGAGATAAGTGTGGGGGGAACATCCAGTGTTTCGAATGTACCGCTCATGGAGTCCTTACCACCGATTGCGGCAATTTCAAGATCCATCTGTGCCTTGAACGCACCTAAAAGTGCGGACATGGGCTTGCCCCAACGGTGGGGTTCTTTTTTGAGCTTTTCAAAATATTCCTGGAAGCTGAGGTAAACTTCGCTGAACTTCGCACCTGCGGCAACAAGCTTAGCAGCAGACTCAACAACTGCAAGGTAAGCGCCGTGATAGGGGCTCTTTTCGGAGATGTAGGGGTTGTAGCCGTAGGACATTACGGAGCAGGTGTCTGTATGACCGACCTCGACGGAGACCTTGTTGACCATAGCCTGAATAGGTGTCAGCTGGTTTTTGCCGCCGAAGGGCATTAAAACTGTGCCTGTGCCGATTGTAGAGTCAAAACGCTCAGCTAAGCCGCGCTGAGAGCAGACGTTAAGGTCGGAAGCAAGAGCTTCAATACCTGCTGCAAAGCTTGCGGGAATGTCGCGGCTGAACTTTTCGGGAGCGAGAGCCTTGACGGTGATGTGCTTTTCAGCACCGTTTGTGTCAAGGAATTCGCGGGAAATGTCAACGATTTGTACGCCGTTCCATGTGAGAGTGAGTCTGGGCTCCTCTGTTACAACGGCGACCTGAGTTGCCTCAAGGTTTTCAGAGGCTGCAAGTTCCATAAAGCGAGCAACATCGTTTGCGGCAACCACAACAGCCATACGCTCCTGAGATTCGGAGATTGCTAGCTCTGTGCCGTCAAGACCGTCGTACTTCTTGGGAACTGCGTTGAGGTCGATCTTCAGACCGTCAGCCAGCTCGCCGATGGCAACGGAAACACCGCCTGCGCCAAAGTCATTGCAGCGCTTTATGAGACGGGATGCCTCGGGATTTCTGAAGAGACGCTGAAGCTTTCTCTCCTCAGGTGCATTACCCTTCTGAACCTCGGCACCGCAGGACTCAAGAGACTCAACAGTGTGAGACTTGGAGGAGCCTGTTGCACCGCCGCAGCCGTCACGACCTGTTCTGCCGCCCAGCAGAATAACAACGTCTGTGGGAGCGGGACGCTCACGGCGCACGTTTTCAGCAGGAGCACCTGCAACAACTGCGCCGACCTCCATGCGCTTTGCGGCGTAGCCGGGGTGGTAGATTTCCTCTACCTGACCTGTTGCAAGACCGATCTGGTTGCCGTAAGAGCTGTAACCTGCGGCAGCAGATGTTACAATAGTTCCCTGTGGCAGCTTGCCTGCCATTGTCTCGGAAATGGGAACTGTGGGGTCAGCCGCACCTGTTACGCGCATAGCTGCGTAAACATAGCTTCTGCCGGACAGAGGATCGCGGATAGCACCGCCGATACATGTTGCAGCGCCGCCGAAAGGCCCGATCTCTGTGGGGTGGTTGTGTGTTTCATTCTTAAACAGCAGCAGCCAATCCTGCTCCTCGCCGTCAACCGTTACCTTTACCTTAACTGTGCATGCGTTGATCTCTTCGGACTCATCAAGACCGTCCAGCTTGCCGGCTTTTTTGAGACACTTAGCAGCCAGTGTGCCAAGATCCATAAGGCATACGGGCTTTGTACGGTTTAAGGAAGCGCGGGCAGCGATATAGTCGTTATAAGCGTTTTCAAGAAGCTCATCTTCAAACTCAACGCTGTCGATAATTGTGTTGAAGGTTGTGTGACGGCAGTGATCGGACCAGTATGTGTCGATCATGCGGATCTCTGTAATGGTGGGGTTTCTGCCCTCTTTTACAAAGTATTCGCGGCAGAACTTAATATCGTCCACATCCATTGCAAGACCGTAATCAGAGACAAAGCTCTCAAGTGCAGCTTCGTCCATGTCAATGAAGCCGTCAAGAACTGCAACGGACTCAGGAATTTCATAAGCTGTTGCAAGAGTTTCGAATGTGTCAAGAGATGCAAGACGGCTTTCAACGGGGTTTATTACGTGGTTCTTTATCTTCTCAATGTCAGCATCTGTCAGGTCGCCGGAGAGGAGATATACTCTCGCTGTGCGAACAACGGGTCTGTCACCCTGGGAGATGATCTGCACACACTGTGCTGCGGAGTCTGCACGCTGGTCAAACTGACCGGGCAGATATTCAACGGCAAAAACTGTGTAGCCGTCCCAATCGGGTTCAAAGGTGACGATGTCCAGCTGGGGCTCGGAGAAAACTGTGCCTACGCAGTAGTCAAAGAGCTCTTTGTCGATGTTTTCAACATCGTATCTGTTAAGAAGGCGAACTTCTTTCAGTCCGTCTATCTGCAGAAGACCGCGAATGTCCCCTGCAAGAGAGTTTGCCTCATGGGCAAGCGCTTTTTTCTTTTCAACGTATACGCGATATACCATTTGGTTTTACGCCTCCTGCTTTAATGCTGCCATAGCCTTAGCGCCGATGTCGCTTCTGGAGTAAGCGTTTTCAAAGTGGATCTGCTTAACTGCAGCGTAGGACTTTTCAATTGCGTTTGCAAGTCCGTTGCCAACTGCGGTAACGCCCAGAACACGTCCGCCGGATGTGAGAAGCTTGCCATCTTCTGAGAGCTTGCCTCCTGCGACGAAAACTTCTGCATCCAGACCTTCGGGAATGCATATCTCAAAGCCTGTTTCGTACTTCTGGGGATAGCCGTTAGATGCCATAATTACGCAGCATGCGCTTTTGTCGGAGAACTTGACTTCAATCTCGGAAAGGCGCTCTTCTGTAACAGCGCGCATAATATCAAAGAGGTCAGTTTCCAAGAGGGGCAGAACTACCTGAGTTTCAGGGTCGCCGAAACGGCAGTTATACTCAATGACCTTGGGGCCGTTTGGTGTAAGCATAAGACCAAAGTAGAGGCAGCCTTTAAATGTGCGTCCCTCTGCGTTCATTGCGTTCATTGTGGGCATGAAGATTTCTTCCATACACTGCTTTGCAATTTCGTCTGTGTAATAAGGG
>JAZNOP010000024.1:0-1661 GCA_045580875.1 Acutalibacteraceae bacterium
CACATGTAAATATGCCGCTTACAGCTATTGATGATTTTGCAGAGCTTGGGAAGAATGATCCTTTCTTTGCAAAGCTCGCTGAAATCACCGCACGTCACAACGGTCTTTGGTCAGCAGAGGCTGAAAAATACTTGCTTGAAAACAAATAACGAAAGGAGTAAATACATATGGCAACACCAGTTATAATGCCGCGTCAGGGACAGTCTGTTGAAAGCTGTATCATCTCAAAGTGGCACAAAAAAGTCGGCGATATGGTAGCCGAAGGCGATACACTCTTCTCCTATGAAACCGACAAAGCAAGCTTCGATGAGGTAGCAAAGGTATCCGGTAAAATGCTTGCGGTTTTCTATGAAGAGGGCGACGATGTAGAATGTCTTCTCAACGTTTGTGTAATAGGCAACGACGGTGAGAGCACCGCAGAGTTTGCACCTGCAGGCACAGCAGCTCCCGCGGAAACGGCTCCGGTTGCAGCACCTGCTGCAGCTCCGGCAACACCGGCAAACCCTGTAGCTCCTGTTGATGCAGGAAATGCAACACCGGTAATTATGCCGCGTCAGGGACAATCTGTTGAAAGCTGCATTATCTCAAAATGGCATAAAAAAGTCGGTGATATGGTAGCCGAAGGTGATACACTCTTCTCCTACGAAACAGATAAGGCAAGCTTTGATGAAGTATCAAAGGTGTCCGGCAAGATGCTCGCAATCTTCTTTGAAGAGGGCGATGATGTCGAATGTCTCCTCAATGTCTGCGTAATCGGTGAAGACGGCGCAAATGCAGATGCGTTCAATCCAAATGCAGCTGCAGCACCTGCAGCAGAGACAGCACCTGTCGCGGTTGCGGCGGCTCCCGTTGCAGCAGCACCTGCAGCTGTTGTTTCAACAGCAAAGGCAGGGGATGTGCTTAAGATTTCTCCCCGTGCGAAGAATCTTGCAGAGAAAACATTTGCAGATATTTCTCTTGCAACACCCACAGGCCCGAATGGAAGAATTATCGAGCGCGATGTTGAGCGTCTTATCTCCGAAGGTAAGGTTGTAACTCCTGCGGCAGCGGATGCACTCGGCAAGGGAATTGTCGGCACAGGTATCGGCGGAAGAGTAACAACTGCAGATATCGCAGCAGCAGGAAGTGCACCTGCATCGGCTCCGGCAGCACCTGCAGAGGTTGCAGCACTGGTTGCAGATTACGAAGAGGTTCCGATGACAAATATCAGAAAGGTCATCGCAAAATCCATGTCCGCATCTCTTACGGAGATGGCTCAGCTCACTCTCAATACATCCTTTGATGCAACTGCAATTCTTAATTACCGCAAGGTGCTTAAGGCAAAGGGCGAAGCATTTGGTATGGAGAAGGTAACGCTCAATGATATGATTCTTTATGCAGTATCACGCATCATTCTGGGTCACAGAGATATCAATGCTCACCTTATCGACAATAAGATGAGACTCTTCAATAACGTGCATCTCGGCGTTGCTTGCGATACAGCTCGCGGACTTATGGTTCCCACAGTATTCAATGCAAACAAGATGTCACTCAAGGAAATTTCTGCTGAATCCAAGCGTGTAACAGGTATGTGCCGTGACGGTGCTTGCAGCCCGGACCTTCTCAAGGGTGCATCATTTACCATCACAAACCTCGGAAGTCTCGGAATCGAGAGCTTCACT
>JAZNOP010000025.1:0-8013 GCA_045580875.1 Acutalibacteraceae bacterium
CCGTTTAAAGCCGATCTGCAATGCGCAATCATGACTTATCGTCAGCCCGTCGTCTCAGGTAAGGTGCTCTCGTTTTTCGCTTTGCGAATGATCTCACGCAGGTCACTCCCCGAGCCGATTGATATCCGGCTCGGATCTCAGCTATGGGCGACTCTCGCTGCAGCTTCTCAGGTCGGCTGACCTCGCCGATATTCTTCCGGCTCGGATCTAAGCTTCGGTCGTTCAACATTGCCTCACTTCAAAAGGCAATGTTAAACTGGTCTCTCGCTGTATCTTCTCAGCTTTACTGACCTCGCCGATATAATTCCGGCGAGGTTCTCAGCTATGGGCGGCATTTCCCCTTCTGACACAGGACAAATCTGAACATCCGCCTTTGCTGCGCGAATTCGCCGGCTTCAGGTTTACATAAACAAGATGTGCCGAAAATCCGCTTCTCCTCTCTGCAGGGGATTGATTTGTCAGCACAGTTTTTATATAATTAAAGGTAACGGCATTGAAAATATCAGCATTTCCAGCCGTCAGACCGGCTGCACGATAAAGGGGGATAATCATGGGAAAACGTTCACTCGATAAGTTCACCGGCTGCCTTATCGGCGGCGCGGCGGGCGATGCTCTCGGCTACACCGTCGAGTTCAGCACCCTCGAAAACATCATCAAACGCTACGGTCCGGGCGGTATCCGCTGCTATGAGCTGACCTGCGGCAAGGCGATTATCTCCGATGACACCCAGATGACCCTGTACACCGCCAACGGCATTCTCACCGCCGATACCCTCGCAAAGCGCACCGGCACAAAGCAGCCGCCGGTCGTCAGCATCTGGAAAGCCTATCTCGACTGGCTCGCCACTCAGGACGGCGACAAAAAGCATCAGCCGGGCAAGGTAACATGGATATCCGACTTCCCCGACCTGCACTCGGCGCGCGCCCCCGGCAACACCTGCCTGCAGGCGCTTCGCTCGGGCAATATGGGCACTGTCGAGGCCCCCATAAACAGGAGCAAGGGCTGCGGCGGAGTCATGCGCGTTGCGCCCATCGGTCTCTTCTATGACCGCTCGAAAATGCCCATCGAACAGATATGCGACATCGGCGCCTCTGCCGCGGCGATAACCCACGGACACCCGCTGGGCTACATCTCCGCCGAGGTGCTCGTACATATAATCAACGGCATAGTCTACGGTCGCCACGACGACGGCTGGCTGAGCGGCGGTCTCATTGAAACGGTCTACGACTGCCGCAACTATCTCATGCTCAGATACTCCGGCAACAAGTACGCCGAGCGCATGGTCGACCTGATAAACAACGCCATATACCTCTCGCGCCAGCACACACCGCCCACCGAGGCAATACCTCAGCTGGGCGAGGGCTGGGTCGGCGAGGAGGCTGTGGCAATTGCGATCTACTGCGCCCTCAGGTTCAGCAATTCCTTTGAGGACGCAATTATAGCCGCCGTCAACCACAGCGGCGACAGCGACTCCACCGGCTCGATAACCGGAAACATCATGGGCGCATATCTCGGCGAAGATGCCATACCGGCGCGCTTCAAGGAGCCGCTCGAGCTCAGACGCATGATCGAGCAGATCGCCGAGGATCTGCATCAGGGCTGTCCGCCGGACAACACAGCCAGCTGGGACAACAGATACTTCCGTTTTTAGACAATGACACGCCCGGTCAACGGGATTTAATCGCCACAAAAAGCAAGGAGATAATCCGATGAGCACAATTACGCCCTACTGCGGCAATCAGCCCTACATATTCATAAGCTACGCCAACAGGGACAAGGCGCGCGTCATGCCGGTCATCACCCGGCTGTCCGCCGAGGGTCTGCGCGTGTGGTACGACGAGGGCATCGACCCCGGCACCGAGTGGGAGGACAACATCGCCGGACATCTTGTCGGCTGTGAGGTTTTCATCTCATTCATGTCGGAGAATTATATCCGCTCGGACAACTGCAAGGACGAGCTGAGCTACGCCCGCGACCTTGGCAAAAGCCGTCTGGTCGTCTATCTTGAGCCGGTCGACCTGCCGCCGGGAATAGCCATGCGCATAAACCGTCTGCAGGCAATCCACAAGCATCGCTACGATTCCGACAGCGCCTTCTACAGCAAGCTGATGGAAACTCCGTTTTTCGATAAATGCCGCGGCAGCCAGCCGGGCTCGACACCACCGCCCGACCCGTCATTCGCCGCCGCATCTCCTCTGCACAGTCTCTCAGGCTTCTCAGGACTCAAGCCGATAGGCAGAGGCGCCGGCACGATGGTCTACCGCTCGCACGACACCGTCAACGACCGCGAGGTCACGATAAAGCAGTTCACCCTCAACAGTGCATTCAACTGCCCTCTCTTTTCAAACTACGAGCTTTACATGAAGCTGATTCGG
Organism: Acutalibacteraceae bacterium; assembly: GCA_045580875.1. Lineage (GTDB taxonomy): Bacteria > Bacillota > Clostridia > Oscillospirales > Acutalibacteraceae > SIG598. The sequence goes on from JAZNOP010000025.1 coordinate 2,376, forward strand.
GTCAGCTCTCCATATCTGAGCAGGCTTTACGATGTCAGCCGCAATTCTCCGCCCTGTATCATCAAGCAGTACATCGACGGCGTGACACTGCGCAGATATCTCAATGGTCGGCGCATACCGCTGCGTGAGGCGCTGACCATCACTGTGCAGATGCTTCAGGGACTCACCGCACTGCACGACAGCGGCATCTACTGCGGCGACATGAGCCTTGACAACGTGGTCATCAGCACCGAAGGCCGAGCCACTCTGTGCGATTTCAGCTGCAGCAATTTCTTCGGCGCACCGTCTGACGGAGAGACCATGATATACAACCGGTATGTCAGTCCGGAGAGATACGCAGGCAAGCCGCTCGACCAGCGCTCCGACCTTTACGAGACAGGAATTCTGCTCGATGAGATGACCTTCATGTCGGTACAGATGCCGGAGGGAAGCATACGACCGTCCGTCATTCGCCTGCCGCTGTCCGAGTGCATGAGCACCGCGATATGGAGCGACGACGATATCCGCCGCGGAAACGTCACACATGATATAATGGGTGAGCTTTACCGCATAATCGAGAAGGCAACTCAGCATGATGCCGCACAGCGCTACCAGACCGCCGCGCAGATGTCCTCTGACCTGACTGCGCTGATGGTCAGAATGTCGAACAGATAAAAACGGAAGTTATATAAAATAAACGAAAGCATTGCATTACGCAATCACTCACCCCTCGCCGCAAATTACCGGCGAGGGGTGAAATGTTGTTTATGAGGTGAATTCAGGTTGAGCGCACTCAACTTCAATGATGCACTAACTGCACACACACCAAGACCGAGCCGGAAATATATCGGCGATGTCAGCCGACCGGAGAAACTGCAGCGAGAGCCCATAGGTGAGATCCGAGCCGGAATTATATCGGCGAGGTCAGCCGACCGGAGATACTGCACCGAGAGCCGCCCATAGGTGAGATCCGAGCCGGAAATATATCGGCTCGGGGAGCGGTTTGCGTGAGATCATTCGCAAAGCGAAAAAACGAGAGCACCTTACCTGAGACGACAGACTGACGAATAGTCATGATTGCGCATTGCAGATCGGCTTTAAACGGCGTTTTGCATACTTTGCCGCTGTTGGCAAAGTATGGGCCTCCGCCGGCCTGAGGCGGAAAAAGAAGTTAAAAGTCCGAAATCTATAACGGAAATCGGATAACGCTAAGACCTCAATCAAGAACAACGTTTTGTCTTTGCACTGAGTCACCGCCGTAACAGTCTACAGACCTTTCACTCCCGCCTCAGGCCGGCGGAGGCCCTTCATTTTTTTGTTCGGCGAAAAAAATGAAGCAAAAAACGCCGTTTAAAAGGTCGTCTCGTATTTATATCGAATTGCATGTATTTCAGAAATAATTCTGACCGAATCATTTCTGAAAACCTCAATTCGGAATAAATACATGTAGCTTGCGCCACTGTCCGGCGCACATTCACCGGAGTTAAGTATGGTGATTGCCAACGCTTTATCATCTTCCAACATTCCACCCCTCGCCGATTGATATCCGGCTCGGTCTTTGGAAGATGCAGTTGGTGTATCTACAAGCCTTAATCCGCTGATTCCAAATTCACTTCGCCCTGTTTTCTCGCATAAAAAATCACACCCGGGCTGCGGTTTCTTCGCCGCTGTCCGGGTGTTTTGTGTGTAATTCGTAATACAACAGTTAATAATTAACCATTATTATTACAACCGGTATTCAATTTTACCTCATTTTGTGCCGTTTTGCGGCCGGAAGCTGTATCCTGCGGTGTCCGGATTCCAGCGCTCCGCTGACCTGTATCCTCCGGCATCAGCAGGCAGGCAAACCGCCGTTTCGCCGCCTCATCAGTAATCAAAGGTGCATTCGATTTCGTGGTGGTAGGCGTCAGGGTCACTGCAGGTGGGATCGGTGGTGACAATAATGTCGAACCAGCCGGAGCAGGTGCCCTTGGGCGCGTATGGCTTCATAGACGGGAAGCTGCCGTAGCGCGACTCTCCGGGCTTTACCTCTATCGGTTCAGGCGGCGTGAAGAAGCTGCCGTTGACCGATATGTTCTCCTGCAGAATGTAAAGGGTGTCGTTCGTGCGGTTTTCTACGTAGAAGCTGTAGGAATTTTTGCGGTAGTCATCGGCGGTGTCGACAGCGAGGAAGCAGTGTCCGTTATCTATCTCCACAATTTCGTATTCCTCTTCCCTGCGGTCGTATTCCGGCAGAGTGCTGTCGGTCAGACCGGTGGGATAGACCGAATAACTGCCGCTCTGCACAAGCTCCTTCACTTCCATTGCATCTGCTGTAAGCTGCTCGAATAAAGCCTTGCCGGTCACCTTGTCGATGCTCATCATGCCGTAGCGGTAGAGGTCGGCAAGGGTGAAATACAGGGTGACGTAGCCGCTGGTGCGGGGCTGTATGACCATCTCCGAGATGCTGGTCTCCGACAGTCCGAGGTTGTTGACAGCGGTGGTCTCCCACGTGAAGAGCACCATGCTGCCGGTGCGGTTTTCGAGGTAAGCCTTCATCTCGCAGATCCTCTGCGGAGTTTTCGCCAGCACATCGTACGCCTCGTCATTCGATTCACCGGTGTAGAATCCGGCAAATGACTGCGGATCGGTTATGTATCTGGTGTCGTATTTACCGTAATCAAGCACCACAAGACAAAACTGCTCATTGTCAATTAAAACCGTCTCGTTTGCTTTGGTGCGCCGCTCAGTGCGGTTTACCGTGTCGGCCGTCGCTCCGTTGGCGTAGAGTGTGACTTTTCTGTATTCGTCCTCTTTCAGGGAATCTCTCTCGCCCCAGCGGAGAATGAACTGCGCGTCGGTGATCTCAGTTATACCGCAGTAGGCGAGGTCGTAGTTGGTGTAGTTGTAATCGGTGTATCTCAGCTGATAATCCCTTGTCAGAGTCTCCTTCGGCTCGACGCCGTAATAGAGTCCCAGCTCAGCCATCCAGCCGTTTATCGCCATTCTTTCGATCCACACGTCGTACTCTCTCTCGGTGTGGTTTGTAACCGTCACAACGAAGTTTGTCATCTGCTCGCTGCCGACGCCTATGCCCTCTATTGCCAGCTTGTAAATATAAACCGTCAGACCCTTGTGATCCAGCAGCAGCGCCTGCCCGTTTTCGTCAAGAGTGACGGTCATTGAATTGCGATCCTCCGCCGCCTGCTGAACCGCCTGGTTCACCGAGTCCGCCGTCTGGCCGGCTTCGTCCTTCACCATGTCGATGAAATCGCCCACAGGCATGCTCCAGAATTCGCACCCCGTCAGACCGAGGCACAGCCCTAAAAGCACCGCCGCGGCGGTCAGGCGGGCGATAATTGTTCTCCCTTTTCTTTTCATTGATCAATTCCCCTTTTCAATAAAAAACGGGAAACGCACAGCTGCATTTCCCGTCGGTAATCATGATTCTGCGCAGACCGTGACGAAATGCCATTGTCTGAATACTCTCCGGCTGAACAGATTATTTGTCGTCCGGAGCGAGAATGATGGTGGTGTCGAAGTTGCCGTCGCAGTTGGTGTCCTGCATGATCACGTCGGGCTCGCCGTCGCCGTCCTCATCGACAAAAATAGTGTCGCCGTAGCCGTCACCGGTGGTATCGACGCGCACAGCAACCGCGCAGCCGTCCTCCTCGAGCATCTCGTCGACGGTCTCCTCGTCAGCGATAAGAGCTGTGAATGCGCCCTCCTCGTCGACCTCGACCTCAGCGGCGGTGTTTTCTTCCAGAAGCTTCCTGTTGTCATCTGCAAACATAATTGTGCTCCTCCTTTTCAATCTGTTTCGTTGATTCTATTGTACAGTCTTTCGCCGCCGATTGCAACAGCTAAAGGATAATTCATCGCACAAAAGTGATGAATTTTTTATAAATATACATTATTATTGCGGCGCAATCAAGTCCCTTTGACCTCACGCAAGCAGCACAGAAATACCGCATTCCGGTCACAAAAGCCTGTAATTGCGCGGTATTTTGTGCAACCTGCATACCAATAAGGGATAAAGTTTGGATAAGTTACAACTGGATATTGGCTTGCGATTTTGGTATATTATTATACGGCAGATGCCATGCGGAAAAGATTTTCCGCAATTTATTTTTAGGAGGAAAACAAATTATGGCAAGTGTAACACTTACCGGTATCTACAAGAGATACCCCGGTGATGTCGTAGCTGTCAAGGATTTCAACCTGGAGATCCAGGACAAGGAATTCATCATCCTTGTTGGTCCGTCCGGCTGCGGTAAGTCCACCACCCTCAGAATGATCGCTGGTCTTGAGGAGATCTCCGACGGCGAGCTCCGCATCGGTGATACCATCGTTAACGATGTTGCTCCGAAGGATCGTGACATCGCAATGGTCTTCCAGAACTACGCTCTTTATCCGCACATGACTGTTTATGACAACATGGCTTTCGGTCTTAAGCTCAGAAAGTATGACAAAGCTGAGATCAAGCGCCGCGTTGAAGAGGCAGCTCAGATTCTTGATATATCCCACCTCCTTCAGAGAAAGCCGAAGGCTCTCTCCGGTGGTCAGCGTCAGCGTGTTGCTCTCGGTCGTGCTATCGTCCGTGAGCCGAAGGTCTTCCTTCTCGACGAGCCTCTCTCCAACCTCGACGCAAAGCTCCGTGCACAGATGCGTACCGAGCTTGCTAAGCTCCACATGAGACTGGGTACCACTTTCATCTATGTTACCCATGACCAGACTGAGGCTATGACCATGGGTGACAGAATCGTCGTTATGAAGGACGGTATCATCCAGCAGGTCAACACCCCGCAGTTCCTGTATGACAAGCCCTGCAACACCTTCGTTGCTGGCTTCCTCGGCACCCCGCAGATGAACTTCATCGATGTTACTCTGCAGCGCCGCGAGAACGACATCTTCGCTATCTTCGGCGATTACTCCATCAAGCTTCCCGCTTCCAAGAACAACAGAGGCCAGCTTGATCCGTACATCGGCAAGGAAGTTATCCTTGGCGTACGTCCTGAGCACGTTCATGACGAGCCCGAGTATCTTGAGAGATATAAGGACAGCACCGTCGAGGCTGACGTTGAAGTTACCGAGCTTATGGGTAACGAGACTTATCTCTACCTCAACGCTCTTGGCAACCCGATCACCGCTCGTGTTGCTCCGACTTCCAAGACCCGTGCAGGCGACACCATCAAGGTTGCTTTCGTCAACAGCAGAATCCATCTGTTCGACAAGGACACCGAGGCTGCTATCGTCAACTAATTTGTGTTACGCACAGAAGGTGCGGTCCGAAAGGACCGCACCTTTTTTAGTTCTCAGTCGGCTGAGTAAGGAAGCCGACTGAGAACGTCCGAAATTGATTCAGCGGCCTTAAATCATAGCCTCCGGATAATTCGGACACGCTTCCGGTGATGTCAGGCTTCGCCCGACCCAAAGACCAAGCCGGAGTCATATCGGCGAGGGGTGGAAGTGCGGAAGATGATAAAGCGTTGGCAATCACCATACTTAACTCCGGTGAATGAGCGCCGGACAGTGGCGTAAGCTACATGTATTTATTCCGAATTGAGGTTTTCAGAAATGATTCGGTCAGAATTATTTCTGAAATACATGCAATTCGATATAAATACGAGACGACCTTTTAAACGGTATTTTGGTTCCTTTTTTACCGAACAAAAAGGAA
>JAZNOP010000026.1:0-3124 GCA_045580875.1 Acutalibacteraceae bacterium
GCTCCCTCTGACGAGGGAGCTGTCAGCGAAGCTGACTGAGGGAGAGACAAATCGCAGATTTAAGCCAATTTTTTCTCTCCCTCCGGCTCTGCGAGCCACCTCCCTCGTCAGAGGGAGGCTCCTTAGGTTTCCGCTGACTTAATCATATAAACCAAAATTTACAACTTTAATTCCCCATCTTCACTCCACCCGAACCGAGGTGAGCATCATGCACTTTGTAAAGGCAAAGGGTATCCTTTCGGCTAAAAACGGAATGAATCTTTACCGCGGCTGCACCCATGGCTGTATCTACTGCGACAGCCGCAGCCGCTGTTATAATTTCACCCACGATTTTGAGGACATCGAGGTCAAGGAGAATGCCCCCGAGCTGCTCGAGGACGCACTGCGCCGCAAGCGCAAGCTCTGCATGATAGGCACAGGCGCCATGTGCGACCCCTATATGCACTGCGAGGAAAAACTCAGGCTCACCCGCCGCTGTCTGGAGATAATCGACCGTCACGGCTTCGGTCTGGCAATTCAGACCAAATCCAGCCGCATCGAGCGTGACCTCGACCTGCTCGTAAGCATAAATAAAAAAGCAAAGACCGTTGTGCAGATGACTCTCACCACCTGCGATGAAACCCTCTGCCGCATTATTGAGCCCAATGTCAGCACCACCGCAGAGCGTTTGCGCACTCTGCAGCTCATGCGCGACAACGGCATACCGACAGTTGCATGGCTGACCCCCTTTCTGCCATTCATCAATGACACAGAGGAAAATATCCGGCAGCTGGTCAGACACTGCATCGACCTCGGCGTAAAGGGCGTAATTGTGTGGAACATAGGCGTTACCCTGCGCGAGGGTGACCGCGAGTTTTTCTACGCCGCCCTCGACCGCCACTTCCCCGGCATGAAGGAGCGGTATATCCGCACCTTCGGCACTTCCTACGAGTGCATCAGCCCCGACAGCGACAGGCTGATGGCATATCTTCACTCCGAGCTTGAAAAACACGGCATCATGCACCGTCCCGATGAGGTTTTCCGCTGGATGTCTGAATTCCCTGAGGATAAATCCGGCACTCAGATGAGCCTCTTCTGACAGGGGCTGTCAATATTCCGCCGGCTGTGCTATAATGTGGATATAATCATAATATTCGTCATACAAGGAGTTGTAATTCTGAATGATAATACTCAGTGTTGATATCGGCAAGGTGCGTACCGGACTTGCAGTGTGCGACAAAAGCGAGATTCTCGCCTCGCCTGCCGGAGTTATAGAGCAGTTTGACCGGACTAAGCTGTGCGCGAAAATATGCGAGGTCGCGCAGGAGCGCAAAGCCGAGAGAATAGTCGTCGGTCTGCCGCGAAACATGGACGGCAGCGAGGGCGAGAGCGCCATGGCCGCGCGTGAATTTGCCGAAATGCTCCGTCAGGAGAGCGGTCTTACCGTGGTCATGCAGGACGAGCGCTGCACCACCATCACCGCACACCAGTACCTCAACGACACCGACACCCGCGGCAAAAAACGCAAGGCAGTGGTCGATTCGGTTGCCGCTTCGATAATCCTCGAGGATTATCTGCAGTACCGCCGCAACCACCCTGAGGAGCAATAAACATCACCAGTGATAAGCAAAATGGATTTGACACCCCGGGCATAAAATACCGTACAAAGCTCCGGAGCTGCCGGAATTCGCAGAGAGTCACAAATAAAACAGAGCAATCCGGCAAAGCATTTTTTCGACATATAGTTGTATATTACAATAAATAACAAAACAGTTAGCAAAAAGCACTTGAAATCTGTCATTAAAAGCGTTAATATATAGACACAAAACAAAATGGAGGTGCATCCACTATGGCATTCAAAATTACCGACGCTTGCATCGCTTGCGGTGCTTGTGCTGCTGATTGCCCCGTTGAGGCTATCACTGCTGGCGACATCTATGTCATCGACGCTGAGAAGTGCATCGATTGCGGCGCTTGCGCAGCATCCTGCCCTGTTGAGGCTCCTGTCGCTGAGTAATCAACACTAAATCAAATGAATGTGGCGGAGCTTTTCCGGTCTATCCCCGGTAGGCTCCGCCCTTTCAGTATCAGCAGCTTTTGTTTTGCCGGTTAATCTCCGGTTAACCGCTTTAATCTATAATATAACCGTCACAGAGGAGCAGAATCATGTCCCTCAACGATAATCTTGATATACACGCCGAGCCGCTCGGTCCCGGACGGCATATTTATGTAAGCCGGACGCATACCTTTGGTACAGATGCCTTCCTGCTTGCCGATTTTGCCTCGCCGCGAAAGGGCGAGCTTGCCGCCGACCTCGGCACAGGCTGCGGAATAATTCCCTCGCTGTGGCTAAGTCAGGGCGCAGCGGGTCAGGTGCTGGGCGTTGAGCTTCAGGCTGATGCCTGCAGCCTTGCAGAGCGCACCATCGCTGAGAATAATTACGCTGACCGCTTTTCGGTACTCTGCACCGATATGCGTGAGCTTGCCGGAAAGGCAGAGCGTGAGAAATATCACCTTGTTGCCTGCAATCCGCCGTATTTTGCGGACAATTCAGGCTACATCTCGCCCGACCCGCAGAGGGCTTCGGCACGTGCTGAGCTCAGCTGTTCAATAGAAGATGTCTGCGCCGCCGCGCGTTATCTTGTGCGGTATGGCGGAAGGTTCTGCATGTGCCACCGTCCGGAGCGTCTGCCGGATATCATCTGCGCCATGCGCGCCGCAGGTATTGAGCCCAAGCGGCTGAGAATGGTGCACAACCGCCCCGAGGGCGCACCGTGGCTGGTGCTCATCGAGGGCAGGCGCGGCGGCAAACCCTCGCTGGATATCCTGCCGCCGCTCGTCATGCGCAATGCCGACGGCAGCGATTCGCCCGAGCTTGCAAGGCTGTACGAAAATTACAGAAAAAGCGCCGGCAGACAGTGATATAAATTTGGGTTTATATGATTAAGTCAGCGGAAACCTAAGGAGCCTCCCTCTGACGAGGGAGGTGGCTCGCAGAGCCGGGGGGAGAGAAAAATTTGGCTTAAATCTGCGATTTGTCTCTCCCTCAGTCAGCTTCGCTGACAGCTCTCGCTGCGGCTCGGTCACCTCGCGGCTCTGACGTCCACTGGACGTCATTCACTACCGCTCGGCCGCTTCGCTAACC
>JAZNOP010000027.1:0-14913 GCA_045580875.1 Acutalibacteraceae bacterium
CTGCTTCTGCAGTCGCATTCGTCAACACCTATTCCTCTGAGTCCACCGGCACTGTCATCGAGGGCACCAAGACCCTCACCGGCAGAGCAACAAAGGCTCAGGCAGGCGAGTTCAGCTTCGAGCTGTGGGCAGCTGATGCAGAGGGCAACATCACTGGCGATAAGGTACTCCAGACCGTCAAGAATGATGCGGACGGCAAGTTCAGCTTCAGCGTCAGCGGTCTTAATGCAGATGCATACTACATTGTCAAGGAAGTTCAGGGCAATGTAGGCGGTGTCAAGTATGATAACCGTGAGTATCTCGTCAAGGTCACCGTAACTGATAAGGGCGACGGTACAAAGAAGGCAGTTGTTTCTGAAATCACCGTAGGTGGTGAAGATGCTTCTGCAGTCGCATTCGTCAACACCTACTCCTCTGAGTCTACCGGTACTGTCATCGAGGGTACCAAGACCCTTACAGGCAGAGACTTCAAGGCTCTTGCAGAGGGCGAATTCAGCTTCCAGCTGTGGGCTGCTGATGCAGAGGGCAACATCACTGGTGATAAGGCACTCCAGACAGTCAAGAATGCTGCTGACGGCAAGTTCAGCTTCAGTGTCAGCGGCCTTGATGCAGATGCATACTACATTGTCAAGGAAGTTCAGGGCAATGTAGGCGGTGTCAGCTACGATGACAGCGAGTATCTCGTAAAGGTTACCGTAACTGATAACGGCGACGGCACAAAGAAGGCAGTCGTTTCTGAGATTACTGAGGACGGCAAGACTGCTCCTGCAGTTGCATTCCTCAACACCTACGCTTCCACCAATGCAGGCACTGTCATTGAGGGTACCAAGACCCTTACCGGCAGAGACCTCAAGGCTCTTGAGGCTGGCGAGTTCAGCTTCGAGCTGTGGGCAGCAAATGCAGATGGCGAGACAACCGGCACGAACGCTCTCCAGATGGTCAAGAATGATGCGGACGGCAAGTTCAGCTTCACTCTGAGCAATCTCGAGGCAGATGCTTACTACGTTGTCAAGGAAGTTCAGAACAATGTAAACGGTATTACCTGTGACACCAGCAAGTATCTCGTAAAGGTCACCGTAACCGATAAGGGCGACGGCACAAAGCAGGCAGTCGTTTCTGAGATTACCGAGGACGGCAAGACTGTTCCTGCAGTCGCATTCCTCAACACTTACGCTTCTACCGATGCAGGTACTGTCATCGAGGGTACCAAGACCCTCACCGGCAGAGAAACTGCAGCACAGGAAGGCGAGTTCAGCTTCGAGCTGTGGGCTGCTGATGCAGAGGGAAACATCACCGGCAGCGAGGCACTCCATACTGTTGAGAACGCAGCAGACGGCAAGTTCAGCTTCAATATCAACGGTCTGAGAGAGGATGCATACTATGTTGTCAAGGAGACCATTGTCAATGAAAATGGTATCACCTGCGACACAAGCGTATACTTCGCAGCAGTTGATGTAACTGACAATGGCATCGGTCAGATGGTCGCAACCAAGGTCATTACCAAGGTCGGCGACACAGAGAATACCTACGCTGCAACTGATTTCGTAAATACCTACAATACCACTGCAGCAGAAATCACCGTAGAGGGTACCAAGACCCTCACCGGCAGAGAGACTGCAGCACAGACAGGCGAGTTTGCATTCGAGCTGTGGGCAGCTGATGCTGATGGCAACATCACCGGCGATACTGCACTCCAGATGGTCAAGAATGATGCAGACGGCAAGTTCAGCTTCACTCTGAGCAATCTGAGAGAGAATGCATACTACGTTGTCAAGGAAGTTCAGAACAACGTAAACGGCATCACCTGCGACACCGGCGTATACTTTGTAGCAGTTGATGTAACTGACAACGGCATCGGTCAGATGGTAGCCACCAAGGTTATTACCAAGGATGGCAATACCTGCACTACCACTGATTTCGTAAATACCTACAACTCCACTGATGCATCTACTGTCATCAATGGTACAAAGGTTCTTACCGGCAGAGAGACTGCAGCACAGGCTGGCGAGTTCAGCTTCGAGCTGTGGGCAGCAAATGCACAGGGCGAGATCACTGGCGAGAACGCACTCCAGACCGTACAGAATGCAGCAGACGGCAGCTTCAGCTTCAACATTGCTGAGCTGAGAGCAGATGCATACTACGTTGTCAAGGAAGTTCAGAACAACGCAAACGGCATTACCTGTGACACCAGCACATACTTCGTAGCAGTTGACGTAACTGACAACGGAGTTGGTCAGATGGTAGCAGTCAATACCATCACCAAGGCTGGTGACACAGCAAACACCTACACTACTGTTGATTTCGTCAACACCTACTCCACCTCCAAGGCAGGCACTGTCATCGAGGGTACCAAGACTCTCGTCGGCAGAGCAACCGCAGCACAGGCAGGCGAGTTCAGCTTCGAGCTGTGGGCAGTAAATGAACAGGGTGAGATTGTTGGCACTGAGGCACTCCAGACTGTACAGAATGCAGCTGATGGCAGCTTCAGCTTCCAGCTTACCGACCTTACCGCTGATTCTTACTACATTGTCAAGGAAGTCGTTGTCAATGCAAAGGGCATCACCTGCGACGAGAGCGTATACCTCGTAGCTGTTGATGTAGCAGACAACGGTCAGGGTCAGCTGGTAGCAACCAAGACTGTTACCCTGAACGGCAGCGAGGTTGGCGCAATCGCATTCACCAACACTTATTCCTCTGAGAATGCTGATATAGTCATCGAGGGTAACAAGACCCTTACCGGCAGAGCAACCGGCGCACAGGCTGGCGAGTTCAGCTTCGAGATCTGGGGCGCAGATGCTGATGGCAATATCACCAGCGATGCAGCACTTGCTGTATCCAACAATGATGCAGAGGGCAACTTCAAGTTCGATATAAGCAATCTCAGCACAGATGCTTACTTCATCGTCAAGGAAGTTATCAACAATGCAGACGGTATCACCTGTGATGAGAGCCAGTATCTCGTAAAGATCACAGTGACCGACAACGGATACGGTCAGAAGGAGGCAGCAGCCGCATTCTTCAGGAATGGTGCTCAGGCTGATGCAATTACCTTCCTCAATACCTACTCCACCACCAAGGCAAGCACAGTTATCGATGGTACCAAGGCGGTCGTCAACAGACCGTTCGGCGTACAGGATCAGGAGTTCACCTTCGAGCTGTGGAAGGCAGACGAGAACGGCAATGTAACCGGCGAGAGCGCAATCGAGACCGTCAAGAATGACGAAAACGGATACTTCAGATTCTCTGAGATAACCGGTCTGAGCGTTGACAGCTACTACGTTGTCAAGGAGACTGTCGTAAATGCAAACGGTATTATCTGCGATACTTCCAGATACCTGGTATTCGTTGACGTAACCGACAACGGAATCGGTGCTCTGGTTGCACAGAATACCATCTACAAGTTTGCATCTGATCTTACCGAAAAGGTCGTTGAGAAGAATAACGCAGGCGGAAATATCTGCCAGGCAATCACCTTCGTCAACACCTATTCCACCACTGCAGCAGAAATTACCGTAGAGGGTACCAAAACCCTTACCGGCAGAGAGACCGCAGCACAGGCTGGCGAATTCAGCTTCGAACTGTGGGCAGCTGATGCAGAGGGCAACATCACCGGCGAGACCGCAATCGAAACTGCACAGAATGCAGCAGACGGCAGCTTCAGCTTCCGTATTACCGGTCTTACCGCAGATGCATACTACGTTGTCAAGGAAGTCATCAACAATGTAAACGGTATTACCTGCGATCCGGGCGTATACTTCATCGCTGTTGACGTAACCGACAACGGAGTCGGTCAGATGGTAGCAACCAAGGTTATCACCAAGGTCGGCGATACCACCAACACCTACAATACTGTTGATTTCATCAACACCTATTCCACAACCTCTACCGGTATCACCATCGAGGGTACCAAGACCCTTACCGGCAGAGAGACCGCAGCACAGGCAGGCGAGTTCAGCTTCGAGCTCTGGGCAGCTGATGAGAACGGCGTTATTGCCGGAACATCGGCACTCGAGACTGTCAGAAATGATGCAAACGGCAACTTCAGCTTCAATCAGACAGGTCTGACCGCTGACACCTACTATGTTGTCAAGGAGACCATCGTTAACGAAAAGGGCATCACCTGCGATACCAGCGAATACTTCGTTGCAGTTGATGTAACTGACAATGGCGTTGGTCAGATGGTAGCAACCAAGACCGTCACCAAGAACGGCGAGGCTGCAGATGCCATCACCTTCACAAACACCTACTCCTCCACTGATGCAGGCATCGTCATCAACGGTAACAAGGTTCTCACCGGCAGAGAGACCGCAGCACAGGCTGGCGAATTCAGCTTCGAGCTGTGGGCAGCTGATGAGAACGGCACTGTAACCGGCAACACCGCACTGCAGACTGTACAGAATGCAGCAAACGGCAGCTTCAGCTTCACTGTTGGCACGCTGAGAGCAGATGCTTACTACGTGGTCAAGGAGACCATCGTAAATGAGAAGGGTATCACCTGCGATGCCACCACATACTTCGTAGCAGTTGATGTAACTGACAACGGAGTCGGTCAGATGGTAGCAGAAACCACCATCACCAAGGCTGGCGATACAGAGAATACCTACACCACCGTTGATTTCGCAAACACCTATTCCACCACCGCAGCAAGCACTGTCATCGAGGGTACCAAGACCCTTACCGGCAGAGCAACTCCGGCACTTGCCGATGAGTTCAGCTTCCAGCTGTGGCAGGCAAATGCACAGGGTGAAATCACCGGAACCACTGCACTCCAGACTGTTGCCAACGCAGCAGACGGCAAGTTCAGCTTCCCGCTCAGCAATCTGAGAGAGGATGCATACTACGTTGTCAAGGAAGTCATCAACAATGCAAACGGTATTACCTGCGACACCAGCGTATACTTCGTAGCAGTTGATGTAACCGACAACGGAGTCGGTCAGATGGTAGCCACCAAGGTTATCACCAAGTCCGGCGATACAGCAAATACCTACACTACCGTTGACTTCGTAAATACCTATTCCTCCACAGAGGCAGGTATCACCGTCAGCGGTACCAAGACCCTTACCGGCAGAGAGACTCCTGCACAGACCGGCGAGTTCAGCTTCCAGCTGTGGCAGGCAAATGAACGCGGTAAGATCACCGGCGAGACTGCTCTGCAGACTGTACAGAATGCAGCAGACGGAAGCTTCAGCTTCAGCATCGGCAATCTCACCACCGATTCATGGTATGTTGTCAAGGAAGTCATCAACAACGTAAACGGCATCACCTGTGACGAGAGCGAATACTTCGTTGCAGTTGAGGTAACCGATAACGGCTTCGGTCAGATGGAAGCAGAAGTAACCATCACCAAGAACGGCAATGCAGTTGATGCAATCACCTTCACAAACACCTATTCCTCCACCAGTGCAGCCACTGTCATCGAGGGTACCAAGACCCTTACCGGCAGAGAGACTGCAGCACAGGCTGGCGAGTTCAGCTTCGAGCTGTGGGCAGCAAATGCACAGGGTGAAATCACCGGCACCACCGCACTCCAGACTGTACAGAATGCAGCAGACGGCACATTCAGCTTCGAGCTCAATGGTCTCACTGCAGATACTTACTACATTGTCAAGGAAGTCATCAACAATGCGAACGGTATTACCTGCGACACCAGCGTATACTTCGTAGCAGTCGATGTAACCGACAACGGAGTCGGTCAGATGGTAGCCACCAAGGTTATCACCAAGTCCGGCGATACAGCAAATACCTACACAACTGTTGACTTTGTCAACACCTACGCAACCACAACTGCAAGTGCTGCAATCGATGGTACCAAGGTTCTCACCGGCAGAGCAGGTACAGTACAGAAGGATGAATTCACCTTCGAGCTGTGGGCTGCAAATGCACAGGGCCAGATCGTTGGCGAGAATGCAGTACAGACAGTCACCAATGATGAGAACGGCAAGTTCGCATTCACAGTAACCGGACTCACAAAGGGCACCAGCTACTATGTCATCAAGGAAAGAACACCGGCTGATACAGCAGGTATGGTTTACGACACCACCGCATATCTGTGGTTCGTAACCGCTTCCGACAACGGCGTTGGCGCACTCAATGTTTCCGATACCCTGTTTGCAAACGGTCTGCCGGCACAGGAGATCATCTTCAGAAATCAGATCGTTGTCACCGACGTCAAGCTTTCCAAGCAGGAAGTCGGCGGCAGCCCGGAACTCCCCGGCGCAGTACTTACCCTCAAGCCGGTCGTTTCCGGAACAGACCTTTCTGTTGCAGTACGTCCTGAGGGCGTTGATCTGGTCGATGGAGTCATCACCTGGACATCTTCCAATGAGCCGATATTCATCGGCAAGCTCCCGAACGGAGTTTACGAGTTCACCGAAATCACTGCTCCTGACGGATACGAGCTCGCAGAGACTATCTACGTCAAGGCAGTCAACGGTGAGGTCACATCTGTTGTCGCAGCTGATTATAAGGGTGCTGAAACCGTTTGGAGCAAGCCCTCTGTCAGCGGCACAGCAGTCATGTTCGATGCAGCAAACAGCCTGACCATTTCCAAGCAGGCAGTTGGCGGCAGCGGCGAGCTCCCGGGTGCAATTCTCACAATCACCGCTGTTACTTCCAATACAGATATCTCCACTGTCAGAGTTCCGGATGGTGTTGACAACAAGAATGGCGTTATCACCTGGATGTCCGGTGAGACACCGGTTGAATTCGGCAGACTCCCGAACGGTGTTTACGAGTTCACCGAGATCACCGCTCCTGACGGATACGAGATTGCAGAGACCATCTACATCAAGATTGACGGCAATGACGTCTACTCTGTCAAGGCATCTGATTATAAGGCTGCTGACACAGTATGGGGTGAGCCTGCATCTGAAGATAAGGTCACAATGCTCGATAAGGTAAACGGCGTGGTTATTTCCAAGCAGGAAGTCGGCGGCGGTAAGGAACTGCCCGGTGCAGAGCTTATCATCAAGCCTGTCGTTTCCGGCACAGATCTCAGCGGCATCAAGGTTCCTGAGAATGTCACTGTAAAGGATGACGTCATCTCCTGGACCTCCGGCGACGAAGCTGTTGTTATCAGCAAGCTGCCTGACGGTGTCTATGAGTTCACCGAGGTTACCGCACCTGACGGATACGATGTAGCTGAAACCATCTACATCAAGATCGAGGGCGGCGACGTATTCGCGGTCAAGGATTCTGCTTACAGCGATGACAAGACCGTATGGGGCTCTCCTGTAAAGGATGACTATGTCATCATGCTCGATGCTCCTACAAGCGTAACCATTTCCAAGCAGGCAGTCGGCGGCGGCAAGGAGCTGCCCGGCGCTGAGCTTACACTCAAGCCTGTTGTTTCCTCGACAGACCTCTCCATAGTCAGAGCTCCTGAGGGTGTAACCGTCAAGGACGGCGTCATCTCCTGGACCTCCGGCAGCAAGCCTGTTGAGCTTACCAGAGTACCCAACGGTGTCTATGAGTTCACCGAAGTCACCGCACCTGAGGGCTTTGAGATCGCAGAGACCATCTACATCAAGATCGATGGCGGTGATGTCTACTCTGACAAGGCATCTGACTACAAGGCAGATAACACTGCATGGGGTACTCCGGCAACTGATGACCTCGTCATCATGCTCGATGCACCTAATGGTGTAATCCTTTCCAAGCAGGCAGTCGGCGGCGGCAAGGAGCTGCCCGGCGCAGCACTTACCCTCAAGCCTGTTGTTTCCTCGACCGATATTTCGGCAGTCAAGGCTCCGGAAGGTGTAACCGTCAAGGACGGCGTCATCTCCTGGATTTCCGGCAGCCAGCCTGTTGTTCTCACCTCCGTTCCTGACGGTGTATATGAGTTCACAGAGGTCACCGCTCCTGACGGATACATTGTTGCAGAGACCATCTACATCAAGGTTGTCAAGGGCGAGGTCAGCTCGGTCAAGGCGTCTGAGTACAAGGATAAGCAGACCAACTGGGGCAAGCCGATACTCAATGATACTGTTATCATGTTCGACGCAACCACCAGCGTAACCATTTCCAAGCAGGCAGTCGGCGGCGGCAAGGAGCTGCCCGGTGCAATACTTACCCTTAAGCCGGTAGTATCCGGAACCGACGTATCTGCAACTGACGTTTCCGCAGTTGTTGTTCCGGGCAATGTAACCGTCAAGGACGGCGTCATCTCCTGGACATCTTCTGATAAGCCTGTTGTAATCGGCAGACTCCCGAACGGCGTATATGAGTTCACCGAGGTCACTGCTCCTGAAGGATACGAAGTTGCTGAGACAATCTACATCAAGATTGACGGCGACAACGTATACGCAGTCAAGGCATCTGAGTATAAGGGTGATAAGACTGATTGGGGCAAGCCGGTAACCAACGACACTGTCGTAATGTACGACGTTCCGGTCACACCGCCTAAGACAGCAAATGTCAGCTTCATCAAGTTCAGCAACATCGGCTACAAGCTGCCCGGTGCAACCTTCAGCCTCACCGGCGAAGGCGGCTTCAGCAAGACTGCACAGTCCGGCGCTGACGGTGTTGTAATGTTCACCGGTATTCCTGAGGGAACATACACCCTCAAGGAGACTGAGGCACCCAACAGATATAAGCCCTCCACCGCAGTCGTTACTGTAAAGATCGACAGCGAAGGCGTGGTAACATTTGTAAGTGCCGGTGGAACAACCATCAAGACTTCCGACGTCGAGTCCCTCATGACCAACGCTATAATTCCTGTAGAAGACAGCAAGCAGGTTGAAGTTGGTACTGTTATCAACTATAAGGATTACCTCATCGGAAGCAACAAGGACTATAAGGATGTAACCATCAAGTGGGAGACCTCCGACCCGAATATTGCAACAGTCGATAAGGACGGCAATATCACTGTCAAGGCACCCGGCAGAGTAGTTATCACCGCTAAGAAGGATGATGTCGTTATCGGTACATTCATTCTCGGCGCAGCATCTACCGGCCAGCCGACAACCGCTCCTACTACAGCTCCTACCAACAAGCCCGTCTACATTGCACCTTCTCCCTCTACTGGCGATGATACTCAGGCAATCAGCACTGCATGGAACATTGCAGCCCTGGCTCTGCTTGTGGCGATTGCATCTGCAACATCAATAATCACCAGCAAGAAGAAGCGCGAAGAGAGCGATAACTGAAATCGTTCAGACAGCTGATCACGGTGCGGCAGGTAATAAACTATCTGCCGCATCACACCGGCAGTCATCGCGATGTGATGCAAAGTAAATACCGGATTTCCGGTAAAGGTTAACAGACCTGAAGTCTGAAGAAAAAAGAAAGCCTGCCGGCGGAGCAATCCGTCAGCAGGCTTTTTTAATTTAGTGCTTATGATAATCAGTCGAGTGATTCAATGGCGATTCTGAGTGCAGCAGTAATCTGCTCAAGGGAGAGCGAAGGTTCGCCGTTCTTCACCTGTTCCGGCAGGTAGGGGACGTGAATGAAGCCTGTTCTTACTACAGTGTTACGGAAGGTGTGCAGCAGCGTGTACATCACATCGTTGCATACAAAGGTGCCGGCAGAATAGGAAACAGCACATGGAATACCGGCGGCTTTCACCGATTCGGCAATTCTGCGTACCGGCAAGGTGGTGAAATAGGCGGCAGGACCGTCTGCTGCTGCAGGAGTATCCTGAGGCTGCAGACCGGCGTTGTCGGGAATGGAGGCGAATCTGAGGTTGATTCCAACCATCTCAGGTGTTACAGCGACCCGTCCGCCGGCCTGCCCGACACAGATTATTACATCAGGACTGAGCTCCTTTGCACATTCAAGAACACACTGTGCCGCCCGGTCAAATTCTGTGGGAATGCACAGCTTTGTGACAGAATATGTACCGACAGTATCCGGCAGTGATCTGACAGCCTCCCAGGAGGGGTTGATACTCTCTCCGCCGAATGGATCGAAGCCGGTTATAAGCAGTTTCCTTTGCGGTGTGATGTTCATACTGTACCTCCGCAGCGTAAAATAAAAAAGAGCGGCTGAATTCAGACCGCCCAACATTTTCAGTATATCACACGGTAATGCTGACGGTCAATACAATTAACAGGTTATGACTCAAGTTCTCCTATTTGCACCACTAAAGTGACGGATATTTATACAAAATTACGTCTTGAAATAATGATAAATTAGTGATATTATATAGACACAAAGAGGTGAGTCCAATGTACTAATCAAAACGATCCTCACTAAAAGCAAAGGATCATAATAATCAAGGACATCAGATGCCTTAGCTTCATTGGCAGAATAAATGGTCTGTTGTAATAATGACAAGACGGTAGCTAACGAATAGCTGAATGAAACCGAAGGAAGCAGCGCTGATCCGCAAAGGCTGGAATGTCCATCATAAGAAAGAGAGGTTAATCAAAGATGTTAGATAACAAGAATCATCAGAAGTGACCCTTGATTTTTCAGAGATCAGCTGAGAATCAAGGGTCGCTTCTATTTATGCTCATCATGCGCCATCAGGCGCTTTTTTTATTTTTGTAAAAAAAATATATTGATTATTCCGGAAAGGATGTATAAAATAAAAGAAATTTTACCAGCGAGGTATCATGAGGTGCAGCAAATGGTTGATATGCTTATGAGAAGAATAATTGTGATCATTCTGGCAGTGTGTCTGCTGATGTGTTCAGCAGCCTGCTCGGCGGTAACTGAAGAGCCGCCTGTACCGGTTTCGTCATCAGACGAAGAGCAGTATACAGAGCCTGAGCCGGATACTGACAGTGATGCAATGCCCGCATGGATAGCTGCAGACATGATAACCTCTCATGGGGGAATTGGAAACTCCGGATTTGAGGATAGCAGTTCCACTTGCTGGACGTGGAATGATTATTCAGAAATTGCGGTGCGCTATACAGACGAATTCTGTTATGAAGGCAATTGCGCTCTGGAGACAGGTGCAGACAGCGTGTATGAAGTACGTGTCAGACAGTATGTCAGCGGTATGGCACCGGGATATTATTATGCCGAGGTCTATGCTCTCAATGAAGGCGGACAGGACTTCTGCTACGTTTACGGCAGGGGAAGCAATCAGGGTGAGTGTATGACTGCCGTGCCGAGAACAATTCGTGAGGGCGAGTGGACAAAGGTGACAGTACGCGGAATAGAGGTCGGTGAGGATGGTTTCGTTGAGCTGGGTATCCACGCCGCCGGAGACGGAGAGTATGCTTATTTTGATTGCGCTGCATTATATCCTGAGGCAGACCAGAGCCGGCAGTATGAATCGCTTTTCGGCGGTGCAATAAGCTGGCTTGACTGGGTAGAGGATCTGGGCGGAAAATATTACCGCGAGGACGGAACAGAGGCAGATGCCCTGCAGATAATGGCAGAGAACGGCTGTAATTTTGTCCGTCTTGAGCTTTACAACAACCCGGGAGATTATATCAATAATTCCGGCGATGCTTTTCCGGCAGGCTACAAGGATGCAGATGCCATATTTGACCTTGCAGTAAGAGCGCACGCAAAGGGTATGAAGATACAGCTGTCATTCATGTATGCCGACTACTGGGGCAATGAAGCTATACCGTCAGACTGGCTGGCAAGAATCCGCGGTATCAGTGATAATGAAGAAATAGCTCAGATACTCTCAGACTGCCTGTATGAATACACGAAGGATTTCATGCAGCGTCTCGCCGATGCCGGAATATATCCGGAATATGTTTCCATCGGCAATGAGATGAACGGAGGTATACTGCTGCCTTACGGCTGCACATATACCACTCAGACCGCACTTGATTCCTTCTGCAGTTTTATGGACGCAGGCTACCGTGCAATAAAAGAGGTCTCGCCTGATTCGCAGGTGGTGCTCCATATTGCCTGCAATGCCGATGATATGTTCTGGGAGAGCGGCATCGGCACAGGGCGCTGGTTCTTTGATATATGTAAGGATAACGGCATAAAATACGACATAATCGGCACATCATACTATCCGTACTGGGCGCAGTCGTACAGCGAATATGCCCTGAAAAGAGCACTCGATGTAAATGACCTTGTCAACTGGTGCAATATGATGATCGATACCTACGATAAAGATATACTCGTAATGGAAAGCGGAATAAACTGGGGTACACCCGGTCAGCTTTCCAATAACGGTGCATATCAGGGAATATACAATTACACACCTGAAGATCAGCGCGACTTCATGTTCGAGCTGATAAACGGCATAAAGTCTGTGCAGGACGGCAGATGCATCGGCGATCTTTACTGGGATCCGGTGCTTGTGCGTCAGCCGGGTGTCGGCTGGGCGGTCAGACCGGCAAGCGGAACATCAAGAGAAAACTGCGTGGAAACGACCACATTTTTTGATTATGACCATGTGGCACTGCCTGTTTTCGATGCATACAGATACAATATCGCCGGTGACGGCACTGCTGTCATAACCGGCAGCATGACCACCTCTGACGGCATGAGAATGGCGAAGTACAGCTTTGTTCTGAGCATAGGTGAAGATGAATACGCGGTCACGACCGACCGTTACGGTGAGTTTATTGCGCGGGTCGGCGCGGGAAGCGGCAAGCTTGCCGCAAATGGCGTTGATGCAGGCTTCCTGACTGTCAGAGCAGGTGAGCACGTTATTGCGCACATAGTAGTGGAGAGATAACAGATAATCAGACAGCTGATTTTGGTCAGCGGTGACTTTACAGAAAATCTGCAAAACAGAGGAGGTGAGTTCCATGCTGGAATTACGCAAAATGAATTCTGAAGATATGAAGGAGCAGTGGGAATATGTAACAGCACTGCCTGCTGATGAAAACGGTCTGACCAACCAGTATGAAGGAGTATCCTTCGATGAGTACAGAACTACTGTATTTCCGGAACTGATGATGCACGAAAATCCGGTCAATATGCCGGACTGGTTTGTGCCGGAAACCTATTACTATCTGTGGGACGGGCAGACGCTTGTCGGTGAATTCAGAATCAGACATTACCTGACAGAAGCGCTCAGAACAGGCGCAGGTCACATCGGATACAGCATCAGAAAAGAATACAGGAGCAGAGGTTACGGCACAAAAGGTCTGGCAATGGTTCTTGATCTTGCCAGAGAGATTGTGCCTGAAGATGAAATATATCTGAGAGTGCTGAAAAGCAATATTCCCTCAATTAAGGCGATAAGCAGAAACGGAGCTTATATAGCAGGTGAGGATGAACTGCATTATCTGATGAGAGTGAAGAAGTAACATACAAAAACAGGGGCGCCGCGTAAAACAAAGGCTTTACGCGGCGCCCCAACATTTTCAGTATATCACACATAGAATGCAGCGGTCAATACAATTAACAGATTATGGCTCAAGTTCTCCTATTTGCACCACTAAACTGCAGGATATTTATACAAAATTACATCTTGAAATAATAATAAATTAGTGATATTATATAGATACAAAGAGGTGAGTCCAATGTACAAATAAACACCGATCCTAATCACCTGTAAGGATCAGACGACAAACGACACAGACTTTCAGTGAATGATCTTCCTAAGAGTTCACGGTAAAATCTTCCGATGACATATATATTCGCAGCATATATCCAGAGAAAGAATGAAGCTTGATTGAATTTATAACGGAAGTAATTCAGCTCTGAAACGAAAGTCAGTGTCCATTATAAGAAAGAGAGGTTAATCAAAGATGTTAGATACCAAGAATCATAAGAAATGACCCTCCGCTTGTCAGAGAGAACAGCTGATAAGTTGAGGGTCATTTCTTATGTGTCCTGGATTTTGCATAAAGCTGATCAGGTATGGCTGACTGCCGGTCGGGAGAATACCGGTGGACAGTGTCCGCATACGGCGCACACATTGCAGCGTCATCGCCAGCCGGCAGATATGCAGCCAAAGTGATGATCTGAACATTGCGTGAATCGATATATGCTAACCATTGAGAGACTATAAACTAAATATTGGGGTCTGACGGTTCCATTTTCGTCATATTTATTCCCCGATTACATATTGACAAAATAACGGTTATTGGCTACAATAAAGATACACTTTTACATGACTGACGGATTTCGCGGACAAACCGCGGTGGAGTGTAGAAGCTTATAATGCCGACCGTCTGGGCAATTCAGTTTATTATAAGCTGGATTGCCCTTTTATATTTATTTGGCAATTCAGCCTGGACAGGAGGATCAATATGGAGCACAATAATTGGAACGGCTTCAAAAAAGGCATATGGCAGGATGAGATAAATGTACGTGATTTCATCCAGTGCAATTATAAGGAATATACCGGCGATGACAGCTTCCTTGCCGGTGCGACAAAGCGTACAAGTGAATTAATGAAGAAGATACAGTCGCTCTTCATGCTTGAGCGTCAGTACGGCGGCGTACTGGATATAGATACAGCCACCGTTTCCTCTCTCACCAGCTTTTCTCCGGGATATGTTGACAAGGAGAATGAAATTATAGTAGGTCTGCAGACCAACCGTCCGCTCAAGCGCGGTGTCAACCCCTTCGGCGGCATGAGAATGGTCAAGCAGGCCTGTGAAGCATACGGATACACTCTCAGCCGTAAGGTTGAGGAGGAGTTCCGCTTCCGCACCACTCACAACGATGGTGTTTTCCGTGCATACACCGACGAAATGCGCAAGGCCCGCAAGTGCCATGTAATTACCGGTCTGCCCGATGCTTACGGCAGAGGCAGAATCATCGGCGACTACCGCCGCGTTGCTCTTTACGGCGTTGACCGCCTTATCGAGGAGAAGAAAAAGGACAAGGCAAAGCTGGGTGAGGAATCCTTCCGTACAGCGGTAATACGCCTTGATGAAGAGCTTCATCAGCAGATAGCCTTCCTTGGCTATCTCAAGGAAATGGCTCAGATGTACGGCTATGATATCAGCCAGCCGGCACAGAATGCACGCGAGGCGATCCAGTGGACATACTTTGCATATCTCGGTGCAATCAAGGAGCAGAACGGTG
>JAZNOP010000028.1:0-28045 GCA_045580875.1 Acutalibacteraceae bacterium
CAACTGCGCTCAGCCATTGTGCCTCCGAACCGACCTTTGGGCGGCTGCAAAGAAAGCTTGGTATTTCGTTCGACAATATTATATGCCAGTATTCCACATGGATAACAGACTCCGATCCGCACTGGACTTCCTGGGAAGAAAAGAAGGAAATAACCAGCACTAACATCACGTTTTATGCCGACAACACTGTTGTGATATGGACAAGCAAGGTCGCCTACGACACTGATATTCCATTAACACAGACCAACGCACAGATAACCGAAGAGCAGAAAATTACGCTCATCGAAGCCATAAAAAGCAACAATCTGCCTGCAGTGGGAAATTGCAGCGAAGAAAACCGTTACTATGGCAAAAACAGCTGGATAAGCCTCTATGACGAAAACGGAAAGAAAGTCCATACGTGCGGAGGAATCAACCCAAGTCATCCCAGCTACAACGCCGTTCTCTCTCTTATCAAACAGTGGTTCCCGTCAAATGATGAGCGAATCACATCTGTTGAAAACTATACCGAAATGATGCTGCCGTTTGAGGATATGCTGGAATTTGTAAGCGATGAAACCGGCGATGATTCCATATCATGTGACACATACGTTTTCACAATAATGTTTGACAGAATTATAACCACTGGGGAGAGCTTTAATCACCACATCAATCTTGATTATTCCTACACCATGCTTCCTGACGGCAATCTGGAGGTAAAATCGGTTGCATGGGCAGAGATTGAAGGGTATGGCACAACCGAAAAAAGAGAGGTCACAACTATAATTGACCTTTCACCCGAACAGACTGATGAAGTAATTGAATTACTTATGCACTCCTTGGAGGACGGTTTTTTTCTTCCTGCAGACGAGTGGTATTATTCGTTCGGTCGTTTGCTGTTCTATGACAGTGACGGCAGCCATATCTATACTCACTATTCTGAAGATTTCAGACGCGATTCAGAATTTCAATATCTGATGAAGGATTTTGATCCCTATCATTGGCGTGACTATCAGTGTGCTGCTGTTCCGCTTGCCGAAGAGGACGTAATCAGCATTCTCGGTCCGCAGTAATTTTTCCGGATATATTGCAAATCAGAAAACGACAGAACAATTCATCAAAATCAAGGAGAACGATTATGAAAAAACGAATTATTCACCTTTCATCTGTTTTGCTTGTGCTTACGCTCATGTTCAGCCTTTGTGCCTGCTCCTCGTCATTTGAAACTAAAAAAGAGGAACTTGGCGTTTCCTTCGACGACATCATATGCCAGTATTCCTTCGGACGTACCGATTTATCCTACGGCACTCACATCACCTTCTATGCCGACAACACCGTAAGGGTGTGGAGCACCCTTGAAACAAAGGCAAGCGAAAAGCGCGGCACCAAGGCAATAACCGAGGTCTATACAGAGATTACCGAAGAACAGAAAAACGAGCTTCTCCAAGCCATAGAAGCCAACAACCTGCTCGGGCTGGCCGACTGCAGCGACTTTGACGCAGGCTACAACGACCACAGCGATAACTGGGCATATATCATTTTCTATGATGCCGAGGGCAATGACGTGCATTTCTGCGGCGGTATCAATCCCAACGAAAAGCACTACAACAACGTCGTCCGAATTATTCTTGACTATTTCCCGTACACCTGCGACATCCGCACACAGGTGAGAGAAACAAGCGAGGAGTGCGTTGACGGTATTCAGTTCTGCAATTATATCGGCGGAGAAATCGGCGATGACGCGGTATCGAGCAGCAAGTACGTTTTTTCGCTCTGTTTGAATTACGTTTCCACCTCCTACTCCGACGATACATATCCCGTTTATGCCGAGGAGATGATCTCCGTGCTGCCGAACGGCGATCTTGAGCTGAAGATAACCGCATGCGCCGATGCCTATGAATATCTCAACCCCGATGAATACCTTTTTACCGAGCCGAGAGTGGTTACCGAAATAATCGAGATTGAATCGTATCAGACCGTCAAGCTTTTTGATTTTATTTATGAAAATCTGGATCGCGGAGTGTTCGCTGAGGCAGACACCGACTTTATGGATATTCCGGAGTATACTTTCCTGTGTTGGAGCGGTGGTCGTATGTACTTCTATAACGAAGACGGAGAGCACATATATACCCACTACACCACACAGTACGATCGCTACGATAACATAGAGGAAGAGCTTTATGATATGGGCGTACAGCTGCCTCGCCACGAGCTTCTGGACGAGCTCCGTGTGCTTATTACAGAGGACGCGATCGCTCTGCTCGCTTCGCAGCAGTAAGCCCTGACTACCGAAAGAATCAAACTTAACAAAACAAAAGGGAGGAATGATCATGAAAAAAGAAATTATTCGCCTTGCTGCAATTCTTGTCATGATAGCAACTACGCTCAGCCTTTGTGCCTGCGAACCGACCTTTGAGCGGCTGCAAAGAAAGCTAGGTATTTCTTTCGACAATATTATATGCCAGTATTCCACTTGGATAACAGACTCCGATCCGCTCTGGACTTCCTGGGAAGAAAAGAAGGAAATAACCAGCACTAACATCACATTTTATGCTGACAACACTGTTGTTATATGGACAAGCAAGGTCGCCTACGACACTGATATTCCAATAACCCAGACCACCGCACAGATAACCGAAGATCAGAAGAATCAGCTCATCGAAGCTATAAAAAGCAACAATCTGCCTGCGGTGGGAAATTGCAGCGAAGAGAACCGTTACTACGGCAAAAACAGTTGGATATACCTCTATGACGAAAACGGAAGGAAAGTCCATTCGTGCGGAGGAATCAACCCCAGTCACCCCAGCTACAATGCCGTTCTCTCTCTTATCAAACAGTGGTTCCCGTCAAATGATGAGCGAATCACCTCTGTTGAAAGCTATACCGAAATGATGCTGCCGTTTGAAAATCTGCTCGAATTTGTAAGCGATAAAACCGGCGATGATGCCATATCGGGCGATACATACGTTTTCACAATAATGTCTGATGGAATTATAACCACTCGGGAGAGCTTTAAGCACCCCATCAATCTTGATTATTCCTACACTATGCTTCCTGACGGCAATCTGGAGGTAAAATCGGTCGCATGGGCAGAAATTGAAGGGTACGGCACAACCGAAAAAAGAGAGGTCACAACTATAATCGACCTTACACCCGAGCAGACCGAAGAAGTGATCGAATTAATTATGAGCTTCTTCGAGGAAGGGGCTTTTATTCCTGCAGACGAAAACAGAATGGAAATTCTGATAAATTATTGTTCGATCGGTCGTTTGCTGTTCTATAACAGCGACGGCAGCCATATTTATACTCACTATTCTGATGATTATACCCGCAATTCAAGATTTTCTGACCTGATGTATGATTTTGATCCCTATCATTGGACTGACTATCAGCGTGCTGCTGTTCCGCTTGCCGAAGAGGACGTAGTCAGCATTCTCGGTCCGCAGCAGCAAAATCCCGCGTAACACGCATAACGGAATAATCAGACCTGCAAAATACAAAAAAGGGGAACGAAAATTATGAAACTGAAAAGCATCGCAATAATGCTTGCCGCAGTGATTACCGCGATTCTCTGCATCTGCATTTGCGGATGTGCAGACGGTAACGACAGTGAAACCGCACCATCGGATGTCACAACAACAACAACAACAACAACCGTCACAACCACATCTTACAATCCCGAATCGCACAATGTGCCGACCACCACGCATACCACTCTCCTGCACAACGTGCCGACCACACTGCCGACCGAGCCGAGACCCACCACTACCGCACCTTTCTATGTCCCCGAATACAACAGCAGACCTGTTGTGGTTGAGGAAAGCCGTGAAAAACGTGGTCAGTATGTGATAATCGACAACGCTGGCTGCACCCTCACACTCAAGGCAATAAAGCCCGACGGCTACAAGGACCATGACGGCTATTCGCTTGTCTTTGAGCTTGTAAACAAGAGCGGAAAAGCCATTACTGCCTACCCTGTTTTCACCACGATAAACGGATGGCAGATAAATGCCGGCAACGCTGGCGATAATACTGCAGGTCCTCACGAAACCGTCGAATACGTAGTGCTGTGCGGTGACCTCTCACGCTCGATGTACGGCGATTATACAACGGTTGATGAGATAAGGTTCAATGTTTTTTATGCCTCAGGCGGTGATATATTTGCCTCCAATAACCTCGGCACCTACGCGGTCTATCCCACAGGAAAAACGCCCGAAGAAATAACATATGCCTCCATCAAAAAAGAATCGCGTGAGTTCTACGACGTTTACGTCACCGAGCTTTCTGCATTAGCCAAGGGTGTATACGACTACAATACAATGGTTGTCCTGCTCGAAAACAGAACAGACAACATTATCGACTGCACCTTCAGCGACCTGAGCATCAATGATATTATTGTCACCGACGGGCATTATTCCGTGCGTCTTGGTCCGCGCTGCTGTTATGTTCTGCATATGCAGTTCGCCAAAGCCAATCCTGACGCACTGCCGGCATTTTTCT
Organism: Acutalibacteraceae bacterium; assembly: GCA_045580875.1. Classification (GTDB taxonomy): domain Bacteria; phylum Bacillota; class Clostridia; order Oscillospirales; family Acutalibacteraceae; genus SIG598. Next base: position 4,480 of record JAZNOP010000028.1, read on the forward strand.
CCTGCTGGATGAACGCAGAAATGATACCTCCGAATAAACCATTCAGCGGAAATCCCGAGCGAGTTGTCCGATATGAAGGCGTCAACTTCAATCTCACCGAGGACAACTGCCACAAGCTCGACGGAATGTACGACTGATGCACAGATAAAAACATTCAGAAAGATTCAGGAGCCAAAACAACCATGACACGAAAACAGACCGAAGAATACATTACTCTGACCTATAACGCTGACCCCGAGCACCCGTGGGCGCCGGACACAACCCACTCGGTTTTCCGTCACAGCAATAACCGCAAGTGGTTTGCTGTAATCATGGATATTCCGCGGTGCCGTCTCGGGCTTGAGGGTGACGAGGTCATAAGCGTGATGAACGTAAAATGCGACCCGATGATGTCCGGCTCGTTTCTCTGCGAGAGGGGCATCTTCCCTGCATACCACATGAACAAGACCCACTGGCTGAGCATTGCGCTTGACGGCAGCGCCTCAGATGACCACATAAAGCTGCTGACCGATATCAGCTTTGAGCTGACGGCAAAGAAGATTAGAAAAGGCAGAGAATAAATCAGGTAAAATTTAAGGGGGGACATAAAAATGAAGCAATTGTTACTCATGATTCTCGCTCTGATTATTCTGCTCATATCACTTCTGGATTGGGGCTGCCAGAGCTGCAAAGGAGACGGCAACGAATTCCAGCTATTGAATGACCCGTCTGAAATTGTCTCGATAGAGATAGCACAGGGCGTACTCTCGCCATCTGATGCAGCCTCATGGGAAGAGGTTGAGTGTGTCAATACCGAGATCATTGCCGTCATTGAAGACCATGAGACCTTCATGAGCGAGTTTCAGGAAGTGGACGGTCACTGGCTGCTCCCCATCTCATCACCGGTATTTTTCAGTCCCACGCGCCAGCCGTATATTATAATCACCTATCAGAATGGTGAATACCAGGAAATCTCTGCATGGGGCTGCGCAAAATTCATCGAACTGGATGGCGAGTTCAGGTATATTGATTACGACTTCTACGTTTTCGACGATGAAGAATTCACTGCATTCATTGAAGAATACCGCTAAATTCGTATACGATATGTAATAACAAAGCATAATATTACAAAACCGCACCGAAATCGCATGACTTCGGTGCGGTTTTCTTTATTTCTTATTAAAATACAGTTCCGTTTACTTTTTCAGTTCGAGCATCATAAATACGTCTGACCGCTCGCTCTGATTGTATTTTTCAACATCGGTAAAACCTGCTCTGCGGTAAAGCATAATGGCTTTTGTGCTGGTGGAAAGCGAGTCGAGATACATTTTCTCAAAACCCGATGCTTTCGCAAAGTCAATTGCCTTTTCCAGCAGGCGCCGTCCATAACCTCTGCCGTGATACTTCTCAAGCAGATAGAGCGATTTGAGCTCGCAGTCAGTGTCATTGAGCTTTTTGACCGCCACCGCACCAATTACGCCCTCAGCATCAAACATACACCAGAAGCCCTCGAAGCAGTTTTCGATATCGAGGTAAAAACTGTGTCTGCCGTTTACATCAAGCGCCCTGCCCGACTCCGGCAGGCACTTTTCCAGAAAGGCGAGCAGCTGTGGCTCATAGCTTTTATCGTATATTACCGGCTCAAATAATTTAGACATGATTACCCTCCATGGCTCTGTGAGCCGCGTGAATTATTTGCCGCTTACAGTAAACTCAACTGCCGTATCGCCGATGCCGGGAACGGTCACTGTCAGTTTGCCTGCGCCGCTTCTGCCGACGGTGCGGACAAGAGTTCCGCCTGCACCACCGCGAAGTGCGGTCACTGACGGTCCGATGATTTCGATATCTCCCTCAGCCGACAGCATAACCGGCTCGTTGAAGTAATTCAGACGGTTGCCGTTCTCATCAACAGCCACTATACGCACAAGGGCGGCATCGTAGGTATCACCCTCGGTAAGTCCGGTCGTGCTTGCCTTTGCTGTAATGCTGACGCTGCAGGGCGGCGCTTTTACGATATTGGCTGTGACCTTTCCGTCCTTCCATGCCTCAAAGCGGTACTGCGGCGCTGTGCCGCCCCAGTTGCCGACATACTTTCCGTAGAGTGCTACTGCATCGTTCATGGTAAAGCCCTTTGTCAGCACCAGACGGAGCACCTTGAGTTTTGTTGACAGAGACAGCTTTTCCGGACCGTTATTTGCCGCATCGGTAAGACAGCACTTTATATCTGCCGCTGTCCGGCTGTCGAAATCTTCGTTTTCAGCGATAAGACCACCGATGAGGTCATCTATTTTCACCGGCGGGTGAGGCATATTCGGATAAGCCTTTCTGTCTGGGAAAAACTCTGCGACATACGAATCGTTCTTGTAAAGCTTTATGCTGTCGGCATTCGTGAACACGTAAATATCGCCGATAACTCCGCCGGGATACTCACCTATCTGCATTGATGAGCTGACCTCACAGACCGCTCTGCTGTCGCTCTGACTTGCATAGGCTGCAGCAGCAAGCTTGGGATTTCTGAACATATCGGTAACACCGTGGTAGCAGATGCGGTCGCCGCTGCCGAAATCCATATGGGTATTGTAATCAAACATGCACCAGCCGATGCAGCCGGAGATATCATTACTTGCATACATTGCCTTGAGCACCGAGGCATGACGCATTGCGTGCTCGCGGCAGTGGCTTTCATCATCGTATATTTTGGTCGGAAACATATGACCGTTGTATTCGCTGACAATATAGGGCTTCTTTTTGTCTGATGTTATGCGTTTCTTTGAACTGAGTGCCACATTCTCAACGCCGGTAAAAGAAAAATCGTTGTAGGAATAAACATCCTCAAGCAGGCTGCTTTTGGGCATATTGCGCACACCTGAGGTAGGTCGTGTGCTGTCGAGCGCGTGTGCCGCGGCATTCGTCTGCCTATAGAATTCATCATTGTCCTGCGACTCATTTATACGCACACCCCAAAGGATTATCGACGGGTGGTTGCGGTACTGCGCCACCATTTCGTCGACGTTGCGCACTGCCTGCTGCTGCCACGCTTCATCACCGATATGCTGCCAGCCGGGGATTTCTGTGAACACAAGCAGCCCCAGACGGTCGCAGGCATCGATAAAGTGATGCGACTGCGGATAATGCGAGGTGCGCACAGTATTCACACCAAGCTCATTCTTCAGAACTTCAGCATCAAAGCGCTGCAGCGATGCCGGCATTGCGTAGCCTGCATAAGGCAGACACTGATGGCGGTTGAGTCCTCTTATTCTCAGCTTGCTGCCGTTAAGATAAAATCCGTCTGTTCTGAATTCAGCGGTGCGCAGACCGACACTGACTGCAAATGTATCTATAACATTGCTGCCGTCAGACAGCGTTATTTCAACTTCATAAAGATTCGGCTCATCGACCGACCACAGCTTCGGCTGCTCAACCTCAAGTTCAAACTTAAGCTTTGCGCATTCGTCATGGCTTACAGCAAGACTTACCGGCAGCACTCTGTCAGAAAGGCTCATTTCAGCTGTCTGCCACTCGCCGCAGGCAGCCTGTCTGTCTCCGTCAAGCATAACAGCACTTATCTTCGCTCCGTCGGGCAGCTTGCCGCCTGCAATCGCAAGCTCAGCGCAGACGCTCCATTTTTCATTCGCCTTTCTGCCCTTTCCGGAGACCGAGTGCACCGGATATACAAAGGCATCGGCAATGAAGCTCTGCTCTTTGACATCGAGCCACACCTCGCGGTAAAGACCGCCGTAGGTAAGATAATCGATAACAAATCCAAACGGCGGCTGATTGAGTGTTTCATTGGTATCAAGCTTTACTGTTACAACATTTTCACCCTCACTGAGCTTGCCTGTCAGCTCGGCGGTGAAGGCTGTGTAACCGCAGCTGTGTTTGCAGAGAAGCTCACCGTTGAGATAAACCTCAGCGTAATGTCCTGCCGCACCAAAAGTGAGCAGCACCCTTCTGCTGAGCCACTCGGCCGGGACGTCGATAACTCTGCGGTAGCCGCATATCATCTGATAATCATTATTATCACAGTAATTGAACGAAAGCTCCCTGCAGTTGTGCGGCAGGCGGACCGTCTGCCCTTCTGCCCCGTTTTTCATGAAATCATCAGTGAAGCTTTCTGTGAACGTCCAGTTATCGTTCAGGTAAATTCTGCCCATAGCGGTGACCTCCATATAATGTATTGCACAGCCTTTTCTTTTCAGATTATTTCGTGCTGTGCTGCTTCAAAACTGCCTGTTGACAAATTCAGGAAGTTGTGATAGACTACCTATCAGTTGATGTGATAGACAATCTATCAGCTACAGTGATAGTCTATCATCACCGCTTGCATTTGTCAAGTATTGCTTTGATTTTTATCGTTCGCACGGAGGAAGAACATGAAAAAATACGGCGATATATTAAAGGACGTACGCTCTGATCGTATGTATGCTGCCATAGAAACTGCCGCCGAGCTTTATCTCAGCAGAGGAATAGATGACGTAAAGATGACCGACATCGCTGACAAGTGCGAAATAGGTGTTGCGTCTCTCTACAGATATTTCGGCACCAAGCAGAACTTCACCGTCAAGGTCGCCTCCTATATATGGGAGCGTCAGATGGCTCTGTTTGAGGGGGTCTATGATTCGGATTATTACCATGCAAAAAACGGCATCGGTCAGATTGAGGAGCTGCTCAAGGTCTTCCATGTGCTTCATCAGGCGCACAGCGATTTTCTGCGTTTCATTGTTTCCTTTGACTCCTACATAACGAGAGAGGGCATAACCAAAGCTGAGCTTCACGAATACAATGCCACTGTACTCAATACCATGACGCTGATGGAATCCGCTGCGCAGAAGGGCATTGCTGACGGCTCGGTCAGGCGCGATGTGGATATCCGGCTTTTCTATTTTACTGTCACTCACAGCCTTATGAGCCTTTGCCAGAAGCTTGCCGCCGGAAGTCTGCTTGAAAGTGACGAACTTGCCAGCAGCTCCGACGAGGTTCTCATGGCAATAAAAATGTTCACAGATTATATAAGTGCCTGAGGCGCGCACTTATATACAATAAAACACGGAGGAATCATTCATGAAAAAGACACTTTCTGCAAGGTCAAAATGGTGCTATGCACTCTGCCTGATGGCAGGCAATCTGGTCTATATGCTCACTGCGTCCTTTGTTCTCCAGTATTATAACGTGTATCTCGGACTCAGTCCCGGATTCGTCGGCACTGTGCTCATGGCTGCACGTGTATTCGATGCTGTGAACGATCCTCTCACAGGTGTTATCATTGCCAAATGCCGCTTCAGAAGCGGACGTTTCCGTCCGTGGCTCATCTCCGGCTCCATAATAAACGGTGCAATACTCTTCGGTCTGTTCGCCGTTCCCTCCTCGGTTTATGCTGCCGACAGCAAGACAATGCTCATGATATGGTGCGGCGTGAGCTACATTCTCTGGAGCATCACCTACGATATGTTTGATATCCCCATCTGGTCGGTTATTCCTGCTGTTGCCGAGGAAGGCAAGGCTCGCGACGACATGGCTGCAATGGGTCGTACCGCTGCTACAATCGGCTGCGGAATCGTATCAATACTCGGACTCAAGATAGTCGAATTCCTCGGCGGACTCTTTGCCGCCGGCAGTGATGAATACACCAGAATGATCGAGGGCTTCAAGTGGTTCACCCTTGTCATTTACGTCATATATGTCATCACCTCGCTCATATTCAGCCGCACCATCCGCGATATTGACAGGCATGCCGAAATCGAGGATGAGAAATCTCCCGGCGTATTCGAGATGTTCCGCGCACTGTTCAGAAACAATCAGGCTATCGTACTCATTGTTTCTCAGATTCTCATACTGTTCTCCACCTATGTCACCAGCAACTTCATAATCTATTTCTTCCAGTTTGATGTCTGCCGCGGTGATGAAAACTGGATAAACACCTACACCATATTCAACACCGCTATGTCCGGTCTTCAGCTGCTTTCCACAATGGCGGTCTATCCGCTGCTGCGCCTGTTCATGTCGAGAAAGGCAATGTTCATCACCTCATGCATCGGAAGTGTTGCAGGCTACGTGATTCTCTGCCTGCTTGCAGCAAACAATCTTGTTTCCATCGGCCTGCTGCTTATCCCCTGTGTTCTGATAAGCATTCCTTTCGGTATCTTCAACGTTCTCATCACTGCCTATCTCGCTGATGTCGTCGACTACGGCGAATGGCAGAGCGGTCACCGCGACGAGTCGGTCATCTTCTCCCTGCAAACACTCGTCACCAAGGCTGCTTCCGGCTTTGCAACTGGTCTTGCCGGCTGGATCATCACCTGGATCGGACTTAATACCGCTGAAAATGCAGTTAACTCAACCGAAACCCTTATGGCGATGCGCGTTGCAATGGCAGGCATTCCTTTCATCGGGTTCATAATCGCATTCTTTGTTTTTGTACTCAGATTCAAGCTCGACGACAAGACCGTAAAGCAGATAACTGCCGAGCTTCAGACCCGCCGCGAAGCTGCTTTATCTTCTGCAGACAACACCGAATCCGCTGATGCTGTCAGCGAATAATTCCGGAGGTTATGATGAAGAATTTTACTGTAAATCTTACTGTCACAGCTGACGGAAAGCAGTCAGCACACAAATTTGACTCGTCGGTCAATAACGATATTTTTTCCGCCAGTGTAGACCTCAGCGGCGAAACTCTCAGCGTCACCCTCACGCCCCGCTGCGAGCTTACAATAAATTGCGCGTTCATTGAAACCCGCTGGGAATGCACAAAACGCGACCGCATACTCCTCAACGGGTATCAGTCATGGACCGATACCCGCGAGCTCACGGTCAGCGACAGAATGTACGGTCTGCGCCGCGCGCCGAAATTCGCCATACGCAAGTTCGGCTTCGATCGCTACGGTGACTACCACATTGTCGATTACTCCGGCAAAAAAGGTCAGCTTCACGGCTTCTCCTATGGATATATCCGCCGCAGCGGCACCCTTGATTTTATCGGATCGCTCAACGAGCACACCGGCTACACAATACTGCGTTTCAACGCGAAAAAACAGCTTCTGCGAATCGAAAAGGACTGCGCCGGTCTGAAAATAAATCAGCCGTACAGCCTGTTCGAGCTTGCTCTTCTCAGCGGCAGTGATGACAGCGTTTTTGACCGCTATTTTGAACTGATGAATATCAATCCTCCGCGCCACAAGCCACTCAGAGGATACACAAGCTGGTATAATCATTACCAGAATATCAACGCCGAAATAATAAACCGCGACCTTGAGGGAATGCGTTCTCTGCCAGTAAGTCCGGAGATTTTCCAGATAGACGACGGCTATCAGTGCGCTATCGGCGACTGGCTGAGCATTGACTCGAAAAAATTCCCCGACGGACTTAAACCCATCGTCGATGCAATTCACGCTGACGGCATGATGGCAGGTCTGTGGCTCGCTCCGCTGGTCTGCGAAACCAAATCGGACATCTATCGCAATCATCAGGACTGGCTGCTCAGGGACGGCAGCGGCAATCCGGTTTTCTGCGGCTGCAACTGGAGCGGATTCTATGCTCTCGACATTGAAAAAACTGAGGTTCGCGACTATCTGAGAAATGTTTTCGACACTGTTCTCAACGACTTCGGCTTTGACTTTGTAAAGCTCGATTTTCTCTACGCCGCCTCGGTCATCAGCGATGAACGAAAGACACGCGGACAGCGTATGTGCGAGGCGATGGACTTTATCCGTCAGCTCGTCGGCGATAAGCTGATACTCGGCTGCGGTGTGCCGCTGTGGCCTGCTTTCGGAAAGGTGGATTACTGCCGCATCGGCTGCGATGTCGGACTCGACTGGGACGACGTGCCGTATATGCGCCTTTTCCACCGCGAACGCATCTCGACCAGAAACACCATCTGCAGCTCGATCTACCGCCGCCAGCTTGACGGCAGAGCATTCTGGAATGACCCTGATGTATTCCTGCTGCGTTACAGCAATCTCAGGCTTTCTCAGGAGCGCAAAGAGCAGCTCGCCACTGTAAACGGACTCTTCGGCTCGGTGCTGTTCATGTCAGACAATGCCGGAATTTATGATGAAAAGCAAAAGGCACTGTACACACAGACTGTCAGCCTGAAAAACGCAGAGGTACGCTCGGTCAGCGACAACCGCAGGCACATCAGAATGGAATACACTCACAATGGTACTGACAAAAAGCTTGATATCCGTCTTTGATGAGATACGGCAATCAGAAAGGGAGGGAATTTCATGACAAACAATGAAATCTACAGCCGTGCGCTCGAAACAGCTGCTCAGATGGTACTTGAACACGGCGGTGGACTGTATCTTGACCGCGTTGCCGATGCAATAGGCGTACCGCTCGCACAGCTTACTGAATGTATAGGCGACCGTCAGCAGTTTTCCTCACAGGTATCAGTAAAAATCGGCGCAATAATCTGGAAGAGCGAGGGTGCAATATTCGGAAAAGTGGTGGAATCAGAGAAATTTCAGTCGCTTAAAGGAGCTGCACAGATAAAGGAGATTCTTCTCAGCACTTTTTACTACAGTTTCCGCGGACACCCTGAATTCTGGCGCTGGCTGTACCGCTTTGAGCGCTTTGTCGTCAAGGAAAAGATACCTCCCGAAGCAATGGGCGAATACTCCGACCAGCTTGCTTCATTCTACCCCATCTTTCTCCAATCGTTTGAAAAAGGACTCAGCGACGGCACTGTGCGCCCCGAAATCCGACCTGATGACTACTATACTGCGGTCTGTCAGGCACTGCTCAACCTCTGCACCAAATTCAGCAGCGCGCCTGTGCTTGCGGATGACACCGCAGAGGCTGGTGAGCGCATGATTCTCACCATAATCGACATGGCAGTTCATTATCTGAAAAGATAACAGCTGTCCTTATTCATAAATCTTTTCACACACAGAAAAAGACCCGGAAAGGAATCATCCTCCCGGGTCTTTTTGTTTTGATTGTCACTGGGACTCCTGCTCTGATCCCTTTTTGCCGCCATACTTTCTGAGGCAGAAATTACATACACCTCTTGCAAGCAGATAAATTCCATAGCCTGTCACGAATCCAAGTGAATTAAGAAGCAGGTCGTCAATATCAGTAACCCTGTCAAAAAACGGCAGCTGCAGAAGCTCCACAAACAGCGAGAAACCAATACCGGCGGCTATGACCTTAAGGTGTGTGTCAAGCCTGCGGTAAACTACCGGCCAGATAATACCCACAGGAATAAACATGGCCGTGTTGCCGATAAAGTTGATTATTGCGTCTCTGCGCTCGGTGTAATCCATCAGATTTACAAACGGCACTAAGTTTATTCTAAACGGAAACGCATTCTGCGCGTCAAAAATAAGCGGCTGAAGTCTGCCGTCGATTTTCTCCATCGGACAGAATGTAAAACGGGCAACAACAATAAAGCAGATATAGACCAGCATGAGCATAAGCTCGCGTTTCCAGTCTATTGCTCTGTTTTTAATCCAGACAACCGCCCTGACCGCAAGCCATGCAGCAGTTATTGCAATAACCATTGCTCCGTAGGATATTTCGATCATAACAACCCACCCTTTGATTCCATTTTATTATTTTTCATATGCTTTGTGCCTGTGAGGAAGCACAGCGCAGGTATTCTGAGGGTTATCTCACTGCAGATGAAGGTCGCAATAAAAGCAAGCACTGTCGTTCCTGCAAACAGGAGCAGTGTGTTGTTTCCGAACTGCGCATACAGCAGATACTGAAACAGCACGACCCATATAAAATGCCAGATATAAACAAGGAAGGAACGTCTGCTCATGTATGCTGACACTCTGCCTTCGGTGTTCAGATATCTTTTTGCCATTCCGAGCAGTGCGATTATCATAGTCCACTCAGCGATAAATTTCGCGGCAGTGTTAAGCACAGGAAGCTCTCTTCCCGACCACAGGAAGAGGTACACATTGACCGCCGATGCCGTCAATCCGGCAGAAAGCAGCGGCCACCGGTACTTCTCCGCTTTGTTTATTACCTCATCGGCAGAAAAAACAAAATATCCGAGCATAAATAGGTAAAGATACTCTGCAAGGCTTTTGCCGCCTATTGAAAGCAGTTCGCCAAGCAGCGGAAGCGGCAGACCAAGCAAAAGAACACCCCAGAACGGAAGTGTTTTATCAGTTTTCACATTCAGCCTGTCAGGCAGCTTTATAATTCCGATGCCTGCTGCTGAAATAACCATCAGATAAAGCAGAAACCAGAACTGACCCATCGAAAATCCGCCGTCAGCACCTGTAAGATCGGTAAATTTCGTAAAGAAAACACCGTAATGCTCAAAGAAGCCGCCGCTGTATGAGTAATTGAACCTATCGGCAATAAAGGTCATTACCGGCATGAGAACCAATGTGCCGAACAGAAACGGAGCCAGAAGCCGTTTTGCTCTTTCAGCAAGATACTGTCCGCCTGTGCGCTTTCTGAGCGCAAGCCTTGTGCTTATGCCGGCAAGCACAAACAAAAGCGGCATGAAAAACGGACTGAAGAATACAACTATACTGCTGATTGCCCTGTTTGCCTCAAAGAAAATATAATTCGGCTCATTCCATACATTCCACGCCATTGCGGTATGGTAAGGGACAAGTATCAGCAGTGTCAGCCACCGCAGATTGTCTATATAATGTCTGCGCATGGCTGTCTCTCCTCTCGATTTATCAAGCATCATTTCCTGTAAGATATCTCTGCTCGCCCCACCAGCCGGGAACCAGCTCGCCCAACGTAACCGTCCTGCGGGATTTGTAGTCTGTCATAATCTCCATATTTCTGTTTTCATATGACAGCTGCATGAGAAACTCCCTGCAGGCACCGCAGGGCATACCGCTTCCGGTTATTTCTCCGTCGGGAGCCTGATCTCTGAATGCAATCAGCCGTTTGATCACTGTCTGCCCGCTGTTGACATACATATTGAGTGCTGCAACTCTTTCAGCGCACAGATTCATTACTCCGCTGCAGCCTTCGATGCAGAAGCCGGTATATATTTCTCCGTTATCGCTTTCTATTGCGCATACAACGTGATGAGCATAAATAAATGGCGACACTTCTTCCGGGTGGTACTGCGCCTTTGCCGCAAGATATAATTTTTCCCAAATATCCTTATTTTTCTCCTTTATTTCAGGCTTGCTTCTCCGTTTCAGAGAAACCGGCTGTCAGAACGGATATTCCTCGCCGGTATTGGTAATGAATCTCGGGCCGGTCTTGTCATTGCGCTTTTCCTCAAACAGCTTTCTGAGAATCTCCGCCGCCTCATAGGAGGAAAGCGGTGCAGGGTTGTTGGGATCGCCGTTTGTGCGGATCCAGCCGGGGTGTACGCAGAAAATGTTGATACTGTCGTCGTTTTTGAACACGTTGACAAGATTCATCGTACCCATATTGAGTGCAGCCTTTGCCATGCCGTATTCAATGACGTTTGTACGGTAGCATTTTGAAATGCTGCCTGCCTCGGACGAAATATTCATTATCAGCGCCGTCTGCTCACTCTTTGCAAGCAGTGGATAAAAGGCTTTGATTACTCTCAGCGGACCTACTGCGGTCACGTCTACTGTATGTGCTATGTAATCAAGGTTGGTATCAAAGAACTCCTTGTCACAGTCGGGTGAAACTGTGACAGCGTTGTTAATCAGCAGGTCGATATGGTCAAAGCTTTTCGAAGCCTCTTCTGCCGCAGCACAGACTGATTCTGTACTGCCGATATCCATTGTCAGAATATAAAGCTTATCACCGTACTGCGCTTTAAGTGCTTCCAGCTCCTTTGATTCCTTTCTTACTGTTGCTATGACGGTATCTCCGTTTTCAAGATACCTGAGCACCAGATTGAATCCCAGCGCATAGCTTCTTCCTGTACCTGTTACCATTACTGTCTGTGACATGATATATCCCCCGTTTTCTTTTGGTTTCGCCTGCATTTATCTGCTGCAGGCTGCAGTTTTTCTGTTTGCTTTATAATACCATACCGAATTCCGGTATTCAACTTTCAGTAAAACAACTGACTATCCAGACAGCACACCTATTCCGCTTTTTTGTATCTGAAGAACAGCACACTTTTGATTACAAGAAGCAGGAACGCCACAGTTATGGCATAGGCTTCTCCTGTCATCGCAAGGAATAAGACGCAAAGCACGCTGACCCCCATTGATATATCTGTTATTATCCTGTGATTACTATCTGCTTTGAATTCTGCAAGCAGTATTTTTATAATTCCAAGCACAGCAAGTGTTATAAACAAGCCCCAGTGAAGCAGGCGGATAAACGGTGTTACCTCAGTATATGCAAACAGGCTGACCGAATAAATATGCCCATCGATCCTGTCTGGATAAAGAGGCAGCACAATAAGAATTACAGAGAACAGATCAACAATTCCGATCAGCAGATCGCACAGACTGCGGATATTGTTTTTGTTCTCTTTCTGCGCAATGGAAATAAGCTTTTCTCCTGACAGCAGATCATCAATCGTTACTGAGAAATATGCCGATATCTCCTTCAGCGAGTCAATGCTCGGATATCCTCTTCCTGACTCCCATTTTGAAACAGCCGTTCGGGAAACATACAGAGCCTCTGCCAGTTCCTCCTGCGTGAGCCCTCTGCTTTTTCTCAATTCCTGAAGCTTTTCGTTGAATTCCATTACATGACCTCCGGATTGCCGGCTTTTCTGCAGTGCATCAGAACAACTGCTTTATAAATCAGGAACAGCCCGGCACTAAGTATAACAGAGCCGACGATATCGGTAAACCAATGAACGCCGGACAAGAGTCTGCCTGTTATCATAAATACAGAAAAAAGCGCTGATATCACAATGACTGCACACCTGACAGCTTTATTCCTTACTCTGCGTCTGCACTGAAAGACAAGCGTCGGCATGACGCTCAATACCAGCAGAGTTGTTGACGACGGATAAGAGGCTTCCATATACCCGTCGATAAGTACTGGTCTGTAATTCACAGGAATCATCTCAAATGCAACATAACAGAATATAACCATAACGTAATATACTCCCAGAATGAGAATATCATGGTCAACCTTCATCAGCGCTCTTCTTTTTATCAGCTGAACAAATCCGACCGCGCCGAATATCATGCAGACAAACAGCGGCACAAGCCCCAGCCAGTCTGTGATGTAATAGAAGGTCATATTCACACCTGTAAGCCTGTGAAACCAGCAATTGAATGATGCAAAGCCTATGTCCGTTCCGTTCTGTCCTGCGGGCTGCACATCTATAGTCTGCACCAATAATGTCCAGACAGCAAATACCGCAGTCAGAATGATTCCTGAGCATAATGTTATTCTTTCGTTCTTTTTCATTTTTAATCCCTTTCTCGTCCTGAATTTCGCCAACAGGCTGATTCAAGCGTATCAAAGGACATGAAAAAGATAAAGAGCCGCGCTGTCACACCCGTGACACTGATCGTATCATTCGCATTGACTCAGCATTTTCTCCGGAGGATGTCTGAAATAAGCGACAATGAGCGGAATTATCATTATTATCCAGCTGACCGGCTCGGTGAATGCCACTCCCACATATCCGAAAGCCGGAACAAGGATAAAAGCAAACAGCACCTTGATAGCCAGCTCCAGGAGGCTCGAAAAAATCGGTATGGTTTTTCTTCCCATACCCTGAAGGGTACATCTCAGAACAAACAGCGGACCGAGCACATAGAAGAACCATATATCCGTATTCATATACATTACAGCCGCATCGATAATCGGTCTGCTGTCGGTGCTTGTCAGCCATATGACTATTCTTTCGCCGAACATATACCAGCTGACCAGAAGCGCCGTTGTTATGCCTGCGTTGATAAGAAGCGCATGGCGCATACCCTGTCTGACACGCAGAGGCTTACCTGCGCCCATATTCTGGCTGGCATAGGTTGTCATGGCAACACCAACAGCACCAATAAATGCCATCATTATGCTGAAAACACGTCTGATAGCTGTATGCGCAACGACAATATCTGTTCCGAGATTGTTGATTGCACCCTGCAGAACGATGGTTCCGACATTTACGATACAGCCCATGAGTGCCATTGAAAATCCGGCTGACAGCATATTGGGATACTGACCCTCGATTGGCTTCCAGTCACCTGCTGTAGGCAGGATTTCGCGGAATCTGAACAGCACAATTGCTCCGCACAGCGCCGCTGAAATTGCCTGCGCTATCACGGTTGCTATAGCTGCACCCTCCATTCCCCACGAAAAAACGCACACAAACAGCAAATCAAGACCGATATTGATAAAGAGCGCAAATATCAGACAGTACAGCGGTGTCTTGCTGTCTCCCACCGCGCGCAGAATGTTTGCAAACATATTGTAAAGGGAAGTGAATATCAGTCCCATTATGATAACCCTGATATACGCCAGTGCATCAGGCATGATATCTGCCGGAGTATTCAGAAATTCCAGAATGCGCTCGATATACACAAGTCCTGCGATTGTGATTATCATCGTGATGGCAATTGTCAGAATAATTGTACCTGCCACATACTGACGGATACTCTTCATATCCTTCGCACCGAATCGCGCGGCGACCATTATGGAAAAGCCCTGTGTCAGACCGTTCAGGAACACGATAAGTGTATTTACGATTACAGCCGTTGCACCGACTGCCGCAAGCGCTTCTGTTCCGATATATGTACTGACGACCTTGCTGTCCGCCATGTTGTACAACTGCTGGAATATATTGCCCAGCATTACCGGAATGGCAAAAAGCATTATAACCTTTGCCGGCCAGCCTTTAGTCAAGTCTTTCATATGTTTCCCCTCTGACATTTTCCGTTCGTATTATTGCATATTTTTTATTTTACCATACTTTTGCCCTCTGTTCCATAATTTCTTTAATCTGATCAAAACGTTGTATATGGTCGACTACACGCTCTGCGCACCCTACGCTCCACTGCAAGAAAACGCCCCGGGCCGCTAAAATGCGGTTCGGGGCGTTTTGGCGGAGAGTTAGGGATTCGAACCCTAGGTGAGTTTCCCCACACAGCATTTCGAGTTTACTCAATTACCGTCAGATACGTATAAGAAACGGTTGCTTTCAGTCAGCTTTATCCGTGCGAAAAACCGCACAGCCACGCCGTTTTCAAGGCGTGAATTATCAAAAATGCGACAACCGCGCCAACGGCTCGGGTGAGCCAATTTTCTGAGTTTTGGAAAGAACTGCGGAAAGAACGGAAAGAACTGAATATGCGCGGCATTACATCATCAGGGAAGCACGTTCTGAGATTTGATAACGTGCTGCTTCAAAAATTGGAGCGGAAGCCACGATATACGGCTGACGCGAACAATTTTTGTTAGCTGCACATCAAAGAACAGAACTTTACGCCGACAGAAAATTCCTATTCTGAGGTGTAATGATAATGACTAAAACCAAAGCTATAACCATCGACTGGGAGCAGGTTCCCGATGTTGTTACAAAGGAGCAATTCTGCAAACTCTGTCACATTGGAAAGAACACAGCGAGAAATCTTCTGCTCACGGGCGAAGTACCCTGCCACTACTCCGGCAAGAGATCGAAATGCTACTACATCAGAAAAGAGGACGTGCGAGCCTATATCGAAAGCCGTGACGACCTGCCAAGAAGACGCTTCTCTGGCAGCGGCGAAGAGCGTACAGTCACATACGAGGCGTATACCGAAAAACACCTACCACCGAAAATAAGACAGGCAATGCAGCGCTTCTACGAGGATATGATGAGCGGTTATCCAGATGTGCTGACCATACCCGACATCGTTGCAATAACCAGCTATTGCACAAAGACGGTCAATAGATGGTGTGCGTCAGGCGATCTGCAAAGCTTCAAGCGAGGCCATTGCAACCATATACCAAAGGTGATACTCATAGAGTTCCTGTGCTCCCATCACTTCCGAGCCTTCGCAAATAAAAATGCTTGGCACAAATCTGCAATGCACGAATTCACGCTTCTCGTTGATAAACTCGATGAAATACCTACCGAGGGAGGCGATGAGCAGTGAAGAACACTCTCGAAGAACTCTATTACGGCAATATTGATCCGCAGTCACGATGCTACCGTCAGGGCAGCCACATATTTGAGGTGTCCGCCGAAATGGTGAACATCGAGGAACAACTCAACGACCGCCTCGACGGCGAAGAGAAAGAGATGTTCAAGAGGTATGTCGAAGCCTACGCTGAGCTGATGACAACATCAGAGCTGGATGCGTTTATTGTTGGTTTCAGACTTGGTGCAAGATTTGCTGTGGATACGTTCATGAGTGATGAGGCTCCGTTCAGAGATATGAGATAGTGGAAGCAAATCAATAGACAACATAATTTAGTGAAAAGGACTGTCGCCTATGTCATAGGCGACAGTCCTTTTATGATTTCGGGTATCAAGAATTATTACTGAAGATCGCTTTTTGTTGGACACCACAAATATTTCGCCTTATTGCGATACCAATACTAAAAATATTATGTTCTTTTTAATAGTTTTCGCAGACTCTGAGTTTCAACAATTCTATAATTAGATAGCCAGAGCTGTCTATCTTTTCCCGCAAACTGCGGATTAGTAGACGATTCGAAAGTGTTCTGAGCTAAAGCTTTTCCTACTTCGTGCCAAATTTCAATTGGATCAAAAAGCCATTCGATCTTATCGCTTTCTTCACTATATGATAATATACTTCTGAATGCACCAAAAATAGGATAGATATATCCGCTTGAAACTGCGTACTGCATGGGAGTTTTTAAGAAAAAGCTTGTCGCATCTTCTTTTGAATCAATTCCCCTGACACCACCGAATCGAGGGTTGGCTGTTCCTAAATCCTTCTTATAGCCATTGTACATTTCACTCAATTCTGATTCTATTGCATCGTATAAAGAAATAAGCTTTGGTAGTTCCTTGACCAACAATCTATAAAACGTATCGTTATACGCTTCTTTATATCTCTTGAATACCTGTGCTTTTCCAGAATAACTCTGAATTGGGGCAACCGAATCATCGGGAAATTTAGTAACGTCAAATGCATACATTAAGCGTAACAGCTCATATATATGGATTTCATTCTTCTCATTATCTCTATATGCGATTTTGCCTTCATAAGGTTGCCCTTTTATTGCATCGGCAATATTATCGAATTTTCCGTCCAGATTGAAAAGCGCAATATCTGAAACTTGAACGGATGTGTTTCGTGCATCGGATAATCTGGTTATATTGTTTACATTAGTGATGATTTCAATACGTACATACTTTGTTATGCCTTGAGGTATATTCTTTCTTTCCTGAATTATAGCAGTATACGTATGTCCACCATCTAATATACCGTACTGCATTTTGTCATTCTCGTCAGTTTGGTCACCGAGATCTACCGTTATTGTTGAATTAGTTGTGTCAAAAACAAAACTTTTAGCAGAAATAACAATACCTCTGTTATTCAAATAAAAATCTGTATCAGATTCTTTTACTGCGTTTTTGAGGCTTTTAGCAACACTTGTTGTCATTTTAGGTTCACGTGGATTCACATCAAGAGGCAAAGTCTCTGGTAGCTCTTGCATATCAACTAAAACATAATAGATAGTCTCGTACGAGTCACTGTCACCAGAAGAAGCATATGGTGATCTAAGTGTTCTAACGGAATGAGCCTTGAATTTGAATTTTGAGTCTTTCATTTGAAAATCTCCTTACTGAATATTCACTCGAAAGCTATTGCCTTGAGTGTAGCTACATGATACAATTAATCCAAAACATAATCAATGAACTATGGTTCATAAAGGTGATGCTATGTCTGAACGGATAAACAAAAAAGCCTGGTTAATAAGAGTAGGGCAATTAATACGAGAAAAAAGGCTTTCGTTAGGTGAGAGTTTTAGAAATCGTGAATTTTTCGTAGAAGATCGAAGTGAAAAATTATTCAATTATGAGGATTGGATATCAACCAGATATCTTGCAAGTATAGAGCTTGGAAATAATCAAATGAGTATTGAAAAGTTAATTCAACTCTCGTATGCACTTGAGATTGACCCAATTGAACTCTTCTCTGATATAGTTAACATATATCAAAACACAGAAGAATGATTAACACGAACAACAGAGGATACATAGCGCTGTCCTGTTTTGATTTATCGTATATTCTCATCAAATGTGTATTAATTGACGAGAATCTCATAGTGTTTGCCGAGAATAACTCCTTATAACCCACAAATCACACATTCGACATAAAAGGACCTCCATTGTACAACTGCAGTACAATGGAGTCCTTTCTGTATATATCTTGACATAATCCGAAAATCATGCTATTTTTATTAACAGAATATCGTTCTGTTAATAAACACAAAGGAAGATAAATATGCCGAGAAAGCCTGTACTTGAGGGTGGGAAACGTGACGAAATAATCAGCACCGCCATGCAGCTGTTTTTTGAAAACGGATATGAAGCCACCTCTGTGAGAATGATTCTTGACCGTGTCGGCGGCGAGGTCGGAATGTTCTACCACTATTTCAAGTCAAAGGAAGAATTGTTTCAGAAGGTTGTAGACCGCTTTTTCCTAGATTATCAGAAGAAGTTTGAGAAAATAGCACGACACTGCGACACAAAGGAAGAAATGGTCATGAAGTTGCTCTCTCACTACGAAAACAGCATGGCATTGTACTATAAGATCTCTCCCAATATGCACTGGACAATAAGCAGTGCAATGTCCGCACGCACGCTGGAAGAGCTGAAGCCAATATTCTGCGAGCTGGCTGATCGATGGAGAACAAGAAAAAATGAACCGACTGATATTGTTGCAGGTCAGTTGCTCTATGCAGTTTCAGCGACCATACATTCTAAAAGCTTTGCCGTGATGAATATGCATGACAAACAGCGAACCCTCTGCGAGTTGTTGGATCGCCTGTTGTAACGGAGGTAACTTTCGATGAACATACTTATGATAAATCTGCCCTATTCGGGGCATACCAATCCAACACTGCCGCTGACCGAGATGCTCGTCAGAAAAGGGCATAATGTCACTTATATAAACGCCGAGTCCTTTCGCGGTAAGATAGAGCGAACCGGCGCACGCTTCGTTCCTTATAATGACTTCCCAGTCGACATGAGTGACCAGAAGATAAAATGCGGCTGCTTCCGTGCGGCCTATGAGACAGCAATGGCTTTAGACGAGCAATTCGATGTTCTCATCTACGAAATGTTCTTCTATCCGGGCATAGATATTGCTCAGAGAAAAGGAATCCCCTGCGTCAGGCAGTTCTCTCAGCCGGCTTGGTCACAGAGGACATTTGAAGAAGCGTCACCCGTATTTCGTATATCCGCAAAGCTGATCGACAGTCAGGTTATGAACCGAAAGAACCGCAGAAGGATAAATGTACAGCGAAAAATGTCAGATGCCGTCGTGAATGACAAGCCGAATCTGAATATCGTATATGTTCCCGAGGAGTTTCAGAAGCATCGTGAAGACTTTGGCGACGACTATACATTTACCGTACCTCCTCAGCAGGCTCACAGCTGTGATACAGTTATCCCTTATGAAGAAATGCGCCACCCTATTGTGTATATCTCTCTTGGCAGTATCATCAGCAATCGAGGCTTTTGCAAGGAGTGTATCCGCGCCTTCGGTAGAAAGGATATGTCCGTAATCCTCAACACAGGAAATATTGCACCTGAGTCTCTCGGCAGGATACCCGATAATATCTATGCCTATTCATTCGTACCGCAGATAGAGGTACTTGAACACGCAGATGTGTTCCTGACCCACTGCGGAATGAACAGCGTAAACGAATCGCTCCTTGCAGGCGTACCCATGGTAGCAATGCCTTTCGTGAATGATCAGACAGAGAACGCGAAACGCATAGTGGAACTGGGTATCGGCAAAAGAGTGCGTTCATTCCCAAGTCGAGGAAGGGAACTGTACAGAGCGGTCTGCGAAGTGTATAACGACGAAAAGATAAACAGACAAATCAAAGAGCTTTCAGAACATATCAAAGCATGTGAAGTCTGGGAGGCTATCATTTCAAAAATAGAAAAGCTGGTGCAGTGACTCTGTTATTTATATGGTGATTCTCATCAAATACACCCTATTTGACGAGAATCACATAGTAGGTGACGAGAATAAAACAATATAAAATATCAAAAATGGTTCTAAATATTTCGTTTTGTAAAAGCAAATACGCTTTTCTGAGATCAAAAAAGTTGAGCTCAAGTTTTACCAAGTATCTTAAACAATAGTATCTCGCTGTAATATTATCGCGGAATATCCGTAAAATAATTGCGGCAACTGTTGACCGTTTGCAGTATTGCTGTTATAATGGCTATGGAGGCGATAATTATGCTTAAATTATTTGAGGTTTCCGGTTTTAAGAATTTTAAGGATACTGTCAGGCTGGACTTTTCTGATGTTCGAGACTACAAGTTTAATACACAGTGCGTTTCCAGTGGATTGATTAGCAAGGCGGTTATTTATGGAAAGAACTCGGTTGGAAAATCCAATTTTGGTCTGGCTCTCTTTGATATAGTGTCTCATTTGTCCTCCAAAAATGTCACGCCTAATTTGTATGACTATTATCTTAATATCGCAACACTTGAAGACTATGCCGAATTCCACTATGTATTTCAGTTTAATGGTAGCATTGTAGATTATCGGTATAGAAAGGACAATGACCAGTCGTTGGTTTATGAAAAGCTCTTATTAGATGACTCTTTATTGTATGAATATGACTATCACAAAAGCAGAGGCAACACAAAGGGGATTACTGAATTGGCCCCTACATTGAATTGGGCATTCCAAGATACTGACTGTATACTGAAATACGTGATTAACAACACAGTTCTTGAAGATACTCATCCCCTCAGATGCCTGATGAGATTTGTTGGCAATATGCTTTGGTTCCGTAGTCTGGACGAGAATCGATATATTGGATTCAAGAACAAGAGTAACGACTATTTCGATTTTATACTTGAAGAAAGTACACTTAGAGAATTTGAAGAATTCCTGCACACGGCTGGCGTTGAAGATAACCTGACCGTGAAAACAGATGCCGATGGGATAAAGCGTCTGTATTTCGACACGGAAACACCTCTGCCGTTTTTCAAGGTAGCATCAAGCGGAACAAAAGCGCTGTATACATTCTTTTACTGGTACAAGACAGCCAAAGATGTATCTGTACTGTTTATTGATGAGTTTGATGCATTCTATCATTATGAACTGGCAGAAAGCATAGTATCCATACTTGAAAGAATGTCAGCCACGCAGGTAATCCTTACGTCACATAATACAAATCTTCTGACAAACAGAATAATGCGCCCAGACTGTTACTTTATTCTTACCAAGGATAAGCTTACTTCATTTGCCAACGCAACATCAAGAGAACTTCGAGAGGGACACAACCTCGAAAAGCTGTTCATGAGTGGTGAGTTCAATGGCTGATGCAAAAAGTAAGATACTTGTACTAGTTGAAGGTCAGAAAACAGATTACAAGCTTATGGAACATCTTCTTGATGTCTACGGTATAAGCGCAAGCCACGAGATAGTGTCATATAACACTAATATCTATACGCTGTATAACGAGATGTTCCGAGATGGTGATCCGGGTTCCGTTGATCTTCTGCAGATATTGAAGGAGCACGAAAAGGATCCTCAAAAGAAAGCACTTTTCAATCAGCGATACTCTGACGTTCTTCTGATATTCGATCTTGATCCTCAAGATCCACAGTTTTCGGAAGAGAAAACAATCGAAATGGTTGAATTTTTTGTTGAATCCTCTGACATGGGTAAGCTTTATCTGAATTATCCAATGGTTGAGGCGTTCTATCACATGAAAAGTATACCTGATAGCGATTATCCAAGCTATATTGTCACAATGGATGAGCTTCGCCGCAAGGAATACAAGACAAGAGTAAACCGCGAGAATAGAAATCACGATTATTCGAAGTTTGCAGTTGACAGATCTGAGTGCAACACCGTCATCAGCCAGAATATTGAAAAGTCTTGGCTTGTCATTGGAAAGACGGCGCAGGGAGAAATCTTTCCCGATGCATCTGATGTGCTGCGAGCCCAGCTTCAGCAAATCAAGGATCAACAACAATTATCCGTGCTTTGTACCTGCGCATTTTACATTCCGGATTTCAATCCCAAGCTGATTGATAGTGATAACTGAAATCGCACATTCGACATAATAGAACCTCCTTTGTACAATGGTAGTGCAAAGGAGGTTTTGCTGTATGAAAAAATCATTATTCGAAGAAATGGGCGGCACTTACACTTTAGTCGGAGATCACTATCTGCCGGACATTGAATTACCAGCCGAAGAGGACGACAGACCGCTTGGTGTGTGGGCTCAGCGAAGACTGAACTACATAAAAAGTCATCGCCGTGCACTTTGCTCACAACTTGTAATGACCGGCAAGCTGCACTCGCACCTCGCGGATGTTGAGGAACAGGCAGAATCTCTGCTCCTTCGGCTTGTAGACGAAATAGCCGCAAGTGATGAAATAACCGAGCAGCTCAAAGCGGAAAATCAGATGGAGTGGGTATGCCGCATGAATTGCATTAAGGAGCAGGCAATGGAAATTGTGATGAGCGAGGTTATTTATTCGTAAATATGGTGTCGAGCCCACGAAAAGTCATAAAAGTGTGATTTTGAGGCACAAAAATCATAATAAAAGTGTGATTGGAACTGCAAAAACTGGGGCACCAATTGTGTTGTCCCATTTTTTGCAGTTTTATTACTCTGTTCCTAATATCTCTTCGATGAATTGCAGCGCATTATCCGGTTCTTCAAATATGGGACTATGGGCTGAATTATCAAACGTATAAAGCCTCTTTATCGGCGCATTGACATGTTCATAATACTTACGCTGTAAAGAGTAACAACAGGTGTAATCATATTTCCCTGCAAAGAAATAAATCGGTACCGACAGTGATTGTACTTCTTCAAAAGCATTGAAATGTGTAGCATCATCTACAACAGGGAATTGTGTTGATGCTCCTTTGCCTCTCCATATGTTTATTCTTTCCTGTTGTGTATAAGCCTTGCATCTCAGGCTTGGAAAGAATATTCCCGTGATAACCGAATTCATATCCCTTGTTGTTCCGACACCCAGCTCGTGCATGGCTGTATCACGGAGGGAAGAGGAAAAATATTTTTCGTACATCTCGTCAGACTCGCGAATCGGGCAGTCATCGAACTTCTTTGTCATTTTCGTGTTGCCTGATTGCTCGTACTGCGCTTTCATATAATCGTATGCAAGATATTCCGATTCAATCTGATTGCAATTCTGCGCCATGGCTATGTATGCGTGATAATAATCCGGATACTGCTGAATTGCTTTGATCGCAACATAGGAACCGAAGGAGTGTCCCATAATGTAGATTTTCTCCTGAGAGAATCTTTCGGACAGATATTCGGTTACCGCCGCAACATCAGCAATGTATCTTTCCGTAGTCATATCCTCCGGATTTATATCGGAACTGTACGACAAGCCGGTGCCTCTGTATTCGAGATAACAAACCACAAACTTATCGGCAAGGCGGGATGGATACATACTTTCCAGCAGATATTCGGGAATACCCGGTCCACCTCCGCAAACAAGCAAAACGGGGTTGCTGGTATCTTTTGCTATAACAATCATTCCGAGATCGACGCCATCAACCTCAAGAAAGCA
>JAZNOP010000029.1:0-26189 GCA_045580875.1 Acutalibacteraceae bacterium
AAACTGAGTTTTTCGTGGAATGAAATCAAGTATATCTTCATTGTAGACCAACCGCGCAAATATATATGTTTTGCAAAAAAGAAAATAAGTTTAACACAGAAGAGAAGACTATATCTATTGGCAATGGCTGATGAATTTATAATTTTCCCATGGTCTTATGAAGCTGAGAGATTCGTTCGAAAACATACTGATTTACAAATTCATGATGAAACGAAAAGATAAAACTCAGCCCGGTCAGATCCTTAAAATCCCCAAAGCATGACTTGATTTAGTGTCCCGTGGAATCAGAATGAAGTAATTCTGGTTCCACGGGGCTTTTTGTTGTGTCCGGGAATGGATCACGCTGCTTTTTCATTCTTTCCGAGCTGTACTGCATTGAACAACAGGAATAACGCGCAT
Organism: Acutalibacteraceae bacterium; assembly: GCA_045580875.1. GTDB lineage: Bacteria > Bacillota > Clostridia > Oscillospirales > Acutalibacteraceae > SIG598. The sequence continues at coordinate 400 of JAZNOP010000029.1, forward strand.
ACTATATACATTTTACCTATACTGTGTTATAATACAAATATACTGCAATAAATATAGTTTTTATTCCAAAGAGGAGTGATTATTGTGAATAATAACCTTGCCGTAAGGCTCGTTGATTCTGTTGCATCGGTACTGGAAGGCAAGCGTGAGGCTGCGGAGCTTGCTGTAATTGCGCTGCTTGCAGGCGGTCATCTGCTTATCGAAGATGTCCCCGGTGTAGGCAAAACTACGCTGTCACTTGCTATAGCTGCGGCAGCCGGCTGTTCATTCGGCAGAATACAGTTCACACCTGATACCATGCCCTCGGATATTACCGGAGTCAGCATTTACAACAGCGAGTCGAACCGCTTCGAATATAAAGCCGGTCCTTTGATGAAGAACATCATTCTTGCTGATGAAATCAACCGCACTCCGCCGAAAACACAGTCGGCTCTGCTGGAGGCAATGCAGGAGCATCAGATAACTGCGGACGGAAACACCTATCCCCTGCCGGAGCCCTTCTTTGTGGTAGCTACGCAGAATCCGATTGAGCAGTACGGCACCTATCCTTTGCCGGAAGCACAGCTTGACCGGTTCATGATGCGCATTTCAATCGGATATCCTGACCGTACATCGGAGGAAAGCCTGATAAGCGGTGCGGTTTCCGGAAAACGAACCGGCAAGGCTGAGCCGGTCGTTGATGCCGCCTCACTGCTCAGGCTGATTGACGAGGTAAGAACTGTTCACATCTGTCCTGAGGTTGTTTCTTATATTGCTCAGCTTACAGAGCTTACCAGAGACAGCGAGTATCTCACCTTAGGCGCAAGTCCTCGCGCTTCCATTGCTTCAGCACGGGCAGCTCAGGCTGCCGCTTATCTCGCAGGGCGCGATTATGTAACGCCGGACGATGTAAAACGGGTGTTCAAAGCGGTCGTTGCTCACAGAGTAATCATATCAACAAGAACACGCGCCGAGGGACACGATGCTCAATGGGTCATCGGGCGCATAATGAGCAGCGTAAAGGTCCCTGTTATCTGATTTGTTCTGACGATAATTTCCGGGAAGTGATGAATCATGCAGCAACATAATACCAACAAAAAAAGGCTGTATCTGCGGCGCGCTGCCGCCCTCCTTTTCTTTGCCGGCTCGCTGATACTGGCGAGTATTCGTTCCGGACCTATTGTGTACGCGATGCTCTATCTTTCAGTTCTTCTGCCGGTGCTTTCCGCGGCTTACACGGTGTATGTCTACCGCCGTATGTGTATCGTACAGCTGATTGACAAACACTTTGCGGTAAAAAATCAGCCTGTTGAGTACATCTGTAGGCTTGTCAACGAGACATCCTCTGCATTCACTCAGATCAGACTGGTTCCGCTTTCCGACCTTTCTGAGATAACAGATTTCGACGGAGAGCGCATTTTCAGCCTTGCTCCCGGAGAGAGCGAAGAGATACATTCGCCTGTAATCTGCCATCGGCGCGGGCTGTATTCCATTGGCATAGATAAAATACTTATCAGCGATATATTAGGAATTATGACCTTCTCGTTCAGTCCTCCCGTTGAATTCCGCGTAACTGTATATCCGCGGGTACTTCATCTTGACAGCCTCGGGATTTTTGATTCCGAAGGCAGCAGAACAAGGCAATTCCGAAGCACTCCGGAGACTGAGCCGGCCGACACTGTCCGCGGTTATGAGCCAGGTGATGACCCTCGCCTGATACACTGGAGAGCAAGTGCCAAAACAGGCTCTTTGAAGGTAAGACAGCTTGGCAACATAGAACGTCCTGCAATGCTGATAGCTGTGGATACACGAAAATATACTGAGGACAACAAGCAGATAATCCGCGAAGATAATCTGCTTGAAGCACTGCTGGCAATATGCGACTATTGTGCGCTTCACAGCATTCCGATTGACGTATGCACTCCCGGACGGACTTTCGAAATCAGGTCATACAGGGATTTCAGCGAGCTGTACGACTGGTCATGCCAGATGATTTTCTCACCAAACGAACCCGACATCGTTATCCCTGCGCTCCCTTTTTCCTGCTGTGCATTGCTCACAACCGGACAAAGCGCCTTTTCCGCCGTTCAGCTTGAATCTGCAGCTGCCGCAGGTGCGGAATGCATTCTGATGGAATTCGGTCATGACCGTCCGCAGAATATTTCCGGCAATTCGCGGCTGAAGATAATTTCCGTACCTGACGATTGCCGGCTTGAACAGCTGCTTGCATGATGATATGAGTGATAATTATGAAAAAAGGTAAATGGCAGATACAACTCAGACCTGAAAGAATGCCGCGCGCGGCTGCAGCCGCCATGCTGGCTTCTTCGCTATGCGCTTTTGTTCTGACTGGAATTCCCGGAACTGACATGACCGGATCTCCGGTAATATACGCCATGCTGCTGTGCGCTGTTTTTACTGCCGCCATTGAGCTTGCCTCGCTTTCCAATGCTGTTTTGCTCGGAAGCTGTGCGGCATTCGCCTGTGCCGGCGGCGCTCTTTGTTTCATTCCATTCGGAGACGGGAGTGTTTACACTGCTATTGCCGGCGGTTCAGATATCCCGACAGCGAGGGTGCTGATAATGGCGCTGATGGTGTGCGGTGCTCTCTGTCTTGCAATATGCGTAGTAAACCGCTTTCCGGTTATGCGCTGCGCAGCTGCCGGCGGACTGCTATTAATGCTGATAGTTTTTATCTGGCTGAGAATCAGTCTGCTGACGCTTCCTGCGATACTGATAACTGCATATATATTAATCGTACTGTGTCAGCTGTGTGCGTCCGGCACATCTGCTGTGTCCGACACTCCGCGCGAGATGTGGTTTATAATGTTCAGCCTGATAGTCGCTGTGACGGTCTTTTCCCTGCCCTACCCCGACACGCGCATACAGTGGGAAAAGTTTTTTGAGATAAACCGCACAGCGCAGATGGAACAGCTCGGAGAAGTGCTGGATATTGACCCCGCAGAACAGGACGAAGACCAGACTGATCTCTATGAATCAGGCTATTCAGAGGAGCAGTCAAGTCTCGGCGGCTGGGTTGAGCTTGTTTCAGATGTACAGCTGCAGGCGAAATTCTCCGACAATACACACAGCGACCGGCTGACCGGAGGCATATATGACAGCTATACCGGCAGCGGATGGATCTGTCAGCTGGATATCTGCGGCACTGGATATACATCGGCGTCCGTCACTTCTTCTGCTGATATGACTCCAGTATCTGATTCGGATATTTTCGGCTCTGTACACATAACAGAAATTTCCGGCGAGGCAGATGGTGAGAATGAAAACCGCTCACTGTTTTATCCGCCGTATTCACATCTGGTGGTATCATGCGACACCGGAGAAACCGCTGCGCGCGATCAGATGAAGCTGACATTTTTGCAAGCAGCCGATGCCGAGTATGATTGTTATTATTACAGGCAGCCCTGCGAGTGTGAGCTGACAGACACCGAGAGAGAATACTATCTGTCTCTGCCTGAGACTCTTCCGGCAAGAGTACGGGAACTTGCGCTGACGGCAACTGACGGACGCAGTGACGATGAGAGCAAGGCGCTCGGGCTTATGCGCATTTTTTCAGCTTACAGATACGATACTCACGTCAGCACTCTGCCTGACGGACGGGACTTTGTTGATTACTTCCTCTTTGATTCCAAGGTGGGATATTGTGCATATTTTGCATCGTCCATGACTGTTATGGCAAGATGCGCTGGCATTCCTGCGCGGTATGTGCAGGGTTATTACATCGGCAGCGATACGTCGGCTGTCACTGTCACCAGCCGCAGCGCTCATGCATGGGCAGAGCTGTACATTGACGGTCGCTGGATAGTATATGACCCTGTCGTATCACCCGTGGAAGATATTCTCAGCGAAACAGAAACACCTGCTGATACTGATGCCGGAAACCATGACAATTCCGCCCTTAACAGAATACTGATCTGGTCATATGCTGCAATTGCAGCCGGCGGTGTTGTTTTCATTGTATTCAGACCGTTTTTCAGATTGATTTCCTATAGACTTAGGCTGCGGCGCAGATACGGCAGAATCAGCGGATATCCGGTTATTGTGTACTGCACAAAGCTGCTGTGGGTACTCTCTGCCTGCGGCATCAGGCGGAATGACTGCGAAACGCTGACAGAATTCGGAACGCGGATCGGCAAAGAATGCGAATGGCTTGATGATATTACAAGTAAGAAAATCTGCTGTCTGCTCGAGCAGACAGGCGCAGCAATTTACGCTGCCGACGGTATGGTATATAAATCTGAAGATGTTGCAGCAGCTGTCAGAACTGCCTATATCCGCCGTTTTGGATTACTGAAATATCTTCGCAGTCAGCGCCGCGCCTCAGTATGATGCTGACATATTGACAGAACGATATTGCGATGCCCGGACTGCTTGATCAGCCCGGGCATCTGTGCGTTTACAGCATATTGCCAATATTATTGATTTTTGACAGGTATTGCTATATAATTACATCTGAAGAGGACATAAGTTTCCGGATAATCCTCTTAATAAGTCAAAAACAGAGAGAAACGCGTTATGCGCCTGCGGCGAACCCAGCACAGGCTTTTTAAGCTTTGCAGGCAGCTTGTCTGTGTACGGTTTGGTATCGCTTTGCGATGTTAAATTGTTTTCTCTCTGTTTTTTTGTGGAGATTTATATGAATATAATTGATCGTCTGGCACTTAAGTCAGAATGGGAACGGTATTACAGCTACAAGCTGGAGCAGGGCAATATATCCGAGAAGGACGCCGTGGATCTGCACGACTTTATTGTTGGCGAGGAGTATCTGCCGGTTGTTCAGAAAATTCTTGACGGCAAATCACTTTCTCCGCCCGAAAAAAAGCTGATCGGCAAATCCGGCTCAAAAAAGAAGCGCGCTGTCTACACATACAGCCGGGCTGAAAATTATGTTCTGAAACTCATTGCTTTTCTGCTGCGTGAATACGACTCCGTTTTTGCTCCGAATCTTTATTCATTCAGAAAAGACATGGGCGTAAAGACCGCGATAAACAGGCTTATGCGGATACGAGGGCTGTACCGGCACTATGTATACAAAGTCGATATAAGCAATTATTTCAACTCTGTGGACGTTCAGTTGCTGATGCCGTCACTCGCGGAAGTGTTGAGTGACGAGCCTGAGCTGTATGAATTTATCCGAGGTCTCCTCAAGTCCACATGCGTCATATCTGACGGTCAGCTTATTTCCGAATCAAAAGGAATCATGGCAGGAGTTCCGATATCAGGATTCCTGGCTAATCTTTTTCTCAGTGATATGGACTTTTATTTCTGCAGACAAAATATCACCTATATGAGGTACTCAGACGATATAATCGTATTTGCCGGAACGCGCGAGGAGCTGGACGGTTATATTGCGGTCATAAAGGATACTCTTGCGAACCATCATCTGGTAATAAACGAATCAAAGGAAATAATAAGTCAGCCGGGTGAACAATGGTCATTCCTCGGCTTCTCATTCATGGACGGAGTTATTGACATCTGCCCTGTATCGTTTTGCAAGCTCAAAGCAAAAATGCGGCGAAAGACCCGCGCTCTTGCACGGTGGGCATCACGAAAAGGTGTTTCGGGTCAGGCTGCCGCCCGCGCCTTTGTAAACAAGTTCAATGCAAAGCTTTACGATAATCCCGTTTACAGCGAACTTACATGGACGCGTTGGTTTTTCCCTGTAATCAACACCGATAAAACACTGGCGCAGATTGATTCCTATATGCTTGAGTGCATACGCTATCTTGCCACTGGAAAGCGGACAAAAGGGCGATTCAGCTTCAGATATGAAGACATCAAAGCGCTGGGCTACAGAAGCCTGGTCAATGAGTATTACCGGCAGAAAAAATCCGGCTGATTCTTCTTTTTTGCCGCTGCACGCGCAAATCATTATATTCTTCAGACATCGTCAAAATTATGACAAAATATTGACTTGAAGGTAAAATATTGCTATACTTGAAGTTAGCCAAAAAAACACATTAAAGGAGATATTTTTATGGCAAGAAGTATACAGGACGTATTAGCACTTATCAAAGAGCATGACGTACAGATGGTCGACTTCAAGATGGTTGACATCAACGGTCAGTACCGCCATGTTACCATTCCTGCAGAGAACTTCTCTGAGGACACCATGACCAGCGGTATCGGCTTTGACGCTTCCAACTACGGCTACGCTGTTGTTGAGAAGAGCGACATGGTATTCATTCCTGACCCTGACACTGCTGTCATCGATCCTTTCTGTGACATCAAGACCCTTTCCATGACCGGTAACGCAATGATCATTGCCAACCCCGAGAACCGTCCTCTCGCACAGTATCCGAGAAACATCGTTCTCGCTGCAGAGCAGTACATGAAGGATTCCGGCATTGCTGACACCATGCTCATTCTGCCTGAGTTCGAGTTCTATCTCTTCGATCAGGTAGGCTGGGAAGTTCAGCCCAACAGCATCGGTGTTGTACTCGATACCCAGCAGTCCTACTGGAACAGCGCTACCGAAGGCAAGGGTGTTGTCGTTCCCAAGCAGAAGGCTTATCATATTGCAAAGCCCTTCGATCAGGCTTACGAGTGCCGCAGCGAGATGTGCCTGCACATGAAGGACGCCGGCATAAAGATCAACTATCATCATCGTGAGGTTGCTGCTTCCGGTCAGTTCGAGATCGAGCCGCAGCTTGGCAAGATGTCCGAGATGGCAGATGCTACCATGATGATCAAGTACATCATTCACAACACTGCTATCAAGTACGGCAAGTCTGCTACCTTCATGCCCAAGCCCATCTACGGCGAGGCAGGCAGCGGCATGCATGTTCATATGCTCCTTCTCAAGGACGGTCAGCCTGTCTTCTCTGATGACAACGGTTATGCACGTCTGAGCGAAACTGCTCATTACTTCATGGGCGGTCTTCTCAAGCACATCGCTTCCCTCTGTGCTCTGACCAATCCGAGCACCAACTCTTTCAAGAGACTGATTCCCGGCTTCGAGGCACCTGTAACCGTTGGTTACGCTACCTCCAACCGCAGCGCAGTCATCCGTATTCCGGCATACGCAAAGAGCCCGGACAAGCGCCGCTTTGAGCTGCGTAATCCTGATGCTACCTGCAATCCGTACTTCTGCTATGCTGCTATCCTCATGGCAGGTCTTGACGGTGTTAAGAACAAGATCGATCCTCACGCAAACGGCTGGGGCCCCTACGACTTCAACCTCTTCCACCTCAGCGACGAGGAGAAGGCAAAGCTCACTCAGCTGCCCACCTCTCTCGAGGCTGCTCTTGATGCTCTTGAGGCAGATCACGACTACCTCACCGCCGGCGGCGTCTTCCCCGAGGAGCTGCTTAAGAACTTCATCAAGACCAAGCGTGATGAGTGCCGTCAGCTGGCCAACATTCCCCATCCGGCAGAGTTCGACAAGTATTACAATCTTTAATTCTTACAGGCTTATCGCCTGAATTTGAAACAGTGCGGCATCGGTACTACGGTATCGGTGCCGTTTTTTTGCAGTGCGATGTGTGTTTGTTTCTCATTATACCTGGCGTATATTGAGTTTGCGCCATCGCCGTGATAATATAATTATAAACACAAAGAGAGGTGATATCATGGACCTTACACGAATCAGCAGATATATGTGTATGCTGCTCAGACACCAGCCTGCGGCAGGCGGAATCACGCTTGATGAGCATGGCTGGACAGATGTCAGCGCACTGATTGAGGCTGTCAGAAAGCACAAGGCGGCAGAATTTGATATAAATACACTCCGTCGCATAGTTGCCGAGGACAACAAGCAGCGGTACTCATTCAGCGAAGATATGACGCGCATACGCTGCAATCAGGGACATTCGGTCAGCGTTGATGTTGAGCTTGAGCAGGTCGAGCCGCCTGAATATCTATGGCACGGCACCGGAGAGAAGTACTGCGAATCCATTGACACAAACGGACTCAAGCCGAAGAGCCGGCTGTATGTGCATCTTTCGGGCGATTATGACACAGCAGTAACGGTCGGAAAGCGGCACGGCAGGCCGGTAATTTACCGTGTGTGCTCCGGTCAGATGGCGCGCGACGGATTCACCTTCTACCGCTCTGTAAACGACGTATGGCTGACAAAGTTCGTACCTGTCGTGTATCTTGAAAAGCAGACAGTCAACAGCTGATGCCACCGTATATTGCTGTATATTATCGAAGTATTTATAAAATAACGGAAATTATTTCATATTTATATGTTATTCTTCTGTAAAAAAGGAGGATTTGTAATGAAACTGTTCAACTCTGTTATAAACTGCGTTTCGTCAAGCGACAGCATCGGTATAATCGGTGGTGCTGACGGTCCGACGGCTATAATTGTTTCCGGAAATATTGACTGGTTTTCGCTGATTCTTTCAGGTCTGCTTATTGTTGGCGTTATAGTTCTGGCTGTTGTCCTGTCGAAAAAGAAGAAATAGCGAGAGGCTGCCGCTTATGAAAAAACGCTCTCAGGCAAGCCTTAATCCGCTGGCTGCCGGTCTGCTCTGTGGACTGATGATTTTCCCGGCAAGGAACGCAAGCTTTCTGCTGATGTCACGCTATTATCCGCCAGTCGAGCTGATTCTTTCCCGCGGTGCCGAAGCCCTCGGCATGATACTGCTGCTGGCGGCGGCACTGCTTACTGCGGCTATGTTCAGCAACAGCAGATTGGCAGGAAGAAAAGGTCGCTGTGCTCTCGGTGGAGCAATAATGATTCTGAGCATAATTACGCTGGTTATGTTCGATCTTTACGGCTGTATCTTTATTCATTCATATATGACTTACTGCGGACCGTACCTGCTGGAGTCTTTGATGACAGATTTATATAATTCCATATCCGATCCGGCAACGTTTATTCTATGGCTGAGCATCGCTTCGGTATGGTGTATCAGCCGAAAACGAACAATATCGCAGATTCTGCTCTTTGGCATGGGCTGTGCAATCACCGTAATACTGCTGACAGCGGCACACTGCGCGGTATCATTGCTCACAACGTGGTATATGACGAATGAAGCGAGAGATATTATTGAGCCTTCACTTGCGGCGCTCGCCTATATGGGCTGCTTCTTCTGCGGCGCATGGATTCTGGAAAAAGCAAGAATACAGCCGGTCTGAATTGCGTAATGCCGGATAATATAATAATAAACGTTGAAAAGAGGCTCCCTCCGACGAGGCAGCCTCTTTTTTTCCGGGACAGCATTACTCTGCACACACTAAAATTTCGCTTTCTTTGCAGGCATATTGCATTCCTTTTCTCTTGACTTTTTATATATAAAAATATATTATAAGATAGCAACAGTATGCTAATATGGAATTACTGTGCGGTAATGCTATTCTGACTGCCGATTTGTCTGCAGTCATTACCCCGGAGGTATTGCGCTATGTCTGACGCTATCATCAGCCTTAGAAATATTTCTGTCTCCTTTGAGGGAGAAAGTGTTCTTGAAAATCTTAATCTTGATATTGAAAACGGCAGCTTTGTCACCCTGCTCGGACCTTCCGGCTGCGGAAAGACAACTACCCTGCGAATCATCGGCGGCTTTGTAGAGCCGGATTCAGGTGATGTTCTGTTCAACGGAGAAAAGATCAACGACCTTCCGCCGAACAAACGTCAGCTCAATACCGTTTTCCAGCGATATGCCCTCTTCCCCCACATGAACGTTTATGAAAATATCGCTTTCGGTATGAGAATAAAGCAGAGCAAAGCCGGCATCGAGGGCAAAGGCATCGGCGCACGTATCAAGGCTATGATCGCCCGCCACAAGGAAAAAAAGCAGAACGAAGCAAAGATAAAGGCAAAGGTCGAGGAAATGCTTCGTCTTGTCTCTCTTGAGGGATTCGAGAAACGCCGCGTTACCAACCTTTCCGGCGGTCAGCAGCAGCGTGTTGCAATTGCAAGAGCTCTGGCAAACGACCCGAAGGTACTTCTGCTTGATGAGCCGCTCGGTGCGCTCGACCTCAAACTGCGCAAGGATATGCAGGTTGAGCTTAAGCGTATACAGGTTCAGCTCGGCATAACATTCGTATATGTTACCCACGATCAGGAGGAAGCGCTGACCATGTCTGATGTCATCGTTGTAATGAATCACGGTGAAATTCAGCAGATCGGCTCTCCCACTGACATTTACAACGAGCCGGAGAACGGCTTTGTCGCTGACTTTATCGGCGAATCAAACATCGTTGACGGCATCATGCATGCCGACTGCGACGTTGAATTCTGCGGAGCCCGCATGGTCTGTGTTGACACCGGATTCGCTCCGAAGGAAGAGGTTGACGTTGTTGTCCGTCCGGAAGACGTCATTGTTCTACCCAAAGACGAGGCACCGTTCAGCGGCGAGGTTATCTCGACCACCTTCAAGGGAGTGCATTATGAGATGCGTGTCCGTATACCCGGTCAGGAAGAGGATTGGCTTATTCAGTCGACCGTCGCTCAGCCTGAGGGCAGCATTATCGGCATGACTGTTGATCCTGAAAACATCCACATCATGAAGCAGTACAACGGCGACTATGCCAGCGATATAGACTTCGAGGAGTCGGAAGAGCTGACACAGAACTGATATATTTGTGAGGTGCGACTATGAAAAAGATAATGCCCAAAATAGTGAATTTCCTTTTCGCTCTTATTCTGCTCGGCATCTGCGCTGTAATAATTTACGGTGTCGTAACAGGAAATAACCTGCTTGAAAGCATTCGCGGCTGGTGGACTTTATTTCTCATTGTTCCCGGTCTGTGCGGTCTTTTCCACCGCGGCTCACGTCTTTTCTCATTCGGTCTGACCCTTTTCGGCGGTATTATGCTGGTAAGCGAAAACGCTGAAAACTGGCTTGCAGCTTATCCTGATTTTGCCGCCCGCATGGCAAATCTCAACTGGCTTCTCGCTGCAGGTGTTGTTCTTCTCTTTCTCATTGCTCTGTCAATTTTCGGCAGCGTATTCGGCATTAAGAAAAGATATACCACCCGTGTCAACGTCGACACCGACGGCGAGATAAGCTTCACTACAGGCAGCAAGCAGAAAGTTCACGCAAGCGGAAACGAGCACAGCGCTGTTTTCTCTGAAAAGGATATTTCATTTGCCGGCGAAAACTTTACCGGTGCTGAATTGAACGCCATATTCTCGAGTCTCAGCGTTGACCTTACCGACGCAGTGATCGAGAGAGACTGCATCATTGATGCGAACGGCATCTTCGGCACAATCGTTGTCAAGACCGGACTCAATGCCAACTACAAAATCAACGGCAGCCAGATATTCGGCTCGGTCTCGTCGGTTGACAGAAGCGAAGTTGTCGGTCTGCCGACAGTTATCATCAACGCAAACTCTGTTTTCGGCAGCGTTGAGATAGTTTAATTAAATTGTTATAAGGTACATAGCCCCGTAGTGATTTCTTTCCTGCGGGGCTGTTTTTTACACAGATTATTTTGTAAGTATACAGCCTCCGACATGGTTGAATAAATACAGAGGTGAACCACATGAAAATCAGAACAGATTTTGTTACAAATTCCTCGAGCTCAAGTTTCTGCGTAATGAACATTAAACGCAAATGTCTGCCGGAAAAAGATATCCATTGGGAGGATGAGTGCTTCGGCGAGCGTCCTATGTTCATTTTCCCTTATGATGCAGAACGCAAACTGAAAGAGGTAAAATCCATTGAGTCTCTGATAGAATTCCTGACTGAATGCGCAAGAACGGCCGATATGGAAGAGGAGTTCAATGATGAATGTGAGGGCTTTCTTGATGAGGTTTCCAGTCTTAGTAGTCTTGACGATATAGTCTCGTTGAAAATGTCATGGGGAGAATTTATTTCCGATGGCGGTGAAAGACCTGAGGACGGTGCCGAGGGCGGTCAGCTCACATACAACTTCAAAAGCGGCGAGTGCGTGTTTGTGTCTGAGCCAACGCAATATTTCATCGATGATCTCAATTCCATGTTCAGTTATGACGATTAGCCTACAGAGGATTTCATGAAATTCGAACACACTGTCCGGTAATAAAAAACGGAGAACTGTCCCTGTTTGTCGGGTCAGCTCTCCGTTTTTGTTTTGTCAGAAAATTATTCCTCGTCGTCGTCCTCGTTGTTCTCCCAGTTGTGCCAGACGTTCTGAACATCGTCGTTCTCGTCAAGCATATCAAGCAGACGGGTCATGTTCTTGATTGCGTCCTCATCGGTCAGGGTGACGTAGGTGTCGGGAACCTGCTCGACCTCCGCGGAAGCGAAGATGTAGCCCTTTGCTTCAAGGTCATCACGAACAGCAGAGAAGTCGTCCGGCTCGGTGATAATCTCGAAAGCCTCGTCGCTTGCCTGGAAGTCTGCAGCGCCTGCTTCGAGTGCATGCTCCATCAGGGTATCCTCGTCAACATCGGAATCCTCACGGTCGATAACTATAACGCCCTTCTTGTTGAACATGAAGGAAACACAACCGGAGTTGCCGAGGTTGCCGTTGTTCTTATCAAAATAGTGGCGCATCTCGCCTGCGGTGCGGTTTCTGTTGTCGGTAAGAACCTCGACGATAACAGCAACACCGGAAGGACCGTAGCCTTCGTAAGTAAGTGCCTCGTACTCCTTGCCGTCGCCGCCTGCAGCCTTTTTGATAGCACGCTCGATGTTTTCGTTGGGGACGTTGTTTGCCTTTGCCTTTGCGATAATATCACGAAGCTTGAAGTTTACGCTGGGATCAGCACTGCCGCCCTCGCGGATTGCGACCTGCATCTCTCTGCCTATACGTGTGAATATAGCAGCACGGGCAGCATCGGTCTTTTCCTTCTTGCGTTTGATTGTACTCCATTTGGAATGTCCGGACATAACAGAAATGGCCTCCTAATAGTTAATATAGTTGTTATCTAAAATATTTTAGCACATTTTGTGTTCTTATACAATAGTAAAGTTGTACACCAAACAGATTCGATGATAACAGCTAATTGTTGACCTTGTGGTGCATCGGGGGCGTTGAGGTAGTTATAGGCAGTATTTCGTAGCCGCGCGACTGGAGATATTCAATGATTTCAGGCAGCGCCTCGACCGTTGTGGTCTTGGCTTTTGCATCGTGCATCAGAATGAATGCATTCTTGTAAGAGCCTGTTCTGCGCTTGACGTTCTCAACGATTTTATCCTTGTCAACAGTGGTATCGTCGGCATCACCGCTGTCGATATTCCAGTCAAAGTATGAATATCCTCTTGACTCAACTGCCTGTGTCAGCTCGGTCATTATGCCGGCGCAGTAACGCTTGCTGATGGTATTGCTCGAGCCGCCGGGGAATCGTGTAATGAGCGGAGTAACACCGGTGAGACCGCTTACATAATCGGAAAGTTTATCAAGATCGTTGAAGAAAGCTGTTCTGCTGGAATAAATATCCTCATAGTCATGCGAGTAGCTGTGCAGCGCAAGGGTATGTCCGCGCTCAACGATTGCTCTGTATGTATCTTCCTGATTCTTATGGTAAATAACAAAGAATGTTGCCTTTACACCGTAGCGATCAAGTATATCAAGAATTTTTACGGTATTTGATGAAGGACCGTCATCAAAGGTGAGATACGCTTTGCCGCCCTCGACTCTGCTGTTGTTCACAGTGGTCGACACTGTGCCGCTGAAATCGACGAACGCGCCGCAGACATATCCGGTCTTTCCCCCGCCGAGATCAATCTTATACCAGAGAATGCCGTTTGAAGCGTTATCCTGACCGATGACCGCATAGCTTTCGCCGCTGTAAACCTTCTGGACATACTCATAACCTGCGCCCGGACCACTTCTGACGTTGGCATACTCAGCAGTTATCTTACACTTCTGCTGATTGCTTACAGCGGTAGTTGTGGTGGTTGTAGGTGCGGTTGTAGTCGTTGTCGTAGTGGTCGTGGTTTCAGACGCAGTCGTTGTTGTCGTTGTCGTCGTAGAAATGAGCAGTGAGTTAGATGTTGACGGCAGGTCGGAGACTGACGTGCTGACAACCGGCTTGTACGGTTCATTCGCCGGCTCGTTTGACATATATATTATCGCGAACATTGCAAGCAGAATTACGACAATTATTATACCCGCAGCCAGCCACTGCGATACTGCCTGCGAATTTCTTCTGTAGTTGTTTCTGTAGGTGTAGGTTTTCATAATTTTCTATGTGATGCCCTCCTGCGGCATATTGACTTAAGCTTAAAATATCCGGACGGTTTGCCGTGCAAACCTATACTATCAATAATACGACGGCAACAGCAAAATTTCAACACAAAATCTTCAAAATTAACATAAATTATATATTTCAGATTAATCTGCCGTGTGATAAGGTTTTATTTGCAAAGCTATTGCGAAAAATCGTTTATGTGGTAAAATTAAACAGATAAAAAAATCACTGCGAGGTAACGAGAATGACTATCAGCCCCTCTAAAACAGAAAAGCTTTACTATATTGACAGCCATATGCGTTCATTCGAGGCTAAGGTGCTCTCCTGTGAAGCACAGGGTGACCGTTTTGCTATAATTCTTGACCGCACCGCATTCTTCCCTGAGGGCGGCGGACAGGTTTCTGACACCGGCAGACTGGGCGAAGCAAACGTACTTGACGTACAGATGGTAGGCGGAGAAATAATCCATTATACCGATGCTCCCGTTGCAGAGAATACTGCGGTCACTGGCGAACTTGACTGGGAAAGCCGTTTCCGCAAGATGCAGAATCACAGCGGCGAGCACGTAGTGTGCGGTCTGGTTCACAGAATGTACGGCTATGACAATGTAGGTTTTCACCTCGGCTCGCAGGATGTAACGCTTGATCTGAACGGAGAGCTCGACCGCGAACAGATACGCGAGATTGAGCTGCTTGCCAACCGTGTTGTGGCTGAGAATGTTGACATCACTGCAGAGTGTCTTTCTGACGAACAGCTTGTCGGGCTGGAATACCGCAGCAAGCTTGAACTGACCGAAGACGTCCGCATTGTCACGATAGAGGGATATGACCGCTGTGCCTGCTGTGCCCCTCACGTCAGCAAGACCGGCGAGATAGGCATGATAAAACTGCTTGACTTCATGCGCTACAAGGGTGGCGTACGTATACACCTGCAGTGTGGTCTTGACGCGCTTGAGGATTACAATGAAAAATACGACAATGTAGCAAAAATATCTGCCCTGCTGTCTGCACCGCAGGAGCGCACTGCAGAATACGTTGAGCGTACACTGGCTGAAATTCAGCAGTACAAGCAGAGAATATGCGAGCTCAACCGGCAGATAATCGAACTCAAGCTCAGAGGCATTGAGGAAACTAAAGGAAACCGCTGCTTCATCGAACAGGATCTGGGAGCAGACGAGCTTCGTGCTATGGTCAACAGCGCTGTGGAAAAGACCGGAGGCATATGCGCGGCTTTTTCCGGCAATGACGAATCCGGCTATAACTACGTCATAGGCAGCCGCTCGGTTCCGCTCAGAAGCAAAGCAAAGGAGATAAACTCAGCTCTCAGCGGCAAAGGCGGCGGAACAGATGCCATGATTCAGGGCTCTGTCAAGGCATCTGCAGCTCAGATAAAAGCTTTTTTTGAGGTTGAATGAACATTCGCGTATAAGCTGACTTTCATTTCTCTGAAATAATCAAAACCGGCAGGTACTGCAATTGCGCAGCACCTGCCGGTTTTGATTAATTTATTCCGATCCGGTAACTCAGAAGCTGTACTTCTCCGGCTCTGCAGCAGGAGTGACAGTAGCGCTGAGCATTGTGCCTTCGGTCTGGATCTTCTCGGCGCCGCCGAATACGCACAGGCAGTTCTTGTCGATGACAGCCTTCATTATATCAGCCATTGCATGAATATCGTCAATAGTGGTATTGAGTGCTTCCTCACGCCACTTTGCTCGCATTGCGGAATTGATTCCTGCGAAGTAGTCGGAAACCGCACGCTCTGCTGTGCCGCCGGGAGCCTCGGGATCGTCCATCGAGCTGAGGGTACCGATGATGTACTTGAGCAGCTCGCGTTCGGAAGCCTCATAGCCTGCGAGATAATCGGAAGCCTCACTGAATACATTGTAGGTAGCAGCAAGGTTGGGGTCACGATAGCTGCAGATGACGCAGTTTCCGGTCGGCTGAATCAGGAAGTGACAGCCGTAAGCACCGCCGACGATACGGACTCTCTGAAGGAGATATCCGGTGGAGAGCATGGTGCGAAGAACTGCAAGCTTGCCGCTGAACTCATAGCCCAGCTTTGCAAAGCTGTAACCCTGAGCGACATACTGGGAATCAGATGCAGTTGCGATACCCTCGTTGAGTGCATTCTCGGTGAATTCGATCTCTGCGGTTACCTTTTCACCTGCAGGAATTGCACTGGTGATGATGGGCAGATACTCGCGGACCTTTTCAAGCTCTGCAGCGCCGCCGGTAACAGCGACAGTAAGATTTGCTGTGCAGAAGAGCTTCTCTGCTACACGCTGGAGACCAGCGATGATGTTGTCGCATACATCATCAAGGCGTGCTGCGGCAGTGTTGAGCCACTTGGTATGATCAAGACCGCTTATCTTCTGGTTGATCATGCCCTGCTTGCTGAAGTAGGAAACAAGACGCTCCATTGCAATAGCATTGCCGCGGTACATCATCATTGCCTGATTCTGAGCAACGAGAGTGCCCACAAGCTCGCCGATGCGGTTCTTGTTGTCGAACTTGCTGGAGGAGATGATCTCAGCTATAAGCTGCATTGCCGGCTCAAGCTCGGAGGTAAGAACCTTCGCAGAGAGCTTTGCAAGACGGTTGCAGGAGTCGGGCTCGCCGAACTTGCCCGAAGCGGAGCAGGAGAAGGAAAGTCCGCCGGTGTGGAGCATAATGCTCTTGGCAAGATAGCCGAAATCATGATCCTTTGTGCTGACCTTGCCGAGAACGTCAGAGAGCAGACCAGCATAGTGCAGATCCTCCTCGGTCAGGCAGCTTGCGTCAAATATAAGATTAAGATAGCAGATACCATTGGAGGCAACGTCGCAGTAAAGACCGGGGATATCACCGAAGGTGGTCTCCTGTGCATCGATGCGTGTCGGACCCTCGTTGACGTCCTCACGCTCAAGGATAGGAATAAGCTCGAGAACTTCGGGTGCGTCGGGAGTCATCTGGAGACGCTTGAGCTCCTCGGCTTCGGTCTTGATCTGCTCTATCTGCTCAGCAGAAAGGGTTGCCTTGTATGCTGCAAGACGCTCTGCGAGAGCCTTGTCACGCTCCTGAGCAAGTCCAGCCTTCGGGAGCAGGCGGATAATTGCACGATGAGCATTGCCAAGCAGATATCTGTCGATAAGCTCCTCGAAGTACCAGGAATCGATCTTCTCCCGGAGCTCCTTGAGGGTTGCATCGTAGCAGGTGGAAGCGAAGTAATCCTCGTTATACATTGCATCGGTTGCAATCTGCATGCCGAGCAGCAGACCGCGCGGGATTCCGTCGTGCTCCTCGCGCAGGTTGAACTCAAGACGGTTGAGACAGCCGCGAAGGATATCCTTATCAATACCTGCCTCATAAACATCAGCAAGGGTTGAATCGATAAGCTCTTCAATAGCGCCGAGATTTTCCTCGTCTGCGCCCTTGATGAAGAGTGCAAGCATACCCTGACACATGGTTGCTTCGTATTCTGCCTCGATATCACCGCACAGACCGCTCTGAAGCAGTGCACGACGGACAGGAGAAGCCTCGGTGGAGAAAAGTGCAGTGGAGAGCAGGCTGAGTGCTGTGCCGGTAACAACGTCCTCGGCGCCGCAGCATACGAATCCCTCGCCCAGCATACATGCATGAGCGGTCTCTTCCTCGCTGGCAACGGGGTAATAATCGGTTATGGCAACAGGAGCAGCAAATGCCTTTGTCGGCTCAACCGGAGTGATAGCTTCAATACGGTCGAACTTGGAGAGAACATCATCAACAGCACCCATTACCTTCTCTGCATCGACATCGCCGTAGAGGAAGATGGTTGCGTTGGTGGGGTGATAATGCTTACTGTGGAATGCGCAGAATGCATCGTGTGTCAGTTCAGGAATGACAGCGGGATCGCCGCCTGCGTTGTACTGATAGCAGTTGTCAAAGAGAGCTGTGAGCAGCTGCTGATAGAGAACACGGTCGGGACTGGACATAGCGCCGCGCATCTCGTTGTATACAATACCGTTTATGATAAGCTCGTCATTCTCGTTAATTTCGTAATGCCAGCCCTCCTGACGGAAGGTATTGACCTTCTTGTAGATTGTGGGATGGAATACAGCGTCAAGATAGACATCGAGAATGTTCATAAAGTCCTTCTCATTGGTGCTTGCGAAGGGATACATAGTGAAATCCGGTGCGGTCATTGCATTGAGGAAGGTGTTCATGGAGCCCTTTATCAGTTCGAAGAACGGATCCTTGAGGGGATACTTCTCAGAGCCTGCGAGGACAGAGTGCTCGATGATATGAGCAACACCTGTGCTGTTCTCCGGCTTGGTCGGGAAGGAGATCATAAAGCACTTGTTGCTGTCATCGTTTGCAAGATGCACCAGCTTTGCGCCGGTCTTGTCGTGAGTGTAGATATATCCCTGAGCGTTAGCCTCAGCGATGTATCGCTGCGAGTGAAGGGTATAGCCGTTCATAGTGGTCATTCCTTTCAGGATTTGGATAAATTATCGCATTAATCAAATAACGCGCGGTATCCTATTATAGATATCATACAAAGTATAACACGATTAACGCTGATATACAATAAATTATTACCTGAATTTACAGCAAATTAATAACCGCGATGCATATACCGGTCCGGTTGTCCGATTAACATCGGCCTCGGCACTGCATATTATGTAGAAAGCCGGCAGACCAGTAACAGACGACAGCCACCAGCTGTAATTGAATTTTATCCAAAATCCTTTTGAAAGCTGAATTATATCAGCAGAAAAAGGCAATCATATTATTGCGGAAGCTTCCGCGGAAAATCTGAGCCGGAAACTCCGGCTTGCGGAAAAGGAATGATAAGAAGCATGAATATAAGACGGGGCGATATTTATTATGCCGATCTCAGCCCGGTCATAGGAAGTGAACAGGGCGGGGTAAGACCTGTACTTATCGTGCAGAATGATGTCGGCAACAAATTCAGCCCGACCGTGATCGCGGCGGCGATAACAAGTCAGACGGAGAAATCACGGCTGCCTACCCATATCAGGCTGACACCTGTACAATGCGGTCTGCAGAAGGATTCCATCGTGCTGCTTGAGCAGATAAGAACGCTTGACAAACGGCGGCTAAAGGAGTGCATGGGGCGACTGGAAGAAAGTGTGATGGACAAAGTCGATCAGGCAATATCCATCAGCTTCGGACTGGTTTCAGCTGCCGGCGGCCGCGAAGCACAGTAGGCAAATAAAAAACAGGCACGTTATGAATCGGCTCAAACCGATAAGAACGTGCCTGTTATGATTTACTGATTTAATTACTGAGCCTGCTGGTCGTTGTTTGCTGCTACTGCATCAGCATTGATTGCGCTTGCATCTGTGCCTGCAGCAACAACGGTATCGTCAACAAACTCGCCCTTCTGAAGCTTCTTGCCTGCAGAAGCGCCTTTGAAGAGAGCAATAAGAATGAATGCATGGAAAAGTGTTCCGATGAGATAATCGGTAATCATCTCAGGCTGGAAGCCGATATTGATGAACATGATTACCATGAATACGGTATCAAGACCGAAGAGAATTGCTGCAACATTCATCCAGCGGAACTTGCCTTTGCCGGTGAAAATCCAGCAAAGCAGAGTGAGTACAAGCGGAAGCGCTACACCTACGATGAGCACGAGGGGCTTGATGAAGGAAAGAATTCCATCCGAATAAACAGCAGCGATATAGGGGAAGTATGCAGTGAACATGAACATTATGCCTGCATCGACAAGTGTCAGAACGACATTGACCGTGGTAAGCACGAGCATAAGCAGCATATTGCTTCTGGCACTGTTATAATTTGCGACAAGTTCTGATTTCTTCTTCATTTTGACTCTTCCTTTCAGTTTGTTGTATTCATATATTCCTCAAGCCCGGGGTAGGCATTGGGAATAATCGCCTTCTTTGTCTTGCCCTTTTTATTTGTATACTCAACAAACCAACATTCGTCACGATTTTCGGTTATCTTCATATTGTTGTATTCGATATTGGTAAACGCGAAGCCCTGATTATATGATGAGCTGAGCTTTCCCTCCGCAGATACGGTGTAGGCGGTAAGCTGTGCACGCGTATAGGGTGCTGCTTTGGCTATTACGGCAATGGCAAAAGCACCTGCGCCAAATATCGCGGCTAAAATAATCAGCAAGCCTATCAGGCTGTTTTCCATAGAACCGTTCAGAGCTGCTGCCAGAACGATTGCTGCCAGGTATCCGAACACAGCTAAAAAAACATTCTTAGTCTTATCCGCACCTTTTGACTTTGCATATTCTTTATTATATACATATTTTCTGGGCACCGGAATTGCCGTCGGTGCAACGCTGTCAGCCAATACTGCTGTATCTGCATCAGCGGCTGATGCAAGCTGAACATCGGTATCATCTACAAATTTGCCCTTGCGGAGCTTTCCGGCCGCCGATGCACCCCTGAAAAGGCTGTATATCATGAACGCATGGAACCCTGTGCCGAAAATGTAATCCATTAGTAATTCCGGCTGGATTCCAAGATTAATGAACATATAGAACATAAAGACAGTATCAAGCACGAGTATGATTCCCGCGCTCTTCATCCAACCGGGCCGACTTCCCTTTCCTGTAATGAACCAGCAAAGAAGAGTCAGCACCAAAGGCAGCACTATGCCGAATATTATAAAAAACGGCTTGAAAACAGATAATGCCGGACTTGTTGTATAAATCGCCGCAACATACGGAAAATATGCTGTAAAAAGGAACATTGAGCCAGACTCAAGCAGAGCCAGCACGACATTTATTACCGTCATTACAAGCATAAATATCAGATTGCCTCGCGCTGAATTGTAAACCGACAGAAGCTCGCTTTTCTTTTTCATTTTGATCCGTCCTTTCAGTTTGTTGTATTCATATATTCCTCAATCCCGGGATAGGCATTAAGTTCCGAATTATTTGCTTATGGGCATAACATCGATCTTGAGGGGTCTGTCAAGCAGCCGCCTGCCGGTGAAAATTAGTACAAGTACATCAACAGGAATTAGAAAGAAAAGCAGATTTCGCACAATCAGTTTGCCTATTGGTATGGTCTGCGATCCGTCGGTAGTGACTATGTGCAGTTTGCTGATACGATTACCAAGACTTCTGCCTGTTATATCCTTGAAAATGAAGAGCAAAGCAAATAATCCAAGAAAAACCGAGTTCAGTATTATATTATCATGTATGTGCATCATTGCCCTTGTCAGACTTTCAGCATGCTCAGACCATACAAGATAAAGCACTGCTGCCGCATGAGGAAGTGCAGCTATTGCCGAATCAAGAGCCAGTGCTTCAAGCTGCCTGCACACGGGATTATCCCGCTTCGCTCTTTCGGTTTCAATGTACCACTGTAAGGCGTTTTCATTATCGCTGTCACGAAGCGTTCTGCTATGCATAATCCTATTCTTCATAGCATCCACCACCACTTCATATATTACACATTACACAAAATACTATAATATTATGAATTATACGGCAAATATTGTCAAGCTTTAATTCAACGCTTTTATTCAATAAATCACTCTCTTTGTATGGTATTTTGAGCTGCATTGTGATATACTTATAATAAAAGAGTATGATAAACGGAAGTGTCAATGAATGAATATCCTTCACATGAAATATGCTGTTGCTGTTGCTGATGCCGGCTCGATAAACAAGGCATCAGAGCAGCTGCTTATCGCTCAGCCCAATCTCAGCCGCTCGATAAAGGAGCTTGAAGCTGACCTCGGCATAGCAATCTTTGACCGCACCGCAAAGGGTATGTTCCTCACGCCTGACGGCGAGGAATTTATCGGCTATGCAAGAAAGATATTAAACCAGATAGACGAGGTTGAGGCTATCTACCGTGACGGTGCACCAAACAAGCAGAAGTTTTCCATATCAGTACCGAGAGCCAGCTACATATCCTATGCCTTTGCAAACTTTGCCGAGAGCATAAGTGAAGATCCTGCCGAGATTTTCTACAAGGAGACAAACTCCTCCAGAGCTATCAGCAATATTCTCAAGTCAGATTACCGGCTGGGTATTATCCGCTACGCCGAGAGCTTTGACCGGTATTTTGCCACCATGCTCGAGGAAAAGGAGCTTTCTTCTGAGCTTATCGCTGAGTTTCAGTACGTACTGCTGATGCACAAGGATTGTCCGCTCGCATCAAAGGATACCATTTGCCGTGATGATCTCAAGGATTACATAGAGATTGCACACGCTGACCCGTTTGTGCCCTCTCTCCCCTTTTCGGCTGTAAAAAAAGAAGAGCTTTCAGGTGATATTGCCCGCAGGATATACGTATTTGAGCGCGCAAGTCAGTTTGACCTGCTTTCAAAGAATACCAATATGTTCATGTGGGTCTCACCTCCGCCGACCGAGCTGCTCGATCGCTACGGACTGGCACTTCGCACCTGCGAGGGCAACAGCCGCACCTACAAAGATGTGCTGATTCACCGCTCAAGTTACCGCCGCACTGCGCTTGACAATCAGTTCATCTCCGAGCTGATGAAAGCCAAGGAAGTTTGCATAGGGTAAAATAACAATATATTACAAACACACAGCTGCCAGAGTTTTTTACATTCGCTCAGGCAGCTGTTTTTTGTTATAATTCAACAATACAATAAATTGTACACGCACAATTTATAGGTATGCTTGTTACAAAAAACAAGCACATTTGCAGTGTTATATCTTTTTGTATATCCACCTATATTTTTTTGATTATTCCCAAACTTAAAGACGATTGTTAAAATAATAACAACATTAGATGTGAGCAGAATTTCATCTCACGCTGATGGCACTGACAGGTAAATAATCATATTAATATACAGGAGGACACGACATGGATAACAAGACCTACGAAATCGTTGACGGCGTCAAAAAGCTTGAAGAAGCTATCGCCAGAGTCAGAAAAGCACAGGAAGTTTTCGCCGCCTACACCCAGGAGCAGGTCGACCGCATTTTCTTTGCTGCTGCCGCTGCTGCCAACAAGGCAAGAATCAGCCTTGCAAAAATGGCTGTAGCTGAGACCGGCATGGGTATTGTTGAAGACAAGGTCATCAAGAATCACTACGCTTCTGAATATATCTACAACGCATACAAGGATACAAAGACCTGCGGCGTTATTGAAGAGGACAAGGCTTACGGCATAAAGAAGATTGCTGAGCCTATCGGCGTTATTGCAGCCGTTATTCCCACCACAAACCCCACCTCCACCTCGATATTCAAGTGTCTGCTGGCTCTCAAGACCCGCAACGGCATTATCATCAGCCCGCACCCCAGAGCAAAGAACTGCACCATCGCTGCTGCAAAGCTTGTTCTTGAAGCTGCCGTTGCTGCCGGTGCTCCTGGGGATATAATTGCATGGATAGATGTTCCTTCTCTTGAAATGACCAACACTGTAATGAAAGAGGCTGACATTATCCTCGCAACCGGCGGCCCCGGCATGGTCAAGGCTGCATACTCCAGCGGCAAGCCTGCTCTCGGCGTCGGTGCCGGCAATACTCCGGCAATCATCGATGAGACAGCAGACATTATTCTTGCTGTAAGCTCCATTATTCATTCCAAGACATTCGACAACGGCATGATCTGCGCATCTGAACAGTCGGTTATTGTTCTTGATAAGATCTACAACAAGGTCAAGAAAGAATTTGCCGCAAGAGGCTGTTACTTCCTCAGCCCCGAAGAGACCGAGAAGGTAAGAAAGACCATCATCATCAACGGCGCGCTCAACGCCAAGATAGTCGGTCAGAGCGCATACACCATTGCAAGCCTTGCAGGTGTTGATGTTCCCGAAAAGACCAAGATTCTCATTGGCGAAGTTGAGAGTGTTGAACTGGCTGAAGAGTTCGCTCACGAGAAGCTCTCCCCTGTTCTTGCCATGTACAAGGCGAAGACATTCGATGAGGCTATCGAAAAGGCTGAGCATCTCATTGCAGACGGCGGCTACGGTCACACCTCCTCGCTCTACATCAACGAGATTACAGAGACCGAAAAGATCAGCACCTTTGCTGCTCACATGAAGACCTGCCGAATCCTTGTCAACACTCCGTCTTCCCACGGCGGTATCGGCGATCTTTACAACTTCAAGCTCGCGCCCTCGCTCACCCTCGGCTGCGGCTCCTGGGGCGGCAACAGCGTTTCTGAAAATGTCGGCGTAAAGCATCTGCTCAACATCAAGACTGTCGCTGAGAGGAGAGAAAATATGCTCTGGTTCCGTGCTCCCGAAAAGATATACATCAAGAAAGGCTGTCTGCCTGTTGCTCTCGATGAGCTCAAAAACGTCATGGGCAAGAAAAAGGTCTTCATTGTTACCGACAGCTTCCTTTACAAGAACGGCTTTACCAAGTGCATAACCGACAAGCTTGACGAGATGGGCATCATGCACACCACCTTCTACAACGTTGAGCCCGATCCCACACTTGCAAGCGCAAATGAAGGCGCTGCAATGATGCGCTCCTTTGAACCCGATTGCATTATCGCACTCGGCGGCGGTTCTGCGATGGACGCTGCAAAGATCATGTGGGTTCTCTATGAGCACCCCGAGGTAGACTTCATGGATATGGCCATGCGTTTCGTTGATATCCGCAAGAGAGTCTACACCTTCCCGAAGATGGGCGACAAGGCTTACTTCATTGCTATCCCGACCTCTGCAGGCACCGGCTCTGAGGTCACTCCGTTCGCCGTTATCACCGATCAGAACACCGGAATCAAGTATCCGCTTGCTGACTATGAGCTGCTCCCTGACATGGCTATAATCGACACCGACCTGCACATGTCTGCCCCCAAGGGTCTGACTGCCGCTTCGGGCATCGATGCTGTCACCCACGCACTCGAGGCTTATGCTGCAATGCTTGCTACCGATTACACCGACAGCCTTGCACTGCGCTCTCTCAAGATGATATTTGAATATCTGCCGAGAGCTTATGAGAACGGTGACACTGACGTAGTTGCACGTGAGAAGATGGCTAACGCAGCAACCATGGCCGGTATGGCTTTCGCAAACGCATTCCTCGGTGTATGTCACTCCATGGCTCACAAGCTGGGTGCATTCCATCATCTGCCGCACGGCGTTGCAAACGCTCTGATGATAGATGAGGTTCTCCGCTTCAACGCAAGCGAGGTTCCGGTAAAGATGGGTACCTTCTCCCAGTATGATCACCCGCACACCCTTGCAAGATACGCTGAAGTTGCTGATTATCTCGGCATCAAGGGCAAGACCGACGAGGATAAGCTTGAGAATCTTATCAAGGCTCTCGATGAGCTCAAGGCTAAGGTCGGCATCAAGGAGACAATCCGTGACTACGTTCCCGACGAGGCAGACTTCCTTGCAAGACTTGATGACATGGTCGAGCAGGCTTTCGACGATCAGTGCACCGGCGCTAATCCGAGATATCCGCTCATGAGCGAAATCAAGCAGATGTATCTCAACGCTTACTATGGAAATCACACTGAAATATAAGTATAATAAAGAATAAGGGAGGTTATAGAGATGAAACTTGACAATGTTATTGCTGTAAGACCCAACAAGACAGTTTATCGCGACGGCGACAGATGTATAAAGGTATTCAACGAGGATTACTCCAAGGCCGATGTTCTCAACGAGGCACTCAATCAGGCACGTATCGAAGAGACCGGTCTGAATATCCCGAAGATTCACGAAATTACAATGGTTGACGGCAAGTGGGCTATAGTCCTCGATTATATCGAAGGAAAGACTCTGCAGCAGATGATGGATGAAAATCCGGAGAAGA
>JAZNOP010000030.1:0-4118 GCA_045580875.1 Acutalibacteraceae bacterium
ATATCGAAGGAAAGACTCTGCAGCAGATGATGGATGAAAATCCGGAGAAGATCGATGAATATCTTGAGCTTTTCGTTGACCTGCAGATGGAAGTACAGCGTCACATCTGCCCGCTGCTGACCAAGCTCAAGGACAAGATGAACCGCAAGATTTCCCAGACCGACCTGAGCGCCACCACACGCTACGAACTGCACACCCGTCTTGAGGGTATGCCCAAGCACAACAAGGTCTGCCACGGTGATTTCAACCCCTCCAACATAATCATAACCGCCGATGGCACTGCTTACATCATTGACTGGGCTCATGCCACACAGGGCAACGCATCAGCTGACGTGGCAAGAACCTACCTGCTGTTCTGCCTCGCCGGAAAGAACGAGCTTGCCTACAACTATCTCAACCTTTTCTGCAAAAAGAGCGACACTGCAAAGCAGTATGTTCAGAAATGGATGCCCATCGTCGCTGCATCTCAGTCGGTCAAGGGCAAGCCTGAAGAGCGAGACTTCCTGCTTTCATGGGCAGATGTTGTTGACTACGAATAATTAAAACTTCATAATAAATTAAATGGGCACTTCCGGTTAATCGCCGGAGGTGCCCGTTGCTTTATTGACTTGAATTTTGCAGGGTGGTATAATCAAATTGCTGATTATGTTCGCAGGTGGAGTGTAATATGAAATACCTATTGGGCAGCGAAGAATTTTTTAATTCTCAAAGCTTTGTTTATGATTCAAAGAAAACAGGCAGAGACCGGATATTCTGGATTATATCGCATGAAGATGAATCCATTGATTTACTTTCTCAAATAGAAAAGTTGGATGATGTCAACATATGTGATAACGATGGAATTACATATCTGCATATAGCCGCTCTTAACCACAAGCTTGCTGCGGTAGAGCTTCTTCTCAAGAAAGGAGCTGATCCCAATCGGCTGGATAACCGTGGGCGGTCGGCTTTGCTGCTTGCTTTAGGAAGAAAAAACTCCAATAATGCTGCTATTCTCAAAGCATTTATTGAATACGGACTTGACCTGAACACAACAGTAAATGGTATGACTGTAAGAGAACATATCCTATCATTTCATAATGAAGAATATTGCTCTCTCATAAAATAATTTATTTCACTTTTTATTATAGGAGGAAATTTTACCATGCCTTTCATTAATGTTATGACTAACACTGCTGTTTCCAACGAAAAGAAAACTGCCATCAAATCGGCTCTCGGTAAAGCAATTACTGCCATTCCGGGCAAGAGTGAGAACTGGCTCATGGTTGGAATTAATCCCGAATACACCCTTTACCTCAATGGCGATGACGCTCCTGCCGCAATGGTCGAGGTAAGCATTTTAGGCAGTGCCGACTCTTCAGCTTACAGCAAGCTGACCGCACAGATATCCGATATTCTAAGCGGCGAGCTGGACATTGCACCGGCAAGGATATATGTCAAATATTACGAAACCGACACATGGGGCTGGAACGGCATTAATCTGTAAGCTTGCGTCAAATGAAACAACTTCTCATTTTTGATGCTTACGGAACACTGATTTCTACCGGCAGAGGTTCAATTGATGCGGTAAATAAGATCCTGTCGCTGCAGAATAAAACAATCGACCCTCAACAGTTTTATTCTGAATGGAAAAGGATTCACCGGGCGCATCTTGACCAGAGTAATGCCGCCACTTTTGTTGCAGAACGTGAGATTTTTTGTCAGGATCTAAAACAGCTCTATCAAATATACGGTATTGACCGACCTCACGGCGATGACGTGCAGATTATGCTCGACAGTCTTTATGACAGAAAGCTATTCCCTGATACTATCTCAGCAATTACCGTTCTTCGCAGAAATTACCGTGTTGTAATAGGTTCAACAACTGACACTGAACCATTGTTGGCTAACCTGCAAGCAAACAGACTGGAAACAGATGCTTTATATACCTCAGAAATGCTGCGCTGCTACAAGCCTGATAAAAGATTTTATCAGAGCATTTTGGAGTCTGAAAAAGTCACAGCAGATAACGCTTTGTTTATAGGTGATTCACTTATCGACGATGTAAATGGTCCGCAGCAAGCTGGAATCAATGCTGTACTGCTCGACAGAAATAAAAAGTACACATTCTCCGGAAATGAAATCACACCAAATCATATAGTCAACAGTCTGAACGATATATTTTCGCTTTTGCAAATTAATCACGGCAGCTAAGTAAAAAAAGTCCGGCAGATTATTTCTGCCGGACTTTTTTTACTTATTATTAATGTATTCAACAAGACCAGGATAGCAATCAAGAATAACAAATTCCTTCTGCCTGCCGCTTTCGGTCATATAAGTACATTTAATCTTCTTTCCATTCTGCTCTGCCGTTACGGAATCAAGCTCCGCAACTCTCGGTCTGGGGAAGCTGTCTGTGCCTCTCAGAGTGCCTTCCTGAGATGAGGTGATCATTCCTCTTAAAACGGATTCATCGTGTGCAACTGCAAATGTTTCATTAATGTATCTCTGCTGTCGGGCATGACCGTGTTTTGAGCGTACAGTGCGCGGACGTAACTTGATACGCCAGAATTTGCCATCAGCTTCGATAAAAGAAATGAACATGGCATGGAAGCGTTTTTTGAATGTAAACTGAGGAATAAAAACAGCCGCCACAAAAATGAGTGCAAGTGCAACACCAAGAAGACTGTTTCTGTTAGGATCTTCAGGCAAAACATAGCTGTCGACAAGAAGTATAGCTACACCCGCAACAATAAAAGATAGCATGATAAGAAACTTATGCATTCTGCTGTAGCGAGTCTTCTTCTCGCGTGAATAATCCTCATCCCACGCAAAGAATGCAGGCTTTTGCGCTTCAATTTCAGCAGCAGTTTCTTCCGCCAGATCTGTTGGCTGCTCTGACTCAGCTGTCTCAACCGCTTCAACTTCCTCCATGGTTTCGGTAACCGTTTCAACAATCTCCTGTGTATTGTTTTCTGCTTCGACGGTCATTGCTTCATTGATATTGTTTTCCATTTGACATTCCCCTTTTCTTTTATATTTGAGTTTGTCTTTCACAACTTTAACTCATTAAATTGAATATATCATAATACATATATGCGTGTCAATAAAAAAAGAAAAGTTTTAGATTCTGTTATTTATTTTACATTGTAATTTGGGTATGTCAGATTTTTATTTTGAATAGAAATTGTATTATAGTCTTCATTTCAATTTAATAAATGTATTTTTGAATAAAGAAAAACCCGTTCACTTTTGTGAACGGGTTTTGGCGCCACCTGTTGGACTCGAACCAACGACCCTGCGGTTAACAGCCGCATGCTCTACCGACTGAGCTAAGGAGGCATATTGTGTCGGCATCTACCTATTTTCCCAGGCCGTCGCCAGCCAAGTATTTTCGGCGCAAGTGAGCTTAACTTCTGTGTTCGGAATGGGAACAGGTGGACCCTCACCGCCATCGACACCGACTTTACTATGTGTATTGTGCCACACAGTGTTGTAAATATACTCAGCACAATCTGAGTTTGGTGACCCGTAGGGGATTCGAACCCCTGTTGCCGGCGTGAGAGGCCGGAGTCTTAGGCCACTTGACCAACGGGCCATATATGGTACACCATCACGGGCTCGAACCGTGGACACCCTGATTAAGAGTCAGGTGCTCTACCAACTGAGCTAATGGTGCTCATTTGAGGTGAATACAATAATCTAAACCAGATTTTCATTGGTTGATTTTCGCTCACCCATCGTTAAAATACTCACAAATCCGAAAGGATTTGTTCCGTTTTTGCCTTGTTTGACCAAAAATCCACTCATTGAAAATTCTCCGACCTTAAAACGCAGAATTTTTGATTGATTTTTGGTTGTTGAGGTTGAAGGAAGGCTACCGCCTTTCAAAACCGAAACACCGAAAATCGACAAAAATAATCGTTTTAAGGCTGATTTAGGTTATTGCATTCACCTCTTACGCACCTTCAAAACTGAACAAAGGGGAAGTATGAGTGGAAATGAGAGTTTGGAAAAGACCAATCAAATAAAGAAATCGTAGAAACCAAAACATGGTCAAGCCCTCGACCTATTAGTACTGCCCAGCTGAAGACATCACTGTCCTTACACCTGCAGCCTATCAACCTCATAGTCTATGA
>JAZNOP010000031.1:0-8184 GCA_045580875.1 Acutalibacteraceae bacterium
TGGAGCCGTGCAGTCACAAGGACTTTTCGGGCGGAATGAAAGATGTTCAGAGCCAGTACGGTATAGAGTGGTCAAAGCACATCGAGCAAGGGTTGAGAGGCTTCAAGGGTATCCGCCTGACCGAGCGAAAATAAAAATGGAATTGAAAACAAGCGCCCCGACCCGCCCCAAACGCCCCGAACGGATGATGCATGGGGCGGCTGGGGCGCTTTGGGGCGCGTATTTTGAACTCTGTAAACAAGTCCGCTGGATAGCCGGCAAGTATGGAAGATAGGTTCCCGTTTTGGTGCTGTTGACAAACTAATTCCGTATATTCATTCGTAGTTCACAACATGATGGTATAATTGAAACATAGAAAACAGATGTTTTGAGGTGCCAGAAGAACATCTGTGTTTTGAATGGCAATTTCTATGTTTAGCTGTTTAGTGTTGCGGTATCGCTAATATATTTACAACAAATATTTGGTAAACTAAGTCTCATAGCAAAGAACGCAAAGGATACATATTCTTTTTTACTTTGGTTAATTCTAAATGTCTGTTTTTTCTTTTCATGACAAAACCTCCTGTGGCAGTTACTCAATTCTACCATAGGAGGCTATCTTTTTTCTATTGTCCGTTTTTACTTGACTTGTGCAGATTACGGCTGCTGTTGTTTTATGTTAAATATCTAAATTTTTATTGAAAATTACTTTTTTCTGTTATATTATAACTTGTGATATGCATGGCGTACCAAAAGTAAATTATTATATCATAAGGCTCAGATGGTTGAGACCGCAAAAGGCACCGGTATGATATTCGGAAGGAGAAATTAAAGTGAAAAGATTAGTCGCAATGCTTCTCGCATGTGTTATTCTGCTGTCTGTGGCAGCATGCTCGACAAAGCCCGAGGCTGCATCCGACAGTGATGTGTACGAATACAAATACATACGCTATGCCAATATGACGCCCGAGGAGATAGTTGCAGAACTCACTCTCGAACAGAAGGCTTCACAGATGGTGCAGCCGGCTGTTTATCTGATAAAACCCGGCGACATGAAGAAAAATGATTACGGCAGTATTCTTTCCAATTGCGAGAACTTCGATGCGGCATCATGGCGTGAGCTTGTTGACAGATTCCAGAAAGCAGCCATACGCTCCGAAGCAGGAGTACCTTACATCTACGGCCAGGACGATGTCCACGGTGTCGGCTACTGTCTCAACGGTGTTTACTTTCCTCACAACATCGGTCAGGGTGCCGCCAACAATGAGGAACTCGCATATCAGGTCGGTCTTATCACCGCAGACGAGGCAAAGCTGTGCCATATGCTGTGGAACTTCTCGCCCTGCGTTGCGCAGTCGGTTGACCCGCGCTGGGGCAGAACCTACGAAGCGTACAGCTCCGATCTTGATATTGTAACAAAACTGAGTACAGCCTACACCAAGGGTCTCATCGACGGCGGACTTGTTGCCTGCGCCAAACACTTCTTCGCAGACGGCAATGTTGTTTACGGTACGGGCGAAAAGTCTGATTACGACCGCCTCATCGATCGTGGCGATGCCATTCTCACCGAGGCGGAAATAGCTGAGCAGCTCGCGGTTTATCAGGCACAGATTGACGCAGGTGTGCAGACCATAATGATAAGCCACTCCGCGCTCAACGGTCTCAAGATGCATGAGAACACCGAGTATATAATGAAGCTCAAGAACGAAATGGGCTTCGAGGGCTTTATCATCAGTGACTGGAATTCTCTCTGGAACATCTCTGCCGATACATATGAAGAGCAGGTTATTACAGGCGTAAACGCAGGTATCGATATGCTCATGGAGGTTGATCGCTTTGCCGAGGCTCGCGATATTATAGTCGAAGCGGTAAATAACGGCAAAATCTCTGAAGAGCGCATCAATGACGCAGTTCGCAGAATAATCAAAGTCAAGCAGGAAGCAGGCATTTTTGATGATCCCCTCTGTGAAAATCTCGAAACCGTGCAGGAAGATACAGGCTCACCCGAATACAGGGCAGTTGCAGAAAAGCTGGTTGAAGAAAGTCTTGTCCTTCTCAAGAATGAAAACGACCTCCTGCCAATTAAAGAGGGTACAAAGGTCTATGTAACAGGCCCTGCAGCAAACGATCCGCAGTCGCAGTGCGGCGGCTGGACTCTCGCCTGGAACGCCAGTCCTACAAAGAAGATCCCCGGTGTTACCACCATTGCAAGAGCATTTGAAAAGTATGCCGCAGATTACGGCATTGAGGTAATAACTGACCCTGCCGAGGCAAAGAATGCAGATATAGTGCTTCTGTGTGTCGGTGAGCAGTCCTATGCCGAGTGGAACGGCGATACAGAGGATCTCGAACTGTGCGGCAAGTGCGGTCTTGAGGGCAACGCCGAAGCAATAGCAGAGGCAAAGTCGCTCGGCAAGCCCACCGTTACCTGCATAGTTGCAGGCCGCCATGTTATTCTTGACGAGAATGATTATAAAAACTGGGACAGCGTTGTAATGTGCTATCTCCCCGGCTCTGAGGGTAAGGGTATCTCCGATGTCCTGTGCGGCTGTGCTGATTTCACCGGCAGACTTCCCAGCCCGTGGTACGGCTCTGTTGAACAGATAGGCACAGAAGAGTGTGCACTTGAGTTCGGTTACGGTCTCAGTTATTCCGAAGATTTCAAGCCCAAGGCCGAGCCAACCGCAACCTATGACCCACCCACAGCACCCGGCACACCCGACGCGGCAATCGCATGGATCATCTCTGCACTGTTGTTCGGTATATGCTTTGCAGTCAGTCTGTGGGTTATCATTTCAAAGCAGAAGCGTAAAACGAGGCAATGACATCAGCTCTCGATCGTCTGAAAAATGAATTAAATATGCATTCATAAAAGAGAAGATAAGTGAAAATCAGACAGTTTATGCAGAAAAACAATATAGACATACCGGTTGAGACTTAATTCAATGACGACATATGCCGTATACGCAAAAGAATTCAGCCAAAAAGTAAGCGAACTTTTCAAATAGCTCAACAGAAAATATATTAATAAAGAGTTATCAAATACAACGGCGGTCGCTGATGAACTGCACCCCATTTGTTAGACGATATGATATTGTCTAACAAATGGGGTGATTTTTATGCCAAAGGGAATACCAAAGAAGCGGTACGGCGGAGAATTTAAGTAAATGGTTGTAGAAGCAATGATACGAGAAAAATTAAGTTACAAAGAAGCCGCCTGACAATTTGAAGTATCGAGCTACAAAAAGACAAGCGTAAATCGAACATGAGCGAACAGCTGCTGAACAGGCGGCTGTTTTTTTATTCTCCGGTTGGTAAACCCAAAAAATGATATCGCCGCGAACTATTTTGAGACCAAAAACAATTTCGGTAACCGCTACCGAAAATCATAAGCGGTATTCAATGGGTGTTTTCTAACACCAGTTAATAAATACTGCCCCCACTAATTTAACAAACAGGAGGTGAAAACAAAGACGGCACCGAAGGTTATATGCCTCGATGCCGTCTTGAAGAGTAGTTTGTTTTTTCGTTAAACTAAAATCTGTGAGAGGTCGACAAATTAGAATTATTCAATTGGCAGATTATGTTGTTTCAAAAAAGACAGCTTATCCCAATATCCTCTCTGAAATACAATCTTGCCCTTTACCACATGAAAAAAGCCGCACCCACGAAGCCCGAGCGGATCTCTCCATTCCAAAATAGCCCACTGCCCATCCTCAAAAATATTTTCAACAATGGTTGTCATTTCGTTTTCAAATTCGCTTACAAACATTTCGTATATGGCTTGTTTACCAATGACAGGCTCATTGCAAACCTGATGATTGATGGCGTTATCGGCATATAACGCAGCAAGTGACTCAGCATCTCTGTTGTTGAATGCGTCTACCCACTTGCATACAACTTCTTTCGGCCGTAGCATAATCTCTACACCCCTTCTTCAAATTTTTTATCTAGTATAATAGCACCCCTATTATATCACTTGCCTTTACATATCTCAATATCCCATCGGCTGACAGGTTCCCATCGAACTTGCCAGCCCATTTTTTCACAATAGAACGGAGGTGAAAAAGCGTGTCTTATACTTTAGCAAGCAGGGAACTTGTACGGCAAGTAAAAGAACTTGCATAACAAGTTCCGGCTCACGGCGATGCTTTGCCATCGCCAATCTTTAGGGCGAGCCCTAATACCCCAACAACGAAAGGAGCGATAAAATGGACGAAAAGAAAACCCAGCGGCTATATACTCGCATTACGCCGCAGGAGAAAAGCAAAATCGAACAGCTCGCCGTCAAGTGCGGGCTGTCGCAATCGGAGTATCTGCGCAAGAGGGCGCTCGGCTTCGTGCCCAAAGAGGTACCGCCGGGTGCCTTTTTTGATTTCTGCGGAAAACTGGACGAGCTGTGCAATCTGTGCTCCGACAAGGTAACAGCCGAAACTGAGGAGCGGCTGCTGTCTCTTGCCGACGACATTCACCGCACATTCCTGCAGACGGAGAAGGAGAGAGTGTCGGCAATAAAACAATCGACGAGGGGAGGTGATAACTGATGGCATCAACAGGCTTCTGGCCTGTAAAGGGCAGGCTGAAGGACGTAATCGAGTATGCCCGCAACCCCGAAAAGACCGTTCTGACCGACGATCTGAAGCAGTCACTCGGCTACATTGCCGACGTGGACAAGACCGAGCAGATGATGTTCGTGTCGGCGATAAACTGCCCCAAGCAGCGAGCCTACGAGCGAATGATGGAGACCAAGCGGCGATTCGGCAAGATGGGCGGCAATGTGGCATACCACGGCTTTCAGAGCTTCGTCAGCGGCGAACTGACACCTGAGGAGGCACACGAAATCGGCATGGAAACGGCAAGGCAGATGTGGGGCGACGAGTACGAGGTCGTTGTTGCAACGCACCTCAACACGGACAATCTGCATAATCATTTCATCGTGAACTCCGTGTCATTCAAGACGGGCAAAAAGTACGGCAACCACATCAGTGACCATTTTCGTCTGCGAGAAGTATCTGATAAGATATGCCGCGAGCGAGGCAAGAGCGTGCAGGAGAACTCTTGCTTCTTCGGCGGCAGCAAGGGCGAATACTGGCCGCATAAGGCAGGCAAGCTGACACATCGGGATATGCTTCGGCGAGATGTGGACACTGCGCTGTCTTTCGTGCGGTCGTTTGCGGAGCTGGAAACAGCATTACAGCGGATGGGTTACGAGGTGATACGCAGCGGAGAGGACTACGAGCACATCTCGGTCAAGGCTCCTGACTGGCAGAGGGCGGCACGCATCGACAAACTGGGAACGAGATATACCTACGAAGCGATGGAGGAACGATTTGAGCAGAACAGGTACGGCTGGATTGATGTTCCGCTGTATCTGACCAAACAGATGCAGAGATACCCCACGGAGTATACGTTCATCTTTCGTCTGCGCAGAGAGATTGATGAACGAAGTGTCCTTACCCAAGACCTTGCAGATATCTACTACGATCTTTTCATTGCCTTGCTGAAGTTGGTGAAAGAAGCTGCAAAGACGATATGGCAGCCGCTGTCGCCGGAGCTTCGCTATGAGGTGAGGAACATCGAAGAATATATCGCCGACCGTCGTTTCATCGCGGACTACGGTCTGCTTTCTGAAGCGGCGGTCGGCGATTTTATCGTTCAGACGAAGAACAAGATTTCGGAACTGGAAAATCAGCGATACGAAGTCGATAAGCGTATCCGAAGAGCCAAGACACCAGAAGAGAAAGAACAACTCAAGGCACAGCGAAGGGAGATTTCCGCACAGATAAAGCCTCTGCGGCTCAAGCTCAAAGAAGCGGAACGCATTGCCGAGCATATCCCAAAAATCAAAGACCTGCTCGAAAAGGAGCGGCAGAGAGAAATCGAGACCTATACGAAACCAAAACAGAAAGACAAAGAGAGGTATTTATATTGAAAAACAAAATAGAATCGCTTCCCCTCGACAGCTTGATTCCCTTTGAGAATCACCCCTACAAGGTGATCGATAACGAGGAGATGGCGGCGCTTGTGGAAAGCATCAAGACCAGTGGCATCATGGTGCCATTAGCAGTTAGATCACCAGACGAAGAGGGCAATTATGAAATCATATCGGGACACAGAAGATTATACGCGGCAAGACAGGCAGGGCTGGAAACAGTACCTGCCTTAATTTATGCCCTCGACCGAGACTCGGCGACAATCGCTCTTGTGGACAGCAATCTGCATCGGGAGAATATCCTGCCCAGCGAGAAAGCGTTTGCCTACAAGCTGAAACTGGAGGCATTGAGCAGACAGGGCAAGCGGACGGATTTAACTTCGACACAAGTTGTGTCGAAGTTGCGCTCAAACGAAATGGTAGGAGCGAGCAATGAAGAAAGCCGAGAGCAAGTTCGCCGCTATATCCGCTTGACCCACCTTATTCCCGAACTGCTCGACCTTGTGGACGATAGACGAATTGCATTCACCCCTGCAGTGGAGCTGTCATACCTCACCGAGCAGGAGCAGTACACCTTACTCGACACCATCGAGAGCGAGGACTGCACTCCATCTCTTTCGCAGGCTCAGCGCATGAAGAAGCTGTCGCAGGAGGGCAGACTGACCGCCGAAGTCATCTTCGCAATCATGAGCGAAGAGAAACCCAACCAGCGAGAGAAGATCAAGCTGTCTGCCGAGCGTGTGCGTGAGTATTTCCCGAAAAACTACACCACGCAGCAGATGGAAGATACCATCATCAAACTGCTTGAGCAATGGCACAGACAGCAGAGAAAACGGAACGATGCGAGATGAGTTATCGACAGCATATGAAACACAGAAAAACGGGAACACTAACAAACAGAGAGGAGCGATGTCATAGAAGATGGATGAGCAGAATCGTGTGGAACGGCAGATAGTAGGGGAACGGCTGTGGCTGGAGTATTTCAACAGGTGCGCACTTGCCGAGGGAGCGATAACCGAGCAGGAGTACCGCGCTATGCAGAATAAGATACTCAAACGAGAATCCGAACAGAAGAAAAAGCGACACGTCAAAGAACGATAAGAACACATGCAGCCGGGGCGATAACCGCTCCGGCTGCATACATTTCCCATTAGAAAACAAAATAATATAATGTTATCATATCATCATAAGGTGATGATGCAATCAACTCTTGAGAAAGGACAAAGCTATGGATATCCATGAAATACGCCGTGAACTGCGGCTGAAAAATATCTACGAAATCCCTCTGCGAGTGACCTTCTACGCCCGTGTGTCCACCGAGAAGGACGCACAGCTCAATTCGCTGGACAATCAGGTCACATATTACACCGACCTGATAAAGAAGAATCCCAACTGGACATACATTGACGGCTATGTGGACGAGGGACTTTCCGCCATGACCACCGCGAAGCGAGAGAATTTTCACCGCATGGTGGACGATGCCGAGGAGGGGCTGTTCGACCTTATCATAACCAAGGAGATCAGCCGATTTGCCCGAAACACCCTTGATTCCATACAGTTCACCCGTCGGCTTCTTGCCAGCGGTGTTGGTGTGTTCTTCCAGAACGACAATATAAACACCCTCGATGAGGACTCGGAGTTGCGGCTGACTATAATGTCAGGTATCGCTCAGGACGAACTGAGAAAACTGTCCAGCCGAATCAAGTTCGGACACGCCGAGGCCATCAAAAAGTCGGTGGTGCTGGGCAACAGCCGCATCTTCGGCTATGTAAAAAAGGACGGCAGGCTGGTTATCGACGAGAGCGAAGCTCCCATGGTGCGCGAACTGTTCGAGCTGTACGCCACCGACGAATATTCAATGAAGCAGATCGAGGACATCTTCTGGGAGCGGGGCTACCGCAACCACAACGGCAACCGCATCAGCCACTCCACCATGAGCAATACCATCGCCAATCCCAAATACAAAGGTTATTATGCGGGCGGAAAAGTACAGATTGTGGATATGTTTACCAAGAAGCAGAAGTTCCTGCCGCCGGAGGAATGGGTCATGTTCAAGGATGAAACCGGCGAGATTGTTCCGGCCATTGTTTCGGAAGAATTATGGGACAGAGCCAATGAAGTTCTGAAACGCCGCAGCGAGGACGTCAAAGCGCGTCAGGGCGTCTGCAACCATGACAACCTGCTGACCGGCAAGCTGATCTGTACCCAGTGCGGAAGACCGTACTACCGTCGGGAATCGAAAGACCGGCAGGGGAATGTCAACAGCAAATGGG
>JAZNOP010000032.1:2500-39326 GCA_045580875.1 Acutalibacteraceae bacterium
CAGGTGCTATGGACAGAATTATAACCACCGTAAGCACTGTAATCAGAATTACAGCGCAGAGTGTTCCTGCAAGCAGCATGAGCCGCTCCTGCACTGCAGATTTTTTAGCACGTGTCGGCTGCGGGAATTTCTCATGGATATACTCCAGCACTCTGTCGGCAGGCTTTTCTATTATATTATCAATTTTCTTCAGTATTGGATTAAGCTCCTGCTCAGGCTCAGGCATCTGTACGGTTCTGCTCTGCGTTTCTCTGACTGCAGGCTCTTCCGGAAGTTCGATTTCGTCGCCGTCTTCCACACCAAGCAGACGTACATATTCATCAAGACCTATAACCGGATTTCCTTTTATCGGATCTTTGTGAGCATTATCTACCGATGTCTCGAGCGCCTTTGAAAATCTGGTCTGGTTGCCCTGGTAATCGCGGAACAGTTCGGGAAGCGCTGTTGATGTATCCTCTTCGGGGGTACAGTACTCCCTCGCAATTTCTTCCATGCTGCGTATATACGGGGTATGTTCCTTCGGCGGGCGCATACCACACTGCAGGCATTCGCCGAGTGCAGAATCGATAAGCCCACCACATCTCTTGCATCTCATCTGAGATTCTCCTTTTGCTTCTGGGTCAGCTGCTGTATTCTTTTGTATGGCGGACTTTGAGTATTTTTATTGTGTTACACTGCTTTAAGCGTGATTGTGCCAAGATCGCCTCCGCGGTCAACAAGCAGCTCGTCATCGCTTATCTTTGAAATTATGCCGCTTATACCAAGCTGCATTCCGTTGTATTCACCTTT
The DNA here is from genome assembly GCA_045580875.1 of Acutalibacteraceae bacterium. Lineage (GTDB taxonomy): Bacteria > Bacillota > Clostridia > Oscillospirales > Acutalibacteraceae > SIG598. The sequence continues at coordinate 3,290 of JAZNOP010000032.1, forward strand.
GATGACAGCAAAGCACCTTGAGGATACTTCATAGGTCGCCTCTACCTTTTGGGTGACGGTAAAGAATCCGATTTTTACATCAGCCTCAATGAGAGCTGTTCCGTCTTTATAGAATGTAATAACAGCATCATAACCGCTGACCGTTGTCTTCCATTTCTTGCTGACAAGCAGTTTTACTATATCCCGCGCCTGCTGAGCCTGCACAGCCTGCTCCGAGCTGGTACGGGCGGTAGTAGTGGTTGTGGTAGGTTTCGCTGTGGTTGTGGTCGTAGTTGTTGTGACTGTAGTTGTAGTTGTGGTGGTCGTCGTTGCCGTAGTTGTTTCGGCTGTAGAAGTTGTTTCTGCAGATGCGGTTGTTGTGCTCTCTTCTGAAACACTGACATCGGCAGTGCTGTCGTCGTCATTTTCGCCTGCATCGGCTATTGCATCGATTATCTCCTGCGGAGTTGTTGCATTAAGGCAGTTTGACGCAATTCCTACACCTGTCAGCAGCACGATAAGAAGCAGCAGTACAGCTACTACACCAAGTGCACCCTTATTCTTTACCTTCTTCGGCTTTTTCGGGCTTTTCGCTGCACTCTCCGGTGCGGAAGAGTTTTTCCTGAACATCTCAGCCGCTTTCTCCGGTGTTATGTTGATAACAAGAGGGGCATCGATATCATTCTGCGAACGGCGTTCTGCCTCCTCAAAATACGAATTGCTCTCCTGCGCTGCCGGCTGACGTCCCTTTACAGGACTGCCGCACTTCGAGCAGAAGTTTTCATTATCAAATATCTGAGCTCCGCATTTAGTACAAAACATGATTCTTGCCTTCATGCCGCAATATCACACACGGCATATCCTTTCGGTAAGATTTTTCGGAGTATCGCGTCAGTTGTTCTTAAGCGCAAGGACACGCTGTGCCGCTCTGAGCACACCGACCTTGGCTGTGTGATATGATATGCCGCCCTGCATATAGACAGCATAGGGATCGCGCAGCGGTGCATCTGCCGAAAGCTCGATCGATGAACCGAGGGTAAACGAACCTGATGCCATGATGATATCGCAGTCATAGCCAGGCATTGCTCCGGGTTCAGGAAGAGCGTAGGCATCGACCGCCGAACCGCTCTGTATACCGCGGCAGAACTCGATAAGAGGCTCGCGCTCCTCGAGAAGAACTGTCTGGATTATATCTGCACGGGGAGAGTCCCACTTTGGAAGGGTCTCATATCCGAGAAGTTCGAACAGTGCGGCGCAGAATGCCGCTGTCTTTTTTGCCTCGCCGACAACATTCGGTGAATTGAGGAATCCCATATACATAGCGCGGTTGTTGCCGAGGGTACAGCCCATCTCGCGTCCTGTACCGGGGGTAGTCAGACGGAATGCGCACTTTTCTACAAGCTCGTGTCTGCCTGCGATATATCCGCCGGTGGGAGCTATTCCTCCGCCGGGGTTCTTTATCATTGAGCCTGCCATCAGGTCGGCACCGTGAGCACACGGCTCGGTAAGCTGCACAAACTCACCATAGCAGTTATCTACCATGACAATAACGTCGCGGCGGATGCTCTTTGCCTTCTTCGCGATTTTCTCTATGTCCTCCACCGTAAGTGAGGGGCGCAGGCTGTATCCGCGAGAACGCTGGATATAGACCATGCGCACATCTTCGGTCATTGCTGCCGGAATGGCATCGATATCAACACTGCCGTCATCGAGCAGCGGTATCTCTCTGTATTTTACACCGAACTCGGCAAGTGAGCCATCGCAGGGATTTATGCCGATAACACCTCGCAGTGTGTCATACGGTGTACCTGTAACTGACAGCATAACATCACCCGGACGAAGCACACCGAAGAGCGCAACAGTAAGTGCATGTGTACCGCTTACGAAATTGTAGCGCATTATTGCATCTTCGCAATCAAACACCTGTGCAGCAACGCGGTCGAGAGTATCTCTGCCGCGGTCGTCATAACCGTAGCCGGTGCTTGTCCCGAAGTGGCTCTCGCTGATGTTGTTGTCAATGAATGCCGCAAGCACTTTCTGTGCGTTGTATTCTGCTGTTCTGTCAATTTCGGCAAATACCGGCGCAAGCTTTTCCTCCGCCTGCTGTGCAAGCTCGGCAAGACTGCTGTCGATGCCGAAAAAACGCTGTAATCCAGTCACTCTAAATTTCTCCGCTCTTTATATATTTTACATTATTATTCAAATTAGTATACCATACATCGCTTTTTTCTTCAATAGCAAATTACATACCGCTTCATCAGCTTGACAGGCCGTTTTATCTGCAATATAATTTTGTGTATCACAACAATCCATGGAGGTAATGAGTATGAGCCTACAAAAGAATGTAAAGTACACAAATGATGTCGGCAAGCAAACTCTTCCACTTTACCGAAGGATATATATTCTGCCGCAAAAAGTCTTGTTGGTGGTAGTTTTGGCTTTGATGCTTTTTGCAGGTATCTACATTTCAATAATTGGCAGTAACTTTAAGTCGCTTCTCCTCTTTTCGGCTGTGCTTATTCCTGCCATGGTTTGTATGATTATAGATAAATCGGACGAAAAGAAATATCTCACGAATGTCTCTATTAATGATGGCGAAAAATACTGGTCAACAGACCGGATCATAAAATTTAACGATGATAACATTCAAATTTACGCCAGGTATTCAAATCCTGATGCCAGATATACTGCTCGTCAGCTTGCTGATGAGGATTTCATGACTTATGTCCGAGAGTGTGACGCGGATGCCTCAGAAAGAATATTCATGCTGAATAAATTTCGATGCTATGAAAATGAAAGCGCATTTCTTCTCATGCGTTGGTCTATTCACGATGCTCTTCCTCTACCCAAAAACTGGTTTACCGATGACGAAATATCGATTATCAGGAAATATTTCACGGAACGTATGCCTACCAGATATACTGATTTTACTAAAATAAAATAACTTGATTTTGTTCACTACTAAGATTCAAGAGGTTAATACCATGACTTCATTCGCTTTGCGGCTTCTTGCCATAATCGCCATGCTGATAGACCACACTGCTGCGGTGCTCGTTGACCCCGGCAGCGATTTGTACACGCTTATGCGCATAATCGGCAGAATCGCCTTCCCTATCTTCTGTTTTCTGATTGTCGAAGGCTTTGAGCATACACGCTCAGTCGGAAAATACATCGGCAGAATGGCGCTGTTCTCCGTTGCTGCCGAGATTCCATACGACCTTGCATTTCACAACGAGCCGCTGGAGTTTACTATCGGTCAGAACGTGTTTCTCACGCTGCTGTTCGGTCTTGTTTCGATTACAACTGCAGGAAAAGGAGTACCGTGGATTCTGAAAAGACTGTTTCCGGATTTCTCCCACACAGACAACCGCTGGATACAGATACTTCTTGCTTCGCCGGTCATCGCGCTGTTTGCATGGCTTGCTGACAGCATCAGCACCGATTACGGCTGGTTTGGAGTGGTGACGATATGCATATTCTATCTGCTGCACGACAACAGAGCGCTTGCACTCACTGCGTTCGGATTATTCAATTCATTCCGATACGGCATAAAATTCCTGCCCGATGACAGCTCATACGCACTGTTTGCTTTCAGGGTCTACCTTCTGCCTGTAACCCAGTGGTTTGCAGCCTTTGCAACCCTGCCGCTCGGATTTTACAACGGTGAGCCCGGCAGCAGAAAATTCCGGAATCTGTTCTATGTATTCTACCCTGCACATCTGTTCATACTCTGGCTTATATCAATCGTCATAAAATAGCACAACGACCCTCCTGCTCGCGAAAACAGGAGGGTCATTTTTATTGATTGCGTATATTTTACCAGCACTTGCCCTTGCGCTTCTTACGGCACTCACCGATATGTGCGCAATGGTAGCATATCTCATTATGCAGTTCTTCATCAGCAAAGAAGCTGCGTATATTCTCTACTGTTGTATCAGCGATATTACCCAGCGCCTCCTGAGTAAGGAATGCCTGATGAGAGGTTAGTATAACATTTGGCATGGAGAGCAGACGGGCAAGGATATCGTCGCGCAGAATGTGACCTGATTTATCTACAAAGAACAGGTCAGATTCCTCCTCATAGACATCAAGGCAGGCGGCGCCTATCTTCTTGGCTTTTATTCCCTCAAGAAGTGCTTCTGCATCGATGAGCGCACCGCGCGAGGTGTTGAGCAGTACAACACCGTCCTTCATAAGCTTCATGCTTTCGCTGTTGACGAGGTGGTAATTCTCCTCTGTCAGCGGACAATGGAGAGAAATTATATCACTGCGGCTGAAGAGCTCGTCTATCTCCACAAACTCGGCATTGACTTCATCATTCGGATATTTATCGTAGGCAAGAACCTTCATTCCGAAGCCGTTGCAGATATCGATAAATGCACGACCTATCTTGCCTGCGCCAACAACACCGACCGTCTTGCCATGGAGGTCAAAACCTGTAAATCCTGTTATGCTGAAGTTATACTCTCTGGTGCGGTTGTATGCCTTATGAATACGGCGCACCGAGGTCAGCAGCAGAGCCATGGTATGCTCGGCAACTGCATAGGGCGAGTAGGCAGGCACACGGACAACGTGTATCTTTCCGAATGCGGTTTTTATATCGACATTATTGAAGCCTGCACAGCGCAGTGCGATAAGCTTTACGCCATAGCTGTGAAGCGCATTGATGACATCTTCGGTCAGCGCATCATTGACAAACACGCACACGCAGTCAAAGCCGTTTGCGAGACCGACCGTATGGCTGTCGAGACGCGTATCAAAACAGGTAAACTCTATACCCTCATGCTCACATTTTTCAAACGATTCCTCGTCATAGGGCTTGGAATCAAACATTGCAACCTTTATCATTTCACTTCATCTCCCTTTTGCAAATTATTCATTATATTATGTCCGGTCACCGGCAGATAAAACCTCTTACCTGCGAATCAGAATACCTTTCATATACTCTGATTCATTATGAACCTCATGGACAATATTCATCTCTTCTTCGGTGCAGCCGAGCAGCAGTTTTATCTCTGAATCACCCTTGAGCAGATCAACCGTGCAGACGACTGCATTCACTGCGCGGTCCGGCAGGCTTCCGACCCAGACATCTATACCGCCGTCCATCGATGATGTTCCGGCGAGGTAGCCATAGTCAAGGCGGTATATCATATCCGGATAGCGCGGGTGCGCACTGCCCTTCGGCCGGTCGATCACTACTTCCGACCTTCCGGCAAGCTCATCGAGCGCAGACCAGAATTGCATATCAGTATTTCCTTTCAGCATTTTTCGTCTCCCCTTGTGATTCATAGTACATTTCCAATATCCGATACCGGTAATAATCAGCCTGCTTTTCTGCTGCAGCATCGGTCTGCTCAATTCCCGCTGCCCATTGAAAATAGTGTGTCAGCTCATGAATAAACGATGAAAGTATCTGCTCATGTATTTCATCTTCCGTATACTGTTCTCTCAAATCCTCATCCGGTTTCGACGGAATGCGTATGCTCGGCGCATATTTCTCATGCCATCTGAAACTCCCATATGCTGTTCTGCCATTTTTCAGCACAATAGTTTCGCTGTTAAGTATATATACATTCAGCTTTATCGGGAAATAATAATTTGATCTGAGCCATCGACACAGTACCATATATTTTTCGCGAATTATCCTGTCTGTACCTTTTTCAAACCTGACAGAGAAACCATTATCCGAAAGACCGGCAACACGGTTTTTCTCATATTTCCGCCAGAGTCCCATGACTGAATCTCCTTATCAGTTACAATTCATTTAATTATAAACCTTAAATAAATCAAAATCAAGTTCAACCGATTGCACTGCGCAATTCTGCCATGTATAATAGATTTTGCAAACGATTGCATACTACAGAAAAGAGGGACTTTACTATGACAAACATCAAAGGCAAATGGGCACTGGTCACCGGCGCAAGCAGAGGCATGGGCCGTCAGGCTGCTCTCTTCCTTGCACAGCAGGGCTGCAACGTAGTACTTCACAGCCGCAGTCTTGAGCACACCGCCGGTCTGCTCGAGGAAATCAAGGCTCTTGGCGTTGAGTGCTTTGCTGTCGCAGCTGAGCTTGCTGACATGTCACAGGTTACTGCTATGATGGCTGAGATTGACGCAAAGGGCACTGCTCTCGACATCATTCTCAACAACGCTGCAGTTCAGATCGCATACCGCACAGAGTATCTCACCACTCCGGCTGAGGATTATTCGGTCAGCTTCGCAATCAACACCATCGCTCCGATGATGATCTGCTACCACTATCTGCCCGGCATGATCGAGCGCGGCTTCGGACGTATCGTCAACACCACCAGCGGCATCGACAAGGAACCCCAGCAGGCAGGCTATTCTGCAAGCAAGGCAGCACTCGACAAGGTCACTGCTGATCTCGGCACTACTGTTGAGGGCACCGATGTTATGATCAACCTCACCGATCCCGGCTGGTGCCGCACCGACCTCGGCGGACCCAATGCTCCGAACTCGGTCGAATCGGCAATGCCCGGCATAGTTCTTGGTGTCTTCCTTGATGACAAGCGCAGCGGACGCATCTTCCACGCTCAGGACTTCGCAGGTCTTTCCCTTGACGAAGCACTCGCAAAGGCTGCTGATTATTAATTATCTGATACATAAAATCTCCCACCGTCATTTCCGGCGGTGGGAGTTTGATTATCGGTCTGATTATTCCTGCCGCGCCTGCGACTCCTCTGAAGCAAATGTATCCTTCACTATCAGCACTGTGCTAAGTATCATGATTGCAAAGGCAATGAAGAATCTGACGCCCGGACGTTCGCCTACAATAAGTATGCCGAACAGTACTCCGAGGAAGGGTGCGACAGAGTAATATGCGCTGGTCTTTGCCGCACCGAGAACGCTCTGCGCCATAATATAAAAGTAGATGCTCAGTCCATAGGCAACAAAGCCGAGCAGCAGCGACAGCAGAAGCCACTTTATCTCAGGCATACGCTCCCCGAGCAGCAGTGCGATTGCAAGGCTGCCGAGTCCCGAGCCGATGCCTTTGATGATGACTATCTCCTCAGTATTCTTGCTGCTGAGCATTCTTGTGCAGTTGTTTTCAAAGCCCCAGCATACGCAGGCTCCAAGCACAAACACCGACCCGAGGTTGAATGTGAATCCCTCTGCTCCTTCAAATGTAAGCAGGGCACTTGCCGCAACAACCAGCAGGATAGCTGACCACAGACGGGCTGACACCTTCTCTTTGAACACCAACAGTGCAATTAGAGTTGTTGCCACTATCTCAAAATTATTAAGCAGTGATACGTTGGCAGAGTTGGTATTCGCAATGCCGAGCATGAGCAGTATAGGCGCCGCAATATCAAGTACAACCATCGCAATTGTATACGGAAGTTCTTTTACCGTCAGCCGCTCTCGTTTATTATGCGCACCGGAAAGCGACCTTGCCGCACCGAAGAGAAACATTCCGATGCCTGCGCCAAGATAAAGCAGTGCTGCCATCATTGTGGTGTCGACATATTCAAGCAGCAATTTTGAGAACGGCGCATTTATCGCATAGAGCGCCGCCGCGGCAAGAGCAAGCAGCGCTCCGATTTTTTTGCTTTTCATGATTTCACCTTTAACATTCTTATATGGTCTCGCCTATTCTATCACACTCCTGTAGCGATAGCAAGCACTGCACCGCCACTTGTTTTTTATTGTATATTATGATAATATAATTATTTGTGAATACAAAACCGAAAGGGCAAGCAATGATAATCAAAAATCTTACACTTGACGAAGAACGCGCCCTGTACAACGTACATGACGCTGAAATAATCGACTGCGTTTTTGACGGTCCTGCCGACGGCGAATCAGCGCTCAAGGAAAGCGGCGACATCTCTGTCAGCGGCTGTCATTTTAACCTGAGATATCCCTTCTGGCACTGCGAAAACGCTTTGATAACCAGCTCGGTCATGACCGAAAACTGCCGCGCTGCACTGTGGTACGACAGAAACATCACCGTGGAGGGCTGTACTCTCGGCGGAATCAAGGCTTTCCGTGAATGCGACGGCGTGACACTGAAAAACTGCACTGTAAATTCAACTGAATTCGGCTGGAAATGCCGCGACGTACGCATAAGCGGCTGCGATATGGTCTCGGAATATCAGTTCTTTGAGTGCCGCGGTATGGAGATTGACAATCTGACTATGCAGGGAAAGTATTCCTTCCAGTACATAGAAGATGTAACCATCAGAGACAGTGAGCTCGACACCAAAGATGCCTTCTGGCACGGAAAGAACGTAACTGTTGTCGATTCGGCACTCAGAGGCGAATATCTCGGCTGGTATTCAGAAAATCTTACCCTGATACGCTGCCGTATCATCGGCACTCAGCCCCTGTGCTACTGCAAAAATCTTGTGCTCGAGGACTGCATCATGGAGGATACCGATCTGTCCTTCGAAAACAGCACCGTCACTGCGTCTGTCAACGGCAATATTATCAGTGTCAAGAATCCGATAAGCGGAACGATTATCGCTGACAGCATCGGCGAGATAATCCTTGACGCCCCCCGGACACCGGTCACTGAATGCGAGATAACCGAACGCTGCAAGGAACTCCCACCGGCAAGCGGAGAATAATCCGTACAAAAACGGAGGAAAAGCTATGGTCAATATTATCGCTTTATCATGCCTTTGCGCAGATGTTTTTGATGCCAGCGGCGAGATACGTCCGGGCGGCGAGGCACTCAACTTTGCCGCATCGGTCTGCCGGTATGATCATCTTAATGTTGGTCTTATGGGCGTTGTCGGCAATGATATCTATGCGCAGCAGATCCTCAGCGAGATTGACGCCCGTCCTATAGACCGAAGCGGTGTGCGTATTGTTCCTGGCGGCATCACAGCTTCCAACCGAATATACCTCACCGAGGCAGGCGACCGCTATTTCAAGCCGGATTCATGGCAGGGCGGCATTCACAACAGCTTTGCTCTCGACGATGCTCACATCAGGCAGCTCGGCAGCGCTGACATCGTTCAGATACATCACAGTTCTCCTGCTTTCCGGCACATTCTCGAACTCAAGGATACTCTCGGCTATAGAATATCTGCCGATTTCAATGAGGACAGCCGCTTCGATATACTCTCAGAGTACGCCAGCAAAACCGACTTTTTCTTTATCAGCGGTGCCGGACGTGAGACAACGATAACCGCACAGCTTCGCGCATGGTCAGAACAATGGGAGGGCATTTACATTGCCACCTTCGCTGAAAACGGAAGCGCTGCATATCATCACGGCACGGAATACCGTGTAAACGCAAAGCCCGTATCCGAGGTAATCGACACAACCGGCTGCGGAGACAGCTATCAGGCCGGATTTATTGCAGAATTCACACGCAGCGGAGACATAGTTGCCGCCATGAACGAAGGGTCTGCAGTTGCATCGCACACACTCTCCCACATCGGCGGTCTTAACTGAATCAACCATCAGACAGCATCGGTATTATCCGGTGCTGTTTTATTTTTTGAAACCTGCCTAATCGGCAGGTATTCAGAAAACACCGTTTATGTACTCCTCTGTGCGGCGATCTACGGGGTGCAAAAAAAGCTGTCTGGTTGTGCTGTATTCTATCAGCCGCCCCTCCATGAAGAACGCTGTTTTATCCGCAATGCGTCCTGCCTGATGCATATTGTGCGTGACGATTACAACTGTATATTTACGCCTCAGTCCGGCTATGAGCTCCTCTATACGAGCTGTTGACACAGGATCAAGCGCCGAAGTCGGTTCGTCCATAAGCAGCACCTCAGGCTCTGCCGCCAGCGCACGGGCTATGCACAGCCGCTGCTGCTGACCGCCCGAAAGACCCGCCGCCGGCTTTTTCAGGCAGTTTCTGAGCTCTCCCCATAATGCGGCGCTTTTAAGCGAACGTTCCACTATACCGTCAAGCTCTGAACGTCTTCGGATTCCATGTGCCCTCGGTCCGTAGGCAACATTGTCATATATACTCATCCGGAATGGATTCGGACTCTGAAAAACCATTCCCACGCGGCGGCGAAGGTGGTTTGCATTGATATCATATATATTGCTGCCGTCAAGGTAAATCCTGCCGGTCATTCTGCAATCTTCTGCAATATCATTCATTCGGTTAAGCGACCGCAGCAGACTGGATTTTCCACAGCCTGACGGTCCGATAAGTGCAGTAACTTCATTTTCGGCTACGTCCAGACTTATATCTTTCAGCGCCTGAAAGCTGCCGTAAAACAGATTAAGATTTTTTACTGCCATTTTTATCATCAGTGATTTACCCCTCCAGTTTCCGGCTGATGAAGCCTGATGACATATTGAGCACGACTGAAAGCACAAGCAACACTGCCGCTGATGCGTATGCCTCGCCAAAATGTATACCTTCTCCGCAGAGGACATAGATATGCACTGCAAGCGTCCGCGCAGAATCAGACAGTCGCGCTGCCGTCTGCGCCGCTGTTCCTGCAGTGAATATCAGTGCTGCTGACTCGCCTGCAATGCGCCCCGTTCCAAGCATGATTCCCGATAATATTCCCGGAACTGCAGCCGGCAGCACCGCACAAGTCACTGTGCGCGCCTTTCCTGCACCAAGTCCCAGACTGCCCTCTCTTATACTCTGCGGAACGGCAATCAGCGCTTCCTGCGCGGTTCGTATGATTACAGGCAAAATCATCAGTGCAAGAGTAAAAGCACCCGAAACAAGCGACAGCCCCATGCCGAGATATCTGACAAAAAACATGGAACCAAACATTCCGTAAACTATCGACGGCGTGCCTGCAAGAGCATCTGACGCCGTCTGCACAACTCTGACCAGCAAGCTTTTCCTGTCTGCATATTCGGTCAGATACACCGCCGCGCACACACCGGTCGGAACTGCCGTAATCAACGACAGCACAGTTATCATCACTGTGTTTATCATTGCCGGCACAAGCGACACATTACGGGAATCGTACTCCCACGCAAACAGTCCCGGTGACAGGTGCAAAATCCCATTTGTCAGTATGTATATCATAATGAGCAGCAGCACAGACAATGCTGCAAGCGCACAGGCATAAATCATCGCTCTCTGAACCATCGCACACAGCACCGGAAGTCTATATTCAGACTTTTTGTTCATCGCCGGATATGCTGTCAGTCTCACTTCAACGCTCCTTTTTTATCCGCATAAAGACAGCATTCACCGCAAGAACAAGCATGAACAGCACTGAAGATGCGGCAATCAGCGCTTCCCTGTGCAAATCTGCCGCGTAGCCCATCTCAAGTGCAATATTTGCTGTCAGCGTACGCACTCCGTCGGTCAGCCGCTCCGGCAATAACGGCTGATTGCCCGCCACCATGATAACCGCCATTGTCTCCCCCATAGCTCTTCCGATGCCCAGCAGAAGCGCTGATGCAATACCGCTTTTTGCAGCCGGAAGCACCGCGTGGAACACACTGTATTCCCTGCCTGCGCCCAGTGCGAGACTGCCCTCGTAAAAGCTTACCGGCACAGACACCACCGCTGATTCAGAAACTGCAATTACCGTTGGCATTATCATTATCCCCAGCAGGATTGATGCGGCCAGCAGACTCATTCCGCGTCCTCCAAAAATTGCACGTATAATCGGAACAATGACCGTCAGACCGAAAAAGCCATAAACAACCGACGGAATGCCTGCCATCACTCCGACGGCCGCTCTCATCAGCCGACGCTGCTTTTCCGGGCAGAAATAAACCATAAAAACAGCCGTCAGTACCCCAACCGGCGCACCGGTTATCATTGCTCCGAGAGTTACGAGCAATGTTCCTGCCAGCATGGGAAATATGCCATAGCTGCCGTTTGTTGGTCTCCATTCTTTTCCGGAAATGAATTCTGCCGCTCCGATTTTCATAATAGTTGGAATACCCTTCGCAAAAAGGAACAGGCAAACAAGAACCGCCGCCGCAGCAGCCATTACTGCTGACAGTGCAAACAAACTCTCCGCTGCCTGCTCAGTCAGCAACTTTCTTCTGTCTGTGGATTTCAGTATTCTGTTTTTATCCTGCAGCATCTCGCCACACCTCTGTCTCTCCTGAAAATATCTTGCGCACCTGCTCACCTGTCAGCCCGGTTACTGTATTTTTGTGATTTACGATAACTGCAATGCCGTCAAGAGCAATGACCTCTGAGTATATTCCCTGTCGTTTTTCGGCTGGTGTCAATTCTCGTGATATCATGCCTATATCGCAGATGCCGGCTATTGTATCTGCTGCACCGGTCGAGGAATCACTTTGCTGGATTTCCACCCTCACACCGGGATTGCGGGCAATATACGCTTCCCTCAGCACCTCCATCACCGGAGCCACCGAACTCGACCCTGAGACGGTTATTTTACCTTCAGCAATTCCGCCTGTATATGGGTGACTTTCACCAACGGCGGCATATCCGCTCAGTTCAGCTATATGCTGACCGTCACTGCTCATTATGAAGCTGATAAAGTCCGCTGTTTCCGCACTGACGATTTCCGGCACAGCTATACTGAGCGAGCGGAAGAATTTATAGCTTCCGTTTCTGATATTTTCTGCTGTCGGTTCAGCTCCGTCAATTGTCAGCGCTCTGACAGTATTGTTCAGCGTTCCCAGCGAGGTATAGCCTATAGCGTATTTATCAAGCGAAACTGTCATCATCATTACCGCTGTGCTGTTTGTGACTATCGCCCTCTGTGTTGTTCTGTCATAAAATTCTCCGGCACGTTCTTCTGCAATCCCAAAGCTTCTGACAAACGCTGTTCGTGTACCGGAGCCTTCCTCGCGCGAAATGACACCGATCTGCTGTTTTGAATCAAACCCGCTGTCACTTTCTGCACTGCAGCCGGAAAGTAAATTGGTTATCATTACCGCCAAAATCAACAGAAGCTTCAATCTGATTCCTGTTCTCATACTTATTCCTCACATGCCGTTTTTATTTATCATTCCGGCAATGCTGCAGATTTTCCACCGCCGCAAAACACCGCAAAACCACACAATATGCATATTGAAAAAGCACCTTGTGTCACATATAATATTATTATCAATATTCAGGAGATGAATCACATGATATACAGGGATTTTCAGGATAAAAAACTTCCGCTGCTGAGCTTCGGTGCAATGCGTCTGCCCGTAATTGAAGGCGGAAAGGACAAGGATATCGATTTTGAGCTCTTCTCAAAAATGGTCGATTATTCAATGGAACACGGTGTCAACTATTTCGATACCGCCTTCCCATATCACGGTGGAATGTCTGAAATAATGACCGGAAAGGCTCTCAGCAAATACCCGCGCGAGAGTTATTATCTCGCTACAAAATATCCCGGGCATCAGATTTCTGACAGTTACGACCCTGCACAGACCTTTGAGCTTCAGCTGAAAAAGTGCGGTGTTGAGTATTTTGATTTCTATCTGCTTCACAATGTATGCGAAAGCTCAATGGATACATATTCCGATGATCGCTGGGGTATAATCGACTACTTTGCCGAGCAGCGCAGACTGGGCAGAATACGTCATCTCGGATTTTCCTCTCACGGTCGTGTAGACAATCTTCGTGAAGTTCTTGACCGTTGGGGCGACAAGCTTGAATTCTGTCAGATACAGCTTAACTACGTTGACTGGACCCTGCAGGATGCAAAAGCAAAATACGAGCTGCTTACCGAGCGCGGTATACCTGTCTGGGTAATGGAGCCTGTGCGCGGCGGCAAGCTCGCCGGACTTTCCGAGGAAAACGAAAACGCACTCAGAGCGCGCCGACCTGACGACAGCATCGCATCATGGGCTTTCCGCTGGCTGATGGAGCTGCCCAATGTCACCACCATTCTCAGCGGTATGTCCAACATGGAGCAGGTTATTGACAATGTCAGAACATTCTCTGTTGATAAGCCTCTTGACGAAAACGAAAAGGCAATTATCGCCGGCATTGCAGAAGGTATGCAGAATACTATTCCCTGCACAGGCTGTCGCTACTGCTGCGATGGCTGTCCGATGGAGCTTGACATTCCGATGCTGCTTGATACCTGCAACGAGCTGAGATTCTCTGCAAGCGTCAACACAGGTATGCGTATTGAGGCTCTTCCTGCCGAAAAACGTCCTCATGCCTGCATCGGCTGCGGTGCCTGCGTTCAGATATGTCCGCAGAAGATCGATATTCCTGAGCGCCTGACCGAGCTTGCCGGACTTTACGATGCTCTGCCCAAGTGGAGCGACATAAGCAAGGTGCGAGAGGCTGAGGCTGAAGCAATCAGAAAACAGCACGAGGATTGCTGACTGACCGTACTCAGCGCAGCCAAAATACAATAACAAACAAAATGCCCGTTCAGACACAGAGCCTGAACGGGCATTGATTATTATGTATTAACTGAAAGCAGAATTATTTTGATCCGCGTCTTGAGGTACGGCGCTCTCCGTTGTTTCTTCTAAGAGTGCTGATCTTTTCATCACTTGTCTGCATGAACTTGGACAGCATATCATCAAAGCTTGGAGGTGCTGCCGGTGCACTCGGGCGGTTTTCAGAATACTGGGCAGGAGCACCTGAGCCATTATTCTGACGGGGTCTGTATCCGCCGCCTGCCGGTTTTGCCGGTGCGGGTGCAGCCTGCTTCATAGAAAGACTGATTTTGCCGTCTTCTGCAATGCTGAGCACCTTGACCTTTATTTCCTGACCGTCGGTAACATAGTCGCGTATTTCCTTGACATAGGTTGACGCTACCTCAGAAATATGCACCATTCCGCTTTTGCCGGAGCCAAGATCCACGAAGACACCGTATTTTGTTATGCCGGTTACTTTACCGGTCAGAATTGTTCCTACCTCAAGCTGCATTGTTCAAGAAATCCTCCCTTAAGCAGATTGCTAATTTCCGGAACGGACAATATATACTCGCTCGCCCGGAAGAACATAATCAAGCTCTTCCCTTGCCTTGCGTTCAATATATTCCGCATCGCTGTTTTCAAGAAGTTCACGTAGCGCATTGTTTTCCATCTGCTGCACTTCACACTGATTTTGTATCTGCAGCAGCTCTTCGCGGCTGCTCTTTATCGCCGCACGCGACTGAGCAACAGCAAAAAGCAGGAGAATGATGGCGATAACAGCTGCACCGTAAAACAGCGGTGTTCCCTTCAGCTTCTTGGAGAGTTTCTTGTAAAGCTTCTTCACTTTCTCCATAACGTATCGTAAGGCAGATAATCTGCCGCTCCTGATTTTTTAAGAATCGATTTGTCAGCTAAAACTGAATTGCACAAAAATAATGACACTTCGACATTTTTAGCTAAAATTTATTATATATTCAATTTCTACATTTTGCAAGAGCAATTTAATAATTATTGTAAATTTAATCAGATTTTTTTGTTTTTTGCTTCAAACTGCGCTTTTTCGCGTTTTTTTCACAGTGTGAAATCAATATATTATGTAGCCTTGTGTATATTTTGCGGACAATTCTGACAACCGCATCTACAGCTGTCATCAGCACAGCTCCGGCTGTCGCCATATACAGCAGCCAGCCTGCAAGCACCAAAGCGATGAAGATTATCCTTACGATACCTCCGTTGAGCTTTATTGTCACAAAAAACACGACTATTGCGGTGGTCACCCAGAAGAATATATCCTGCCCAACGATATTAGCATAGCGGCAGTGAATAATCCGTCTTATTATGCGAAAAAAATCATAGTATATTCCGACTGCAATCCCTACAAGAAGCGCTTCTCCGAGCGCAGCCGCCTGCAGTGCTGTCCCCTGCTCCCCCATGGCTATCTGAACAGTCTGGACCAGAAGCCCTGCGGTTCAAGACTTACTTCAGAATAAACCATCTCGCTTATCTCGCCGTCTATGCTGACCTCTCCGGTTTCCTGATCAAGGTGGCTGATATGCAGCTTGAGTCCCTTGACAGTAAGCTCTCCGAGCTCGGTCAGAAGCACCACCGACTGCTCATCAAAGCTGTCCACATCCTTGACTCCGGAAAGAGAAAGCATTCTGCGGTTTTCAAGTATTATATTATGAGCCGGTCTCAGCTGCATTGTTTCTTTGTCATTCATATAAAAATACCTCCGTGAAGCTTTTGCTCAAGTATATGCAAAGCTGCAGCGGAGGTATTCATATTCTGTTGTTCTGAATCAGAATCATTCAGCAGCAACACTGCTCTCACCGGTTATTTCATACATTTCCGATGCATTGTCCTTTGTTGCGTACTCATTTATACTGCGCACAACAAAGCTGATCTTTTTCTGTCCGAAGACTATATCGACATTGTCTCCGACCTTGATGTCATACGACGCTCTTGCCACCTTGCCATTGACGCTTACTCTTCCGGCATCGCAGGCTTCATTGGCAACTGTACGGCGCTTTATGAGTCGTGAAACCTTGAGGTATTTATCAAGACGCACTTCACATTCTCCTTTATTGGCGAAATCTGTAAAACTCTCATAAAACTACAGAAACCGGTCATCAGACCGGTTTCCTGCAGATAGAGAATTACTTATTTTGCAACAGCGTTCTTGAAACCCTGACCTGCCTTGAATACGGGCAGCTTGGATGCGGGAATCTCGATGGGCTCCTTGGTTCTGGGGTTGCGGCCCTGACGTGCGCTGCGGGTGCGGAGCTCGAAAGTACCGAAGCCAACGATCTGAACCTTGTCGCCAGCTGCAACAGCCTTCTCGATAGAATCAAAAACAGCCTTGATAGCCTGCTCTGCGTCCTTCTTGGACAGACCGGTCTGCTCTGCAACAGCAGTAATAAGTTCACTCTTGTTCATGGTTTTACCTCCAAAAATTAAATACAATGTTTTGTGTATTATTCAACAGATGAATCTGTTTGAATCATGATTTTTGCTTCGTCCCAAAGCTTGTCCAGCTCCTCAATCGGAGTGGATTTCATATCAATGCCTCTTTCAGCGGCAAGGCGCTCAACAAGACGGAAGCGTGCTACAAACTTGTCGCATGAATGAGCCAGCGACTCCTCGGCATTTGCACCCACAAAGCGGGATACATTTACCACAGAGAAGAGCAGATCTCCAAGCTCGTCAGCAACTGCAGCGCTGTCGCCGGAACGGTATGCCTCACTGAGCTCGCGGCTTTCCTCTGCAATCTTCTCGAAAGCACCCTCACTGTCAGGCCAGTCAAAGCCGACATCAGCTGCCTTCTTCTGGATCTTCCGGGCACGTATAAGCGCAGGAAGATGCTTCGGAACAGAGCTCATGGCATCTGCAACCTTTTTGGTACCCTTGGTCTTTGCCTTGATGGCATCCCAGTTTTTCAGCACCTCATCGGTAGTATCTGCGATAACATCAGCAAACACGTGCGGATGACGAATAATCAGCTTCTGGCAGATATCATGGCAGACATCATTGAAATCAAAGCTGCCCTTCTCCCTTTCCATCTCACTGTGGAACACCACCTGCAGCAGGACATCGCCAAGCTCCTCACGGAGATTTTCGGTATCCTCATTGTCGATGGCATCAAGCACTTCATAGGTTTCTTCAATGAAGTTCTCACGAATGGAACGGTGATCCTGCTCTCTGTCCCACGGGCAGCCGTCCGGCGCACGCAGCAGAGTCATTATCTCAAGCAGATCATTGATCCCGTATTTTTCTTTGAATACAAAAGCCATTTTTTCACCTCGCCGAGCTAATCGGCACTCTTATCAACTATTTTATACTATCCATCCGCGTTTTTCAAGTATTTTTACCAATTTTTCGCCTTTTGGGAACAGTATTAAGTCATTTTTTGAAACTGCACGAAGCGCAAACAGAGAAACAGCATAGGTTGAGACTGCTGCGACTATAGCGAGAAGGGTAACAATGCGGGAATCGGTGAACAATCCGAGACCGTTCTGAACTATCCATGCAGCAGCTCCGCACAGCAATGCAGCGCCAAGAGGACGGACGAAGGTGGATACGATATCAATCCTGACCTTGGTTGTACGGCAAAGTATGACAATGCTGCTGATAACAATAAATGCGTAGCATACAAGTGAGCCGACAGGAGCACCCTTGATGTTGATGCTCTCAATACCGACAAGAGTATAATTGAGTACAAGCTTGATAACTGCACCGATGCACATAAGCTTGACGGGAACCATCTGTTTGCCGACCGCCTGAAGCATGCTGTTGACCGGACCTGCCATTGCACCGAAGAGCGCCATGATGCCGAGGGTACGGAGAATAGGCGGGCAGATACCGGCGGTTGCTGCCGGATAAAGCAGGTCGAGAATCTCGCCGCTGAGTACGCTCATTCCAATTCCGCAGGGGAATGCAATGAGAACGCCAAGCTTGAGTACAGAGTTTACGCTCTCGTTGATCTTCTCTCTGTCCTTGACAAGCCATGCAGCAGCAAGTGCAGGAAGAGCACTGGTGCCGAATGCCTGGGTAAGGTAAGGAACAAGATTATAAAGGGTAATGCCGTTGCCGTATACGCCCCATAGGAAGTTTGCGATATCCTCGTCGGGCTGGTCGGCGATAAGA
This sequence comes from Acutalibacteraceae bacterium, assembly GCA_045580875.1. Taxonomy (GTDB): domain Bacteria; phylum Bacillota; class Clostridia; order Oscillospirales; family Acutalibacteraceae; genus SIG598. Next base: position 21,683 of record JAZNOP010000032.1, read on the forward strand.
TCACCGTAAATGGCTCGCAGACCGTTCGGGTCAAGCTTGCCTATCTGCGACTGCACGGTAAGTGAATCGATAAGCTGTGTAAGATTTATTGCAAGAACACCCAGAGCAATAGGAACACCAATCTGGAGGAACTTCTTGAATATCTCCTTTGTGGAAAGGGGCTCGGGAGCACTCTTACGCTGCTCGGCAGTGATGCCGCTGCCCTGAACCTTATATCTGATGATGAGATAAAGCAGACTTGCGGCAGAGCCAAGAGTAATACCGATGAGCGCGCCCATAGCAGCGAAGGGATAGCTTGCATTGAGTGCCTCGGTAAGGCTGAAGCATTCCGTGCCGAATATCATGATGCCTTCCTCAGCAAATCCGGCGGCAGTTCCTGCTGTCTGTGCTGCTGTGAGGAACTTGTTCTCAGCACTCTTGACAATAATAAGCGCAACGACAAGACCGATTACAAGCTTGCCCATTGCTTCGATTATCTGGGAAAGCGCAGTGGGGATCATATTGCGCAGACCCTCATTATAGCCTCTGTATGCACCCATTACGCAGCAAAAGAAAACCGAGGGACACATTGCAAGAATAGCGTATATCGCCTTTTCATTGTAGGCACCGTTCTGCGTGAGCAGGATACCGGCAATGACCATGGCTATAAAGCACACCGAGCCGGTTATCAGGAAGGTATTGCGTGCAATCAGGCGGACCTTTGCGGCATCGCGGTATCTGCCGATTGCCATATTTTCCGAAACCTGTCGCGACAGCGCTGCCGGGAAACCAGCAGAAGCCAGTGTGAAGAAAGGCAGATAGAGATTATAGGCTGAATTGTAATAGCCCATTCCCGCCTCGCCGATTATGTTGGCAAGCGGAATCTTTGCGAGAAATCCCAGTATCTTTACTATGGCGATACCCATGGTAAGTATCATTGCGCCCTCAACAAGAGTCTGCTGTCTGTTTCCGGCGCCCTTTGTCAATCCTTTAAGTTTGCTTTTTATTGACAAGACTACACTTCCTTTTTATATGCAGATAATTTTTGATAAAGCTGATATAAAACCGGAGATTTACTCCGCAGCAGCCTCGTCTGCGACCGCATCAACAGTGATATCGACAGGTGTGTCATCCTCGATTATAATCTCGACCTCAGCATCATCTGTCTCAGTTTCAGTTTCTGCAGCAGGCTCAGCCTTGCGGGTCTCAATGCGTGCTCCGCATCTTGAGCAGAAAAGTGCATTCTCCTCAACAGTAGCACCGCAGGCAACACAATACTTCTTGTCACGCAGACGGGCTATCTTCATATTGATATCATCGAGACGAACATAGAGAGCATCAATGCCGTTGACGCTTGCTGCGATAATTCCGCCGACATCTTCGCCTGCCTTCTGTGCATCATAAACAGCTCTGCCGAGAGCCTCATAGCGGTCAGCTATGTTCTTGCTCAGCTCTGCTGCCGAAAGACGAAGACGGGAAATATCTACAAATCTGCCAGCCTTCTCGCTGACAGCTGCGGTAACTGTTTTTGCTCCGAGTACTGCATCTTCAAATATTGACATAACTATTTTCCTTTCTGTATAGGTAATACTCCTGTATCGGGAACTGTTTTCTGCGAAAGCGCCTGACCATGCGTTTTACAGGCAGAATCCGGCAGTTTTATTATACACGGCTGAAAATCAAATATCAACCGTTATCAGCCATATATTCCGCCGCCGATAAACTCGCGCAGAAGCGAATTATACGGCACCATATCAGCCGGTATGCATTCAAACCGCTCGAGCTTGCTGCGCAGCTGAGACACTCTGTCATAATGCGGTGAGTCACTGCCCACCTGACCGAGCAGAGGCAGTGCTATACTGCTTATGACGCACGGTTCGTAGATGTGTATTGAATTAATAGTAACGTCTGCAAGGCGCTTGTAGGGCTGGATATATTTATCCTCGCCGTCGAGCACCTTCGGCCAAAGATCAAGCGTTGTATCTGGCGAGCAGCCGCGGAAGAGCATATCGCGCACCATTCTGCGGCACAGGCGGATATCCTGCGCTGTGAACACCTCGTTCTCGCCGTCATATATACCCTGCTTTACGCTGATGTACACCTTGAGCATGCGCTCATCAGGCAGGCAGTCGGTAACGACCGGATTAAGGGCATGTATTCCCTCGACGATGACAACCTCATTTTCCCCAAGCACTACGTGCACAAGCTCGTCGTCCGGCTTCTGATTGACAAAGCTGAAATGAGGCATCATGCACTCGCCCTTGCTGACAAGCTCGAGAAGACACTGCTGCATCTGCGGAACATTCAGTGCATTGATGCTCTCGTAGTCAGGCGATCCGTCAGGAAGGCGCGGTCCCTTTTCTGTGCCTATAAAAAATTCGTCAAGCGAAATGCGGCGCGCTTTTGTGCCAAGCCAGTCAAGCCGCTCGCAAAGCATCGTCGCTGTGGTAGTCTTGCCTGAACCTGACGGTCCGGCAAGCATGACAAGCTTATTGCCGCGCTCTCCGCTGTAAAACAGAAAGTCTGCAATTTCTTCGATCCGCTTGCGGTACTGGCGCTCCATCTGAGAGATAAGCTCCTTCGGTGCATGGAGAGCTGAATCGTTTATATGAGCCATTCTCTCAGTATATTTGATATAATAATCAACAAAATTCCTCATAGAATCTCTTCACCTCGTTCTTTCTGTCGAGGATAACATCGAAACGTGAAATGTATTCATACGGAAATTTATAATTGTATACGCGCTGAATATTATTTTCGCCGGGCTGGCGCATTTTTGTCACGCCGCCTGCGCCGGCAGCAATAATAGTATGTGTTTCGTCCATTATATATACATTATACAGACCGTCATGCCCCGGCTTTGACCAGCCGACATTTTCAAGATTGCCCAGCATTCTTGTCTGGCGGTACATATAATACGGGCGGTATCCCATCTCCGGAAGACGGCGTGAGCAGCTCTCGAGCATGACTCCCGCCGGATTGACAAAGGCATCAGGACGTATCTGACCTGAGGTTATCATTGTCGCAGCGCGCTTCATCGACAGAGTATGCACGGTTATATTCTCCGGATTCATTGAGAAAACGCCGTCAAGTGTGCGGTCAAATGACTCTGCATCGTCACCCGTCAGACCGGCTATGAGATCCATATTTATGCTGTCAAAGCCGACCGAGCGGGCCATATCCATCGCCTCGTAAACCTGCTCTGCGGTATGGCGGCGTCCGATATTGACGAGTACATCATTGCTGAGCGTCTGCGGATTGATGCTTATTCGCTCTGCACCGGAGTTCTTTATCGCACGGAGCTTATCAACCGTGATGGTATCCGGACGACCTGCCTCAACTGTGAACTCGCGCACTGTGCTCATATCAAAGCAGCGTGTGACAGTACCCAGCACACGGCTGAGCTGCTCTGCGCTGAGAGTTGTCGGCGTACCGCCGCCCATATAGACCGTCTCAAGTCTCAGACCGAGGTCGCACGCAAGCTGTGCCGCTGCCTCAAGCTCCATGACGAGATGATCGACATAGTCCGGCAGCAGCTTCTGCGCTTTCTCTATTGATTGCGACACAAAGGAACAGTAGCTGCAGCGTGTCGGACAGAAGGGTATTGAAATATAAAGGCTGAAGGATTCCGGACGCGAAAGCTCGAGTATACTGTGTTCGGTGTCCATCACTTCACGGCATAGGCGGTACTTTTCTTCAGAGCAGTGATACTGTCCGGTAAGCACCTCTTTTGCATATTCCTCCCCGCCCTCGTCAAGCTTCATTCTCAGCAGCTTTACAGGACGCACGCCTGTGAGCATTCCCCACGGCGGACGGTATCCGGTCAGCTGACAGAGCAGTGTATAAAGTCCCTCGGCAAGCCTGAGTTCAAGTTCATCGTCATCAATATCGTCCTTGCCGATCGGCTGCGAATACTCAAGCTGTTTTTCACCGAAGTTAAGCGAGGCACAGGCACACTTTCCCTCATTTTCAGATAACAGCCAGACCTGTGCATGAAGTTCATCGGGCTGAGAAATATCATTGCTTACAGTTATTCTTTCATCAGGAAAAAAGAGCCGGCTCATTCGCTCCAGCTCATTCGCCCCGCAATATTTGTCGATTAATATAGTCATTACTGTATATAAATATTATGCTTTCTTTCGTGTTCAAGTGTGGTCGGTTCGCCGTGCCCGCTGTACACTCTGTAGTCACCTTCGAGCGCTGCAAGCTTTGCCAGCGAATTGATTATGGCAGTCGAGCTTCCTGTGGGCAGATCCACTCTGCCGCAGGATTCAAGGAACAGCGTATCACCGCTGAAGATAATATCCTCAGCAATAAAGCAGACTGAGCCGACTGTGTGTCCGGGTGTGTGCATTACCCTGAAACGGAGATCGCCGAGTTCGATCGTATCGCCGTCGTGCAGGATTATATCTGCCTGCGGCATTTTCCCTCGCATAAAGCCGAAAAAGCTCATGCAGTTGATCATCGGGTCGGTAAGTCCGGGCACATCAGCTGAAAATACAGCTACAGGCGCTCCGGTATATTCGTGCAGCGCCGCTGCGCCCATGATATGGTCGAGATGGCAATGGGTGAGCAGTATATAATCAATATATTCATTGCCGATACGGTCTATCTGCTCCCTGAGAGATTCATTGAATTCACCGGGATCGATTATTGCCGTGCGCCCTGTGCCTTCGTCCTGTACTACATAGCAGTTTGTGAAAAAATCACTTACAACGTGAGTGCTTATGCGCATTGTCTGCAGCTCCTTTCTGTCATATCTGGAAGCGCGGTCATTTTCTGTGCTTCATTTCCTCTGTATCCATTATTATGGTCACCGGACCGTCATTCACCAGCGAGACAGCCATATCAGCGCCGAAAACTCCGGTTTTGACCCTGTCTGCGCCAAGCTGTTCACGCAGTCTGCTTATCATCAGTTCATAAAGCGGTATCGCCGTCTCCGGGCGCGCCGCCTGAATAAAACTTGGACGGTTACCGTGAGAACAGTCACCATAGAGAGTAAACTGCGAAATCAGCAGTATCTCACCGCCCACCGCATCAAGAGAGAGATTCATCTTGCCGTTTTCGTCCTCAAACACTCTGAGGCCGGTTATCTTTTTGACCAGCAGCTGAACCTCCTGCTCGGTGTCATTTTCATGTACACCAAGCAGTATCATATAACCCTTGCCGATTGAGCTGGGCTCTATCCCCTCTATGCTGACCGACGCTTCGGTCACGCGCTGTATGACTGCACGCATATTTTTGCTCCTTACTGTTGATTATTCATCAGCTGCCTGAGCGGGTTATGCTGATGACACCCTGTACCCGGCTGAGCTTGGCAATTATGCCCTCAAGGTGCTCTTTGCCGTTTACGGTAATGGTTGCCGCTATTATAGCGTGACCGTCCTTGGTCTCGCGGCAGTTCATAACATGAATATCGATGTGCATATTGGCAAGCTGTACCGCAATATCTGCAAGCAGACCCTTTCGGTCATTGCAGTAAAGCTTGAGCATCGACTTGAAGTCACGGACGGTTATCTTATCCGACCAATGAGCAGCAACCCAGCGCTGTGCTTCATCGTAGCTGTCAATATCCTTTGGCACATTGGTACAGGTGCGCTTATGTATCGACACACCGTAGCCGCGGGTAATATATCCGATAATCTCGTCACCCGGCAGCGGATTGCAGCACTTCGACATCTTGATAAGGCAGTTGTCTATGCCTTCGATATAGACGCCGTCCTTCGCGCCGCGCTCCTTTATTTCAGAGCGCACTATCTCGGTCTGTCCCTGTGTTGCCTTCATCAGCTTGGCGTAATCATCGCGGATACGCTGCATGATATGGGACAGCACTATGCCGCCGTAGCCAATTGCCGCATAGAAATCATCAAGGGAGTCCATGTGCGCTTTGCGCACGAGCTCCTGCATGAATTCATCTTCCTTGTCATCCGGAAGACGGATTCCGTTGCGTTTGAATTCTCTTGTCAGTTCTTCACGTCCGCTGACAATATTCTCTTCACGGCGCTCATTCTTGAACCATGAACGAATCTTGTTCTTTGCCTCACCGGTCTTGACTATCTTGAGCCAGTCACGGCGCGGTCCGGTTGTAATTTCCTTTGTTGTCTGTATCTCAACAATATCGCCGGTCTTGACCTTGTGAGTAAACGGAACCATCTTGCCGTTCACCTTGGCACCCACCATGCGGTGTCCGACCTGGCTGTGGATTGCATAGGCAAAATCTATGACCGTTGCTCCCTGAGGCAGTGTCTTGACATCTCCGCGCGGAGTGAAGACGTAGACCTCATCGGGAATCATCTCGGTCTTGATCTGCATCATAAGCTCGGTTGTATCGGTTGCGTCGCTCTGATTGTCCAGCATCTGACGTATCCATGCAAGACGGTCATCGAGCGAATCGGCAGAATTGACACCGACCTTGTATTTCCAGTGAGCCGCGATACCGAACTCAGCTGTGCGGTGCATATCAGCTGTTCTTATCTGCACCTCAAACGGAACTGACTGGTCATCATCACCGCGCATCTTGCGGATGACGGTTGTATGCAGCGACTTGTAGCCGTTCGGCTTGGGCATTGTGATGTAATCCTTGAAGCGGTTCGGGATAGGAATGAACATGGTGTGGATTATACCCAGTGCGGCATAGCACTCGGCAACAGTATCCACGATGATTCTTACCGCGTAGATATCGTAGATATCATTGAAATCCTTCTGCTGGATATACATCTTGCGGTAGATGCCGTGAACCGACTTTATTCTTCCGTCGATTTCCGCTTCGGGAATATCCTGACGGATACGCTCGGCGATCTGGGATTTTATGCTGCTCAGGAATGCCTCACGGTTTGCCTGCTGAGAGGAAAGCTGCTCGGTTATGGCGTTGTATGCCGCCGGGTCAAGGTAGCGCAATGAGAGATCCTCAAGCTCCTCCTTGACTGCACGGATACCGAGTCGGTGTGCAATCGGAGCATAGACCTCAAGGGTCTCGCGGGCAATGTCACGCTGCTTCTGTGAGCTGAGCGCCGACAATGTGCGCAGGTTATTGAGGCGGTCGGCAAGCTTTACGATGATGACGCGGATATCGCGATTCATTGCAATGAGCATCTTACGCACGTTTTCCGCCTGATGCTCCTCTCTTGTGGAGAAGCCTATCTTGCTCAGCTTCGTAACGCCGTCAACCAGTTCTGCCACTGTTTTGCCGAACATACTTTCAATCTGCGACAGTTCGACGGGAGTATCCTCGACCACGTCGTGCAGCAGACCGGTGACTACGCTGTCGGTATCCATACCGAGTTCAACAAGTATCTTGGAGACAGAGACAGGGTGAGCTATATACGGCTCGCCGGATTTTCTTCTCTGCGGTCCGTGCATTTCGTTGGCCAGGAGATAAGCTCTCTCAATGGTCTTCATATCATATTCACGGCCGCTGTCGTGGATTAAGGTAACAAGATCATCATAGGTACTGTATACTGACATATTTTCCGACATTCTCTGCCCCTGCCTTTCTTAGGGAAAGCCTCTTCTCCGGCTTTCATTCCCGTTCTCTCTTTCTCTTGATTTTAATATATGCATCAGAAGTGCATCATGCTTCGGCGCACTGTCTGAGTGCTGTAATTATTTCGCTTGCTTCAAGATCCGCTTTGAAGCTTACCTTGTTTATGTGGATAGTGGAAACTCCGCCGCGTGATTTATGGTCGAGCAGACCAAGCTGTATCATTGCACACAGTGCGGCACGCATTCGCGCATATGTCACTCCGTGCGGTCTCAGTCTTGCCGCGAGAATCTCATACGTTCCTTTGAATCCGATGTGCGACAGATAACGGTAAATACTTTCGTAATCGGATCTTTCCGGAATCATCTGCTCAGCCTGCGCTGCCGTCACCGGCTCGCCTCTGAGAAGCTGTTCGACCAGTCTGTCAGCTTTTATTACCTCTTCGACATCGATCTCAGAAAGTCTGATATCGCGTATTATTGCGTTGACGCTTTCGTCGCCGCGGAAATCACTTCGGTTGACCGCTATCGCGCAGTCTATTATGTCTCCCGGACGGAACGCAAACTGACTGGTCATAACATTGAAGAGCATTGCCGTCAGTTCGACACCTGCGCCGGACAGCAGCAGTCTCTGATGATAGCCGCCTCCGACCGGTGTTATTCTGTTGATGCGTACATTTTTGATCGCAACAAGCGGAGAGGGATTACACGCTCCAAACGGTTCAAGCGCCTCTGCCGCCCGCACAAGGTCGATGTTTATCATCGACAGCGGCAGCTCGCAGTCAAGCTTCAGCTCCGGCATCGGCATAGTTCTGCCGGCTGCGTATTCATTTATCCTTCGTCTGAACTCAGGGATGTCCTCCGTCTTCATTGTCAGACCGACCGCAAGGGTGTGCCCTCCGTAGGCTATCATCATATCACGGCAGCTTGCCACTGCATCGTGAAGCGAAAAATTGCCGAGGCTTCGTCCTGAGCCCTTTGTTATCTCCCCGTCCGAGGAGAGGATTATACACGGCTTGCCGAGGCTGTCGCACAGCTTTGCTGCGAAAATGCCTATAACTCCGGCATTCCAGCCTTCTCCGCCGATAACAACTATTCTGTCATTGCCGAGGGCGGGATCCCTCTGGAGCATATCCCACGCCTGGTCGGCTATATCACGCTCGCACTTATGGCGGCGGTTATTTTCTTCGTTAAGCTCACTCGCCAGCGCATGGCAGCGAAGACCTTCGTCACAAAGCATCAGCTGCACCGCTCTGTCCGGTTTTCCGAGTCGTCCGGCAGAATTTATGCGTGGAGAGAGTGTATATGCAATATCAGTTGCTGTAGCAGGCAGGCTCTTTGTCCCTGCACACGACATCAGCGCTGCTATTCCCTTGCGTTTTTCTTCGTTTATCAATTTCAATCCTCGCACGACAAGCGCACGGTTTTCGTCAAGCAGCGGAACGACGTCCGCCACTGTGCCAAGCGCCACAAAATCGGCATATTCATCGGCAATTTTTTCTGCATCGCCGTCAAGGGCGCATACCACCTTGAATGCAACGCCTACTCCGGCGTAATCCTTGAACCGACTCGGGCAGTCTTTACGGTGGGGGTTGACAATTGCCACTGCCGCAGGCAGCACCTCCGGCGGCTGATGGTGGTCGGTTATAACTGTCTCTATTCCGAGCGAAGCCGCATAGGCTATCTCATCAACTGCCGAAATTCCGTTATCTACAGTGATGATAAGCTTCACGCCCATCGAATGCATACTGTCAATTGTGCTCATATGCAGACCGTAACCCTCTTCGTCGCGGCTTGGCAGCATATAGCTGACATTTGCTTCGCGCTTTGCGAGATAGGAATAAAGCAGTGAGGTCGCGGTTATGCCGTCGACATCGTAGTCGCCGTAGACCATTATGCTTTCAAAAGAATCTATTGCCTTGTTGATTCTTTCGACCGCCTTATCCATATCAGCAATGGTGAACGGGTCACGGAATTCCATTGACTCCGGCTCAAGCATATTGCGGATACTGTCAGAGTCGGTATAGCCGCGTGTGACAAGAAGATGCGCGGCATACGGCGCTATATTATTCTCAGCAGCTATCTGGCGGGATAATTCCTTATCGCCCTGCGCTGTTTTCCAGATTTTCAGTGCCAACGCACACGCATCTCCTTTCTTAAGTCAGTAGATTGTTCAGATATTGTTGTTTTCGCACAATGCCGGCAGCTCGGTAATGCTGCCAAGCTTGGCATCGCAGCGCTCAGGCTCACCGAAACCGTAGGAAGCCCAGATGAACGGAATACCTGCCTCGGCGGCTGAGGTGCCGTCAAGGGCGGTATCTCCGACGTATACCGGAGACTTCAGACCGTTGCGTTCTATTACAAGCTTGATATTATCAGCCTTGAGCATACCTGTATCGCCGCTGCATGAACGGTCAATAAAATATTTGCTGAGACCGTGACTTTCAAAGAACGCCTCGATGTAGCCGCTCTGACAGTTGCTGACGATTATCAGTTTGTATTTCTCTGCAAGCTTTGCGAGAGTGTCCTCGAGTCCGTCGAAGAGGATTCCGCCATGCCCGGCGAGATATTCATTTTCGTAGTCACAGCATTTCCTGATCAGAACATCATTCTCCTCATCATTCAGCTCCGGGAAAAGTGAACGTCCGATATCGACAAGCAGCTTGCCCATCTGTCTGCCGAACTCTTCCGGAGTCGGCACTCTGAGCTGCGGATAATCACGTCTGAGCACACATGCCCACGATTCGCACACTGCGGCGCGTGAATCCCACAGTGTTCCGTCAAGATCAAAGATAATACCATCAAATTTCATTTATCATTACCTGCTTTGCTGAATTAATTAACAATTATGACTGTCTCTGATTACTGCTCTTCAGCTTCTTCCCACTTCGAACAGCGCTCCACAGCCTTTTCCCACATTTTTATCCTGCCTGCTGCATCTTCGCGGCTCATTTCCGGCTCGAAGCGGCGTTCAAGAGCCCATATCTCACGCAGCTCATCTGTACTGCTGTAGACACCGCAGCCAAGGCCTGCCATGAGAGCAGCACCGATAGCTGTCGTCTCTACACACTGCGGGCGGAGAACAGGAATATCAAGAAGGTCAGCCTGAAGCTGCATTACGTAATTGCTCTTGCTGACACCGCCGTCAACGCGAAGCTCGCGGATATCGGTGCCGGAATCCTTACCCATTGCATCGACAAGTTCGGTTGTCTGCAGGGCAATACTCTCAAGCACAGCACGTGCGATATGCTTGTTGGTAGCACCGCGCGTGATTCCAAGAAGAGCACCTCGTGCGTACATATCCCAGTGAGGTGCACCAAGTCCGGTGAATGCGGGAACGAAGCATACACCTGCGGTATCCTCAACCTCTTCTGCCCACTGGTCGGCCTGCTGAGGTGTTTCAATCATGTGAAGCTCGTCGCGAAGCCACTTTATTGCCGAACCGCAGTTGAAAGCACTTCCCTCAAGTGCATAGACCACCTCATCGCCTATCTGCCAGCCGATTGTTGCAACAAGACCGGATTTTGAAACAGGCGGCTTATTGCCGACGTTCATAAGAATGAAGCAGCCGGTGCCGTAGGTTATCTTTGTAACACCCTCATCGAAGCAGCACTGACCGAACATTGCGGCATGCTGATCGCCTGCGATACCGGTGATGGGTATCGGTGCACCGAGAATATGCTCGTTGCATACACCGAAAAGCCCGACCGAAGGCTTTACTTCGGGCAGAGCGCTGCGCGGAACACCAAAGCGCTCAAGCAGCTTTTCGTCCCAGTCAAGACGGTTGATATCGTAGAGCATGGTGCGCGATACGTTGGAAACATCGGTTGCATGAACCTTGCCGCCTGTAAGATTCCAGAGCAGCCAGCTGTCGACTGTACCGAAGCAGAGATCATCCTTTTCAGCAAGTTCTGCTGCCTCGGGAACATTATCGAGTATCCACTTCATCTTGCTTGCAGAGAAGTAGGCATCAATGACAAGTCCGGTTTTCTCCTGAATATAGTCCTTCCAGCCTTCTTCCACAAGCTGGTCGCACAGACGGGCGCCGCGGCGGCACTGCCATACGATAGCGTTGTAAAGCGGACGACCGGTAGAGCGCTGCCAGGCAATGGTTGTTTCGCGCTGGTTGGTTATGCCTATGGACGCTATTTCAAGCACATTTATTCCGGCATTGATTATTGCTGTTCTTGCAGCGGTCATCTGAGAGGAGAGTATCTCCATCGGATCGTGCTCGACATAGCCCGGCTGGGGATATATCTGCTGGAATTCCACCTGTCCTGTGGAGATGACATTTCCCTTGAAGTCAAAAACTATCGCGCGGGAGCTTGTCGTTCCCTGATCAAGTGCGAGTATGTACTGTTTTTCTACTGCCATTTTCGGGCACCTCCTGTTTTAAGTTTTTATTTAATGCCGCGGTACTCCTGCAGCATTGATTCCAGACGTTTTGTTATCGAATTTCTGAGCTCCTGCGGAGCGCGCACCACCACACCGCCGCCGAAATTAAGCAGCCATTTCTCAAAGCCGTCGTTTATTATCGCATAGGCTTTTACCGTAAATCTTTCCGGGCTGGTCTGCCGGTACGGAACATTTATGCCGAAACGCTCGATAATAGTCTCGAGCAGCTTTATGTCGCAGTCCAGCTCAACATAAGACGGCTCGGTGCCGGCAAACATATTGAACACGCGGCGGGCATAATCGGCTGTGTCGATTTTTGTCTTATACGCGCTTACCTCGCGCAGCGGGCGGATAGGCTCATCGATGACGGTGACCTTCCTCATGCGGTCTATGCGGTAATGCGAAAGATCATCGTATTTATCGTAATTTCCTATGATGTAATATTTATCCTGATTCCACATAGCCGCATAGGGGCTTATGAAAAACTCTCTGCCCGTATCAAAAACCGGCAGGTTGTTTGCCAGTACACGCCGGTGATAGACAAAGCGTATCTTCTTGCCGGCAAGCATGGCGGTGTGGATTGTCTCGATGTTTTTATAAAGCTCCTCATTGTCTGTCTTGAGCATATTTCCGCCGCGCACCGCCGCATCGGAGAACATCTGATACTGCTTCATTATCTCCTTTGCCTGATATATGCTCACGAGGTCGCACAGCTTTTCAATGAGCGCAGCTGTCTTTTTCTGAGAGATTACGGGAGAAGCATAGATGGCATCGGCGAGCAGCATAAGCTCGCTGCGCTTGATTCCGGAATTTTTAAGATAATATCCGCGCTGCCGGGTCGCGCCGCGCTCAATTGACAGACCGTAGTCGCGCAGCACCTCGACATCAGTGTATATCGACTTGCGCTCGGCACTTACTCCGTTTTTCTCAAGATAGGCTATGATATCGCTGACAGCCGCCGGGTGGTTCTCGTCGGAAAACCTCTTCAGATAATCGTAAATATAAAGCAGCTTGAGTTTCTGCTTTGGATTTCCTGCCATGATATCACCTCCTGCTGACAGATACTAAACCTGCGATTGACGATTTGAAAACAATGTGCTAAAATAACTTGAAACTGATCAATTTGAGTGTCGTGAAAATTAACGTTTTCGACACACAATTTCTCTTCGTATATATCATTATATTATATAAATAAATCGCCTGAAGTGCAATAGGAATTATGACTATTTTCACTTTTCGGCGCTTAAATAATCAAATAAACCGTGTGTTTTGAGGTGAGTATTTTGAATTCTGTTGCCAATCAGCAGTATCTCCAGATTACCGACATTCATTTTGCCGTATGGAATATGATCAAGCCGGTCAATTTCATCTGGGTCGATGTCAAAAACCGCTGTGTCAAGGTCGGCTCAAAAGACGAAGCAACCGACACTGTTCAGGACATTATCGAGGCAAAGGAAGCCGCAAAAGACAAGTACATAGAGCTTATTTCATACGATGCCGACGGCGCTCCCATACTCAGATTCGAGGATGAGGAGGCTCTGTTCGAGGACGGCTACACTTCATACAAAGCAAAAGCTGAAGACCTTGTAATCTTCCTCAGCGACATGGAGGATATCGGTCTGCTTGAATGGAAGAACTATCCTTCCCTGCGTGAGGGTGTATGCTGGCGTATTGACGTTCACTATGTCGGAGGCGAAAAGCACATCTCCGGTCAGTCGCGATTCCCCGCTCAGTGGACCGAGTTCGGCAAGGCGCTCAACGGTCTTATCAAGAAGGTTCAGTCAGATGCTGCAAACAGCGGAGTGAACCAGTAATTCTTTTGCCTGACTTTTATTCAGATATGCAGACAGCCCCGTGTGTCATGATGCACACGGGGCTGTTATTTTATAAAATTGTCACCGCAAAAACAAGTAAAGCCATTAAGCTTTATAGCTATCCTTCAGCTCAACAGAACGGTTGAACACCAGATTGCCGGGCTTGGAATCCTTGCTGTCAGCGCAGAAGTAGCCCATACGCAGGAACTGATAGCCAGCGCCAGGCTCTGCATTCTCAAGAGCGCGCTCCAGCTTGCAGCCGGTCAGAACCTCGAGGGAATCGGGGTTGATGTGCTCAAGATAGTTGACATCAGCCGCATCAGGATTCGGAATAGTGAAAAGTCTGCCGAAGAGACGAACCTCTGCATCAACGCAGTTGTTCGCATCAACCCAGTGGATAGTTCCGCGGACCTTCTCGCCTTCGCGGGGGTTGCCGCCTCTGGTCTCAGGGTCATACTCAGCATAAACTTCGACAACATTGCCGTTTTCGTCCTTCTTGCAGCCGGTGCAGGTAACGATGTATGCACTCTTGAGACGGACTTTATTGCCCGGATAGAGGCGCTGATACTTCTTTGCCGGCTCCTCCATGAAGTCGTCAGACTCGATGTAGAGCTCACGGGAGAAGGTGATCTCACGGGTATCATCGGGATTGTCGGGATAATTCTCACAGGTGAAGGTCTCGCTCTGACCCTCCGGATAGTTGGTAATGACCAGCTTTACCGGACGGAGAACTGCCATTGCACGTGCAGCGTGGGCATTGAGGTCGTCACGCAGGCAGCTTTCGAGGAAGCTCCACTGTACGGTATTCGGATTCTTTGCAACACCGATGCGCTCGCAGAAATTCTTGATGGAAGAAGGAGTATATCCGCGGCGGCGAAGTGCAATAAGGGTGGGCATACGGGGATCGTCCCAACCTGTGACAATACCGCTTTCGATCATGTTTCTCAGCTTTCTCTTGCTGAGAACGGTGTAGTCGATGCCAAGACGTGCAAACTCGATCTGACGGGGCTTTGAAGGAACGGATACATTATTGATAACCCAGTCATAGAGCGGACGGTGGTCTTCATACTCAAGAGAGCAGAGAGAGTGAGTGATATGCTCAATAGCATCGCCGATGGGGTGAGCGAAATCGTACATCGGATAGATGCACCACTCATCGCCGGTACGGTGATGGGTAGCATGCTTTATACGGTAGATTACCGGGTCACGCATATTCCAGTTGCCGGAAGCGAGGTCGATCTTTGCGCGAAGTGTGTACTTGCCGTCCTCAAACTCACCGGCGCGCATACGCTGGAAGAGGTCAAGAGACTCCTCGATGGGACGGTCACGGAAGGGGCTGACGGCAGGTGTGTCGTGAGTGCCGCGCATCTCCTTCATCTGCTCCGGAGTAAGCTCGCAGGCGTAAGCAAGACCCTTCTTGATAAGCTCGATAGCATACTGATAGGTCTCCTCAAAATATGCAGAGGCAAAGTGATATCTGTCGCCCCAGTCATAACCGAGCCAGTGGATATCGTCCTTGATTGCCTCGACGAATTCCTCGCGCTCCTTGGTGGGGTTGGTATCGTCCATGCGGAGATTGTAGATACCGCCGAACTGCTCAGCGATACCGTAGTCTATAACGAGAGCCTTGACGTGTCCGATATGCAGACAACCGTTGGGTTCCGGTGGAAAACGAGTGTGAACCTTCATACCTTCACAGCGTCCACCCGGAGCAAGATCCTCCTTTATGAACTGAACGATGAAGTTATTGCTGGTAGGTTCTTCGGTA
Source organism: Acutalibacteraceae bacterium (assembly GCA_045580875.1). Lineage (GTDB taxonomy): Bacteria > Bacillota > Clostridia > Oscillospirales > Acutalibacteraceae > SIG598. The sequence continues at coordinate 37,118 of JAZNOP010000032.1, forward strand.
ACTTCAACATCTTTGATGATTTCTTCTGCCATTTTATTCATCCTCCTAAGATTGGTATTTGACCGACCTTATCGACCTTCAGCGAGTATCGTAAAGCCGATCACCTTTATGGTTTTATCTTAATTATGAATGGCTTTCTGTTAGTTATGCAAGCTTGGCAAGGCCGGCCTTGAGACGTGCAATTGACTCATCTCTGCCGATCATTCCAAGAACTTCGACTGCGCCGCCCGGTGTGACTGTTCTGCCCGAAGCTGCAATTCTGACCGGCCACATAAGCAGACCGTTCTTGACCTCGAGCTTTTCGGCAAGACCGATAAGGCAGTCGTGAATCTTCTCCTGAGACCACTCGTCAAGAGCCTCGAGAGCCGGAATTACAGCCTCGAGCATTGCCTTGGAGGTCTCAGCGTTGGACTTGGACTTCTTGTTTGTGAAGAGATCGACCGAATAGTCGTCAGCCTTCTCAATAAAGCCGAGCTGAGCAGTTATCTCAGAGAGCACCTCGGTGCGCTGATGCAGACAGGAAGCAATCAGTCTTGTATCTGTCTGTGCATTGCCGACACCGGCAAGAATGAACGGAAGTGCTGCCTCATGGAACTCATCGGGGCTGAGAGCGCGGATATACTCAGCATTGAGCCAGCGGAGCTTGTCCGGATCGAAGATAGCCGGAGACTTGGAGATACCGGAAATATCAAAAGCCTGAACCAGCTCGGGCAGGGAGAACTTCTCCTGCTCTCCTCCGGGGCTCCAGCCGAGAAGCGCAATGTAGTTGAGAACTGCACCGGTGAGATAGCCCTTTGCAATGAGATCCTGATAGGAAGCATCGCCGTTTCTCTTGGAAAGCTTGTTCTGTGCGTCCTTCATTACCGGCGGGCAATGGATATATACGGGCGGCTCCCAGCCGAATGCCTTGTAGAGCAGATTGTATTTCGGTGTTGACGAGAGGTACTCATTGCCTCTTACGACATGGGTGATGCCCATCTGATGGTCATCGATAACGTTCGCGAAATTGTAGGTGGGAAGTCCGTCGGACTTGAGCAGGATCTGATCCTCGAGTTCAGAATTGTCAACAGAGACAAGACCATAGACAGCGTCCTCGAAGGAGGTTGTTCCCTCGGTGGGCATCTTCTGGCGGATAACATAGGGCTCGCCTGCTGCAACTCTTGCCTTTGCCTCCTCAAGAGGAATCTCGCGGCAGTGACCGTCATATTTTGCAATACCGCCTGCCTCCTGATGAAGCTGGTCGAGACGCTCTTTTGTGCAGAAGCAGTAATAGGCTCCGCCAAGCTCACAGAGCTGCTCGGCATACTGCTTGTAAAGACCGCGACGCTCAGACTGGATATAAGGACCGAAATCGCCGCCTACATCGGGACCCTCGTCCCAGAGCAGACCGGTCTCGCGCATGGTATTGTAGATTATATCCACTGCACCTTCGACATATCTCTCCTGATCGGTATCCTCGATTCGCAGGATGAAATCACCCTGTTGCTTTTTTGTGATAAGATAAGCATAAAGTGCTGTGCGCAGGTTGCCGACGTGCATATAGCCTGTCGGTGACGGCGCAAATCTTGTACGTGTTTTGCCAGCCAAAATTTATCTCTCCTTTTGTTTTAATTGTTTTAACTAATAGATTATATATCATAAATATGAAAAAAACAATATCTTTGCAGAAACAAAAATACGTATATATACGCTTTTACCGGACGTTTTTCCGACACAGCCGCCGCATAACGTGCGAAGATGCATATATCACTGGCGGATATCGTTCATAAAAAGATGTTGAACTGCGAAATGATGTATGATATACTTGATTCAAATCAATGTATATGGAGGGAAATTACAATGGCAAAAAAGAAGAATTACAATCTGCTCGCACAGGAAAGAAAACGCATCCTCTTCCTCGGTCTCCCGTTCTCTTTCACTGTATATTCCATAACTGACAAGAAGCTTCTCATCAAGCAGGGCTTCCTCAGCAAGCAGTATGATGAGATTCTGCTCTACAGAATCACAGACATGCAGATGAGCTCCTCTTTCGCTCAGTCTCTTATCGGTCTCGGTCTCGGCACCATTACCATCTTTGCCAAGGATACTTCCGACAGCAAGCTTGTCATCAAGAATATCCGCAACTGCCGCGAGTTCTACGACATTCTCTCTGAGAATCTCGAGAAGGAGCGTCTGCGCTACGGTGTACGCGCAAGCGAGCTCATCGGCG
>JAZNOP010000033.1:0-48877 GCA_045580875.1 Acutalibacteraceae bacterium
CTCAGGTCGGCTGACCTCGCCGATATAATTCCGGCGAGGTCTTGGGGTTGGGCACAGCCTGTGCATCACCAAAGGCTGCTCCGCTAAACCAAAATTTACTGCAATATCTTTTGCCGCATCTTTCATTATATTTTCATATTATTTACAATCTTGCGATATTTTATGGTATACTGAGATATTATATTGATTATCCGGAGGGTGTCCGAATATGTATTGCAGACAGTGCGGATACAACAACGACCAGTACAGCAAGCTGTGCCACAGGTGCGGCTCGGTTCTGCGTGAAGCTGAGGAGCATTACGACAACAACCCCAAAGAGGAGCAGAGCGCGCAGGAAGAAGGCGTTCTCAAGTATGCGCGCAAGGGTGACGACCTTATCACCCTTCTCAAAATGCCCTTCCGTCAGCTGGAGCGTGTCACAGAAAACCACCGCCGCCGCTGGCCTATACTCATCATCACTGCCTCGGTTATCGTCATTTGCCTTGTCGTATGGCTGACGGTGCTTGGCACAAATGCCTGCCGTGAGGAGGAGGCCATCATCTATGGCAACACCCCCTCCAACACCGCATTCAACGCTCTTGCAGCGGCTGATGACAACTACATATATTACACCTGTCCTTTCGGAGAAAATCCAGGACTCTACCGTATGTCCGTTTCTACAGGTGAAATCCTGAAGATCAGTTATCACTGTCTTGAGTCGCTTTCCGTTGTCGACGGCTGGGTATACGGAATGGACACCGACGGCACTGTCATGCGCATCAGCTATGACGGTCTGTCCTCTCAACAGGTCATCGAAGAAACAAGAGTAAAACACCCTGTCGTTGTCGGCAATTACCTTTACTACATCGGCAAAGCCTGCCGTCTCTGCCGCGCTGACCTCACAACGCTGACAAAGCGCAGCCTTGCAAAAACACAGCCGCTCACCGAAGCTGCTGTCAGCGAATTTGTCATTTATGAGGATATCATTTACTTCATTGAGATGAGCGCAGACGATTATGACCGGCTGTTCACCGTATCCACAGAGGTCACTCCGCCTTCCTACAAGGACGAAAACGGCAAGACAGTACAGCCTGAATCCTACACTGTAAGCGAACTTGTAACGCCTGACGGTGCGGATATTCCCAATAATCCCGGCTGCATACGCCGCATGACACCTGACGGTGAAAACGAGAGCGAGCTGCTCGGCTCTCCTGTGCTGAATCTGACCGCAGGAAACGGCTATCTTTTCTTCCAGACCGAGACCACTGTTGTCATAAGCGCAACCGACATAGACCCCAACGCACCCGCCGATATGCCCTACGAGCTGCCGGCTAAGAAGGCATGGCGACTCAGCCTTGAGACACTGAAATACTCCACACTGCTCGATGCCGGCATTGCCGATTCCCCGATGACTCCCACCGACGACGGCTGGGTATACTACATCGCGGCTGACGGCAATCTCGAGCGAGTTGCCCTCAAGGGCGGCGAGCGTGTCAACGTTCTTACCTACAAGCAGGACACCGACCGCTTCAGCCTCTGCGCCGGCAGAATGTACGTCATGACCGACAACGAAACGCGGCTGATATCCATGCTGCCTGACGGCACCGGTCACATTGACCTGTGCGAAAAGCTGCCTGAGATAGGAACAGATTCCGTAGAAGAATAAAAAATCCCATCTGCCGGAGCAATCTGACAGATGGGATTTTTTCTTTCTTTTATACACATGACCGGCAGTCATTATGGCGGAATGAGGCTGTATAATCAAGCTATATATTATTATATGAACTTTCAATAAATGTCCTCTTTTTTTCTTGACTTGAAGCCCTCGCTGTGGTATTCTATTAGGAGCAGAAAACGCGCCTGAAAAACAGCGCTGAAACTGCATTGAAGATCATCGCAAGGTGTGATATGGAACGGTACAGCAGGTGTTCTGCCGTGTATCAGCTCCTTGCCGCGCGAAGGTCTTTTCTTATGTTACTGGGAGGATCAGCAATGGACTGCACATTCAAAAACGGTCATCTTTTCAAAGCTGGCGAATTTGTCCGAGACAGTCTTGGTGTTTCCGGTGGTATTGTTTCCTGTGGACAGCACGACCTTGACGTTGCTGTTTTTAATTGTGATTCCTTTGTTATTTTGCCCGGACTCGCAGATGTTCACGTGCATTTGCGGGAGCCGGGTTTTTTGTATAAAGAAACCGTCAGAACAGGAACTCTTTCCGCTGCAAGAGGCGGCTACACCACCGTCTGCTCAATGCCTAACCTTAACCCCACGCCGGACAGCATGGAGAATCTCTCCATTCAGCTCGAGGCAATAAAGCGCGATGCCGCTGTTGAGGTACTGCCCTACGGCACAATAACCGTCGGTGAAAAGGGCGAACAGCTCGCCGACCTTGAGGCTATGGCGCCCTATGTCGCAGGCTTCTCTGATGACGGCAGAGGCGTTCAGGACGAGGATATGATGCGGCAGGCAATGATCCGCGCAAAGAAGCTCGGCAAAATGATTGTCGCCCACTGTGAGGACAATTCCCTCCTGCGCGGCGGATATATACACGACGGCGAATACGCCAGAACACACGGTCATGCCGGAATCTGCTCCGAATCGGAGTGGGGTCCGATAGCGCGCGACCTGAAGCTTGTCGCTGAGACAGGCTGCGCATACCACGTCTGCCACATCTCCACCAAGGAGAGCGTTCAGATTATAAGAGAAGCCAAAAAGGCAGGTCTCGACGTCACCTGCGAGACCGGTCCGCACTACCTGCTGATGGACGATTCCATGCTGCAGGAGGACGGACGATTCAAGATGAATCCCCCTATCCGCAGCGCTGCTGACAGAGATGCCCTGCTTGAAGGCATCTGCGACGGCACCATAGACATGATCGCCACCGACCATGCGCCCCACTCTGCCGAAGAAAAGAGCAAGGGTCTCAAGGGCAGTATGATGGGTGTTGTCGGTCTGGAAACAGCCTTCCCGCTGCTTTACACCTATCTTGTCGAAAAGGGTGTGATTTCCATGGCACGGCTGATGGAGCTGATGAACGATGTTCCCCGCCGCCGCTTCGGACTGAGCACCGCTTCGCTTGAATGCGGCTCACCGGCAAGCTTCTCGGTATGGGATCTCGGCAGAGAGTACACCATTGACCCGGCTGAGTTTGTTTCAATGGGCAAAAGCTCCCCCTTCACCGGCTGGAAAACAAAGGGTCGCTGCCTGCTGACCGTCTGCAACGGCAGGGTTGCATGGAGCGACGGAACGCTTGATATAAAATAAGCCGCGCGGTCTGCGAATCGGACAACCCTTTTCCACAAATAATAAACGCAGTCTTATCAACGCTCAAAGTTAATTTAATATATATTCTACATCAAGGAGAGATGCTGCAATGTCAAAGAGAACCGATCTTAAGAAGATCATGATCATCGGCTCCGGTCCTATCGTCATCGGACAGGCTGCCGAATTCGACTACGCCGGAACACAGGCGTGTCTTGCCCTCAAGGAGGAGGGCTACGAGGTAGTTCTCGTTAACTCCAACCCTGCTACCATCATGACCGATACCACCATCGCTGACAAGGTTTACATGGAGCCGCTCACCCTCGAATATGTCGCCAAGATTCTCCGCCACGAGCGCCCCGACGCCATCATTCCCGGCATCGGCGGTCAGACCGGTCTGAACCTTGTCATGCAGCTTGAGAAGAAGGGCATTCTTGAGGAGTGCCAGGTAGAGCTGCTCGGCACCAGCAGCGAGAGCATCGAGCGCGCTGAGGACCGCGAGCTCTTCAAGGAGCTGTGTGAGGAGATCGGCGAGCCGGTCATTCCTTCCCAGATCACCTACTCCATTGAGGAGGCAATCACAGCCGCAAATGAGATCGGCTATCCTGTTGTTCTCCGTCCGGCATTCACCCTCGGCGGCACCGGCGGCGGCTTCGCCTACAACGAGGAGGGGCTCATCGAAACTGCTACCAACGCATTCCGTCTCTCCCCTGTTCCTCAGGTTCTCATAGAGAAGAGCGTCCGCGGCTACAAGGAGATCGAGTTCGAGGTCATGCGTGACAGCAGCGACCACGCTATCACCATCTGCGGCATGGAGAACATCGACCCGGTCGGCGTTCATACCGGCGAGTCTGCCGTTGTCGCTCCTATCATGACTCTGAGTGATGCTGACTTCACCATGCTTCGCGACAGCGCGCTCAAGATCATCAGGTCTCTCAGGATTGAAGGCGGCTGCAACGTTCAGTTCGCACTCAACCCCCATTCCTCTGAATACTTCCTCATCGAGGTCAATCCCCGAGTTTCCCGTTCCTCCGCTCTTGCCTCCAAGGCAAGCGGATACCCCATCGCACGAGTTACCGCAAAGATCGCTGTCGGTATGCTGCTCGAGGATATCGCTATCGCAAACACCAACGCAGCATTCGAGCCCGACCTTGACTACGTCATTGCAAAGCTGCCGCGCTTCCCGTTTGACAAGTTCGCTGCAGCAAGCAACAAGCTCGGCACTCAGATGAAGGCTACCGGCGAGGTCATGGGCATCGGCTCCACCCTCGAGGAGGCTCTGCTCAAGGCTGTCCGTTCACTCGAAATCGGCGTATGTCATCTGCACATGGCCAAATTCGACGACATGAGTGAGGCTGAGCTCATCGATTACATCAAGGATTTCCGCGATGATAACTTCTATGCTATTGCACAGCTTTACCGCATGGGCGTCGGCGTTGACAAGATTCACGAGATAACCGCCATCACCCCCTATTTCCTCGAGGCAATTAAGAAAATCGTTGACTTCGAGGCTGTAATCGCAGCAAACAAGGGCGATCTTGACACCCTCAGGGAAGCAAAGAAGATTGGCTTCTCCGACAAGTTCATTGCAAGACTGTGGGGCGTGAATGAAAACGAGCTGTGGAAGACCCGTCTTGACAACGGTATCCTTCCGATATTCCGCATGGTTGATACCTGCCACACCAACGCTTACATTCCCTACTTCTACTCCAGCTACACCGGCGAGAATCAGTCGATAGTCACCGACCGCGAGAAGAAGGTTGTTCTCGGCGCAGGTCCTATCCGTATCGGTCAGGGTGTCGAATTCGACTACTCCACCGTTCACGCCGTAAATGCTATCCGCGAGGCAAAATACGAATCCATTATCATAAACAACAACCCGGAGACCGTCTCTACCGACTACACCACAGCTGACAAGCTCTACTTCGAGCCGCTGACCACCGAGGACGTCATGAATATCCTCGTATTCGAGAAGGCTGACGACGTTATCGCATCTCTCGGCGGACAGACAGCAATCAACCTTGCGGCTCCCCTCGAGGAGCGCGGCGTCAACATCATCGGCACCAATGTCAAGGCTATTGACAACGCTGAGAACCGCGACACCTTCGAGAGAATCCTCACCGAGCTTGATATCCCGCAGTCGGCAGGACGCGCTGTCACCACCATCGAGGACGGCGTCGCCACAGCTGAGGAAATCGGCTATCCTGTTCTTGTCCGTCCCAGCTTCGTTCTCGGCGGCAGAGCAATGCAGATTGTTGCAAATGAAGAGCAGCTGCGCCACTACCTCAAGACCGCTGTTGAGATCGACGCGGACAACCCCGTTCTCGTTGACCACTACATTCTCGGTAAAGAGGTCGAGGTCGACGCTATCTGCGACGGCAGAGACGTATTCGTACCCGGCATCATGGAGCTGGTCGAGCGTACCGGTATCCACAGCGGCGACAGCATCAGCGTATATCCGCCGTTCTCCATCTCCAACAAGGTCAAAGGCACCATTCTCGACTACGCAAAGAAGCTCGGTCTGGGTCTCGGCATAGTCGGTCTTTACAATATCCAGTTTATCGTTGACAAGGACGATAAGGTATTTATCATCGAGGTCAACCCCCGTTCCTCCAGAACTGTACCCTTCCTTTCCAAGGCAACCGGCTACAGCCTTGCTGATATCGCCGCAAACGTTATCCTCGGCAAGAGCCTCAAGGAGCAGGGCATCTTTGACCTCTATCCCACCGAGAAGAAGCGCTGGTTCGTAAAGGTTCCGGTATTCTCCTTCTCCAAGATCCGCGGTCTTGATACCTACCTCTCTCCGGAAATGAAGTCCACCGGAGAAGCAATCGGTTACGATGACAAGCTTTACCGTGCATTCTACAAGGCTCTGCAGGCTTCCGGAATGTCCGTTCAGAATTACGGCACCATTCTTGCCACCATCGCAGACGCTGACAAGGCAGAGGCTCTGCCCCTTATCCGCCGCTTCTACAACCTCGGCTTCAACATCGAAGCAACCGAGGGCACCGCAAAATTCCTGCGCGAGCATGGAATCCGCACCAGAACACGCAACAAGCTCAGCGATGATCCCGATGATATCTCTGCAGCACTGCGTCAGGGTCACATCGCTTATGTCATAAATACCCGTGACATCAACTCCGCTGATCAGGCAATGGACGGCTTCCAGATCCGCCGTATGTCGGTCGAGAACAATGTAACCATCTTCACCTCTCTCGACACCGTACGCGTTCTGCTCGATGTTCTCGAGGAAACCACAATTTCCATCTCCACCATCGACAAAGAGTAATCAATAAAACTCCAGAGCGGTTTTCATTACCGGATAATCCGGCGGTGAGAGCCGCCCTGCGGTATATATTGCAAAGCATAAATTTTCCATGATAATAATTCAACAGAAAGGAACGGTAAACAATGCAGCAGGTCATTTTTGATGTGATCTCCAACCGTCAGCTCACCGAGACCATGTATGAAATGGTACTGAGCGGCGATACCTCGCATTTTTCCGCACCCGGTCAGTTTATCAACATCAAGCTGGACGGCTTCTATCTGCGCCGTCCGATATCGGTGTGCGACATTGTTGACAACCGCGTGACAATTCTCTACAAGGTTGTCGGCAAAGGCACCGACTATATGGCAAAGCTTTCCGCCGGCGCAAAGCTCGATATCCTGACAGCACTCGGCAACGGCTTTGATACAAAAAAGAGCGGTCAGCGTCCGCTGCTGCTCGGCGGCGGTGCCGGTGTTCCGCCCATGTTCATGCTTGCAAAAAAGCTCAAGGAGCAGGGCAAGTATGTCACTGTTATCCTCGGCTTCAATACAAAGGACGAAATCTTCTACGAGGAAGAATTCAAGGCTGTCTGCGATCAGGTCTTTGTAACCACTGCTGACGGTTCATACGGCATGAAGGGCTTTGTCACCGATGCCATGGCTGACCTCGGCGGCTACACCTATGTTTACACCTGCGGTCCTGAGCCTATGCTCAAGGGTATATACAATGCCTGCCCCACCTCGGGTCAGTTCAGCTTTGAGGAGCGCATGGGCTGCGGCTTCGGCGCCTGCATGGGCTGCTCCTGCGAGACAAAGTACGGAGCAAAGCGCATCTGCCGCGACGGTCCTGTTCTGGAAAAGGAGGAGATAATATGGTAAACACAAAGGTCAATCTGTGCGGCATCGAGATAGATAACCCCATTATCCCGGCAAGCGGCACATTCGGCTACGGCTTTGAATTCTCCGAGCTTTACGATATAAACTGCCTCGGCACATTCTCCTTCAAGGGTACCACCCGCGAGCCGCGCTTCGGCAATCCCACCCCGAGAATCGCTGAGTGCCCCAGCGGAATGCTCAACGCTGTCGGTCTGCAGAACCCCGGCGTCGAGACCGTCACCAAATACACCCTGCCTTTCATGTCCACCTATTTCCACAAGCCGGTCATGGCAAACATCAGCGGCTTCTCTGTGGAGGACTATGTATACACCTGCCAGAAGCTCGACGAGTGCGAGCAGGTCGGCTGGCTTGAGGTCAACATCAGCTGCCCCAACGTTCACGGCGGCGGCATGAGCTTCGGCACTACTCCGGAAATGGCTGCCCTCATCACACGTGAGGTCAAGAAGGTCACCACCAAGCCGGTTATCATCAAGCTTTCCCCGAATGTCACCGACATCGTTGCAATTGCAAAAGCCTGTGAGGAAGCAGGCGCTGATGCTCTCAGTCTTATCAACACCCTGATGGGTATGCGCATCAATCTGCACACCGGCAAGCCCATTATCGCCAACAAGACCGGCGGTTATTCCGGTCCGGCAATCTTCCCGGTGGCCCTGCGCATGGTCTGGCAGGTAAGTCAGGCAGTAAGCATTCCGGTCATCGGCATGGGCGGTGTTTCCTCCGCTGAAGACGTCATCGAGATGATGTATGCCGGTGCAACCGCAGTTCAGATAGGCGCTGCAAATCTGGTAGATCCTTTTATCTGCCGCGATATTATTGAGCAGCTGCCTGAAACCATGGCAAAATATAAGATCACTGATCTTAATGACATTATAGGAGGTGCCCACTGATGGGACGTGACGTAATCATCGCCTGTGATTTCGCAGGCAAACAGGAAGTAATCGATTTTCTTGACAAGTTCCAGGAGGAAAAGCTGTTTGTCAAGATCGGTATGGAGCTTTTCTATGCTGCAGGTCCGGAGATTGTCCGCGAGATAAAGGCAAGAGGTCACAAGATTTTCCTCGACCTCAAGCTGCATGACATTCCCAACACCGTCAAGAAGGCAATGGCAGTCCTTTCCCAGATGGACGTTGACATCTGCAATCTTCACGCAGGCGGCACTATCGCAATGATGGAGGCTGCAATCGAGGGTCTCACCCGTCCGGACGGCACCCGCCCGCTGCTCATCGCTGTCACTCAGCTGACTTCCACCGACCAGGCCCGTATGGAGAACGACCTGCTCATCAAGGAGCCCATCGACAAGGTTGTTCTGCACTACGCTCAGAATGCAAAGAAGGCCGGACTCGACGGCGTTGTCTGCTCTCCGCTTGAGGCTGGCAAGGTTCATGATGCCTGCGGTGCAGAATTCCTGACCATCACCCCGGGTGTCCGCTTTGCCGGCGGAGACATCGGCGATCAGGCAAGAGTAACCACCCCTGCAAAGGCAAAGGAACTCGGCTCTGACTATATCGTTGTCGGCCGTCCCATCACCGCTGCTGAGGATCCCGTTGCTGCATACCGTCAGTGTGTCGCTGACTTCGTCGACTAAGTTACGCATCTCAAACATAAAAGTTTTGCCCGCTTTTTCAAAAGCAGCAGGGTCAAGGGACAGCGTCCCTGCAGGGTTTGGGGCGGCGCCCCAACTCCTCATTCATAAAATAAAATTCAAGGAGATTTCTGAATAATGGAAAGCTACAAGAGAGAATTTATCCAGTTCCTTGAGGGCGCAGGCGTTCTCAAGTTCGGTGATTTCACCGCAAAGAGCGGCAGAAAGATCCCCTATTTCATCAACGCAGGCGATATAAAGACCGGCGACCAGATCGCAAAGCTTGGCGAGTTCTACGCAAAGGCATACCTCGAGAAGGTAGGCAATAAGAGAACTGTGCTCTACGGACCTGCCTACAAGGGCATCTCCATCGCTGTTTCTTCCGCTGTTGCTCTCTCCAAGGAGGGTCTCGACGTTCCCTTCTTCTTCAACCGCAAAGAGGCAAAGGATCACGGTGAGGGCGGTATCTTCGTCGGTTATGTTCCCAAGGCAGGCGAGGAGGTCGTCATTGTTGAGGACGTTATCACTGCCGGCACCGCTATCCGCGAGAGCATGGCAAACCTCTCCTCCCTCGAAGGCGTAAAGGTTGTCGCTACCTTCGTCATGGTCGACCGCAAGGAAAAGGGTCAGGGCGAAAAGTCCGCAATGGCTGAGGTTGCTGAGGAGTTCGGCTTCCCGGTACATTCCGTCGTCGATGTATACGATATCATCGAGTATCTTGAGGAGGACGAGGCAAACGCTGAGAACGTCCAGAGAATCAAGAATTACCTCGCAGTAAACGGTGCAAAAGCATGAGAAGCCTGATAGATATTCTCGAGCTTTCACTTGATGAGATAAACGAGCTTATTGCCACCGCCGAGGACATAATTGCCAATCCGGCAAAGTATTCTGAAGCCTGTCACGGCAAAAAGCTCGCCACCCTCTTCTTCGAGCCGTCTACCCGTACCCGTCTCAGCTTTGAGGCTGCAATGTACGAGCTTGGCGGCAATGTTCTCGGTTTCTCCGAGGCTCAGAGCAGCTCGGCTGCAAAGGGCGAGAGCGTTTCCGACACAGTGCGTACCGTCAGCTGCTACGCTGATATCATCGCCATGCGCCACCCCAAGGAGGGTGCTCCTGTCGTCGCTTCCAGACGCTCGCTGGTACCCATCATCAACGCCGGTGACGGCGGTCATAATCACCCCACGCAGACCCTTGCCGACCTTCTGACCATCTACCGCGAAAAGGGCGGCTTCGATAACCTGACTGTCGGTCTGTGCGGCGACCTCAAGTTCGGACGCACTGTCCACTCCCTCGTTTCGGCAATGTCCCGCTACAAGGGCGTAAAGTTCGTCTTCATCTCCCCTGAGGAGCTGAGAATCCCCGACTTTGTGCGTGAGAATGTCCTCGAAGCAAACGGTATCCCCTATGAGGAGGTACGCAGCCTTGAGAACGTCATGCCCGAGCTGGATATACTCTACATGACCCGCGTTCAGCGCGAGCGTTTCTTCAATGAGGCTGATTATATCCGCCTTAAGGACACATATATCCTCACTCCTGACAAGCTCAGAAACGCCAAGGAAAGCCTGAGCATACTCCACCCGCTGCCCAGAGTCAACGAGATTTCTGTCGCAGTCGATGACGATCCGCGCGCCTGCTATTTCGATCAGGTGCTCAACGGCAAGTATATGCGAATGGCGCTTATCCTCAAGCTGCTCGGCATAAAGGTCAACTGAGAAAGGACGGCTTTACAATGATTATCGGAGAACTTGTGAACGGCATCGTTCTTGACCACATCACCGCCGGCAGAGGTATGTACATCTACAACATACTCCACCTCGGCGACCTCGAGTGCACCGTTGCCATGATAAAGAACGCAGACAGCGGCAAGATGGGCAAAAAGGATATCATCAAAATAGCTCAGGTCATTGACCTCGATCTTGATATCCTCGGATATATCGACCCCGGCATCACCGTCAATGTCATTCAGAACGGCGAGCTGGCAAAGCGCGAGTATCTCAGCCTGCCTGATGTTGTCAGCGATGTCATCAAATGCACCAACCCGCGCTGCATCACTTCCACTGAGCAGGAGCTCCGTCACGAGTTCCGCCTTGTGAACCGTGAGAAGCACCTCTACCGCTGTGTCTACTGCGAGAGCGAAGCACCGCGCAGAGAGATATAATTGATTTGCAGAACAATATCTGATAAATAAAAACGACCTCCGTCAGGGAATTTCCCTTTCGGAGGTCGTTTTATATATTTTATGATTTGAGAGAACGAAAGAAAAGTCGCGGCGCTGCCCCAAACCCCGGTGGTCATTACGCTGCAGCCTTCTGTCCAAAGTCAATCAGTATGAATAATTTCACAGGGGTGTTTCGCTCTCTGCGGAGAGCGACCAATGCTCTGCCTTTTAATCGCAGGCTTTTGAAAAAGCTTGAGCAAAACTTTCGCTTTTACAGCAGCGTTTATTCACCGTAGAGGAATTCGTGCAGAAGTCGTGTATTCTCCTCAAGGTCACTGACGATAACGTCCATGCCGCGTATCGTCTTGCCGGTGTAGGTACCGTCTGCCGGTATCGACATCTGACCGAATTCACCGGTCAGCGCAGGCAGCACACGAAGTCCCATTGTGGCTATCTCTGACGAAGACATATTCGTTGTCAGATATGGCGAGACCGTCTTTATCAGACCGGTCAGCTCACCTATGGAAAGTGTTTTGCATTTCGCGACAATCGCACCGATAAGCACTCTCTGACGGTTTGTTCTGCCGAAGTCGCTGTCAATCTTGCGTATCTGAGCGTAGCACACCGCCTGCTTGCCGTCAAGCAGCATTTCACCGGCTGAGACCGGCGGATTCTTTGACCATGAGTAGCGGTTTATCTGACCTGCCTCCGCCTCGGTTATTGTTATTTTTACACCGCCGATCGCATCGACAATGTGTCTCATTGCCTCCATATCAACGCTGACATAATCGTCGATATCCAGCCGGAAGTTGGCTTCCACCGTCTGCAGGGCAAGCTCAGCGCCGCCGTATGCATAGGCAGAATTGATGCGGTTTTTGTCGTATCCCGGAATGGTGACATAGTTGTCGCGCAGAATGGAACACAGCTTTACAGTGCCGTTCTTCGTGTCCACGCTGGCTATCATCATGGTATCGGAGCGCGAGCCGCTTTCGCCGTTGTCGTCAATTCCGAGCAGAAGAACGTTTATGACCGACGATGTATTGCACCTTACCTCAACATGAGCCACCTCTTCAGCGGCTGTCACCTTTGCAGAGGTGTCGACTTCGACACGGTTTATTCCCGATGTGAGCGAATCCATCAGCGTGTAGTAACCCAGCCCGAACGCAACTGCAAGCAAAGCCACAGCAAGCAGAAAGCGTTTTATGACATCTCCAAGGGTCATATTCCCCCTTGAACGATCCATTCTCTCGCCGTTTTCGTTATATTGTCTGCGATTATTACCTGTTGTATATCTTCCTGTACGGCTATCACTGTAAGAGCGGCTTCCTGCACCGGCTGTTCTTCCGCTCTGCCGGCTGCCTGAACTGCTGCGCGAGCTCCCTGATGAACTGCGTGAACGCGGCTGCCCTGACGCTGCCCTTCCACCGGTAACTCTCCCCTCGGAAAGCACCCGTCTTGCAGCGCTGCTCTCTCTTGAGCCGATGTATTCGTCTTCCTCGTCTCTGCCGCTGTATTTATCCAGAAATTCCTCATATTCGCGGCGGCGGCTTCTTCGCTCAAGAAACTCGAATATTGCATCATCGTCGTCAACATTGCCGCGCTGACGGCGGTTGTCGTAGTTTTCGTCATAACTCATGCTGTATGTCACCTCGCTCTGCCGTAGCTTCATTTATAAAACCACAGCGCCAGCATATTGAAATCTGTCAAAATGCTGGCGCTGTCTGTTGTGTTAAGTGCGTCTTCAGCTATGCCTGCGGCAAGCTGCTGTTAGATCAACCCACTGCGCCTTCTGCTGTGGTGGTAGTTGTTCTTACCGGCTCCGCCTCTGTAGTGGTTGTGGTGGGCGCTGCAGTAGTCGTAGTGGTGGTAGTAGGTGCCTTGGTTGTAGTTGTAGTTGTTGTTGTGGTAGTCGCCTTGGTTGTAGTTGTTGTTGTAGTGGTTGACTTGGTTGTGGATGTAGTGGTCGTCGGCTCCTTTGTGGTGGTAGTGCTGGTGGTAACCGACGGTGCCGGAGTGGTCGATGTTGTTGTGGTTGTTGCGCTGGTAAGCGAAGATGTTCCCGGAGTCATACTCGACTTATCAGCAAGGAATTTGGTGAATGCCGAGTTGGACTTGCCGCCCGAGTGCATCGGACATACAGGAATACTGCTGTTCTTTGCGTAATAACCTGTTGCAGTGGAGCTGCAGCCTGCACCGGCAATACCGCCGGAAATGGTGCAGTAGCTCTTTCTTACAACATTGCTGCTTGTCGGGAAAGACTTGCCCTTCTCGTTGTCATCGAGAAGATTATGTGCCATTACCATTATCTTTCTCCATGCAGCGGTTGCATGGTTGGTGCTCTTGAGAACGAGCTCCTTCTGGGTCTCATAACCGAACCAGCAGGCAGATACATAATAAGGAGTACCGCCGGCAAAGTAACGGTCATAGTCGTTACTGGTAGTACCGGTCTTGCCGAATACAGCGTAGCCGCCGAATGCAGCGCTTCTTGCTGTACCGCCGCCGCCTGTGATAGGAGCACGAAGGATTCTGTTCATGATTACCGCAGAGTCGCGACTCATTGCAGAAACGCCGTCTGCTGCGCTGTGCTCGATAATGACATCGCCTCTTGCATCAACGACCTTGCTGTAGGTGTACGGCTCGTGGAATACACCGCCGTTGCCGAATACAGCGTAAGCCGCTGTCATCTCGAGAACGGATACACCCTTGGTGATACCGCCGAGTGCAGTTGAATAGTTGATATCGTTCTTGTTGCCGCTGGTAACAAGATCGAAGGAAAGTCTCTTGGTAAGGAAGTCGACCATCTTTGTTGTGCCGAGTACCTTTGCAACACGGACAGCAACACAGTTTGCCGAAACCTCAACGCCCTTGACTACCGGAATATTTCCGCGGTATCTGCCACCGGAGTTCTTCGGCCACTGACGGCCCTCAAGGGTGATAGGCTCGTCGGTTACAGGGGTGGAATATTCAAGAATTCCGTACGCAACTGCCGGACCGTAAACCGCAACCGGCTTGAAGCTGGAACCCGGCTGACGCTGAGCCTGAGATGCATAGCTGAAAACCTGGTCGCCGGTCTTGAGACCGCGGTCACCGACGATACACTTGACTGCGCCCTCGTAGTTCATGACAACGATAGCACACTTGGGCTGTACTGTGCCGGGGAATTTAGCAAAGTTGCTGGGATCAGCAAAAATCTTCTCTGCGCCGTTCTGCATATCAACGTCCATGCAGGAGTAGATCTTCAGACCGCCGCTGTAGATCTCATAGTTTGCCTCAGCCTTGGACATACCAAGGTCGTTCATGAGCTCATCTCTCAGATCGTAGATGATCTGGTCGACATACCAGTTGTTGTAGCTCTTGTCCTCAGAGGTGTAGACCGAATCCTGATTGAATACGAGCTCCTGAGCTATTGCCTCATCATACTCTTCCTGAGTAATGAAGCCGTACTCAAGCATCTCGTCAAGAACGTGTATCTGACGATTCTTGTTCTCCTCGGGCTTTCTGAGGGGATTGTACTTGTACGGGTTCTTGGTTATACCTGCGATACAGGCACACTCTGCAAGTGTCAGTTCAGAAACGTCCTTGCCGAAGTAGGTGTGAGCAGCCGTATAAACACCGTTGCAGCCGTTGCCCAGCGCAATGACGTTCAGATACGCTTCAAGAATCTCTATCTTTGTATATTGCTGTTCAAGCTCAAGCGCACGGAAAATTTCCTTGAGCTTTCGGTCGATACTGACGTCATTTTCACCGGTGACGTTCTTTATCAGCTGCTGGGTAATTGTCGAACCGCCCTGCGTGTCACCGACGTTCATGAAGAAGTAGTAGAAACAGGCGACCGTTCTTCGCCAGTCAACGCCCTGATGGGTCCAGTAGCGGTGATCCTCGATGGCGACGAATGCGTCCTTGAGGTTCTGCGGAATGTTGTCGTAGTTGACCCACTCGCGGTTTTCAGAACCATGCAGCTTCTGATACTCCACCCACTTTGTGCTGCCGTCCTCATTCTGACCGTCCTCGACGTAAATGATGGAGGTATAGCTCAGCTCGAGCTGATGGAGGTCGAAGTTTATATCCTTATCGAGATAGACAAGGATATATATCATGGAAGTCGCACCGACGATACAGCCGGTTATGACACCGATGAGCACGAGTGTTGCAAGCGCACGCAGAATGAATGTACCCACACCCTTGAGAACACGCACCCATGTCGGCTGCGGACGTGAACGGCGGTCGTACATCTCATCGTACATGCTGTTGGTTGCTGACTTCTCATGACGGCGGCGGCGTTTTTCCTCCGCCCACGCATCCTTCTGCTCCTTGTATGCCTGCGAAGCAGCCAGCACCTTCTGACCGAATTTGCTGAATAAATACTTCAGTTCAACTCCTGCCACACCCGATGCCCTTGAAATGGTGTGACCGGCTTCACTGAGCGCATCTGTGATTTTCTGCATGATAGTATCAAAATTCAAGACAGATTCGCCTCCTTATGTCCTGATTCATCTGTCCCGATGCGATAAACAGGGCAGCGTGCGTCCGCTCTGCCGCATCCAGAGGAATGTACATTTATATTATCCCATCAAACCGTCATAAAACACATTCCCGCAGCTTTATGCCTGTGAGAAAATTTATCTCTGTCCAGCGGTCTGATGAATAAAATATCCATTGTCTGCCAAAGCTATATACAGAAAGCTAACGAAAGGAGTCACATGACCATGAAAGGATTCCAGCGTCTGTTTCTGCTCTTTGCAGCTGTCTGCTTCATTCTCTCCGCCGCCTCGTTTGCCTCAAGCATAAACCGCCAGAGCGAAAGCACCGCCGCGTCTGCATCAGACCCGGGCTATGTTCTCAGAAGCGACAACGGGATTATATGCGTTTATTCCGATTATGCCTGCACCGAGAGAATAGGCATTCTCAATGTGCGCCCGGACGACCTTCCGCCCGAGGAACGCAGTTTGCTCGAATGCGGTCTGCTCATCGAAAACGAGGAACAGCTGCTCTCGCTGATAGAGGATTACACGGGATAAATCACACTTTTCCAGTATATAACTATGGATGATAGTATTATACTATGTTTATCCTGCCACTGCAAGCAAAATCACGTTACACTTTTGTGAATTTTAGGCGGATTTCCATCATTTCCGATCATTATACCTGCAGCACCTGCCGCGCACACGAAAACATCCCGTCCGGACTCCTCTGCCCGGACGGGATTTCTTTTTATTCGTCTGTTTTATCTGCCGTTTTCTTCCGGCGCTTTGCCGCAATCAGCACCGCTGCAGCGCCGATGAGCACAAGCGCACCGGCTGAAGCGAGAATAATTTCAGCAAGATAGCTTTCCTTCACAAGCTCAGCGCTGAAGGCATCATCACCGCCTGCGACCGGAAATACAGCGTAGCTTCCGTTCACTGTATACGCTGCCTGACGCCATTCGCCGTCAGAATCTCTCAGCATTATTCTCAGATTATCCGGAGATACATCCGCGCCGATAAGATATCTCAGCTGCACAGCCGAATCGCTCTCCGGCAGAGTGAAACTCCAGGCATTGAGAAGCTCTGCCTCTTCACTGACCGGCACATCAGTCACGGACACCAGCTCCATGCCTCGTTTGCCGACAAATGCGCCCTGTGCAAGCACCAGCGGCATTCCGTTTCCATCGGTCTGAGTGCTCTGTATTGCCGGACTGAGCGGAGAATAGGTCAGTGTGAATGCAGCATCAAAGCCTATTGTGCCAAGACCGACCTCCTCCAGACCGTCCCAGTAGCCGTAATAACCGTTTCTGTCTGGTATAGGCGGAATATCGGAAAGTGTGAGTCTGCCGCCAGATGCGATGAGGACCTCCTTCACACTGCCGTCGTCATAAATAAAGCTTACAGTGATATTCCGGAAGCTTTCCGGAAGACCCTCAAGCGAATAGAATTCCGTGCGGGGAAGACCCTGTGCCACGCCGTCATAGCTTATTCCGTCTATTGCACCGATATCTTTTCCGGAAACAAGATAATAATTGCCGCGAAGCGGAAGCTCCTCGCCCTCCGGACTGATATTGTCGCCGTACCAGCCGACAACCGCACCGATTTTCTCACTTCCGGCAAGAATGTCGACCATGCTGCGGCAATCGGTAATTACTGCGCCTGTGCCGGCAATACCGCCGGTGTATTCAGCGCCTCTTATCTCACACTTTGCTCCGCAGTTTCTGATAAATCCGAGGCTTCGTCCGGCAATTCCGCCGACGTAGTCTGCGTTTGAAGAATCGAGCGCGCCTGTGTTCATGCTGTCACTGACCAGACCGAGCAGCATCCAGCCGACTATTCCGCCGCTGTTCTGCTTTCCCGCAGTAACCGCTCCACGGTTTTCGCATCGGAGAATGACCGCCCTTGCGCGGCATTCATAGTTCATCGACGATTCGCCGGTTATGTAGAAATCGCCCTCGGGGTCGAGGTCGTTCTCTATTGACATAGCGCCGGCTATGCCTCCTGCGTTGAGGTCGGCAGTTACGCTGCCGCTGTTCACGCAGTCTGCCACCTTGCCGGTCAGAGTCTCTTCGGTATCCTCATCGGAGACATCGGTTATCACACCGCCAAGCTCGGAGCCTGCCGCTCCCACTGTGGCGCCTATGGTGTTAAGCTGTCCGATAATCTCCTCGAAATTGCCTGTCAGGTCGTTTACCGTATCCTGACCTGTCTGATACAGACTGCTCAGCGAGCCGGAAAGCGCTGTCAGCGAGCCGCTGAGATTGCTCAGCGCCGCAAGGGTGGTGTCTGCATCGGGAAGTCCCGGCTCTGACGGATCAGGCATAAGCTGATCCATTGCATCAAGAGCACTGCCGATATGCTCGCGCATCGAGCCTATCTGACTCTGCATTGCCTCAGCGCCGCCCTGCATACTTGCTGTGGTGCTGTTTATCATCTGAGACATCTCACCGAGCTGTCCCTTGAGTATCTGCATGGTGTCCGATTCGTAGGCTATCTCGGTGCTCGGCTCCATCTGACCGACGATGCCGCCGACCTCCTTGCGCCCTGCAACATCGCCGAAATTTTCGCAGCCGGTGATGTAGCCCATCTGACTGCCTGCAATTCCGCCGATGTTATAGCCCATATGCCGGTAGCCTACATTGCCGAGGTTGATGCAGTCACGCACAACGCCGCTGCTTGTTCCGGCAATGCCTCCGATATCGGTGACGGTTATCGCCGATTCCGAGCCGAGAAGCGACTCGAGTGTTATGTCTGAAATATCAACGTCATTCTGCTCAGCGGTCGTATTGACCTGTGCCTTGTTTTCGCACCCTCTGATTACGCCGTAATTCTGACCGGCGATGCCGCCGACGAAGTGGTCACCGTGGATATCGCCGCTTACACGGCAATTCTCGACAGTACCCGTCAGCTCATTGCAGCCGACCAGACCGCCGATATAATCCGAGCCGGATACTCTGCCGGAAAACACGCAGTTTCTGATTGTTCCTGAATTGCTTCCGGCTATCGCGCCGATTATATCTCTGCTGCCTGAAGGAATAATCTCTCCGCTGACAAGCAGGTCGCGCACAACGGCTGTTTCTCCCAGATAGCGGAAGAGACCCTGCACCGAGCCTGCACCGCTGAGAGAAAGACCTGTGATGCTGTTTCCGGCGCCGTCGAAGATACCGCCGAAGGTGGGGATTCCGTCAAAGCTTATGCCTGAGAGGTCAATGTCGTCCTCAAGCACAACCGTAAGACCTATGCTGTAGCTGTCAAGACGGCAGTTTCCGGCAAGCTCAAGAAACTCCTCAGC
Organism: Acutalibacteraceae bacterium; assembly: GCA_045580875.1. Classification (GTDB taxonomy): domain Bacteria; phylum Bacillota; class Clostridia; order Oscillospirales; family Acutalibacteraceae; genus SIG598. The sequence goes on from JAZNOP010000033.1 coordinate 18,900, forward strand.
AGTTGATACAGTGACAACCCTGCGTGTCACTTCCTCCTGCTCCTGCGCCATTGCCAACCGCGGTGCGGTGGCGGTCAGGAAAGAAACTGCCGTACACAGGCAAAGGCACAGGCAGAGCAGTCTGCGCAGTTTATTACTTCTCTTCATCGTCTGTGCCTCCTTCCGCAGATTCCGGGTTTGTTTCCGGAATGAAATAATCCTCTTCTGATTCCGGCTCAGTGTCCGGAGTGAAATCCTCACCTGATTCCAGTTCGACCAGAGCCTCTTCCTCGTTTACCTGTCCGTCGGTGGATATGGCTGCATTGAACTGTCCGTGAAGCACACCGCTGATGTCGGCATCAACCATACCGGATATGTACCCGCGTACATGACCCTCGACACGCATTGTGCCTGAAGCTGTGCGGACCGGGCGCTCAATACCCTTGAATCTGAAGCTTGTGCGCTCGATTATCGAGTCACCAAGCACGAGTATCGACGGCAGCACAAAGAGTACGAGTATTATCGAGATTATTGTACCGCGTCCGATGCACATACCCATTATCGAAACAACCGGCTGAGCCGACATATTGCCGATCAGCAGACCGGCAGACGCCATCATGCTGCCTGAGGTAAGAACGGTAGGAAAGGCTGCATTGACCGCCTCAATAATTGCCTTCTTGTGCTTCATTTCCTTCTTTTTTTCCTGATAGTGGCTGGAAATAACTATAGCGTAGTCAATGTTTGCGCCCATCTGTATCGCGTTGACTATCAGGTAGCCGAGGAAGTACAGCGGCTGCTCTGTGATGGTCGGCACCGAGAAGTTTATCCATATTGCGCCCTGAATTACCACGATGAGCAGAATGGGAAGTCCCACCGACCGGAAGGTAAAGAGCAGTACAACAATGACAAACAGCGCCGACAGAATGCTTATCATCAGGTTGTCCTTGACAAAGGATGCTGAAAGGTCTCTCGAACTGGTTGAATTGCCTATTACATAGTAATCGTCTTCGTAATATTTTCCGATTATCTCTCTGATTGTATCAAGGAATTCAAAGGTCTCATCACTTTCCTCCGGCAGGTTGAGATAGACAACCATGCGGCTGTATTTCTCGCTCTGCATCTGCGACTGAGCCATGTCGAGCAGCGACATCATGTCACCCATGTCATCCATGCCGCCCATATCTCCCATACCGCCTATACTGCCGGTATCAAGGGATATATTGCGTGCCTCCATCTGGTCCTTGAGGAATATTATCATATCAAACAGCGGTACTTTGTATTCTGCCAGTCCGCTGATTATCTCTCCGTACTGATCGTGCTCCACGGCATAGCCGCTGTAAAGCACCTGCACCACCTCATAGTCAAGCCCGATAAGCTCGGACATCTGACGGGGTGTAATGGCATCGGTCAGCCGGTAGCCGTCCATTATCTCAAAGCTCGCAAGGCCCATGGTACTCTTTACCTCGGGACATTCATTAAGCTCATCGAGAATGGCGCTCTCCGCTTTGTAATCTCCGCGCGGAACGAGCAGGGCAACCATGTTGCTTGTTCCGAAGGTTTCCTTGATTTCAAAATAAGCGTGCTGACGTTCGGTCATTTTTGCAGTGCGCAGGTCATTGAAGCTGTAGCAGTAGGGGCACATACTCGACAGTATGAACGCCGCAACAAGCACAACAGCGAAAACCGGAGGCAGTACTCTGCGCGCCTTTACGGCAAATTTTCCGATGAAGCTGACCTTAGGCAGCAGATTCTTATGCTTGGTTCTGTCGATGAGCGGGCTGAAAAGCACCAGCAGACCGGGCATGAGTGTGAATACCGACAGCAGGCTGAGAATTATCGCCTTTATCAGCACGAGCGCCATATCAAGTCCGATTGCAAACTCCATGAAGCCCAGCGCCATCAGACCGCATATCGTGGTCATTGACGAAGCGCTTATCTCGGGAATACTCTTGCTCAGAGCGATGATGCAGGCCTGCTTTGCCGGCTTTGATTCATGCTCATCAGAAAATCTGTGGCAGAGGATTATGGCATAGTCAATAGCCAGCGCAAGCTGAAGCACAACGGCAACAGAATCGGAAATAAAGCTTATCTTTCCAAGCAGGAAGTTGGAGCCCATATTGAGCAGTGCCGCCGCTCCGAAGGTTATCAGCAGCACAGGTATCTCGGCATACGACCGCGATGTGAGAGTCAGCACAACGAGTATGATGATTACAGCCACAACGAGTATGGTTGACATCTCCTCGCGCAGCATGGTGTTGTCATCGTAGCCGACCAGCGTATCGATATGTACGTCGTATCCGGCAAGACCGTCACGCACCTCCTGCATGGCGGCCTGCGTTTCGGGCGCATTCTGCTCGCCTGAGAAATTGATTTCAAACAGCGCCGAGGTGTCGCGGTAATGGGCATCTGTCCGGTCAAACGTGACCATCGACACTCCCTCGACATCTGACATTCTGTCTGCCAGCTCCTCAGCGGTTTCAAGTGTGATATTCGACACCATCACCCTTGCACTTCCCAGCATGACGAAGTTGTCGTTCATCGCCACAAGGCCCTGCCTTGTTTCGGTATCTTCCGGCAGATACTTAGTGACGTCATTCTCAACCTCGACCCAATTCATTGAAAACACGCAGAAAACTGCGGCAAGAATGTAAATCAAGAAGAACAGCGTCCGCTTATTGACGATAAACGTTGCCATTTTGACAAAGAAATTTCTCTCATGGTGTTTCCGTGCCATATTCTCCTCCTTCTGGTAAAAACAAGCTGTCACAAAAACAGACAACTATTGATTTTTGTATGTGCTTTTATTATAATTTGAAATCAATATATCTACAATAATCAATTATCGTACAATTTATCATTTTTGAACACATACGCCGATGATTGTACAATTTTGCAAGTGAGGAGTTTGTGAAATGGCAAAGGCAGAATACCGCAGTGCTATACGCTCAAAGAATCTTATCAAAAACGCTCTCGCTGATATGCTTCAGGAAAAGCCGCTCGACAAAATAACTGTCAGCGACATTGTACGGAAAGCCGGAATCAACCGCGGCACATTCTACGCTCACTACGCCGATATTCCTGACGTTATACATCACCTTGTCGATCAGACCTTCTGCCGTCTGCGCGATGCCGTGACCGGTTCTTCTATGACAATGAACGAGGTTCCCGGCGTAATTCTCCGGCAGGTACAGCTCATACTTGAAGACGATCTTGATTTCTACCGCCGCATAATGGACTCCAATCTATCCGGACAGCTTGCCGAGCAGCTCTGTCATGTAATGCTCGATTATCTTCTTGAGCATGAAAGCACCTTTTCCACCGTCAGCCACGATGATTATGTATTCAATATACGCTTCTGCGCCGGTGCTCTTGCCAACCTTTACCGCGACTGGTTTGCCGGAAAGCTTCCGATATCGCTTGATGAGCTTACCGAAAAATCAGTTAAGCTTATCGGGTATCTGATCGGTGATTCAGATAAGTAATTCAAACAAAAAGCTGACCGCTCTTTTGTGAACGGTCAGCTTTCTGTTTTTACAGGATATACTCTGCAAGCAGGTTGTCGAACATTCTGATGTCGATGCCGCGCTTGAGGTTGATTTTGACGTGACCTGCGCGGGTCCACAGCTCAACCTCTGCGTTGAGGTCAAGGTGACCTGCATTCTCGGTCGACCACATATTGATGGAGCTGTAGGGCAGGGAGTAAATCTCAACCTTCTTGCCGGTGAGGCCCTGCACGTCCTTGACTATGATGCGCTTGTTGGTGAAAACAGCAACGTCGCGGATAGTCTTGAATGCCTTGACTGCCTGCTCACCGCCTATGAGCATACTGTGGATATCGCCGGGAATGGGGCACTCTGCGATAAATGTCCAACAAAGAAGTTCTGCTAAATCTGCCATGGTAATCGTTCCTTTCGTTCTGAAAATAGTTTTGTCTGTATGGGATCTGATAATGCGCCGGTCTGGTTCTGATTTTATTTTTCACGCTTGCTGCGGCGTCTGCCGAACAGTCTGCGGAAAAATCCGATCTTTTCAGGCTTGGTTTCCGGTTTTACTTCTGCCGGAGCTTCAACGGCTGCCTCTTCTGCCGATGTTTCTTCAACTTCGACTTCCACGACAGCGGGTTCCTCTGCAGGGGTTTCTTCGACAACTGTCTCCTCTGCTGCTTCTTCTGCGACTTCTTCAGCCTCAGCAGCCGGCTCTTCGACTGCAATCTCTTCAGCCTGATTTTCTTCGACAACGTTTTCTACGACAGCGGTATCTGTGACTGCAGTCTCCTCCGCAGCTTCCACAGGCTCGTCTTCGTCGGTATCATCTTCGTCATCATCGAAGTCGTCTTCATCGAAGTCGTCATCGTCATCTTCTTCGTCGAAGTCGTCATCATCGAAAGTGATTTCCTCCGGCTCACTCAGCGGCACCTTTGTAACAATGTCGCCGTCGCCGCTGTCAAGCACAAACAGCGGCAGTTCTCCTTTAAGGAACCGTTCTTTCTCCTCTTCGGTAATCTCGGTCCTGCATCTGCTGAGAAAGTCCTCAAGATGCCCGTCGGAATAAACCTCAAGATACCAGCAGGAACTCTGCGTGGTCAGTTTGCCGTCCTGATTTTTTATCACAAAATCCATCAGCTCGCCGGCACTTTCGCTTGTGTCAACAACGCCCTGCATCGTAAAGCTGAGTTCAGGAAATTTGTTTGCCATGCGTGCGGCAAACTCCTCAATATCCCACAGCCAGACTACCTCGTAGCATTCATCGACATCGATAAGACCGTGCTCTGCTTCATAATCCTCGCCGAGAACCTCCTCAGCAAATTCTGTTGCAGAACGGATATCCTCGTCTTTGCCCTCAAGTTTGATCGTAAATATCGAGTAAGCGTGCATGGTTTTCCCCTTTTCTGTTTTCTGTTGATTATTAACCGCAGAAATTACATCTGCTCAAGTATATACTGCTTTATGTCCTCGAGAGTGCTTTTCTCCCATTCCTTTTCCGTCTCGCGCTCGGCAAGGGGGCAGAGAATGTAGAAATCAAGCGTTTCGCCGGGTACTCTTCCGGTACGCAGCGGCTCAGCAAAATGCTCCGCCCATTCCTCTTCAGTTGCGTTTGCGAATCTCGCCGGATTGAGATATGTCATCTGTCGCTTTGTTGCGGCAATGAACATCCTGGTCGAAAGAGGAATCAGCTTATCGTATTCCTCCTGCTGAACATCGACAAAGATGCGCGGCAGCTCACCCTTTACAACATGCTCAGGACCGCGCTCAATTTTAAGACCCATCGGCTCGAATGAAACCTCAGTCTCGGTAAAATTGAGCTTTATCAGCAGACCGATATCAGTGTTGAACTGCGAACGCTGATAGTCGGTGTCAAAAATGAAGTTGCCGAGAGAATAGAAGATGAACTTGTCACCCACCGTCTCGTAATTCATCGGCACATGGGGGTGATGCGCCACGACGACGTCAGCACCCATCTCCAGATAGAGGTGATACCGCTCACGGGTATAGGGTGCAGGAAGGGCTGTGAACTCCTCGCCTGCATGAGCCACAACAACGCACCAGCGGCAGGTTTTCTTTATCTCGCTGATAGTTTCGCGGATATAATCGAGGTCGCTCCAGCTGTAGCAGCCGGGCTTGTCAGTATCAGCCTTGCGGCAGGCGCGCTGATATCCCACGCCGAACAGACCTATGCCGCCTGCCTCGTCAATTATGACCGGTCGGCGGGCTTCATCGATATTCATGCCTGCTCCGATAGTGCTCACGCCGTTTTCTCTCGCGATCTTCAGCGTACTTTCGATACCCATGGGACCTGCGTCCATTATGTGATTGTTGCAGATATTCCAGATATCGGCGTGCATATTGCGCAGAACTCCCACTGCAGCCGGATCGATGGTATGCAGCAGCTGCGCCGCGCCGTCGGTAGTTGTATTTGTCGGAGCTTCGGCAACCGGACCCTCGACATTTGCGACAACATGGTCGCCGCTGTGCAGAAAACCGAGCACCTCCTGCGAGAGCAGCTCAGGGTCATTCCACTGTCCGTACATATAGCGGTCAAAACCGATATCTCCGGTAAAAACTATTGATGAAGTTTTTTTCATTTGGCTTTCCTTTCGGGTATATGCTGATGTATAAATTATATAATCTGATTATATCATTTGACGTACTGGAATTCAATATATTTGACCGCTGCAGGAAATCAAAGCTGCAAACAGAAAAACAGGCGGCTGCAGAAAAATCAGCAGCCGCCTGTCGGTTTATAATTGTCAGATAACAAACTGCAGCGCGCAGAATGCCACGTAAATGCCGAGCAGCAGCAGACCCTGCCAGCGGGAAAGCTTCTGCCTGATAAGGGTAGGTACGGTAAGAATGATCATTACGCAGAGCATAACCGGAATATCCAGCACGAGAGAGGAATTGATTCCGTTGATATAGCCGGAAACCGGAAGAGCAAACGGGCTGATGGTAATTGCAGTACCGCTGACAAGTACGAGGTTGAAGAGGTTTGCGCCTATGATATTGCCAAGCGACAGCGAGCCGTAGCCCTTTGCAAGAGCGGTTATTGCGGTTACAAGCTCCGGAAGAGATGTACCGAGAGCAACAATGGTCAGACCGATGATTTTTTCGGAAACGCCGAAGTTCTCAGCGATCAGGATTGCATTGTCAACCAGCAGATCTGCGCCGAAGGCAATAAGCACAGCACCGACAACCAGCATTACAATATCCTTTAACAGGCTGTCCTTGGTGCCCTGTGATACAAGCTCAACAACGTGATCCTCGCCGCTCTTTGCTTCAAGCTCGGCCTCTCTGGGAATCTCATCGTTGTATTCCTCTTCCTTTACTGTTTCAACGTCAGCAACATTGCCCTTCATCTTCAGCACGTTCATAAGCATATAGATTGCGAAAATGGCAAGAAGAACGACACCCATGATTCGGGAAAAACCTCCAAGCACATAGGCACCAAAGCAATAAATTGCAGCTGCAATAAAGAAGAAAGTGACCGGAAGCACCATACTCTTTCGGGCTGCCGGACCGGGCTTTGCAGCGATTGTAATAGCAGAAATAAGTGCGGTATTGCAGATAATAGAACCCAGAGCATTACCGTAGGCGATATCACCGCTGCCCTGCATTGCTGCGCCGGCAGAAACCATTACCTCAGGAAGGGTTGTACCAATCGAAACAATAGTTGCACCTATCAGAATTTCAGGAAGGTGGAAACGGCGCGCAATACCTGATGCGCCGTCAACGAACCAGTCTCCGCCCTTTATGAGCAGAACAAAACCAACTGCAAGCAGAAGTACCGGGAATAACATTTCCATAACACTTAACTCTCCTTTTTTCTTTTCCATAACCGTTTCACGGTGATTTTTTATATTATAGCATAAGCCCTGGTAAAAGTACATATTAATATGTATATATCTGTCGAAAAAAGGAACGGAAAAACTGAAATTGATTAATCCGGAACGATTTGTTGATTGCTGTCTGCAGGTGTGGTATAATCCAATGCAAACAGAACGACAAATCTGAATTTGCAGCAGAGGTGATTTTGATTTGAATTTACTTGTAATTGATGGACAGGGCGGTCAGTTGGGAAGCCAGATTATAAAGGCTGTTCGCAACAGATATAATGACATACAAATAACGGCGGTAGGAACAAATGCGACTGCAACTTCGTCAATGATTAAGGCAGGCGCAAACCAGGGTGCAACAGGCGAAAACCCTGTAATTGTTGCAAGCCGCAAAGCTGATGTTATTATAGGACCTATCGGTATTGTTATTGCTGATTCGCTCTTAGGTGAAATAACACCGGAAATGGCTGTTGCTGTAGGTCAGAGCAATGCCGCAAGAATTCTTATCCCAATAAACAAATGTGAAAATTTAGTTGCAGGTATATCGAAGCTCACAACAACAGCACTTATTGACGATACTCTCAATAAATTACAGGAAATTATCAACAGCAGATGTCTTTAATACTTGAACTCTGTTATTTTCTGTGCTATACTCATTTCAATTATTCAGAAGAATAATGTTGAACAGAAGTTCTTTTTCATATTTACACAAATTGATTTTACGATACTACGAAGGTGTTGTTTTCTCTGAAGAGATAACTGCACCTTTTTTGTATGGAAAGGATACTTCTATGAAAAATCAAAAAACCGTTTTGAATATTTCTCTTTCAGGTATGTTCCTGGCTCTTGCCTATGTGATGCCATTCCTTACAGGGCAAATCCCTGAAATCGGCTCAATGCTCTGTCCGATGCATATTCCCGTTTTGCTTTGCGGCTTTGTTTGCGGCGCACCATACGGATTATTTGTAGGACTTGCTGCACCGATACTCCGTTCTCTTACTCTTGGAATGCCGCCTCTCTTCCCGACCGCAACTGCTATGGCTTTTGAACTTGCAGTTTACGGATTGATAGCAGGACTTCTCTATAAAACATTACCTAAAAAGAAAGTCAATATTTACCTTTCTCTCCTTGTTTCCATGATTGCCGGTCGTATTGTTTGGGGCGTTGTCATGTTCTGTATTACGGGCTTTGATACTGCTGCTTTTGGTCTTGCTGCATTCTGGGCAGGTGCAGTGGTAAATGCAATTCCCGGAATTATTGTACAAACCATATTTATCCCCATGGTTGTAATGGTTTTAGAAAGAGCAAAGCTGATACCGAATAAAAAGTAACAGCCGGAAAGATCTACGCTTGCAGTTCTTCCTGTCATTATGCGGAATATTTTCTGTTCTGCGAATAGCCTGACTTGATAGAATTCCAGTTTGCTGCATTCAAGGCTCTGCGGAACTTTGGTGCGGGTTTGATTTTCCCCGCTCATGGCATCAAAAAAGCGGCTCCAGCGACGCTCAATTCCAGTGTACCGGTCTTACGGGCAGTGGCGGGGTCGAACTCCGCTTATGAAGTTCTCTTCAGATTTGCGCAGATTTTTTACGCTCTGCGGAACTTCGGTGCGGGTTTGATTTTCCCCGCTCATAGCACCAAAAAAGCGGCTCCAGCCCGTTGGCTGAAGCCGCTTTTCTGGTGCCGGTGGCGGGGGTCGAACCCGCACGGTATCGCTACCAACGGATTTTGAGTCCGTCACGTCTGCCAATTCCATCACACCGGCGCATATTGTGATAATTATATATCAGCTCAAAACAAAAATCAAGTATAAACATTGTGTTAATAATCGGCTTTCCGGCTTTTCACACGCCTTTGCTGTATTGTATAATAATCCTGCCCTCAACTTCTCCGGCCGGTGTAATATACGCACGGCAGAAAGGACAATCATTTGAACAATCCCAATAATAATCCCAACAATGAAAAAACCAAGGCTTCGCCCGAGGAGCGCGTAGATAAAATGAACGGCATCTTTGACCGGCTCATTCTTCCGATGATACTCTTCACCCTCGCAGTATTTGTTATATTCGGATTAATACCAAAACTCGGCAGCTGCTCCTGTTCGCCTGAGCCTGATGTCACTGAACAGCCTGCGCAGACCGACAGCACTCAGACCGATTTCTATGCACTGCGTGCCGTGCTTCTCGATGATATCGAGGAATACAGAGCACTGTTCGAGGCTGCCGGCTACACTGTAATGCAGACCGATGAATCGTCCATGCCCCTTGCCTACCGTCAGCTTGACTCGGGCGCTGAGATAATCGACAACCTTTATGATTCCGGCAATACCTGCTATTCGGTAATTTACAGAACCGACGCTGACAACGGAATCGAGACCAACATCATGATCTACGGCAGGTCGCTGTTCCTTGTGATGATAACTGTTGACGGGCAGAACACCTCCGCTGTTTTCTACAGCGAGGATTTCACCGCCGCCGTCTCACCGGCAGATACTGCTCAAACCGATGTTCTGTCGCTTGTCACATCGGAAAGTCTTGCCGCTCTGCTCGGAGAATACAAGACCTCGATGTCACAGATTTTCGAACAGCCGGAAGAGTAATAAATTTTGGTTTAGTGGAGGAAGAGTTGCGACAGCATCGGAAGGCTTCTCCTTGAGGAGAAGCTGTCACGAAGTGACTGATGAGGTGTAGACCGCGCCTGTCGCGGTCGTTAAAATGGCATCGCTATGCGATGTTGGCACGAGCACTTCGTGCTCTACACCTCATCCGGGCGGCAAGCCGCCCACCTTCCCCTCAAGGGGAAGGCTTTAAATTGCGCCATCAAACTAGTACGCTAAACCAAAATTTACAACAGAACTCCTTTTTCACACAAAAAACTCAGCCGCCTCACAGTTACGTGAAGCGGCTGTTTTTTTTTCTGTATATTTTTGTTTTAATCTGCCCTTAGCCTATTCTCTTCTGTGCTGCAAGCAGTGCCTTTCCGGCTGCAGTGCCGATGATGAAGCAGGCTACTGTCTCGAGCAGACCGTTGATACCGACAAAGAAAGGAACAAAAGCAAGAATGTTTCTGCCGCCGGCGAGTCCCTGAATGAACTCGGTGTTCCAGAAGAAAAGAATCAGGAGACCGGTGAACAGTATTGTATTTATAAGGGGAGTAACAACGCAGGCAACTGAGCTTGCCAGCAGTTCACGCTTGCCGTCTGTTCCGTCACCGTTGACTGCCTTGAATACAAGACCGCCTATCCAGCCCATGAGAACTCTCGGAACGATGCAGAGAATAAAGGTGTAAACCGGATTGATGCCAAACAGCATTGTGCCGAATGCGCTGAAGCCGAAACAGGTGAGGAAGCTCGAGATTCCGAAGATTCCGCCAAGAACAGCGCCGCCGGTCGGACCAAGAAGTATCGCGCCGAGTGCTACAGGTATGGCAAGGAAAGTGATCTCGACACCTGCTGTTCTGAGATAGCCCAGCGGGGTGAAGGACATGAGCACGATGAGAGCTGCGAAAAGTCCCATCATTGCCAGACGGAGAATGCGTTTGTTTCTGTTTTTCATAATAATTCCTCCTGCTGCCGCTCACGGTGGATGCGGCGCCAAAATTATCTAAAAGCCTGTGCGGCTCTTATACAGAATGAAAACCTTTCAACTATATTCAGTTTTAATCAGATTTTATCATTTTATGTAATGCAATTCAAGATTCAAAACAGACATTCTGCACCATTCAGCATTGCCGTAATTGTGCAGATTGCTGCATATCTCACTCGGCGTTCTTTTCGTAAATCAGCTTGAGTCCCTCAAGAATAAGGTTCTCACAATAGACGAAATCGCGGTCGCAGTGTTCGATTATAGACCGGCTGAGTCCGCCGGTTGCTATGGCAGTGACCGGCTCACCAAGCTCACGCTCGATTCGTGCCAGCATTCCGTCAAGCAGTGATGCCGCGCCGAAAATCACGCCCGACTGCATACACTCGGCGGTACTGCGTCCAATGACGCGCGAGGGTGCATCAAAGCTTATGACCTGCAGCAGCGAGGTTTTCTCGACAAGTGCATTGAGGGAAGTTCTCACACCCGGATAAATTACGCCGCCGATGAAGTTTCCGTTTTTATCGAGCACAGTTATCGTGCTTGCAGTACCGAGGTCGCACACAACGCTCGGCAGCGGAAACTTCGCCTTTGCTGCAACAGAAACCGCTACAAGGTCGGCGCCTGTCTGCGCAGGATTGTCAATAAGAATATTAAGTCCTGTTTTTACTCCAGGTCCGACAACGAGAGCATCTATTCCGACGACTCTCTTTACCGCAAGGCTCATTGACGATGTCAGAGGCGGCACGACCGAGGATATGATTGCGCCGCCAAAGCTGTCGGCACTCACACCGTTGAGCGAGAGCATATCTCTCAGCTGCACTGCGTACTGGTCGTCGGTCAGGCAGCGCTCAGTGGCAATGCGGGCTGTAAAAACAAGCTCGTCGCCCTTGTACGCACCAAGTGTTATATTTGTGTTGCCGATATCTATTGCCAGCAGCATTATTATCACTCCATTCAAAGCTGACGCAGAGTACACCGCACCTGCGGCAGATGCGCTCCGCACTGTATTATATCATGTTATTATTACTTATGGTATCATTCAGGTATCATTCTAAGATTTCGTCATGCGAGCCGCCTTTTTCAGCGCTTTCAGCAGCTCTGTTTGCTGCAGCCTGCGCCAATGCCGCCTGAATAGCCAGTTTTCTGCGGCGTCTGACGAGCAGGTCACGGTAGACAAGACGGATAACTGCAATCGACGGCACACCGAGAAGCATTCCTCCGAAACCGAAGAGACCGCCGCCGACCGTAATTGCAAAAATGACCCAGAACGGGCTCATATCGAGCGAATTGCCGAGGATTCTCGGATTAAGCACGTTTGCATCAAGCTGCTGAAGCACCAGCAGAATGACCGTCGACCAGAATGCAAGACCGAATCCGCGGGTTACCAGAATGACGAATACTACCACGACGCCGCCGATAATCGGACCGAAGTATGGTATGATGTTCATCATTCCGAAGATAAATCCAAGCACCATGGGGCTGGGCGCTTTGAGCACAGCAAGGGCAATTGAAGCGCATACACTTACCACAACGCAGTCAAGGAACTGCGCGGTAAAGTAGGTGTATACCACCTTGTCTGCACGGTGCAGATAATCGCCGATGGAGCAGAGTGTCTTTTCGCGCAGGAAAAGGCTGCAGACACGTCTGAGCGCTGCGATGATGGCTTCCTTTTCGCCGAGCATATAAATAGAAACGAATATGCTCAGGATTATGTTGATAACGGTACTTCCCACGCCGGTCACCGACTGAATCGTGCCGACAACCGTATTGACATCGATGGACTTAATAAGCTCCTCAGCCCACGTCAGGATCTGGTCACCGATGTCAAGACCGCTGAGAATCGGATATTTCGCCGAGAACTCGTCAATAAACTGCTTTGCCGTATCAAAATACGATTCGGCATTGTTCCACAGTCCGGTTATGCCGCTGACAAGCTCAGGAATGATTGCGTAGCACAACAGTGCAAGAAGTCCGATAAAGATGATATATACGATTATGATTGAAAATACCCTCGCCTTTTTCACGAAGAATTTCAGCTTCGGGCTGGATATCTTTTTGAACAGCCGCTCGAAGAAATTCACCGGACGGCTCAGGAAGTAGGCAATTCCGAACGCGATGATGAACGGAATCAGTATCTTCCATATATTTCCGAACCACGAAAGAAACTCCGATATCGAGCCGAAGGACTTATAGACAAATATTGTTGCGACAGCCAGCGAGAAATAGAAGAGCCACCGTTTTGCTTCTGAATGATTGATTTTCTTCATAATAATATTTTACCTTTTGCCAGAGTTAAATTTGCAATACGCGCCGCATTATTGCACGGCGTTATTACTGTATGTATTTATTTTACCTTGATTTTTTTGAATTTTCTGCCGAGATTACTGCTCAGAACAGCGGCAATCTCCTCGGCGGAGCCGTTCTCTATGCCGTTTTTATCGACCATCAGCGCCTGATTCGCTGCAATATAGATAAAGAAATAATGACCCATCTCAACTGCCTTGTGCAGCGCACTGTACTTCACCTCGGAGCTGCCGCTCATGTTTTCGCTGTGCGACACCCACGAGAGGGTCTCATCGCCGAAGGTGAAAACAAGCTCGGGAACTCCCTGCTTCCTCTGACGGTTGTACTGCAGCCTCGGCAAACCGTATGCATTGTAAATCATCAGCGCTTCAATCAGACCGAACCAGCCGCAGAAAACAAGACACGGCCGGAGCATTTCGGCGCTCTGCAGACCGACCATCAGGACGCATATAATTGGAAAGCCTAAGATTATCAGCCTGCCGATCGGTTTTTTACCTCTGAATAACGTCAGCCTGTTGAGCATTTTGAAGGCTTCAAGGTCATAAGTAGTCTTTACAGTTATGTTCATGATTATCTCCCCATATATAAAACCGGCGCAGCTCAGTCCATATTGCCGGTCAGTGTCATTATCGACGAGATTGCTGCAAGAGGTGCGGTCTCACAGCGCAGGATACGCTTGCCGAGGGTTGCCGCATGAGCGCCCGCTTCGGTCAGCGCCTGCACCTCGGCGGAGGATATTCCGCCCTCCGGACCGATGAATATGGCTATATCCTCAGCTTCCGCCTCGCCGATAAGCTGGCTGAGCGGTCTGCCGCCGAGCTCGTAGCAGAATATAGCAAGCTCATGCTGCTTTATAAGCTCCGGCAGACGGGAAAAATCGGTCAGTTCACCTACCTGCGGAATAATTCCTCTTCCGCACTGCTTTGCCGCCTCAAGGGCATGGCGCTGCCAGCGGTCAAGCTTCTTTGCCGCCGCTTTGCTGTCAGGACGGGCAACCGAGCGTTCGGTCAGGACAGGAACTATCCTGTACGCGCCGAGTTCGACCGCCTTTTCGATTATAAGCTCAAGCTTGTCTCCCTTGGGGTAGCCCTGATAGAGAGTAACCTTCACCGTCGGCTCGCTCTCGCTGGGCTGGCGGCTGAGAATTCTGAGCATGATCTGCTGCTCATCGACCGACATGATCTCGCACTGGCAGTCGGCACCGCAGCCGTCGCATACTGTCAGCTGCTCACCCTCGCGCATACGCAGTGAGCGGCTGATATGCCGGGCGTCATCACCTGTTATGGCAATGATATCGCCCGGTATCTCATCAACAAAAAACCTCGGCATCAGGCAAGGCTCTCAACAAGCTGTCTGAGTGCCGGCTCGTTCATGACGCCGGAGGAACGGTGTGCCTCCTCGCCGTCCCTGAGTGCGATAAGGGTGGGAACGTGCTGGATTCCGAAGCGCTGTGCCAGCTCGGGGACAGCGTCAACGTCTATCTTTACAAAATATGCCGAATCGGCGCAGGCTGCAGCAACGCGCTCAAAGATGGGCGCAAACATCTTGCAGGGTCCGCACCATGTGGCGTAAACGTCAATAATTATCGGTCTGTCATTTGCCGCGATAAGCTCATCAAGCTCAATTGCAGTAATATTCTCAAGCATTTTGTAACTTCCTTTCCTGTATCATGGATTTTTGAATTTATTATCAGAAACGCCGCGGCAGGTTTTCACCCTTGCCGCGGCGTTTATCGGCGCTGCGGTTTTTGCTGCAGTCTTGCAGGCCGGTGCATAATGCCGAAATATCTTATTTCTGGGGCATGCCGTTGAGGGTCTCTGCCTGATAAGCCGCAAGCTTTGCCATTGCGGTCTTCTTCTCGGCACGGACCTTTCTGCCGTGATACTTGCGGGCAGCGTTCCATACCTTGAGGAACTGCTCGTCAAAATATACCTCGATGCGCGGATAGTCAGCCTTGTCGATATCGGCAAGCAGAACCTGCATGATGATTGCGCGGGTATCGAGATCGCCCTTGCCGTGCATTGCAGCAAGCAGCTGGAAATAGGCTGCCATCTTCACCTTGTCGTTCTTCTTCAGCATATCGCGCTGTGCAGTAAGGACTACCTCCTCGCAGAACCAGCGGGGCAGAATCTGCTCGTAGTGGTTCTTGTGCTGCTTGAGCGGCTCACGGCACTCAGGCATGACGGTTGCAACACGGTTGACAAAGAATACTGCGGTGGTCTCATCGCTGTCCTTAGCCTTGTTTGCCTTACGTGCCTGAACAGCAGGAGAAAGGCCCTCGCCCGGCTTCTTCTGCAGGGTCTCGAGGAACTCATTTGCTACACTGACAGTCTCGCGGATTCCGTCGCCTGCCTCCTTGTCGAAGAGGTAGGTCTGCGACTTGACAAGGTCGGTGTTTGCATCTTCCACGCTGCCGCGGTAAAGCACAAAAAGCTTCTTGTTGTATTCGAGAAGGAGCTTGTTCTCCTCGTTTGCGATGACGGCAGTCATATGACCGCTGCCGATATTCTCGCTGATCAGCTGATAGCCGTCAGCTGCAAGTCCTTCAAGTATTCTGTTCTTTACTGAGTTAAAACATTCTTTCATTTTATAAATTCCTTTGCTGGTATTTTTTGATATTATCCTGCCTTTCACCCGGCGGACATATTTCCCTTGATTATATATAATAACATTGATGAATGAAATATTCAACCATCAGAATTGTTAAAGATTTATGTTCTTGCTTTTTTACTGTAATAATATTACAGTCCGCTCCAGAAGAACTCCTCGGCGCCGTTCTTTATGTATCCGCTGCGCTTTATCAGCAGCTCCATCAGCTTTTCCGACTTCTCGCCGTACTTGACACATGGCTGATAATTGTTGACTATTGAGCCTGATGAGGTGGTGTAGCAGGGTATCAGCGAGATTCCCGAAACGGTGGCTCTGCCGTCGATATAGTCAACATTTGCCTGCAGAATCAGACTCTGCGGATTCTTTGCCTCGGTATTGCCGCCGAAGCAGAAATTTCCAAGGCTGTAGGCAATGTATCTGCCGTTATACTCCTCTATTCCCTGAAGTATGTGGGGATGATGACCGACCACGATATCGGCACCGGCTTCGATGAGCTTGTGTGCGAATGTGCTCTGCGCCGCTCTGGGCTTCTGCTGATACTCAATTCCCCAGTGTACAGACACCGCAACAACGGTATCCTTGTCCTTCTTGTATTTGGCTATCTGCTCGAGATATTCCTCCTCGGGGAAGGTGCGGTCATTGCCTATGAGATTGAACGCGATGAGCACCACGCGCACCTCGCTGCCGTCAGCAGTCTTGATTGTGTACTCAGCCGGAGCGCCCTCGTCAAAGGCGGTTACACCGGCATCGCCGAGATGCCTGAGGGTATCCTCGTAGCCCTCGATGTAGTAATCAAGCGCGTGGTTGTTTGCAACCGTTGCCGCTTCGATTCCCGACTGGGTGAGCATTGCGGCATATTCCGGATCTCCGCGGAAGAAGAAGGGCTTGTCAACAAAATCCTCACGCTCGGTCAGCGTTCCCTCGAAATTTATTACCGTCAGGTCGTCATTGAGGAAGAATCGCTTTACACGGTCAAAGGGATATGTACGGCTGTCCTGAGCCCCATACACCGCCGGGAAGTAGTAGCCGTGGGAGCGCTCGTTGCACATTCCCAGCGTGACATCTCCGGTAAAGGATATGACCGCGGTGTGCTTCTCTCTCTCGCCTGCCGACCAGCAGTAGGAAGCGGCATCGAGCACTGTCTGACCGTCCAGACCTGCCCCTTCTGCGGCGGAAACAAGACTGTCGCGGTCGGCATTTCCCGCTGCGCAGTCAGCCAGCAGATTTATTATCTCTTTCACGTCTTCGACATAGCTTCCGGTGCAAAACTCCAGCCGGTTCTGCATTGCCCTGAGCTCTTCCATAGGTGCGCCGTCAGATGCGAGCCGGCTTATCAGTACCGATGAATCGGAAACGACCGTCTGCACAACACTGACACGCACATAGTCGGTGTAATGTCCGCTGCTTACCGAGATGACCGATTCACCTGCCTGATGGGCAGTGATCGTGCCGTTATCGCAGGAGATTATCTCGCTGTTTGATGACAGCCACACTGCAGTGCCGCCCTTTGGAATGACAGCCTCCAGTGTCAGCTGCTCACCCTCGGTCATGGTCAGGTCATCGTACTCAAGACTGACCGTATCCTTTCCCGCACCGCCCGAGCAGGCTTTTGCACAGCCGCTTCCGCAGGAAGTGCAGGCAAGCAGGTCGGAGCCGATGAAGAGCATTATTGCTGCAGCCGCAAGAATAAGCGCCGCCAGCTTTATTATATCAGTGATATGTTTTTTCATTTATTTTCCTCCAGAGAAGAAGTTGAAACGTTCTGCGCCTGCCGGTATGGCATATCAGCGCTAAACTCCGCTGTATTCCACGCTTTCAATACCGTATTCAAGCTTTGCGCTTCGCTCAAGCAGCGTATTTATCACACGCTGACCGTCACGTCCGAATCTGATGCATGGCTGATAATCATTGTCCCTGCCGCCGCTCGAGGTCGTATAGCACGGAACTACCGATATGCCCGTTATCGCAGGACCACCGTTCTCGCTGCCGACAGAGGCCCGCAGAATTACCGTCTCAGGCGCTCCTGCCGAAGCATTGCCGCCGAAACAGAAGTTTCCAAGACTGTAGGCAATGTATCTTCCGTTGTAGCATTCTATTCCCTGAAGCACATGGGGATGATGACCGATGATGAGGTCAGCACCTGCATCGACCATGGCATGAGCCGCCTTCTGCTGAGAGCGCGTGGGAGTGGTCTCGCCCTCGACGCCCCAGTGAATATTCACCACCACGACAGTGTCTGACATATCGTACTGACGGATTGTGTTTATCATGCGTGAAAGCTCGTCATCAGGAATTGTCTCACCTGTATACATCATACCGAGCAGCACCAGCGTCAGGTGTCCGGAGCGTCCGTTCATTTCGTGAATGAGCGGCTGACCGCTGTAAAATGCCGATACCCCTGCCTGCTGCAGATAGCTTACTGTGTCATTGAAGCCTGTCGAATAATAATCGCCGGCATGGTTGTTTTCAAGTCCGGCTGTCTCTATTCCCGAAGCAGGAAGTATACCTGCGTAAAGCGGGTCTCCGCGGAAATAGAAGGTCTTGTCGCGATGACTTGTGCTGCCGGTCAGTGTACCCTCAAAATTGACCACCGTCATGGTATCGCAGGTAAACAGACCGCGCACCCTGTCGAAGGGATATGTATAGCTGCCCGAAGCGGCATAAACTGCCGGGAAGCGGTCACCGCGCGCCGATTCGTTGTACCTGGCAAGGGTGACATCTCCGGTAAATGTCAGCACCGCATCGCTCATCAGCGTTTCGTGCTTTGCCCAGCAGGCATTCGCCGCCGTAAGGCATGACAGCTCGTTTGCTCCTGCGGCATCTATTGCCGCGATAAGCCGCTCACGTGAGCCGCTGCCCGACGAATAGGCAAGAATCGACGACATCAGCTCATACAGCACCGCCGTCTCCTGCGTACTGCTGCCCGAAAGCCGCTCGCAGAGAAGCTGTGCATCAATATATGCAGTCGAGCTGCCGCATTCATCGGCAAGCCTCTCGATGGCTATGCGCACCTCGGTCTGCCAGTCAGGCGGCTCGGAAACGGTCACCTTTATGCTGACCGAACAGTTCTGCGCCGCGGCGGTTATGTAAGCCTCACCGATGCCGGCGGCGGTCACTGTGCCGAAAGGGTCGACCAGTGCAACACTCTCGTCGGAGGTACTCCAGCTGACCGTCTCGCTGTGCTCTGCCGGCAGGATATCCGCCTGCGGAGTGAGCTGCTCGCCGATGCTCATTCTGTATTCATCGGCAGAAAAAGTTATATTCTCAATCAGCCGCACCGTCTGCCCTGTCTGTTCGGGCATTGGTATAAACGGGTTGTCCTCCTCGCGCTCCGGCGACGAAAAATAAATCACACAGAAGGCAATGACAGCTATTATCATAAGAACAAAGACAATACGTCCCGTCTTTTTCACTGCCGCCACCCCTTCCGCTGAAAAATACTGTTTATTGAATACAATTTTTGTGTTACAATAACATTACGTATCAGCATACCATACTTTTTTATTTATTACAATATACACTATATTATATTGCTTCAATTATTTCCAATGCAGCAATGTCTCTGAAAGGAATGACAGACCATGAATATGCTCGTCATCGACGGCAACAGCATTATAAACCGCGCCTACTACGGTGTCCGTCCGCTCACCACCCGTGACGGACGTCCCACCCACGCTGTGTACGGCTTTCTGACCATGCTCGACAAGATAATGGGCGATGTGCGCCCCGACTGCGTGGCTGTGGCGTTCGATATGCGCGCGCCGACCTTCCGCCATCAGAAGTACTCCGGCTACAAGGCAAAGCGCAAGGGTATGCCGGACGAGCTTGCAAGTCAGATGCAGCCCCTCAAGGATATCCTCGCCGCTCTCGGCTACCGGATAGTCACCTGCGAGGGCTGGGAGGCCGACGACATTCTCGGCACACTGGCAAAAGCCTGCGCCGGAAGAGGCGATACCTGCGTCATCGCAACCGGAGACCGCGACACCCTTCAGCTGGTCGACGACAGCGTTTCGGTTCGTCTGCTGTCCACAAAGGACGGTCACCCGCAGGCGGTCACCTATGACACCGCTGCAGTAAAGGAAAAATACGGCGTTGCGCCGCCGCAGCTCAAGGATATAAAGGCAATACAGGGCGACACCAGCGATAATATTCCGGGTGTTCCGGGTATAGGCGAAAAGGGCGCGCTCGACCTCATCTCAAAATTCGGCTCGCTCGACGGTGTTTACGAAAACATCGACAGTCCGGAAATCAAGGCAGGCACACGCAAAAAGCTCGAAGAAGGACGCGAATCGGCATATCTCTCCTACTGGCTCGGAACAGTACAGTGCGATGCTCCCATAGAGACGGCGGCGGCTGAATACAAAATTGCTGAGATTAACGCTCAGAAGGTGCGCGCGCTGATGACCGACCTCGAGCTTTTCTCACTTCTCAAGAAAATGAAGCTTCCTGAAACTTCTGAACTTCCTGTACAAATGAAAGAGGAGCAGGAAGACGAAAAGACGGTCGAAGTCACCTTCGGCAAGGCTGCTGAATGCATCGAAGCCTCGCGCAAGGCAGGCTGTGCCGATTTTGTGTGGTACAATGAAAATGGCGAAACGCGCGCCATGTACTGCACCGCTGAGTCGGTGTGTGTACTCAGCGGCAGCGAAGCAGAGGAATATCTGACCGCTGTATCTGCTGACAGCAGCATAGCAAAACGAACCCACGACCTCAAGGGACTCTGCCATCTGCTTGCCGGCTTCGGCTCAGCGGCAGAGGGCTTCACCATGGACACCATGCTGGCGGCATATCTCGCCAACCCTTCAGCAAACGATTACTCTCTCTCTCGTCTGACAGAGCAGTATCTCGGCGCATCGCAGAACAACCTGCCGGCATTTCTTGATACAGCGCGCGATGCTGTGCGTTTCTCCGCCCTGTGCGGCACCCTTGAGCAGGCGCTTGAAAAGGGCGGCATGACAGCTCTCCTGCGCGATATAGAGCTGCCGCTGGCGATAGTCCTCGCTGATATGGAAAACGCCGGCTTCGAGGTCGACCGCGAGAGCATAATCGCCTTCGGTGAGAGCCTTGAGGGCAAGGTTTCCCAGCTTGAAAAGAGCATCTGCGAAGAGGTCGGCTATGAATTCAACATAAACAGCCCCAAGCAGCTGGGCGAAGCACTTTTCGGCAAGCTGCAGCTTCCCGGCGGCAAGAAGACCAAAACCGGTTATTCCACCAACGCCGACGTGCTCGAGGGACTTCGCGGAAAGCACCCTGTTGCCGACATGATACTCGAATACCGCTCGCTGGCAAAGCTCAACTCCACCTACTGCAAGGGTCTTATCAAGGAGATTGAAGCCGACGGACGAATCCGCACCACCTTCAACCAGACCGAAACACGCACCGGACGAATCAGCTCCACCGAGCCCAATCTGCAGAATATCCCCGTGCGCACCGAGCTCGGCAGAGAGATGCGCCGCTTCTTTGTCGCATCTGAGGGCAATGTGCTCATCGATGCCGACTACAGCCAGATTGAGCTGCGTGTGCTGGCTCACATGGCAGGCGACAAGGCTATGACCGATGCCTTCAACAGCGGCGCTGATATCCATCGCACAACAGCCGCTCAGGCTTTCGGTGTCGCACCCGAGGAGGTCACTCCTGAGCTGAGAAGTGCGGCAAAGGCTGTCAACTTCGGCATTGTCTACGGCATTTCAGCGTTCTCCCTCGGCAAGGATATCGGTGTGCCGACAAAACAGGCGCAGGCGTATATTGACGGCTACATGAAGAGCTATCCGGCAATTGCGGCATTCATGAAGGAGGTCGTTGCTCAGGCGGCAAAGGACGGCTTTGTCCAGACCATGTACGGACGCCGCCGCTATCTGCCCGAGCTGGCGGCAAGCAACCACATGGTGCGCTCCTTCGGTGAGCGTGTCGCGCGCAATATGCCCATTCAGGGCACTGCCGCCGACATAATCAAAATCGCCATGGTAAAGGTATTTGCAAGACTTAAGAAGGACTGCCCCGAGGCGCGCCTTATCCTGCAGGTACACGATGAGCTGATAGTCGAGTGTCCGGCAGAAAAGGCAGACCAGGCTGCCGCCATTCTCCGCGAGGAGATGGAGAGCGCCGCCCGGCTTTCGGTAAAGCTTGTCGCTGATGCAAACATCGGCATAAACTGGCTCGAGGCAAAAGGTTAATTTCAGAAAAACACCGGAGAACATTATGGGACTTGATATATACGCAGGAACAGTGACCCGATACTACGCACGGAGCTGGAAAACCGTCTCTCAGCAGATGGCTGAAAAGCTTGGATACGGCTATCAGGTCTTCCGTCCGAACGAAAATCCTGACGATGCAGAAACCGACATCAGTGCCATACAGCAGGCAGCAGAAACATGGAGCTGTGAGATATCACAGCAGCTTTGCGAAGCCTTTGAGCTTGGCTGTCAGCCGTGGGAGGAGAACAACGAAAAGGACTATTACACCGACAAGCCCGACTGGCTTGCTTATGAGTGTCTCCTGCTTTTTGCCGCCTGCCTGATTTATGATGAGCCCTTCCCCGAGACGGTAAAAAAGGGCGAGGATCTGTTTGAGCACGAGCTTGTAAAGCGTGCCATGAACGATTCAGCCCTGCGCAGCTGGTCGCTTTTCTCCAACGCTGAATGGTGGCTGCCCCACGATGACTGCTATGTCGTCAACGGCAGAGTACCAAACGGCACTCAGATAGTAATAAGCTCAACCGCAACACTGTCTGCCGAGCTTCAGGCGATAAACAGCAGGACATGGCAGGCTGACTCTCTGACAATACTCAGCTGGCTGAAAGAAGAGGGCTACCCATCTGACGGCTATGTAAAGGACGGAAAATACATTTCAACCGGTGAGAATACGGAATACAATGCCCTGTCACTGGTCAGATTCGCCTTTGCGGTCATGTATAAATCGGTGCTTTTCTCACAGGAAAACCGCGTTCCTGTCATTCTCGATTACTGATGTATGTTTTTTAATGATGTAAAATATATTATTTTGTAAAAGCAAATATCAATGCGGCATTGCAAACGCAAAATCAAAATGCTATTATAGGAATGTATGCTGTCTGTTTCCAGCAAATCATATTATCATTATCCGGAATACAAACCCTCCGGACAAATCAAGAAAGGATAGGTCGATATGCAATACGGATATTTTGATGAGACAAAACGTGAGTACTGTATAACCAACCCCGCTACCCCCGGTCCCTGGGCAAACTACCTTGGCGATCCCGAGTACGGCGCAATAATTTCCAACAATGCCGGCGGCTACAGCTTTGTAAAGAGCGGTGCCAAGGGAAGAATTCTTCGCTATCGTTTCAACGACTGCGACGACCCCGGAAGATACATATACATCCGCGACGAGGAGGACGGCGATTTCTGGTCTGCTTCCTGGCAGCCGGTAGGCAAGCCCCTCGACGAGTACAAGAGCGAGTGCCGTCACGGTACTGCATACACCGAGATCAAGGCTGACTACAAGAACATCGCTTCCAGCGCTCTCTATTATGTTCCTCAGGGCAAGACCTATGAGGTATGGAGACTCCGCCTGACCAACAACAGCGACAAGGTTCGCCGTCTGTCTGTATTCGGCTACTGCGAGTTCACCACCGACAGCAACTACGAGCAGGATCAGGTCAACCTGCAGTACACCCAGTTCATCACCCGTTCCTATTTCCAGGGCAACCGCGTTGTCATGGTCATCAACGAGAACTGCAACAGCGAGGTCAACGGCAACTCCGCTGCATTCCGCTTCTTTGGTCTTGCAGGTGCTGACGTAGCAAGCTACGACGGCGACAAGGCTGCATTCCTCGGAATGTACAACGGCTACGGCAAGCCTGCTGCTCTCCAGAACGGCAAGTGCTCCAACACCCTCAACTTCAACTCCAACCCCTGCGGCGCTCTGCAGACCTCTGTTGAGCTCCAGCCGGGTCAGAGCGTTGATATGGCTTTCATGCTCGGTCAGAAGACTCCTGCTCAGGCACAGGACATCATCGCAAGCTATGCTGATGTCACTGCAACTGTCGACAGCGAGATCGCTGCACTCAAGAACTACTGGCACGCAAAGCTCGACAACTTCCGCGTTGAGACTCCTGACGAGAACTTCAATGCAATGCTCAACACCTGGAACGCATTCCAGTGCTTCATCACCTTCGTCTGGTCGAGAGCTGCCTCCTTCAGCTACTGCGGTCAGAGAAACGGCTTCGGCTACCGCGACACCGTTCAGGATATCCAGGGTATAATCCACCTTGATCCTGAAATGGCAAAGAAGCAGCTGACCTTCATGCTCTCTGCTCAGGTTGACAACGGTGCAGGTCTGCCGCTGGTCAAGTACACCCACAATCCCGGTCACGAGGATACTCCGGACGATGAGTCCTATGTACGCGAGACCGGTCACCCCCACTACCGTGCTGACGACGCAATGTGGCTCTTCCCGACCGTACGCAAGTACATCGCTGAGACCGGCGACATTGCTTACCTCGACGAGGTTATCCCCTACGCCAACAAGGACGAGGGCACAGTTTACGATCACCTTAAGAGAGCTATCGACTTCAGCCTCAATCACATGGCTGCACACGATATGCCGGCTGGTCTCCACGCTGACTGGAACGACTGCCTGCGTATGGGCGAGAAGGGCGAATCCACCTTCGTTGCAATGCAGCTCTACTGGGCTATGAAGATCCTGCGCGAGTACGCTGTCATGAAGGGTGACGCTGAGTACGCAGGTTACCTTGACGGCAAGGCTGAGAATCTTTACAACACAATTCAGAACCTCTGCTGGGACGAGGACCGCTTTATCCGCGGTATCCGCGACACCGGCGAGCTGGTCGGCGCAAAGAACGATCCCGAGGCAAGCATGTGGCTCAACCCGCAGTCCTGGGGCGTTATCTCCGGCGTTGCAACCAAGGAGCAGGCAGAGCTTTCTCTCGAGAAGGTTCACGAGATCCTCAACACTCCGTACGGCGTAAGCCTGCTTGACCCGCCCTACAAAGAGCACCAGTTCGACGGCGCTCTGATGATCCTCTTCAACGCTTCCACCAAGGAAAACGGCGGTATCTTCTCTCAGCCGCAGGGCTGGATCATTCTTGCTGAGTCCCTCATGGGTCACGGCAACCGTGCATATGAGTATTTCCGCGAGTCCTCTCCCGCCTGCATGAATGACAAGGCAGAGATCCGCATTCTTGAGCCGTACGCTCACGGTCAGTTCACCGAGAGCAAGTACTCTCCCTTCGCCGGTCGTTCCCACGTTCACTGGCTGACCGGTACTGCATCCACCGTTATGGTCGGCTGCGTCGAGGGTATCTGCGGTATCCGTCCGGGCGTTGACTACATCGAGATCAATCCGGCTATCCCCTCCGAGTGGAAGGGCATGAAGATGGACAAGGTCTTCCGCGGCAAGAAGCTGCACATCACTGTTGAGAATCCCGACGGACGCGAGGGCGGCGTAGCTGCCTGCACCGTCAACGGCACCGCAATCGAAGGCTGCCGCATCGCTGTGGATATGCTCAAGGACGAGAATGACATCGTTATCCGTCTGTAATCGCCTGACTGTGCGATAAACGCAATAAATTACAGCCGCCCTGCTGAGGTAATCCCCCGGCAGGGCGGCTTTGTGCTGTTTATACGGAGCAGCATTATGGTGTGATAAATTTTGGTTTAGCGGAGGAAGAGTTGCGACAGCATCGGAAGGCTTCTCCTTGAGGAGTTAGCGAAGCGGCCGAGCGGTAGTGAATGACGTCCAGTGGACGTCAGAGCCGCGAGGTGACCGAGCCGCAGCGAGAGCTGACACGAAGTGACTGATGAGGTGTAGACCGCGCCTGTCGCGGTCGTTAAAAATGGCATCGATATGCGATGTTGGCACGAGCACTTCGTGCTCTACACCTCATCCGGGCGGCAAGCCGCCCACCTTCCCCTCAAGGGGAAGGCTTTAAATTGCGCCATCAAACTAGTACGCTAAACCAAAATTTATAGCGCCCTCTCCTTGCATCGAGCAGGCGCATAATGTATCATTATGTTGAATATGCCATAATAATCGGTTAATATTGTGTCCGTATAATCTCATTATCAAATCATGCTTCATGGAGGTACCGCCATGTTCAACATTCTCGTCGTTGAGGACGACCGCAATCAGAATCGCCTCATATCTGCTTCTCTGCGCCAGAATGGCTATAACGCCGTTCCCGCTTTCGACGGCAAACAGGCGCTCGATATGCTCGACAGCGAGCAGATAGACCTCGTCATCACTGATATAATGATGCCGGTCATGGACGGCTATCAGCTTGTCGATGCTCTCCGTTCCGCAAATTTCACCCTGCCTATCCTCATCGTCAGCGCAAAGGAATCGTTTGAGGACAAGCGCCGCGGCTTCATTCTCGGCATTGACGACTATATGGTCAAGCCGCTCGATATCGGAGAACTGGTGCTGCGTGTCGGCGCTCTTCTCCGCCGTGCTCAGATAGCTCACGAACACCGCCTGATTATCGGCGATGTCGTGCTCGACTACAATGCTCTGTCGGTCACTCAGAACGGCGTGAGCGAAACTCTGCCGAAAAAGGAGTTCTATCTGCTTTTCATGATGCTCTCCTATCCCGATGTCATCTTCACCCGCCGGCAGCTCATTGACGAAATATGGGGCATGGACACCGATGTTGACGAGCGCACTGTCGACGTTCATATCCGCCGCCTGCGTGAACGCTATGAAGACTGCAAGGATTTCGAGATAGTCACCATACGCGGACTCGGCTACAAAGCGGTCAGAAAATAATGCTGCCATACGATTATCCGCACCCAGCAGCAATGAAAGGAGCTCGACCGGCAAATGTTCAATAAAAATATGCGCCTTCGCTTCGTTACATATTTTTTCATAACAATGCTCATTTCCACACTAATTGCGTCAACAGCAATTTTCTTCTTTATAAACTTTCAGTTTGACCGCCAGCTCAGCCGCAGTGAGAACGAGATAACTCAGATGCTCGCCCAGATGGCAGAAAACGACGGTTCAGTTATAAACGAAAGTCTGAGTATTGCCTCTTACGAAATATACGGCGTACACAGGGTTGACCGCAGCAGTATCCTCATTGATAAGTATATTGATAAGCTTGATGCCGGAGAGACCGTAATAGAGGACCACTGGCTTCTGCCGACGGTAACCACCTATTTCGCCCATGACGGTGAATATTATCAGGTTTCCCTCTTCCCGACTGCCGGAATACTGATGATGACGGTCGTCTCTGTGCTTACTGCTGTTTTTGCCGCAATACTGCTCGGAACGCTTATCTCAGCCTTTGCCGGAAAGCGTTTTCTCAAGCCGATACGTGAGCTGTGCAGCGCTACAGAAAAGGTTGCGAAGGGCGATTTCGGCGTCAGAGTCGAAGTTCCCCGCAATGCCGAAATGGGCAGGCTGTGCAGCAATTTCAACAGCATGACCCACGATTTATCCCGTATCGAAATGCTCCAGAAGGAATTCACCAGCAATGTCTCTCACGAATTCAAATCCCCTCTCGCTTCGATAAAAGGCTTTGCAACGCTGCTGCAGCAGGAAGGCATCTCCGATGATGACCGCCGCGAATATGCTGACATAATCGTCAGCGAAAGCGAGCGTCTGTCAAGGCTTTCGACAAATATCCTCCGCCTGACAAAACTTGAAAACACCGAGATAATCACCGATAAGAGCGATATCCAGCTTGACGAGCAGATACGTCAGTGCATAGTCACCCTCATGCCTCAGATAAACAGCCGTCACATCGACATCAACATCGATATGGACGAAGCCGAGGTTTTCGCAAATGCCGAGCTTCTGCACGAGGTGTGGATGAACCTGCTTACAAATGCTATCAAATTCACTCCCGACGGAGGAAGGATAGATGTCCGCCTCATCAACCAGCTTGACACTGTTGCAGTCGAGATAGAGGACAGCGGGTGCGGCATGGACGATGAAACCAAAAAGCGGATATTCGAAAAATTCTACCAGGGTGACCGCTCTCACTCAGGCGACGGCAACGGACTTGGTCTGCCGCTGGCAAAACGCATAGTCGAGCTGAGCGGCGGCAGCATTTCGGTCAGCAGCATCATCGGAGACGGCAGCTGTTTCTCTGTTGTGCTTCCCAAAGATTAATCAGGTTAAACTCCGCCAATTCTATTCATGCGGCACAGGTGTCAGCGCGGCGCCTGTGCCGTGTTTTGTTTTCCCGTTATTTTACATCTTCACTTTTTCTCCGATATGATGTATAATATATATTTAGGGTAAATCCACTGTTTCCGACCTCACTTTCAGATATTGCATCTGACGGCGTCGGGATAACGCCTTTCATTCGCATTCATACTATGATGGTATATATTTCATCATCTTTCATACATATTCACATAAGAAAGGATTGTGCGATGGCATGAACAGTACAAAAGATAAAGTACAGGCTGAAATCACCGCACCCGAAACCGAATCTGAGCTTCAGAAGAAGCTTGCTCAGACAGAAAAGGAACTGCAGGCACAGATGCGCATGACCGAGATGCTCCGTCAGGAGGAAACCCGTCTGCGCCAGAAGCTGGAGGAAAGCGAAAAGAAGCGCCGCCAGCTCAAGCAGAATACTGAATTTGCCTCCTCTGTGCCCGGTCGCGCGGCGAAAAAGCTGTGGACAATATGGCACAGGGTAAAAGGGCGCGCCGCAAGCGCCTCCATGCCGGCATTTCACCGCCCGGCTGAGAAGCTCAAGCCCCGTTCTGCCGGAAGCTTCAGCCTGCGTGTGAATAAACTCAGCGACCTGCGCGTTGCCTGCATAATGGACAGGTTTTCCTATGACTGCTTCTCGCCTGAATGCCAGCTTCTCCAGCTCACTCCTGACAACTGGCGCGACGAGATAGACAGCTTTTCGCCTGATATGCTCTTCATCGAGTCGGCATGGCAGGGCAAGGATAATCTGTGGTACCGCAAGGTGGCTCATGCCGGCAAGGAGCTGTACGCTCTGACCGGACACTGCCGTCTCAAGGGCATTCCGGTAGTCTTCTGGACAAAGGAAGACCCTGTGCATTACGATGCATTCTTCGCCGCCGCACAGATGGCGGACTTTGTCTTCACCACCGAAATCGACTGTGTTCAGAAATACAAGACCCGTTTCGGACACGACAACGTATATCTGCTGCACTTCGCCGCACAGCCGGCTATTCATAATCCCATAGAAAAATACACCCGCCGTGATCGCTTCTGCTTCGCCGGCGCATACTATCATAATTATCCCCAGCGCTGCCGCGTTTTCGACGAGTTTGCCGATGTCTTCGACCGCACCAAGGGTTTTGATATTTACGACCGCAACTATGGAAACGCACGTCCTGAACACGCTTTTCCCGAGCGCTACAACGACAACATTCTCGGCAGCCTTGATCCCTCCGAGATAGATATCGCCTATAAGGGCTACAACTACGGCGTAAACATGAACTCCATCTCCCAGTCGCAGACCATGTTTGCCCGCCGTGTCTTCGAGCTTTTCGCATCCAACACCATTGTTGTGGGCAATTTCTCCCGCGGTCTCGCCAATCTTTTCGGTGACCTGACCATCTCCACCGACGATGCCGCAACCCTTGCTGCAAGACTCGGGCAGCACTGCTCAGATGAAGAGACCATGCGCAAGCTTCGCCTGCTCTGCCTTCGCCGTGTGCTCAGTGAGCATCTTTACGAGGATCGTCTGGCTTATATTGTACGGAAGGTCTATGGGCAGGCCGCTGACGAGATTCTTCCTTACATTCCTATGGTTGAGATAATCGGAAAGGCTGACACCAAAGAGGATGCCGAGCGTATTATCGCAGCTTACGACCGACAGAATTATCCCAACTGCTCACTTATTCTTATTACAGCCTGCGATATTGATGCCGGCGGTGTGAAGGTTATTTCTCCGGCTGATGCCGGACGCACCTTTGGGGGAATCTGCGTGGCCGAGTGGGTGACGGTATTCAGCGCAGAGGATTACTACGGCGAAAATTATATCACCGACCTGATGCTCAGCCGCCGCTATACTGATGCGGACGCATTCGGCAAGGCAGATTATTACCGCGCCGAAAACGGCAGAGCTGTGATCAGCACCCGTGAGCACACCTACCGCTTTGCTGACAGTCTCGAGCTGCGCTGCTCGGTGGCAAGGTTTATCGCAATAAAGGATAAGTCTCTCGATTGCCCTGACTGCA